>JBDTVS010000183.1:0-53967 GCA_040007095.1 Acidobacteriota bacterium
CGATCCGGGCGCCGCGCCCGGAAAATTTGCCAACGAACTTCTGAGACACGACACTAGACTAACGATCCATGAAGAGGTCTCGAGGAGCGGCCATGGCTGCGCGAACGCCGGCCGCTGCCCCAGCTGCCGGCACCGTGCTCTCGGCCGGTGGCGCCTTCGTCCTCAACGCCTGCTTCGTCGCCGGCTTGCTCCTGCTCAGCCAACTCCCCATGCTGCAGCAGCGTTCCGTGGTGCGCGCCTCCGTCGTCGCCGCCGCGCTCTTCCTGCTCGCGTGGAGCGGGCTGCTGTTCGGCGTCCTGCGCCGCAGGCAGAAGGTCGCGCTTGAAATCGTGCTGCGCCGCCAGCACTACCTGCAGGCCTGTTTGCAAGGCACGCTGATCCTCTATTGGGGCTACTACTGGCGCGAGGTCTATCACGCCGCGCCGCTCATTGCCGCGCAGCTCCTGTTTGCCTACGGCTTCGACAGCCTGCTCTCGTGGACGCACCGCCGCACCTTCTCGCTCGGCTTTGGCCCGTTCCCCGTGATCTTCAGCATCACCCTGTTCTTCTGGTTCAAGGACGACTGGTTCTACCTGCAATTCGGGCTGGTGGCGCTCGGCTTTCTCGCCAAGGAGTTCCTGCGCTGGACACGTGACGGCGTGAACACGCACATCTTCAACCCGTCGTCGTTCCCGCTCGCGTTGGTGTCGGTGCTCCTGCTGATCACCAACGCGACCGAGATGACCTGGGGCTTCCAGGTGGCGCAAACCGAGTTCTACCCGCCCCAGATGTATCTCGCGATCTTTCTCATCGGGCTGCCGGGGCAGTATCTGTTCGGCGTCACGCCGATGACCATGGCGGCCGTGTTGACGACGTTCGTCTGCAGTGCGGTCTACTACGCCGCGACCGGTGTCTTTTTCTTCTCCGACGCGCATGTGCCCATTGCCGTGTTTCTTGGCATGCACCTGCTGTTCACCGATCCGGCGACGTCACCGCGCACCGAACTGGGGCGCATCGGCTACGGTGTGCTCTACGGGCTGACCACCGTCCTCCTGTATAGCGCGCTGTTGCGCGCGGGGCTGCCCGGGTTCTACGACAAGCTGCTGCAGGTGCCGCTGCTCAATCTGTCCGCGAAGCTGCTCGATAGGCTGGCGCGGTCGCCGCTGCTCCAGAGAATCGATCCCTCGGCGTGGGGGCGGGGGATGGTCCCGCGACAGCGTCACCTGGCGTACATCAGCGTGTGGGTGGTGGCGTTCGGCGCCATGAGCGCGTCCGGGTACCTCGGCGACACGCATCCGGGGCAATGGTTGCCGTTCTGGCAGAAGGCGTGTGCGGCCAATGCGCGCAGCGCCTGCGAGGATGCGTATTTTCTGGAGGACGGCTACTGCGAGGACGGGTCCGGATGGGCGTGCAACGAGCTCGGCATTCTGCTGACCGAGCACTACGCCAATCGCCCCCGCGCGGCGATGGTGTTCGAGCGCGCGTGCGGGCTGCAATTCTCCGCCGGCTGCGACAACGCCGTCGCCATCGCGCAAGGCTACATGTTCCGCCGCGACGCGCCGGCGGTTGCCGACTACCGGTTCATCCTGCGCGGCAGCAAGGGCCCGTTCCCGGACCAGGAGCCCGCACAGCTCTACGCACGCGCCTGCGTGCAGGGTTGGCCCGGCACCTGTGGGATTCAGCAGGATCGCATCAGGGAACCGTAAGAACCATGATCGGGTGGAAAGGGGGCGTTTTTCCACGGGAAGGGCTGGCCTGGCGGACAAGACACGGCCGCTCGTGACATCACAACCTTAGCTTGAGCCAGGGCGCTCGCAGTGCTACGATCCTGCGATACTGAATCAGGTTTCTTTGCGGCGGCTTTGGGGTGGAACCTGGTGTCCATCACCCTTCACGGAGGCACGAATGATTGGGAAATTTTTGGGATGCGTCGTTGTAGGCGGTTGGCTGATGGCCAGTGTGTCGGTACAGGCGCATCATTCCCTCGCGGGCGTCTATGACATGAAAGCCAAGGATATGGAGGTGGCGGGGACGCTCACGAAAATCCTGTTTGTGAATCCCCACGGGTCGCTGACGCTCACGGTCAAGAACCCGGATGGCACGACCACCGACTGGGTCTTTACGACAGGGTCCGCGACCACCCTCGCGCAACGGGGGATCAGTAAAGTCGGACCGAATGCCCTCAAAGCCGGGGAAGCTATTACCGCGAAGTTCATCCCGGCGAGGAATGGTGCTCCGTTGGGGTTTCTCAAGTCGATTACCACAGCCGAGGGGAAGGTGATCGAGATCTCCGCCGGAAACCCAAATGACTGATCAACAAGGGCGGATCTCCGTGCCTGTTCGACAACGGACGATCCGGAACGGCATCGCGTTCGGAGTCGCTCTCGCGATCAGCGGGCTGTTGACGGCCGGCGCGCAGGCGCAGCGGGGTGATCCTGCGGCACCTCCGCCGTATAGGCCGTCGGCCGGCGCCAAGGACCTGCGCGCCGTGCTCTTCAACTGGACCTGGTACACGGGCATGCTGCGGGGCCTCGACGAGCACGAGTTGATCGTCTCGCTCGAGTATCAGGGCAAGGGCACCATGCAGGTGGACGGACAGCCCTGCACGCTGACCAAATACCGCGTCAGCACCAACTATCAGACGGCGGGGCAGCGGATCCAGTACACGTGCACACGGCCCAACGGACAGGCGTATTCGAACGTGGAGGTCGTCAGCGGCCAGTACGCCTGGAACGAAGACATCCCGGGCGCGGAGATCGTGGCGGGGAAAGGGAAGGCCACACCGATGCCGGCTGCCGTGCAGGAGCGTCTCGTCCGCCTGTGGGCGAGTCCTCAGGGCGCGCCCAAAGCGGCGCTCACGGGTGTCTCGGAGACAGCGGAGTGGGGAGCCAACCCCGGCACTCTTCTGCAGGATGGAGGCGCGACCGCCGGCAAGACGTCCGTGGCGTGGGAAGCGGGCAAGCCGGTCGTGACGTTCCCGATTCCCGGCGTCCCAGGCGCGACCGCGAGCGCCACGCTCGACGCGAAGTACATGGCCGAGCGCGTCGTGGTCAAACAAGGGGCGGCGACCATCGAGTTCACCTACAGCGACTACAAAGACTGGAACAACCCCCTAAACAAAGTCGAGGTGTTGTACGCCGGCAAGATGGTCGAGCGCCGGAACGGCGTCGTCGCGCGCGACCTGACGACGGTCGAGACGGAAACCGGCAGCGTGTATGTGGTGATGCCGGTGCCGGCAAGCGTGCAGAAGGCGATCACGGTGACGATGCCGGCCCCGCCCGCGAGGCCCGTGCCAAGCCAGGTTCAGACGGCGTCCACGCAGAATCAACCGACGCCGCGAACCGCCAACGGCAAACCCGACCTGACTGGGAACTGGAACGTCCCAGGCATGAACTGGCGCTACGGGAATCGTCGCTGCGGTCCGACCCAGGTCGACTGCACGCGGCAGATCAATCAGACCATGGACTTCGAGTTCGAGGCGCCCTCGCGGTTCGGTCCGAATCGCCCAGTATATAAACCCCAGCACTGGGACAAGATCCAGCAGCTCGACATGTGGACGAACAAGGAAGATCCGGTCATGACCTGCCAGCCGCTGGGGATTCCGCGGCAGGGTCCTCCCCGGCGCATCTTCCAAACCGCTAACGACGTCACCCTTCTCTACGGGGCCGGTGTCGACGGCGGCGGCGGATACGTGGATATTCGCGTGGTCCCGACCGACGGCCGCAAGCACGACCCGGCGAAGGCGCTGGAGAGCAAGTTTACGGGGTATACCGTAGGACGCTGGGACGGCGACACGCTGGTGCTCGACTCCATCTCGTTTTACGATACGACCTGGCTGGCGCGCGGCGGTTTTTTCCATTCCGATCAGATGCATGTCGTGGAAAAATTCACGCGTCAGGGTAATGAGATTCGCTACGAAGTCACTGTCGAGGATCCGGAAGTGCTTGTGGAGCCCTGGGTGATGACGCCACGGGTGATGCGGCTCAACCCGAATCCCGACGCGGGACTCATATCAGAGCGAGGCACTTGCGAGGTGTACGAACTGACGGATATTTCGTCCCAGATTCGGCACTAACTCACGGGCTGCCAAGAAACGCGGATTCTTCGACAATCGGCACTTCGCAGTCCTGACTTCTCATCGCACTTGACGAGCGGCGCGGCTGACGCGCCGCTCGTCCTCTTCCCGGGCGACTTCGCGTTTGGATCTTCCAAACTCGACGGCGCCGATATCACAACGCGGCAACCGCCGCTGACCGATTTGATCCACGGGACACTAGGGCGCACACGACTGATTGAGCGTGTGCGCGCGGGATCCATCGCGGCCGACACCTGCCAACAATTCGGCGAAGGTCTGAAGCGGCACCGCGTTACCGCGCTGTCCGACCGCCTGAACCAGACTCCAGGAATCTGCGGCGCTGCTGCCACCCGACGACGGGTCCGGCCGCAGCACGGCTGGTGGATTCTCGGCGTAGCCGACAGGCACGCAGAGCGACGGATGATCGAAAGGCGCCCGCTCGAATCGCACACGATCGTCGGTGAGCGCCTTGAGGAACTCCACGATCTGTCCACGCTCCTGCTGATTCAAGCGGATGTTGCCCATGCCAGGCCCGAGGTTGCCGCCGCCCGGGACATCGCCATTCCTCGCGTAGAACTCGAGAACCTGCTCGAGCGTCGCGGCGCCGCCGGTATGGAAGTACGGTCCCGTCAGCTCCACATTGCGGAGTCCCGGTGACTTGAATGCTCCACTCGCGCGGCTGCCTGGTGCGGCAGGAAACAGCGGCGCGCCAGACCCGTCAAGGCCCGCCGCGCCCGGATCGTCCTCAATCGCGCTGACGCCCGTGCGGAAGAACCCAACCGCGCGCGGATCGAGGGAATTGCTACGCGATGCGGTGGTGACACCCGCCGCCGAAAGTTCCGGTCCCTGATGGCATTGGGTACACTGCGAGCCGCCGCTGCGGAACTCATTGAGGCCCTGCTGCTGGATATCGGTCAAGGCTCCGGCATCACCATCGAGAAACAGATCCACGGGAGTATCGTCGCTGACCAGGGTGGACTCGTACGCTTGCACGGCAAGACCGAAGAACAAGCCGAAGTTGTACGCCATCTGGTTGAACTCGCGGTTGCCAGTCGGTTCGCCGACCGCGACGAGGACGCGGCCATCGGCGTCGATCACCGCCGGGCTGCTCCAGTACGAGGGCTGAAACGACGCGCGAATGAGGGCCACGTAGCTCACGTCGGGCCGTAGGCCCGTACCGCCGACATTGGCAGACGGGCCGAGGACGCTGTCGTCGCCAGCCACAGTCTGTCGTGCCAGCGGCGTCAGCGTGAACATCTTGCGGCCGAGGTGTGTCCACGTGCGGCCGTCGAACGACATCTCGAGCGCATTCAGCGGCGGACCGACCGCCTGGGACGCGAGACTCGACGCGTCCAGTCGGACGATCTCGGGACTGAGGGTGCCGCCCACCGCCACGAGGACGCGCGCCCGCGCATCCGCGGCACCGAACGGTGTCGCGGCGTTGAAGGTGTCGTTGGCGCGCCCGTCCCAGAAATTTCGCAGGTTGAACACGGCGTTGATGACGCTCGGGGCATTGCGGGACGTCACCTGGCGAACCTTCAGTCCACTGAGCGTGAAGACACCTGAACCGCCGGTGTCGGCACCCACGTCGAGTGCACCGTTGTCGGTGACGGCGACGAAGGTCCGTTGGACGACGCCTGCGGATCCGACGACCTCACGGCGATGCCGGGTGACCTCCGAACCGTTGTCGTTCGGATTCGCGAAGGTGTGAAACGGAAAGTCGCCGATCGACAGCGTCGTGTTAGGCCGCGCCGGTGCCGTCGAGGTCGCCGGGCCGGCGATCTGGTTCGTGACGCGGTGGTCCGCGCCAGCGTGGAAGTGACACGTCGCGCACGCGGTGCGGCCGTCGCTGCCCACCTGCACGTCCCAGAACAGCGCTTTGCCGAGAACGACCAGCGCCTGCGGATCGGCGACGTAACGCGCCGCATCGGCGGGGTGAGGGATCTCGACGCCCTTCAGGGACGCGATGCCGCCACGTTGCGCAGTGACCGCCACCGAGAGCGGATACGCCGCGCAGCAGATCGCCAGCAGTCGAGCGTATTTCGAGAATCCCATCGATCGACGCCTCTCGGGCTCTGGCGTGAGTGTAAGCCGTATCGCAACCTGACGGAACAGCCGCCGCGCAAGACTGGTGTTTTGCCTCGGTGCGCTCGGTGGTACACGTCGAACTGCGCGTGCCTTACCGATTGGTGGCCGGCTGCGCGGCGTACACCGGAATCGGGAAGTTGCCGTCATACGGCGGCCAGTTCGGCACCGGCTGCTCGGGCGGCGGATAGAACATCGCCGAATAGATGAGACGAATCTTGGCGTTGTCGATGAAGAACCATTCGCTGAACATGTTGCGCCGCACCGGTGATCCGGGCTTGCGAAGAAACACGGCGAGTGCCAGCACCGCCTGCGCCTCTTCGTCGACGATCGGATAGCGTCGCGCCGCCACAATCGACGCATTGAAATTTTCCAGACCGGCCGCGCAGTCGCCTCCTGGAGGGCCGCCGTTGCGCCCCGGGCGGTTGGTCATCACCGTCCCGTTCTCGACGCGCGTGCAGCCGGGCTCATGCTCGATGATGTTCCCGTCGTGGGTAGTCAGTCCGTCGAAGTAGCTGTTCGTGATGCCGAGCAACGACGCGCGTGACAGCCGCTGCGCCTTCGGCACCGTCCGCTCCGGCGGCGGATTCGCCGCGAGGCTCTCGGCGTTGAAGACGTTGCCGTTCGGTCCGTTCGGTCCGACTTCGCCGGCGCGCGCGAGGAGCCACTCCGCTTCCGAAATCTTCCGGTCATCGACCTTGGCGCGCAGCGTCACGACCGCCGCTGCACCGCCTTCCTGGATGATGCCGAAATAGGCGGCCTGCCCGGTGACCGGATCCAGGTAGCGACGCTGCATGCTTCCGAGCCCGGTCATCGTCTTCCACAGTCCGTTGCCCGGACGCACCACGACGGCGTTCTCGGTCTGACGGAATCCGATCATGAGCGGTGCCGCGGCAGGGTCGTGCTTGATCACCGCATCGAGGTAGGCGTCGAGCGTCGTGCGCAGACAGGCACGATCGCACGCCTGTCCCTGTGCCTGCGCGCCAGGCGTGGGGTTCAGCACGATCACGGACGCCAGAACGGCGCCGAGTGCAAGATGCGTCAGTCGAGACATGATCATGTGTCGTTCCTTTGTGGCGACAGAGAACACGGTGTGGGTGTTGACGCATAGCCTACAGCGTCATGCCAGCCCGATCCACTGCCTCGCGGGACGCAGCAAGCGCTGCAGGTCGGTCGATGTCGACAGCACGTGCGTCCGCGATCGCAACGGCCGAGCCCGGGCGGACGGCAAACCTGCTCAGGCCAGGCCGATGGCACTTCCGTGTCTGGCTCACTCGGCTGTCCTCGCCTTGGTGAAATCGCTACAATGGCGGCGACCTTCGAAAGGGAACGCGGTCACGCTCATGAAACATGTTTTCAGCGTCGTCCTGGTCCTTGTCGTGGCCGTTGGGGCGAGTCCTCGTGCCCAGAACTGGCCGCGATTCCGTGGCGCGACGAGCGGTCTCGTCGCGGATGACCCTGTTCTGCCCGATCGATGGTCGCTGACCGAGAATGTCGCGTGGCGACTCGACATTCCCGGCCGGGGCTGGAGTTCCCCCGTGGTGTGGGGGGATCACGTGTTCGTCGTCACGGCTGTGGATGTCGCGAAACCGGTGGATACGTTCCGCCCGGTGCAGCAATACATCGCAGGCTCGCTTGGCGGCACGATGACGGGCAATGACGTCGACCGAACGCCGTCCGAGCACCGATGGATGGTCTACGACATCTCGGCACGGACCGGCACGATTCGCTGGGAACGCGTCTTGCGGACGTCGCGGCCGGGGCAGCCGGTTCATCAGAAGAATTCGCTCGCCTCGGAGACGCCGGTAACCGACGGCGAGCGGCTCTACGTGTATCTGAGCTACGCCGGTCTCTACGCGCTCGATTTCGACGGCACGGTCGTCTGGTCGAAACCGATGGACGTGCTGCCGATGAGGATGGGCTGGGGAGCCGCCGCCTCGCCGGCGCTCCACGACGGGCGGCTCTACATCGTCAGCGACAACGAGGCGCAGTCGTCCCTCGCCGCGTACGATGCAGCGACCGGCAACGAGCTGTGGCGCACCCCGCGCGAAGAGCGATCGGCATGGTCGACGCCGTTTGTCTGGCAGAACGACCTCCGGACCGAGATCATCACGACCTCGAGCACACGAATCCGCTCGTATGACACCAACGGCAAGGCGCTGTGGGAGCTGGCCGGGATGACGTCGATTCATGCCGCCACGCCGTTTGCGTCGGGCGGGCTGCTCTACGTCAGCTCGGGCTACCCGACCGATTCGGTTCGGCCGGTCTATGCCATTCGTCCGGGCGCCACCGGCGACATCACGCTCGCCTCGGGTCAGCGCAGCAACGATTTCGTGGTGTGGTCGCACCCGACGCTGGCCGGCTCATACCCTTCGGGCCTGATCGCGGGCGGCACCTACTACTCGCTGCTCGATCGGGGCATTCTCATCGCGACCGACGCCCTTACGGGCCAGGAGGTCTACGGCCGCCAGCGGATCGCGACCGATGGCGGGACCTTCTCCGCATCGCCGTGGGCGTACAACGGAAAGATCTTCGCGTTGAACGAAGACGGAACGACGTACGTGATCCAGGCCGGCGCGGAGTTCAAGGTGACCGGCCGAAACCAGCTCGACGAGTTCACGCTCGCCACGCCGGCCATCTCGAACGGCAGCCTGTACATTCGCACAGCGACGAAGCTCTATCGAATCGCCGGGCGACGGCGCGACTGAAACGCTCCCACCGACGCACCGAGACGGGCGAGGCGCCCCGCCGGCAAGGCGCCCCGCCGGCAAGGCACGACGACCGGCAATACGGGGAGTATGTGCGCGAGCAGCAACGCCGCCAGCCGGGATGCATCGCCCGTCGAATGCAGCCCGGCTTTTACCACGGGCTAGTGTCCTGCGTCCGACGCTTTAGGACGTCTTCCGGTCGGGGCATCCCGCCTGGCGACGTTGCTCCTCCCTCAGATACTCCCGGTATCCTCGGTCGTCGCGCCTTGCCATGCGGGCGCCGCGCGCCGGAAGCCGTGTACTAAATCGTCGAACGCAGGACACTAGGGGCTGGTACTGAGTGCCGCCGCGCTGATGTTCACATTGCCATCGCTGCCGCCAGTTGACACCATCGACCAGGTCACGCGCAACGTCTGCCCCGGTCCCCCGGCTCGGTACGTCAAGGTGTAATTCCGGTCGTATTGAATATTCGCGGTCGCTGACGTGTTCGTGTAGTCGACGGCCGAGCCATCCGACAGATGCGCCGTCAGCGTGCCGCCGCTCCGCCAGCCCCCCACGTGCACAATCAGCGTCCGTTGAGCGGTGTCGGCCGGCGCCGTGAACGTGAAGCCGTTCCCGGTCCCGAAAATGAACGACCCGCTCGGATCGTTCGTGCGGCTGGCCGTGGGCGTGCCGCCGGTCCAACTCACGAGCCGCGGATCGTCGGTGTAGATGGTGACGGCGCCGCTCCCCACCACGCTGAACGTGCTCAATTGCGAGCCGCCACCCGCCTTGCGGTTCACAGCGCCCGTGCCCCAATCGATCCAATCGGTCGCGCCCTCCGTCGCCAGGTTCACCGCCGCCGAAGAGGTGGTGACACTGCCAGCCAGGGATCCGACGGCCATCGCCACGTTGGTCAAGGTGAAATTGGCCGGTGTCGCCACCCCGGGGGCGGACGCCGTCACCGTGTAACTGCCCGCCGTCCCGTTCGCCGTCAGCGTCGGCGCGGTCGCGATGCCGCTGCTATTGGTCGTCGCCGTCGCCGTCGCCGAGCCTCCGAACCTGGCGCTGGCCCCGCTCGCCGGCGCCGTGAACGTCACGGTCACACCCGATACCGGATTGCTCCCCGCATCCCGCACCGTCGCCTGCAGCGCCGTCCCAAACGCCGTGTTCACGACCGTGCTCTGCGGCGTTCCCGCCGTCGCCGTGACGCTGGCGGCCGCGCCAGCCGTGTTGGTCAGGTTGAAATTGGCCGGGGTCGCCACGCCAGGCGCCGACGCCGTCACGGTGTAGCTGCCTGCCGTCCCATTGGCGGTCAGCGTCGGTGCCGTCGCCACCCCGCTGCCATTGGTCGTCGCCGTCGCCGTCGCCGAGCCCCCGAAACGGGCGCTGGCCCCGCTCGCCGGCGCCGTGAACGTCACGGTCACACCCGACACCGGATTGTTCCCCGCATCCCGCACCGTCGCCTGCAGCGCCGTGCCAAATGCCGTGTTGACGATCGTGCTTTGCGGCGTCCCCGCCGCCACCGTCACACTGCCCGTCGACGTCACACTGAGTGCCGCCGCGCTGATGCTCACGTTGCCGTCGCTGCCGCCGCTCGACACCATCGTCCAGGTCACGCGCAGCGTCTGCCCCGGGCCGTTCGCCCGGTAGGTCAGGGTGTAGTTGCGATCGTATTGGACGTTCAAGATCGTGCCCGATGCATTGCTGTAGTCCGCCGCCGACGCGTCCGACAGATGCGCCGTCAGCGTTCCCCCGCTTTGCCACCCGCCTACATGCACAATCAGCGTTCGTTGAGCGGTGTCGGCCGGCGCCGTGAACGTGAAGCCGTTCCCGGTCCCGAAAATGAACGACCCGCTCGGATCGTTCGTGCGGCTGGCCGTGGGTGTACCGCCGGTCCAACTCACGAGCCGCGGATCGTCGGTGTAGATCGAGACGGCGCCGCTCCCCACCACGGTGAACGTGCTCAACTGCGCGCCACCCGCCGCCTTGCGGTTCACACCGCCCGTGCCCCAATCGATCCAGTCGGCCGCGCCCTCGGTCGCCAGGTTGACCGCCGCTGAAGAGGTGGTCACACTGCCCGACAAGGCTCCGACGGCCACGGCCACGTTGGTCAGGGTGAAATTGGCCGGCGTGGCCACGCCCGGCGCGGACGCCGTCACCGTGTAGCTGCCCAGGGTCCCGTTTGCCGTCAGCGTCGGCGCCGTCGCGACGCCGCTGGCGTTGGTCGGCGCCGTCGCCGTCGCTGAACCTCCAAAGCTCGCGCTCGCCCCGGTCGCCGGCGCCGTGAACGTCACGGTCACGCCCGCCACCGCATTGTTCCCCGCATCCCGCACCGTCGCTTGCAGCGCCGTCGCAAACGCGGTGTTGATGACCGCATTCTGTGGCGTTCCCGCGGTCGCCGTGACGCTGGCGGCCGGGCCAGCCGTGTTGGTCAAGGTGAAATTGGCCGGCGTGGCCACCCCCGGCGCGGACGCCGTCACCGTGTAACTGCCCACCGTCCCGTTCGCCGTCAGCGTCGGCGCGGTCGCGATGCCGCTGCTATTGGTCGTCGCCGTCGCCGTCGCCGAGCCTCCGAACCGGGCGCTCGCGCCGCTCGCCGGCGCCGTGAACGTCACGGTTACACCCGACACCGGGTTGTTCCCCGCATCCCGGACTGTCGCCTGCAGCGCGATGCCAAACGCGGTGTTGACCACCGTGCTCTGCGGCGTCCCCGCCGTCGCCGTCACGCTGGCGGCCGGACCTGTGGTGTTGGTCAAATTGAAGTTGGCCGGCGTGGCGACGCCCGGCGCCGACGCCGTCACCGTGTAGCTCCCCACCGTGGCATTGGCCGTCAGCGCCGTCGCCGTCGCCACGCCGCTGCCATTGGTCGTCGCCGTCGCCGTGGCCGAGCCTCCGAACCGGGCGCTCGCCCCGCTCGCCGGCGCCGTGAACGTCACGGTCACGCCTGCCACCGGATTGTTCCCCGCATCCCGCACCGTCGCCTGCAGCGCCGTCCCGAACGTCGTGTTGATGACCGTGCTCTGCGGCGTACCCGCGGTCCCCGTGACGCTGGCGGCCGGGCCAGCCGTGTTCGTCAGGCTGAAATTGGCGGGTGTCGCCACGCCCGGCGCCGACGCCGTCACGGTGTAGCTGCCTGCCGTCCCATTCGCGGTCAGCGTCGGGGCGGTCGCCACGCCGCTGCCATCGGTCGTCGCCGTCGCGGTCGCCGAGCCTCCGAAACCGGCACTCGCCCCGCTGACCGGCGCCGTGAACGTCACGGTCACGCCTGCCACCGGGTTGCTCCCCGCGTCCCGCACCGTCGCCTGCAGCGCTGTGCCAAACGCGGTGTTGACCACCGTGCTCTGCGGCGTCCCCGCCGTCGCCGTCACACCGGCGGCCGGACCCGTCGTGTTGGTCAAACTGAAGTTGGCCGGCGTGGCGACGCCCGACGCCGACGCCGTCACGGTGTAACTGCCTGCCGTCGCATTCGCGGTCAGCGTTGGTGCCGTCGCCACGCCGCTGCCGTCGGTCGTCGCCGTCGCCGTCGCCGAGCCCCCGAAACGGGCGCTCGCGACGGTCGCCGGCGCCGTGAACGTCACCGTCACGCCCGCCACCGGATTGTTCCCCGCATCTCGGACCGTCGCCTGCAGCGCCGTCCCAAACGTCGTGTTGATGACCGTGCTTTGCGGCGTTCCCGCGCTCGCCGCGACGCTGGCGGCCGCGCCCGCCGTGTTCGTCAGGTTGAAATTGGCCGGCGTCGCCACGCCCGGCGCCGACGCCGTCACCGTGTAGCCGCCCAGTGTCCCGTTCGCGGTCAGCGCCGGTGCTGTCGCCACACCGCTGCTATCGGTCGTCGCCGTCACCGTCGCCGATCCTCCGAAACCGGCGCTCGCCCCGCTGGCCGGCGCCGTGAACGTCACCGTCACGCCCGCCACCGGATTGTTCCCGGCGTCCCGCACCGTCGCCTGCAGCGCGGTGCCAAACGTCGCGTTGATGCCCGTACTCTGCGGCGTTCCCGCGGTCGCCGCGACGCTGGCGGCCGCGCCCGCCGTGTTCGTCAGGCTGAAATTGGCCGGTGTCGCCACGCCCGGCGCCGACGCCGTCACGGTGTAGCTGCCTGCCGTCCCATTCGCGGTCAGCGTCGGGGCGGTCGCCACGCCGCTGCCATCGGTCGTCGCCGTCGCGGTCGCCGATCCTCCGAACCCGGCGCTCGCCCCGCTGGCCGGCGCTGTGAACGTCACGGTCGCGCCTGCCACCGGATTGTTCCCCGCGTCCCGCACCGTCGCCTGCAGCGCGGTGCCGAACGCCGTGTTGACCACCGTGCTCTGAGGCGTGCCGGCCGTCGCCGTCACGCTGCCCGTCGACGTGACGACGAGTGCCGCCGCGCTGATGCTCACATTGCCATCGCTGCCGCCACTCGACACCATCGTCCAGGTCACGCGCAACGTCTGCCCGGGACCGCCAGCGCGGTACGACAGGCTGTAGTTGCGATCGTATTGGACGTTCCCGACCGTGCTCGACGTATCGCTGTAGCTTCCCGCCGACCCGTCCGACAGCTGTGCCGTCAGCCTCCCGCCGCTTTGCCAGCCGCCTACGTGCACAATCAGCGTCCGCTGAGTGGTGTCGGCCGGCGCCGTGAACGTGAAGCCGTTGCCCGTCCCGAAGATGAACGACCCGGTCGGATCGTTTATCCGGTTAGGTGTGGGCGTACCGCCCGTCCAGTTCAGAAACCGTGGGTCATCGTCGTAGAGCAGAACCGATCCGGTCCCTACCTGCGTGAAGTCACTGAGTTGCGCGCCGCCCCCCGCCTTGCGATTGACACCACCCGATCCCCACGTGATCCAGTCGGTCGTGCCCTCCGTCGCCAGGTTCACCGATGCCGAGGAGGTGTTCACACTGCCTGACAAGGATCCGGCGACCATGGCCACGTTGGTCAGGCTGAAGTTGGCCGGCGTGGCCACACCCGGCGCGGACGCCGTCACGATGTAGCTGCCGAGCGTCCCGTTGGCGGTCAGCGTCGGCGCCGTCGCAATGCCGCTGCCACTCGTCGTTGCCGTGGCCGTCGCCGAGCCTCCGAAACGAGCGCTCGCCCCGCTGGCTGGCGCCGTGAACGTCACGGTGACACCCGGCACCGGGTTGTTCCCCGCGTCCCGCACCGTCGCCTGCAGCGCCGTTCCAAACGCCGTATTGATCACCGCACTCTGCGGCGTTCCGGCCGTGGCGCTGACCGTCGTGGCCACACTGGCCGTGTTGGTCAGGTTGAAGCCAGCCGATGTCGGAATGCCCGGCGCGGACGCCGTCACCGTGTAGCTGCCCGCTGTCCCATTCGCCGTCAGCGCGGGCGCCGTCGCCACGCCGCTGCCATTGGTCGTCGCCGTCGTCGTCGCCGATCCTCCGAAACCGGCGCTCGCCCCGCTGGCCGGCGCCGTGAACGTCACGGTGACACCCGGCACCGGATTGTTCCCCGCATCTCGCACCGTCGCCTGCAGCGCCGTCCCGAACACCGTATTGACGACCGTGCTCTGCGGCGTTCCCGCCGTTGCCGTGATGCCAGTCGTTGGCGCACCACTTAGCGCCGCGGCGCTGATATTCACGTTGCTGTCACCAGAGACCATGGTCCACGTCACACGTAACGTCTGGCCCGGCCCTGCGGCCCGATAGGTCAGCGTGTAGTTGCGATCGTATTGAATATTCAAAGTGGTCGAGGCATCCGTGTAATCGACCGCCGAAGCGTCCGACAAGTGCGCCGTCAACGTTCCACCACTGTGCCAGCCGCCGACGTGCACGATCAGCCTCCGCTCGGTGGCATCAGCCGGCGCTGTGAACGTAAAGCCTCTGCCCGTCCCGAGCGTATAAAAGCCGGACGGATTATTGGAACTGCTGGCGGTCGGTGTTCCACCTGTCCAGCTCAGGAGCCTCGGGTCGTCGTCATAAGTGAGAACCGATCCGCCTCCCACTGGCGTGACGGCGCTGATCTGACCGCCGCCGTCCACTTTTCGGTTCACACCGCCAGCGCCCCAATGAATCCAGTCACTGGGCCCTTCCGATGACAAGTTGACTGACGCACTGGATGTGGTGACATTGCCGCTCAGGGCCCCGTTGCCGGAATTCGGCCGCAAGCCCAACACGTCAACGGTGGACTGTGAGCCGACATACACCTTGCCGTTGGCAATGGTGGGCACTGCAAACTTTATGGCCCAGTTCAACTGGTCCGTGGGCACCTGGAGTGTGTTGTACAGTTCGTTGGACAGATTCGAGGCATCGTAGGCGTGCAAAACCGCCGGACTGCTGGAAGGCAGCGTGGACGACCGGCGGACGATCCAGACGATGCCATTGCTCGAGCCGTTAGCCGATACGCTCGGCACCGCCCCCGGAAAGCCGACAGTCGTGACTGATTGCACGGGTACGGGAGAGAGCGCACCGTTCGAGATCTGGTAGGCCTTCAGCGCGTCGCCAGTGGCCTGAAAATACAACTGTCCATTGAAATAGGCTGGAATGCCGAACATCGCACCCAGGTTGTCGTCCGGTATGACTTGGACAACGTCATCGCACTGAGGTCCGCACCGCTGATAACCTCCGAGATCGTCCCGATCGATCAGGTAAACTCTGCCTGTCTTTACCGGAGCCACCAGAAGATGCGGGCGGCTCCCTGACTGATCCGGCAGCGCCACAACTCCGCCCGCACCGAAATCCAGATCGGCCGAATTGAGGAGATCCTGGTCCGCCGGGGTGAAGGACTGAACGACACTGAGCCCAGTGCTGCCGGAGAGCTTGAGCACGCTGTCGCCGAAATCGGGGGATGGACCGGTTGGCGAAAACGTCCCGTTGCCAGTTGAGAGGTAAATGTTGCCTTGAGCGTCCGCCGCCGGCGCGGCGCCACTCATCCATATGGCCCCGAGGTTACCGTTCGGGGTGGTATTGAACACCGAGACCGGGGCGAGGGTGGTCGCGCTGTGCCCGAGGATCCAGCCATGAGCCGGGTTATTGTCATCGTGCGATCCCCAAGCGGTGTAGACCACGCCACCGACCAAAAGCAGACCGGATCGGTTCAGATGGGTCAGTGCCCACAGCGGGACTTCGCCGTTGACACTGCCAGCGCCCGCTCCCGGTACCTTGGGTCCACTGACATACACAAAGTTTCCGCCCGCCAGGATCATGTCGGCAATGACTGCCGGACCGCCCAGTTTCGCAGCTCCCGTCGTAATGTCCAGGGCGTGCAACCGCAAGACATAGTGGATATCGCCCTGGCGGTCCTCTTTGGTCTTTGCGACCACGTACAAGGTGCCCGTGCTCCGGTCGATGACGGGAGTGCCCGTGATCCCGATCTCCGGCACGATGGCAGACGTAAAGGCATCGGAGCTTGGAACCGTGGTCACGCCGTTCGCCGGGTCGATGAAGCTCGTCCGCCACAGTAGACCGATGTTGTTGTCGTCCGCGTCGAACGCATAGACGCTGTTGTGTTCGGTCGCCACGAACACGACATTGTGAGTCCCTTTGCCAGGGATGAGCAGATTCGACACATACAAAGGCTGAGCGTAGACGCTGCCATCGACGTCATACGAAAACAGCCTGCCGAACGTGCTGGAGTTCACGTTTGCCGGAGTGAGAACGGTTTCAGCGACATTTTGTCCGGCACGGCCGTTGTCGTTGTGATAGGTCAACACGTCGACCTGTCCAACGGCGCTCGACGGGTATAAACAGAGGAACGCGGCGACAGCCGCTATCGTCACGGTAGTGGTGATCGACCGGCCAGCCAGCGGTGATCGAATCACACTGAGAGGAGCGGTGTGGCGATGAAAGGGGCTTCTAAATACTCGAAGTCTACTGGCGTCGCAGGATGCAGTTGGAGCACCACTATTCATGCCGTGAATCCTCGGAGGTTCTGACGAAGGCCGCGTGGATCGATAAATCAATGGCGCAACTGCCATTGACCTCGAGATCAGCCGATCATGATGATCCCGGACGCAACTGGAACACAGGACCAGCGGGACAAAGACCCGTGGGCCCGCATCGACACCTCATCGCGAGGGTGGCTCTATTCCCGGGCGCGCCTGGTTATTGCGCTACTGGGTGCGCATCTCCCAACACCGGCGAAACAAAGGGCGTGCGATCCGGGAGGTCATTGCGGCCCGGGTGCACGTTTTGCACTCGCTCGGTCGCGACGACGGGAAGCCCTCACCTGTCCCCTTCGGCGCGAAAGCGCGTTTTGCCCATGCGTACCTGAGCACCAAGCACACGACCATCGCCCGACAGCGTGACCTCGTAGATCAGAGGCAAAGGCGCCTGGCGTAGACTCTGGTATGACGAGGATATCGAGCCAGTGGCGACCAAACGCTGCTCGGAGACGACCTCCAATGGGAATCGACCGAGACCGACGGAGCTGGCCGGAAGCGAACAGGTGTTCATGACAGTTCCGACTCCCACGAAATCCTGCCTGGACGTCATCCCCAGGCCGACCGTTTTCGAAATGCTGCTCCGCAACTTCGTGAACATCGTCCCGCGCAGTGAGAATGATTCCACTTGAATCTCGATCGACCCTGTGACGAAGATGTCTTCCACATCAGCGTTGAGGACTCCGGACCACGGGACCGTTACACTGCTCGTGACTCGCGATACACCCTGCGAGAGGGCGGGTCCGGTCACGGGCGGAGCCAGTAGGAGGAACGCCAGGGCCAGGCTGCGGACGCCGATGGTTCTCAGCGCTGCCAGCCGGTCCGACGCTGGAGAGTGGTGTCTTGCGATCACACGCGTCCTTTCAGTCGGGTCACGAAAGGCCACGACCCCGTCGTTTCAATAACCAATATTTGCGTGAGCAACGCCGACTGATAGATCTCGACTAGATCTCGGCCCGACGCTCTGGGTGGCGATTATATTCTCGAAAAGATCGTCCTGATAAAATCTTTCTTCGCATGCACGAGCTGGCAGTGTCTTCAGACTGGTGGAACAGTGGAAGTCGCGTCATCATCGGACGGCACGGGGCCCGACACGATCGGTTTTTCTGTCATATGAGCGGAACGCCGAGCTGTGCGGCAATTAGGGAGCGGGGGCGAGGAAGTAACTGACCTTCGTCAGCCTGACGAGTCAGTGATTCTGAGCCAATTGCTCCATGGAAGAGCTGGAGCGAAGCTAGAGCCGTGTCGTGCACCCAGGCCTGCAGTGGCACTGGATTGTCTGAACACCGATCGTGGCGTAGTCGTAGGTCAGTTCTTCGCCGGGGCGGATGCGCCGCGACGCCCGAATCCAGATGGTATGGCCGACGACTTCCCACCAGCAGTTCGGCGTGCACGAGTGATTGATGAAGCGCGCGATGTTGCCGTCGACGGCGGCATCCCGGCTCCAGATCCGATTCACGCGGAAAACCCAGATGCAGCCCTGCTCGAGGTACTGCCCCTCTCGCGCGATGCTGTCGCGATTGCGCACGAGCTCGCCGGCGTAGTCGATGATCCGCGTGTTCTTGTTGATCGGCTGGTCGGCAAAGACGCCCCAGCGATGGACCTTGGATCGTCTGCGAACAATCCGTGGAAGGCGAGGCGGTGAGGCCTTGCGCGCCGCGCGCGAAGCAGGCCGCGCACTCATCCGCGTGAACACTCGACGCGAATTCGCACCTCCGGGCCACCGTCCAAGCATTGGTCGACCATGATAACGATAGACGTCCACCATCGTAAGCCAAACGGGCGAGACGCGGTAGACTCGGCGGCATGCCGAGACCGACGCCGACGGCCGTCCACCTCGATTGGCCTCTCTGTCTGGCGCTTGGCGCCGCCGTGGCCGGCGCGCCGCAGACGCCCGAGAAACCCGTGACGCGGCAGGAGACGCTCCGCGGCACGATCTCGCCGGAGCGGGAGTGGTGGCACGTGCTCCACGACGACCTGTCGGTCCAATTCCTGCCAGAGACGCGTTCGATCCGCGGAGATGTTTAGCAGCCCTGGTCTGGCTTGATCGCGACGGTGGCGAGCAGGTACCCGTGTCTCCTGACGGCCGGGACGTCGCGATCGAGCCAGACGAACGGCCAGATCAGCGCGGCCGTCACCACCGACAACGGACGGCACCAGGAGTAGCAGGCCAGGTCGAGCATACGCAGTCCGCCGGGAACGAACAGGATCGAGGTCTCGGCCGCCACGCTGAACCCTGCACGTTCCAGCATGTTCCTCAGTGCTCGACGCGAATAGGATTTTTCGTAGCCGTATGCGTAGAGTCCAACGGCTTGCAGCAACGTGGCGAGCAGCGGTCGCAGAAACGGATCGTGCCGGTTTGGCACTCCGATGATCGCGCGCCCGCCAGGCTTCAGCACGCGCGCGATTTCCTTCACGGCTTGTTCGGTTTCGTTGAAGTGCTCGATCGTTCCCATCGAATAGACGGCATCAAAGCTCGCGTCGCGGAAAGGCAGCGCCCGGACGTCGGCGGCCGCGGCCCGGAGTGGGCCCGAGTCGGGCGTGAACGCCGCCAGCGCTTGCCTGAGAGTGGGCTCCGAGATGTCGATGCCGAACGCGCGCGCCCCCCGGTGCGCCGCCCACGCGAGAATACGCGTGTTCTTCGCCTCGTCCCACAAGTCGGTCTTGAGAATTCGCAAGCCGCCGAGCGGCTGCAGATGCTCAGTGAACAGGCGCTGCTCGTTGGCCGCGTAATACCGCGTCGATGCGGCCCCGCCCAGGTCGGGAAAACGCTCGCCAACCCGCGCCCAGAATCGCCGATAGGTCTCCGCCGCTCCGGACGTCATGACACCAACCACTTCCACGCGCCGATCGAAAACGACAACGCTCGATGGTCGCCGTTCCCCAGCACCTCGTCTGCGACCGTCGCCGGCGCGGCCGAATGCAGGGTCAATACATGAGGACCGGCAGACAAGGCGAGCGGTCCGATGCGATAGGTGCGAAGACCCGGGCCTTGGTCGATGCTGAGGATCCGTTCGTCGTCGCCGTCGAGACGAACCACGAGCGGACGTCTGACATGGAACGCGCTGAGGTCGATGGCAAGCGTGATCCACGCTCGCGACGTTGGCGTGACAATCGTCCAGGACGCGTCCGTCCCCATCCAGCGCCACGTCGTGTCGTGGTCATGCTCACGGGGCCAGAGACCGACAATCTGCTGGGTGTAGACCAGTGGTTCACCGGGTGTGACGGCGAGGATGTCAGCGTCTGAATAGTGTGCCTGCATACGGAATCCCTCCGCGTCGCCGTGCTCGCGCAACCATTGCCGCTCCCACCTGTCGCGCACGAGCACATGCGTATATCCGGCCGCCGACAACTTGCCGGCCATGCCCGGTTCGACGCAGTCTGCGAACGTATGATCGAGCGCCCTGATTCGGCCGAGCGTCAACGATGAAACGAACCCGTTCGGCGGTGTCGCCGCACAGTCGAGCACGAGTAAGCCGGGAGACTGCCGCATCACCCAGCGGTGGGCCGCGGTGGGAAGCACATCGCGCGAGAGCGCCGGCGGCCAGACCGCGTACTCCGCAATCGCCAAGACCACCAGGCTCACCCCGATCACCCGCGCCGGTCCGGTCGCCGCAAAGAGCCGGCCCGCGCCGACGGCGGCCAGCAGGGCCGCCATGAGCTGCACAATCACGCCGAACCGCGCGTAGGATCGGAACATCGGCACGATCGGATAGAGCAGTGCCGACGGTCGCATGACCGTCACGCCGAGGATGCTCCGCTCGGGCGAGAGCGAGCAGACCATGGCCACCATCGCGACCGCCGCGAGAATTGGTACCGACGCCTCGGCAACCGATCGCCGGTCCCGCGCGAGACAACCATACACCGCGACCAGGCCAAGCGCGACGACACTCCACCCGAGGCTGACCTGCTGTTCGAGCAGGCCCACGTCCACGCTCGAGGCGATCCAGATCCGGCGCGCCACTCCGCCGAGCAGCGGGTGCGCGACGGGGGGAACGAGGTAACCCCACCATTTCGCGCTGTAGCGAAAGAGATCCTCCCGCGCGAACGCAAAGCCGGCGCGATTCGCCACCAGGCCGGGGGCCGTCCACCAGACGAAGGCCATACCCGACAGGGCCAGCAGCGCGAGCGTCCCGACCGTGACGGCCAGACGAGATCCCGCGTGCAGCATGAATCGGGCGCGGGCGAACCAGTAGACACCGATCGCGAACGGCGTGATGACCGCGGCAATCAGGCCGCCGTAGAAGTTCGACCACACGACCGCGACGGTCGCGAGCGTCAGGAACGCGATCGCACGCACCCCTGTCTCGTCCATACCGCGCCACAGCGCGAGCAAGTACAGAGGCAGCCACTGCGTCTGCGCAATGTGCGGGTGATACGCCGCGTGGGCGACGTGGAAGGGAGAAAAGGTGAACAGCAGTGCGGCCAGCATCGCGCCGGAAGGTGACAGGGCGAGGTGTCGCGCGAGCAGATAGGCGGCCGCGGCCGACAGCGGAAAACTCAGCAGGACGAGCCAGTTGTACGCCGCGACCGGGCCCACCACACGGGCGAACTCGGCACCCATGAGATCGGTGACTGGCTGAGAGTACACGCCAAGCCTCAGCGGCCTCGCGAACTGCTGCATCACCGTGAACGGATCGTGGTGCCACCCGACGATGTCCGCGCCGAAGATGCGCTCGGACGGCGTGAGCACGACCGGCGCCGCGATCACGAGCGTCAAGCACAGAGCGACGGCCGATGCGGCCAGCGCTTCAACGGCGTGGCGACGCAACATGGACCACCGTGGCAATGATGAGCGCCGGACCGACCAGCGCCCAAGCGCGAACATCGCGAACCAGAGGAACCAGGCCGGCGTGAGATGCGAGAAACTGCACGCCGTTGATGACGGCGACCTGCATGGCCGCAAGTAACGCCGCTCCGCACGCGAACGTGGTCCATCCGTAGGGAACGAACGCCACGACCCAGAGCGCAAGGAAGAGCCCCGCCTGGAACGCGGGAAGAAACATCAGCGCACCCTGAGGATCCTCAACCGCCCCGGCGGCGATCCTGAACGACAGGATGGCATGCGTGTAAGGAGACCCGAGCAGTCGAACACACCCAACCGCGAGCGCCAGTGCGCCGACTGCCCGGACACACGTCGCGGCCCGGGTGCCGTGCCGCCAGAGCGCCAGGCCGCACACCATTCCCGCCGCGACCAGGAACTGGAAGAACGCGTGGATGAAGAACACCGGCGAGGCATCGACCCCGGCGGGCACAGCAGCCACCAGCAGTCGGGCGATTGCCAGCCCGGCGAACAACGGGACGCCCGCAACCGCCCACGATGCCCTGCTCCACCAGGAGCGTGAGTACACCAGGACCGCCGCAAGATAGACCGGAATGAGCGGCGTCGCAATGCACTCCTGCGTCACCAGATACGATCCTCGCGGCGTCGCGAGCACCTGGGCGCTTGCGGTGGCGTCGATCCCGAGGACGCGGAGCAGGAAGGCCGCAGCGCGCGCGACCATGGCGGCGACGATCAGCACGCGAGTGCTGCCGAGATACAGGGGAGAAGCGAGCGTGAAGACGAGCAGGGCCGTCGCGCTCGTGAGCGCAAACCGACGGATCAGCCGCCAGTCGATGTCAGGCGGCGTGCGGGTCGCTGCAGGATCGGCGGAGGGCTGGCGGTCCTCGATGCGCATCCAGGTGAAGACGAATCCGGCCATGGCGACAATGAGCACCGCCGGCCAGACGTAGAGATGGAGCGCGTCGAACCATCGTGGCGACGCGGCCGCGCGGCCCAGGGTGCCGATGCGGAGCGTGTTCAGGGCGAGGACGACCGCCGCAGCGCCGGCCATGCCGCGGGCGCGCGCGCGCCAACTGGCCGGATACGCCGCGATGGCCGCGAGGCACAGCGCCAGCGCATCGGCACCGCTGCACGCCAGCGTGGCTTCGATTGGCACGGATGAAGGGCCGACGAGCGCCGTTCCGGCGGCGGCTTGCAGCCGTGTGAGTGGCAGCACAATCTGCGTACTGATGGCGGGCAGACGGATGAGACCGACGAGCCCCAGCGACCAGGCACTCAGGCGAAGCGCGAAGTTACGCCCGGGCGTGCTTGCGTGAACCGTGTCCATCGACACGCGCGATCTCCCGTACCGACAACTGTCTCGCGCCGAGAATCTCGCCAAGCTCTCGAATCACCTGCAGGCTCTGGAGCTTCGTCGTGCAGGAAAAGATGTCGATGTTGATCGTGCCGGTTTCCGGCCAGGTGTGCAGGACCGCGTGCGACTCGCGCAAAATCAGCACGCACGTGAGCCCGGTCTCCGGAAACGCGTGTGAGACGGCGCGGACAATCGTCGCGCCGGCGCCCCGCAACGCCGCGATGAAGAGCTCGGACACTTCATCGCCAGTCAGTTCTGAAAGCGCCTCGCACCCCGAGAGGTCTGCAGAAAACGACACGGGCAAGCCATTCGCGTTCATCGTGCTGGGGACTATAGCGATGGACGCGGCACGCTGACTGTTCAAAACGGAACAGCGGCTCGCCCTGCCGGCTGTCTAAACTCCTGCCTGTCTGTGTCGAGGTGTAAGGGGAAACAACCATGCTGAGTCTCACCGCTATCCTCGGAGGGCGCCGGTATGCTTCATGGACAGGCCCGCGTCGTGCCACACTGCGCGCCCTGATTGCGGCGACCGCCGGATTCGCCGCCATTTTTGGGCATCCGCCCCCCGCGCGGGCGCAGTCAGCCGGGGCTGCGTCCAGCTTTGCCATCGTTGGTGGCTCGGCGGTCTCCGCCAACGGCACCGGCGCCGTCATCACCGGTGATGTCGGCGTCTCGCCGGGAACCGCCATCACCGGGTTCCCATCGTCCGCGATCACGGTTCCACCGTATGGCACCCACAGCAACGATGGAGCGGCCATCAACGCGCAAGCCGCAACCACAGCTCTGTACATTTCTCTCGGGGTCGGCGGCGCTCCGATTCCCGACCAGCTCGACACGCAGAATCTCGTACCGGGCACCTACGCTCTGGGCGCAGCCGACCTGGCCGCCAACGGCACCCTGACACTGAACGGCGCTGGGGTCTATATTTTCCGGGTGGCGAGCTCGCTCGTTGCCAACGTCGGATCGCACGTCGTCCTGCTGGCAGGCGCCGATCCTTGCAGCGTGTACTGGCAGGTGGCGTCTGCCGCGACGTTGAACGGCGTCAACTTCGCCGGAACCGTCGTCGCCCAGGCGGCCGTGACTCTGGGGGTCGGCGACGCGCTGACAGGTCGAGCCTTGACGACGTCCCTGGGGGCCGTGACGCTGTCCGGCGGAAATTTGATCTTTGGGTGCAGCGCCACCGCGTTGCCGCCACAGCCACCGCCACCGCCACCGCCACCCCCCACGCCATCGCCGACGCCATCGCCGACGCCATCACCGAACGTCTGTGCGGCCAGCGCGCCAGACTTGTTCATCGTCAAAACGCACACGAGCCCGTTCGTGACAGGCACCAACGCCACCTACTCGATCGCGATCGGCAACAACGGGGTCACCAGCATCGGCCCGATCACGGTCACCGATACGCTGCCGGCCACGCTGACGTTCGTGTCTGCCGGCGGCGTCAGTTGGAGCTGCGCGGCTGCTGGCCAGGTCGTCACCTGCACCAGCCCATCGTCGATTCCAGGCAGCATCACATTGATCGTCAGACCCGGCGTCGATGCGGTGCCCGCAGTCACGAACAACGCGTTGGTATCTGGCGGCGGCGACTGCGATGTGACGAACAACGCCGCTGCCGACGTCGCGGTCGTGACGCCTGGGGCTGACTCTCCCGTTCCCGTGCCGACGCTTTCAGAATGGGCAATGATGATGCTCGCGCTGTCGCTGGCCGTCGCCGGGGGCCTGGCGCTTCGGAGGCGTCACTCTTCATAGTCGCGGCGCCTTCCTCATCCATTTGGATCGATCGGCAGGCGCACCGTGAACACCGTCCGCCCCGGCGCCGACTCGACGTCGACCGTCCCGCCATGCTGCTGGGCGACGATACGCTGCACGATATCGAGGCCGAGACCGGTGCCTTCGCCGATCGGCTTGGTCGTGAAAAACGCCTCGAAGATCCGCGCCTGGATCTCAGGGGGAATGCCGGCGCCGTTGTCGACAACGCGCACGACCGCCGTGCCACCGTCGCGGGCCGTCTCGACCCGCAGCACGCCATCGTCCGGCATCGCGTCGATCGCGTTGTCGGCCAGATTGGTCCAGACCTGATTGAGCTCGCCGGCAAACGCGCTCACCGCCGGCAGATCGGGCGCGTAGTCGCGCTCGAGCGTGATGTGCTTGCGTTTGAGCTTATGACCGAGCATCACCAGCGTACTGTCGATCCCCTCGCGCAGATCGGTACGCTCGCGGTCGCCGGCGCGGTCCATGTGCGAATAGACCTTCACCGAGCCGACCAGCTCAGTCATGCGTCCCGAGGCGACACGAATGTCCCGTGCGAGAGTTTGCGCGCCGATAATCGCCGTGAACCAGGTGACGAAATCGGACAACGCTGCAGCGGCAACGCCGTCGGTCAGCTGGCAGAGGTGGTCGGGGCTGAGACCGGCGCCGACCAGCGGCTCCACCAGCAGCCAGCTTTCGTTGACGCCACGTTCGTCCAGCCAGACGCCGACCTGCTGCTCGAGACGGCTCCGTTCAAGCGCGCCAGGCGTGGTGGCCTCTGACGCCGCCTCTGAGGCCGCACGTGCCGTGCCCCTGGCCCATGCCGCGAGCCACGCGCCCCCGCGCCCCAGCGCTTCGGCGTCGATCCCGTGGACGAGCAGCATCCGCGTGAGCTCCGGCAGACGGGCGAGTTGTTGGTCGAGCGCATCCGCGTCGCGGCGGACGGCCGTCGCGGGATTGTTCAACTCATGGGCCAATCCGGCCGACAGCTTGCCAAGCGCCATCATCTTCTCGCGCTGCTGGGCAAGGCGGGTCGTTTCACGCACGCGGTCGGTCATCATCGACACGAGCACCGGACCGAGCGTCGGAGCCCGATGCAGCATCTCGTCGAAGAACGACTGATGCAGGCGGTACAGGCGCGTCGGACCGACGGCGCGCCCCGATCCGCTGAAGGAGCGCATCCGCGAGAACGGCAGCAGGCCCGACACCGTGCCCGGGCGCTGGGTCACGAACGGCACGAGCTGGCCGCCGACGTTGAAGACGATTTCGATCGCGCCCTCGAGGACGGCGAACATGTGCTCCGCGACGTGGCCCAACTCGAAGACCGATTCGCCCGATTCGTAGTCGGTGACCTCGCCGTGCTCCGCCAGCCAGGCGCGTTGATCGGCGGCCAGTTCGGCGAATACGGGGATTTTCTCGAGCTCCTCGACGTCGACGTGGCTTCCACTCACAGCGTCACTCCCTACGCGGCGCGCCGCGCAACGTCTGGCCGGCGCATCAAAGCGACGTCAGATAGCGGTGGATGAACGTCACCGCGACCGATCCTTCGCCCACCGCTGAGGCCACGCGCTTGACCGATTCATGACGGACGTCGCCCGCCGCAAACACGCCGGGGACACTGGCCTCGAGCAGGAACGGCGACCGTTCGAGCGGCCAGGCCTTCAAGTCCCGGGCGGGATCGAGATCCGGGCCGGTCACGATGAAGCCGTGCGAGTCTCGCACCACCTGATCGCCGAGCCAGTCGGTCTGCGGCGCCGCGCCGATGAAGACGAACAGGAAGCTGCTGTCCACCTCTGTCAGACCGCCGGTCTCGAGACTCTTGAGGGTCAACCCCTCGAGGCGATCGTGGCCTCGACAGCCGACGACCTCGGTTCGGGTCAGCACCTCGATGCACTGCCCCTCGCCGGTACATTCCCGAATGCGTTTCACGAGGTATTGGGACATTCGATCGCCGAGCTCGCCGCCGCGCACGACCATGACGACCTTGCTGGCGTAGTCGGCGAGATGCATCGCCGCCTGTCCGGCGGAATTGCCGGCGCCCACGATGTAGACCACCTGATCGCGGCAGTTCAGCGCTTCGGTGCTGGCGGCGCCGTAGTAGATGCCGCGCCCTTCGAAGTCCACAGCGCACTTGGCCGGCAGCCGCTGCCACGCCAGGCCCATGGTCAACACCAGCGCTTTGCAGGAAATCTCGCGCGCCACGACGCCCGAGCGTTCGCTGCTGGCCTCGCCAATCTGGAGGTGCTTGAACGGACCGTCAATTCTGAGACTCTTGACGTCGATCGGGTTGAGCACTTCGACGTCGAAGCGATGCGCCTGTCGCAACGCGTCGCGCGCCAGATCGTTTCCCGACACGCCATCTGGAAATCCGAGATAGTTCTCGATCCGGCTCGAGGTTCCGGCCTGGCCGCCCGGCGCCTCGCGATCGAGCAACACCGTCGTCAGGCCCTCCGAAGCAGCGTAGACGGCGGCCGCGAGACCGGCCGGACCGGCGCCGACGATCGCGACATCGTAGGTCGTCTGAGTCGCCTCGGTCTTGAGCCCCGACCGCCGTGCGACATCGTCGACGGCGGGATTGGTCAGGCGCGTCCCGTCGGGCATGATCACGAGCGGCAGAGCGTCGGCACTTGCCGCCAGTTCGCGCGCGTCCCTGCCATGCTCGTCGGATGATTCGAGATCGAAGAATTCGTACGGGAGATGATTCCGCGCGAGAAACTCCTTGAGTGTGTGCACCGACGGCATCCAGCGGCTGCCGACGATGCGGATGCCGCCCCAGCCGGGACGGTATTCGGCGCGCCAGTCCTCGAGCAGTTCGTCGACGATCGGATAGAGCAGCTCCTGTGGCGGATCCCACGGCTTCTGCAGGTAGTAGTCGACCTGCGAGGTGTTGATGGCGGCGATCGCGGCGTCGGTGTCCGCATAGGCGGTGAGGAGCGCGCGCTTGGCAGACGGAGCCAGTACCCTCGCTTCCGCCAGGAACTGCACGCCTTCGAGGTGCGGCATGCGTTGATCGGAGAGGATCATCGCGACCGGCTGCGCACTGTCGCGTTCGTGCTGCAGCACGGCGAGCCCTTCGGCACCGCTCTGGGAGCGAACCACCCGGAATTCCCGGCCATACTTGGCAACCAGATCTCGTCCGATCGCGCGCAGCACCTGCGGATCGTCATCGACAGCGAGGATGAGAGGTTTGATCATGGGGTCGTCGTCGATGATAGCCGCGAACCCCGGTCACGGAAAACACGAACCCACCCGATGCGGTCCCGACCAAAGATTCCGTGGCGCAGCGCAGCATCGGTCACGGCCGGCTCTCAATTGACCCACGGATGCAGATACATGCCGATTCCGCCGAGCACGTGGAGGGTCAGCACAGCGAAGCAGAACGCCGCGCCCCTCGTCGAGACCAGGCCCCGCCAGCGGGATTCGACGCCTGCCAGCGTCTGCTCGATCAGGATCAAGGCGGACACCACGAACAGAATGAACAGCGCGATGTGTGCGCTCCAGGTGAAGTTGCCGGCGGCGAATAGGGGCGCTTCCGCGAAGAGATACATGTACAGCAGGCCGAACGCGAATTGCAGCCAGGCCAATTGGAAGCGAGGGTCCTGCCGAATCCGCGAGAAGTACGCCACCGCCACTGACGCGGGAAACACTATCGACAGCAGGAACTTACCGAAGAGCCACGCGGCCACATGAGAATCGGGTCCAAACACCCGCTGGAGGAACGTCATGACAAGAAAAGGCGCGATGCGAATGCCGGAGCTCTGACCGGCATCCAGACCCTGCACGGTCAGGTAGGTGGACAGGTAGATCCAGCCGATTGCCGCGAGCACCGGCACGAAGGCCAGACCGAAGCTCAGCGCCGGTTTCAAATCGCCCGGCCACCGGCGCAGAATCGAGAGAAGGTGGCCACGGGAACGGGGAACGACGCGCAGCGACGGCATCCGTGCCAGCAGGAGAATGGCCAGGGCGGGAAGCAGCACCATCACGTAACTCGGCTTCGCCAGCGTCGACGCCGACGCCAGCAGCGCCATGAGAAGCAGATTCCCTCGCGACTGACCCGGCGCCGGTCCCGACAGGCCGCGAACGACGGAGAGGAAGGTCAATAGCGCCAGTGGCTGCAGCACCACCAGCGTCTGCGAGACCGTGAGATTGGGAGCGATGTAGCCGAGATAGTAGTTGCCCCGGCCCCAGGTCGCGAACGAAATAGCGGACGCGGACAGCAGCCCGAGCGAGACGAGGATGGCGAGCAGCGCATCGTTGGCGGTGTTGCGGTCCTGGAGCGATTGCCGCACCAGGCGCCAGACGATCAACGCCGACCACACGCGCGCGGCAAGGACGACGAGGAAGTGCGCCTGGAGCCAGGACACTGGTAAGAGGCGATGCACCGCGATGGTGAGCACGTGATACAGAAAGTGGCCTGGATAGAGCACGTGCGTTTTCGCAATTCGACTCGCGAACCCGACGTGCAGATACCCGTTCGGTTCGCGGAACTCCACCAGCCGCAGTAGCGGCTCGGCAAAGAGCGCCGTCGAAAGCGTGACGACCACGGCGGTCTGCAGGAGCGTCGGCAGGAGCGTCGGTAGGAGCGTCGGCAGGAGCGTCGGCAGGAACTCTGTGCGGCGGCGGGCGCCCTGGACGTTCGGGTCATCGCGCATCGCTGGGCGAGGCCTCCACGAATACCACATCGATCCAGAATGTCCGGTCGCCGGCATCGCTGGTGGGGAACCCCGTCCCCCCGTCATGGTAGAAATTCAACGGCTGTTTGCTGGCTGGTGGTATCTGGAACACACTCGAGAACCAGATGGGAACACCCGCCTTACGGAAGGACGCGCCCGTCGCGATGTTTCCGCCTGACGGCGAAAAGTACGACGCCATCAACAGCGAGTCGGCAGCCACCTGCACCGGTGCGGACAGCTGGGCCTCCTGCCACCCGAAGCCACCCGGGAACCGTGCCACTCCGAGCAACGTCCCGTCGGCGCTCCACAAATGACCAACCAGAGGTCCGGCTTCGCCGCCGAATCTGTAGGCACGGATCCCTATGACGCTGCCCGCAGCGGTTGGTCGGAAGACGACTCCCAGTTCGACCGGTGCGCCAGGCTCGATTGACGAGATCAGCGGCGTCGAGCCCGGGTACACCAGGGTCTGTTGGAGCGGCAAACTCAGCTGGGGACTCTCGAATCGCGGCACGACACTCCCGATTAGCACCGCGATCGCCGCCCCCGTGAGCAGCACCAGCGTCTGCAAGGCGGCTCCTCCGCCCGCAAGCCAACGCCCGACGCGCGAACCACGAGGCAGCATGGAAACGTCTGGATGGTACATCGTACCGGCGCCGCTGATGGCTGCGACGCACGAGTGCTGTCATGCGCGCGGTTGGAGCTCACGCCGGCCGACGGTCCGTCCCATCCGGGTATAATGCCGAAAACACGCATGAGACCGCTTCGGCCGATGGCGATGCACTTCCGCGCCACAGACACAGTCCTCGGAGGTGCCTTGGCGGTGATGCTCTGGGCCATGCCAGCCGTGCTCAACGCCGGACAGTCGGCGCCGTCGCCGCCCGATCGGGCTTCGCAGGAGCACGCACCGCCGCCGCAGCCCGGCGTCGAATATCCGGCCGTCCACTTCTCAGGGTTCGCGGACATCGATCTCTCCGCACAGAGCAAGGCCGAGGGACCCCGGGGATTCAGCGAAGGACAGTTTGCGTTGCACGTCGCAGCGGCTCTTTCTCCGCGAGTGAACGTCTTCGCTGAGCTGTCGCTCACGCCTCGAGCTGACGCCGGCACGGGCACCCCGTCGGCCCCCGGGTTCAACCCCGAAGTGGAGCGCTTGCTGATCCGGTTCGATCGGGGGGACCAGTTGAAGATCTCCTTCGGGCGCTACCACACCCCGATCAACTACTGGAACACGGCATACCATCACGGTTCGTGGCTTGAGACGACCATCACCCGGCCCGAGATGGTGCAGTTCGGCTCGCGGTTTCTGCCCGTCCACTTCGTCGGCGCGCTGATCGAGGGCGGAGTTCCGGCGCACGGCGCCAACTTCAGCTACCAGCTCGGCATCGGCAACGGCCGCGGCAACGTGCTCAGCCGGGCGGGGGACGCCGGCGACAACAACGCCCGCCCCGCATGGCTGGCCACGGCATGGTCGCGACCCGATCGGTTCTACGGTCTCCAGTATGGCGCCTCTTTCTATGTGGACCGGATCTCGACTCCAGGCCGCCCAGAATTCGACGAACAGATCGCGGCCGCCCACCTGGTCTCGGATCGTGAGACCCCCGAGGTGATCGCCGAGGTGACCCGCGTCCGGCACCAACAAGTGGGAGGCGGTCCCGCAACCGCGAGTCTGGGGTACTACGTGCAGCTCGCATACCGCCTTCCGGATCCGGCACGGCTGTGGAAACCGTATTTCCGATTCGAGCATATCGGCATAGCCGAGGACGATCAGGTCTTCGCCGGGATTCCCGAGCTCGACGGGACCACGGTCGGCGTGCGTTACGACGTCAGCACATACGCGGCCTTGAAGGTGGAGGCGCGATCGCGACGACGAGGCAGCAGCCGGGAGACGGGAAACGGCGGCTTTTTCCAGGTCTGTTTCACGTTCTGAGCGCGTTCGCCCGCGCGCATCTTCCAACGGCGTACAACGAGATGACACCAAGGAGCCGAAGAACAGCGCCGACCGTTGGCGGACCGCCGATGGCACTGCCCGGCCGCCGTGCGCCGTTCGTCCCGACAGGCCTGGCCATTGTCGTTGCCGCCCTGATCGCGGTTCACGTTCCGGTGGCCGGACAAACGCGGCCGCTCCAGATCGCGATCGTGGTGCATCCCCAGACGCCGGTCGACAGTCTGACGTTTACCGAAATGCGAAAGGTGTTCAGGGGGGAGCGGCAGTACTGGACGTCGAACATGCCGATTGTGCTGCTGATTCGCGCACCGGTCGCCATGGAACGTGAACTGATCCTGAAGCGCGTGTACGAGATGAGCGAGGCGCGGTTCAAACAGTTCTGGATCGCGAAGATCTTCCGCGACGAAGCCGCGATGGTGCCGAAGATCCTTTACTCCAACGATCAGATCGCTGATCTGGTTGCGTCCATCCCCGGCAGCATCAGCTTCGTGGACGCCGCCGCCGTGCGTGCCGGACTGAAGGTCCTGAAAATCGACGGCCGTTTGCCGGGCGAATCCGGATATCCCCTGCAGTGAGGGGTGCCTGAGGATGCGCACCAAGCTGTCCCTGGCGTTCCTGGCGATCCTGATCCTGTTCGGTGCCAGCCAGGGGGCAACCTTCTGGGGCAACCGCCTCCGGGCGCGAAGCATGGCCACACTGGACCGCGCGCTCAGCCGCCAGGTGATCATCGCGTCGCTGCGGCGCGAGCTCGACAATCTCCACAACGAAGTCACGCTGCTCGGGCAGATCGAGTTCCCCAAGGGCGAAGGGAAGGTCGACGATCAGGCGCGACAGCTGTTCGACGAGCGGGTCTCGAACGTTTCGAAGCAGGTGGCCGAGCTGGTGCGCCTCACCGACCCATCCGATCGCGCCGTGGTCACGGATCTCGTGAACACCTTCGAGCAGCTCGCCCAGACCTGGAGCGCCTTCTACGGCAATCTCGGAGGGCGTCAGGATCTGGCCATGGCATCGCTGGTGCGAGCCGACCCGTTGACGCGTCACCTGCTGCTCGATCTCGAGCCACAGCTGCAGCAGGAAGTCAACCAGCTGGCGGCAAGAGCCCGCGACGACGATCAACGGATTGCCAGCTGGACGCGCTCAATCAACCTGGCGATGTTCGTGTTCTCCGGACTGCTGGCGGCCGTCGTCGCCTATTTGGTATCGCACGGTCTCAGCGAGGGTCTGGAGGCCCTGAGGGTGGGAGCCGGCCGAATCGGGGAAGGCGATCTGGAGCACAAGATCCCGGTTCGCACCAGGGACGAGCTCGGCCTGCTCGCGATGTCCTTCAATGCGATGACCGACAAGCTGCGATCGGCCACGGCACGCCTCACCGAGACCAACGCCCAGCTCGGGCGCCGGAACGAGGAAGTCGAACAGCAGCGCATCGAGCTGGCGCTGGCGATGCAGCGCGCCGAAGATGCGCAGGAGCAGGCCGAAGAGGCCAACCGCGCCAAGAGTCGCTTCCTCGCGAACATGAGTCACGAGCTGAGGACGCCGATGAACGCGATCATCGGCTATACCGACCTCCTGCTCGACGAAGACCCGAAGATGACGATCGAGCAAGCCCGCCCCGACTTGAACAAGATGGCGGCGGCGGGGCGTCATCTCCTGGCGCTCATCAACGACGTGCTGGACCTGTCGAAGATCGAGGCGGGCAAGATGACGATCTTCATGGAGACATTCGACGGACCCGAGCTCGTGCGCGAGGTGGCAGCCACCGCAAGCCCATTGGCGGCTGAGAACGGGAACACCCTGAAGGTGCGGCTCGGCGACGGCTTCGGGATGATTCGCGCCGACCAGACCAAGGTGCGCCAGGTGCTGCTCAACCTGCTGAGCAACGCCTGCAAGTTCACCCAGCACGGGACGGTCACGCTCGACGCCGACGTGAACCGCCTCGACAAGCTGGATTGGATCGTCTTCCGGGTCTGCGATACCGGGATCGGGATGACGCCTGATCAAATGGCGCATCTGTTCGAGCATTTCAGGCAGGCCGACGCATCAACCACGCGAAAGTACGGCGGCACCGGCCTGGGGCTGGCAATCAGCCGGACGTTCTGCAGAATGATGGGAGGCGACATCGCCGTCGTCACCGAGCTGGGAAGAGGCACGACCTTCCGCGTCGAGTTGCCGGCGCGCGGCGTGGACACGCTCCCGTCTGCCATCCTCAAGGCTGGCGAACCGAACAATCTTCCATGATCCAAGAGATCCTCGCTCCCATCTCCGAATTGCTCCGTGATGTCCGTGAGCTCGAGCTGGATCTCACGCAGCGCGGCCAGGACCACCTGCTCGTCGATACTCGTCGCGTGCTGTTTGCGACCACACGCCTCGACGGGCTCGCCAGGGCGATCCCCTCGGACGCTGCTGCCGGCGGCGATCCGCCCGCGCTCAATTCCGTCGTTCGCCACGATCTGCTGAACTCGCTCAATCACATCATCGGCTTCGGGGAGATTCTGCTCGAGGAGACGATCGACACGGATCTGCGGGACGTCGGCACGGCGGTCCAGAACATCGTGAACTGCGCTCGTGAGCTGAGTAAGTTGATCGAGGCCCCGGCCGGCCGCAGCTCAGCCGCCGCGCCGACGCTCTCGTCGATGCAGGCGGAGCCTTTCTGGCGCCCGCCGCAGCAGGTGCATCCGGCGGCGAAGGCCGCACACCCCATCCTCGTTGTCGATGACGAGGCCTTGAATCGTGAGCTGTTGTCGGCGCTGCTTCGACGCAATGGACTGGAGGTGATCGAAGCCGAGGACGGCTTGGGCGCGCTGGCGGTCCTCGAGCGTGAGCCGATCGACCTGGTGCTGCTCGACGTGATGATGCCGAAGCTCGATGGCTACGGCGTGCTGCAGAGGATGAACGAGAATCCATCCCTTCAGAACGTTCCGGTGCTGGTGATCTCAGGGCTCAGCGAGATCGAGAGCGTCGTCCGCTGCATCGAGAACGGCGCGGCAGATTACCTGACCAAGCCGTTCAACCACGTGCTGCTGTGGGCGCGGATTGGCGCGTGCCTGGAGAAGAAGGCACTGCGCGATCAGGAGCAGCAGACGCTTCGCGCCCTGAAAGAAAGCCAGGCGAGACTCGCGGCCGAGTTGGCGGAGGCGGCCGGGTACGTGCGATCGCTCCTGCCGAATCCGACCGCCGGCGCCGTTGCCATCGACTGGCGCTTCCTGCCCTCGACGCACCTGGGCGGTGACGCGCTCGGGTATCACTGGATCGACCCGCAACACCTGGCGCTCTACGTGATCGACGTGTGCGGGCACGGCGTCGGCGCCGCGCTGCTGGCCGTGTCCGTCACACACGTCTTGCGGACCCAGGCGCTGCACGCCACCGATTTTCTGGACCCTGCGTCGGTTCTGGAGAACCTGAACTCGGCGTTCCCCATGGACCTGCACCATGGGCAGTACTTCACGATGTGGTACGGCGTCTACGACGCCTCCTCCAGGCGGATTCGGTACGCCGCCGGCGGGCATCCACCGGCGATCCTGATCCCGGGTGACGGCGGCCCGACCTCGACCATCGCCAGATTGGGCCGGCCGGGTCTCATCATCGGCGGAATGCCGGGCATTACCTTCGAGAGCGCCGAGACGAGTCTCCCCCCCGGGGCCAGGCTATTCGTCTTCAGCGACGGTGCCTACGAAATCACGCGGCCGGACGGGACGATGCTGTGGTTCGACGAGTTCCAGAAGATGATCGCGCACATCGCCAGCCACCACGAGCGGACGCTCGACGCGCTGGTGGCGGAGCTCCGTGCGCAGCGGGGCGGCGATCAGTTCGAGGACGACGTGTCGGTGATGGAGATTCGCTTCAGCTGATCCCTTACGTCGCGGCCGCATCGCGGGTAGGCGCGGTCCTGACCGGTTCCTACCGCTTCGCGAGGAGGACTTCCATCTTTCCAAGGAGCCGCGTCAGCTCGACGGGCTTCGTATCGTAGTCGTCGGACCCGGCCTCGAAAGCCCTCTGTCGATCGGTCGACATCGCGTGCGCCGTCAAGGCGATGATGGGGATGCCGCGGGTCGCCTCGTGATCTTTGATACGTCGGGTGGCTTCCCAGCCATCGAGCACGGGAAGGCTCATATCCATCAAAATCAGATCGGGCGTCTCGCTGTGCGCCATGGCCACGCCTTCCTGACCGTCGAGCGCCACCACAACGTCGTATCCCTTCCGCTGGAGCCGTCGCGACAACATGTCGCGGTTCATTTCGTTGTCCTCGACGATCAGTATCTTAGCCATTGGCGATCGTCCCCGCGATGCGTCGTACCAAGAATGGAATGAGGTCCGCGTCCGACGACATCATGTCGCTGAATCCCTGCTCGAGCGCACCGACTTCAATCTGTTCCCGCCAATACCGATTCCACCTGTCTCGGTCTTGGGCGTCTTGCGGGGGTCGGAGCTCACCCGACTCCATGGCGGTCAGCCAAGAGTCCAGGAGCCTCATGAAAGTCCCCGTCAAGATTGATTGTAACGACTCGCGTCTTCGCGACGCATGCGGATTGTGATGATGGGCGTCGGGCGAGCCTCGCGATCGTCCGCGCCCGCGGACTGGATGCCGGCCGCCGTGAGATAGTCGCTGGCCGTCTCGCGGCGGACGCTGGTCTCTCCCGCCGGCGAGACTTCCCTCACTCCAACGAGAGACAGGTTCTCGGACGATCGCGGGGTCGAACTCAGCACGGACCACAAAGAAGGTGAGAGTTCTCAGGAGGGCGAGTACAGTGTGGTCGCTGTTGCGGGTCTCAGGGAATGATCACCGCCCCCGGCGGCGGCATCAAGACGAATGTCCAATCGTCGACGGCGAGCCCGAGCATCCGCGTATCCGCCTGTCCGTGGTCGCGCGGCGTCCACGTCCGGCTGACCCATGTCTCCAGCATGATCCGTTCGAGGCCCGCGGCCACGCGGACGTATACCGTCACGGGCTCGCCATCGGTGAAGGTCGTCGCGATGATCAGCCGCGTCCTGATGCGTCTGAAGCACCTGCTGGGCGGCGCAGACTGGTCGGATGATTGAAACCGGCTGACGCGCCGAGAGTGATGGCTCGCGGACTGGCTGCGAGTTCGTTGCAAGTCGCATCGGCGGGAATGAGAAAGCGCCGCGAGAATCCGGCTCGACCTTTGTAAAGCGGTTCTTACGACCGAGTGATCTCGGCCGGCGTGACCGTCGAGCCTCGTAAGTCTGTATTTGGAACCCTTCTCGTTCGTCACGAACTGCGCTAACTCGAGGCCTTTCGCGACAGCCGCTCGGCGCGCGGCCGCGTCAAGGTCTCGCGAACGGCAGCGCTCTTGGCCGAGGCTCCCCATTTTTCGTACTGCGTGACGGCGGTGTGGGCATGCACGTCGGCCTTTTCTGCGTCGTCGCACGCCTGATAGAAGAGCGCGGCCCGTTCGTGAGCGAGCGCGTGATCGTGGGTAAACCCGCTCTCGGCGGCCGAGAGCGTGGCCGCCTCGAATGCAGCGGCGGCAAGCTCGGGTTCCTGGTGCGCACGAAGGAGTTCGGCTCGGACCAGGTCGCGTTTATGCGAAAAGTTCGACGAGCTGATCGCCGCCCAGCGCTCGAAGGCGGCCAGGAGCTCCGCCGTCGTCGCCAGCAGCGTGTCGCGCTCGCTGCCCTCGGCGCCTCCCGCCCGTGCCGCGCTGGCCAGCGCCCGGTAGAACGCGAAATCCCATTCGGCGACCTGGCCGCGAAACGCCGGGAGCAGGGGCAGTGCCTGTTCGGCCAGGCGCAGCGCCGCGTCGAATTCGCCGTAGTAGTAGTGCAGCCGCATCTTGGCGACGCAGTAGTAGCCGATCTGGTTGTAGTTCGAGGTGGCGCAGATCGACCCGATGTCGCGCTCCTCATCGTATTCTTCGTCCGAGAGGCTGATCCGATTGACGGTGCGCCCCTGCAGCGCCAGCGCCAGCTGCCGTTCGAGCAAGCAATGGAATGCAGCGACCCGGACCCGGCCGGCGATCCGCATCATCTGCCGGTTGCTCTCCTGCGCCACCTGCTGCAGCGGCGCCCCGCTGACGTTCAGGTAAATGACGTGGGCGGCAGCGTTGAAGCACCCGTACAAGAGGTCGTTCTCGTGCAGCCCGATGCGGGCACCGTCCCACGCGAGGGTCAAGTTCGACGCCACCGGGTTGATCCAATGATTCACGAACCACGCGTGCAGGAACGAGACCGGCGAGCTCACCCGCCCGAACAGCTTCCGGTCGAGATCCATTGCCAGGGTGCTGAACGCGTGCGCGAGCTGGCTATCCAGTGTCAGGCCGCGAACCACTGCGGCATACATCGCGATGACCTCTGGCGCGTCGCGGCCGATGCCGTGCTCGAGCGTCAGGGCGAACGCCTTGAGCGTGCTGAGGGCGAAGAGCTCCGGCCTCTGACTGATGTGGGCCGCCGGGCCGATCAGCATCAGGATGCCGATGATGCGGCCGATCCGCTCGTCGTCGAGCGCCGGCAGATCCGCGAGCTCCGCCGGCCCGCGTCCCGCCAGCTGGCCGGCGATCCTCGCCATTTCTCTGCCGATGGCCGCGCCTTGCTCGTCGCGCGACTCCGGTAAATCCGTCCCGAGCTGCCGCGCCGCCTCCACCGCCAGCTGCACCGCTTTTTCCGGCACGCCGGTCGACAACAGGCGCGCTGCGCTGAGCATCAGGTACGTTGACGCCTTGTCGACGTTGCCGGCCGCTTTCCACAGCTCGGCCTGGATCTGAATCCAGTCCGGCGCCGCGCCGTGCGTCGATTCGATCGCCGTGACCGCCACCACGCTCAGCTCGCGTCGCGATTCGGCGTCGAGCTCGTCAAGCACGGTCTCCCGAAGCTTGTCGTGCGTGAAACGCCACTGATAGCCGTCACCTTCGAAAATCGCGGTGACATCGCAGACAATCAGCAGCGCGTCGAGGTCCACGTCCGGGTTGGCCGCACGCAGCACGTTGACGTCGACGTTGCGGCCGATCATGGCGGCAATCTGAATCGGAGTCCGCGCCCATGCCGGCAGCCGGTCGAGACGGCGGCGCACGTAGTCCTTCATGCCGCCGGAGAACACGTGCGTCGGCAGCATCTCGGGCGACACGCGATCGAGCCGGCCGGAGGCTTCGGCCAGTTCGCGCACGGCCTCGACCAGGAAGAACGCATTGCCCTCGGTCTCGCGTTCGAGAAACGACACGAGGGAAGCGTTGCTGCCGAGCCGCTCCCCCAGCATCGAGATCGTGATGTCGCGAATCCCGGCGTGGTCGAATCGGGCGATGCGCAGCAGACGCATGTCCGGGCACTCGTCCGCCAGCTGGGGGCGTTCGTCGTCGCGGAACGACGCGACAATCAGCAGCGGGAGGGTCTCGGCGACCTCCGCCAGCTTCTTGATGATCGTCAGGCTCTCGCCGACGTCATGGCAGTCCTCGAGCTCGAGCAGGAGCGGCGCGCGACAACGCCGAAACAGGCTGACGACGATGTCGATCAGCCGCTCCTGAAACATCTGCGGATCGATCGCGCTATCGGGAATCGACCGGCTCAGGACACGCTCGATTTCCGGAAACACGATCTTCAGGATCGCAGCGTCGTCGTCGCTGACGGCCACCAGCAGCGCCAGTCGAAGCACGCTGTTCCGCATGAGAGCGTAGGGCGCCTGATTCGCTTCGGCGCGGCCCACGAGTGCCAGGAAGCCGCGCACCAGCGCACGCGATCGCAGTTCCTCGAGCAGCCGCGACTTGCCGACCCCACTCTCGCCGCCGATCAGCCACGCACTGCCTGTCCCCCGGAGCGCCGAGTCCAACGCTCCTGAAATCAGCGCCAACTCGGGCTCGCGGCCGATCAAGGGGGCGGCTTTCAGATGGCTCTCGCGATCGGCCAGGGTTTCGCCCGGCAGTTCTAGGCCGGCCGCGCGGGCGAAGTCCGCGATCAGCCCGTTCGCGTCGGTATAACCGCGGTCGGCCGGATCCGGAGAGAGGAGGGTCCTGATCAGCTGACCGATCGCGCCAAATCTGACCAGCGGCGTCAGGTCCGGGCTTTGCCCCGGGATTGACGGCGCGCGGCGCAGCGGGACGCCTGTCAGCATTTCGTAGGCGATGCCGCCCACGGCGTAGAAATCGCTGCGCGGCGTGGGACGGGCGCCGCGTACGACCTCGGGCGCCATGAATCCCGGCGTGCCGACAAAGGCGTCCTCGGGGAGTCCGGCGATGCCAAAGTCGACCACCGTCACGTGCCGCCCGGTGACCAGCACGTTCGACGGCTTCAGGTCGCGGTGTACCACACCGTGACGATGCAGGTAGCAGAGAGCGCGCAGAATCTGAAAAATCAGATTGAGCTGCACGGCGAACGGCTGTCCCCGGCCCGCCCGATCGATGTGCACCGAGTCGGACAGCAGCTTCATCGTGAAGAACGGCAGACCGTTGGCCTGGAAGCCGTAGTCGAGCACGCTGACGATGTTGGGATGCCGAAGCGAGGACAGGATGCGGAACTCCGACGCCAGCGCCAGGCGCGCGAGTTGAATGCTGTGGGAATCGTGATACGACGCCGGATCTTCGGCGGTGGTCACGGCGTCATCGGCCATCGCGGTGCCGATGAACTCGAGATGGCTACGCGCGGCGCCGGGCGGGCCGACTGGCATCTGCAGCGTGCGCTTGAGTGCGACCACCTCTTCGGTGAGGCGGTCGCGCGAGCGATAGACCTCGCCCATCCCCCCGGCGCCGAGACGGTCGAGCAATTCGTAGCGCCCGCCGATCAGGTCCGTGGCGGTCACGGTCGATTTCGCTGCAGCAGCAGGGCGTTGGCGTGCATGTCCGGCGACAACGCCAGCAGCACGAGGTTGTCCTGAGTGATCGGTTGATTCGCCACCGACCACGCCAGGTTGACCGGCAGGTTTGCCAGCGTCATGTTCGCGAACTGTGCGATCGTTTCGATCATCTGCGCCGGCTGAAGGATCGCCTGCCACATCTCGAAGAGCACCGACGAGGCCTGATGCGCGATCAACGTGATCGCCGAAGCCGGAATGGCGTGCCGAGCCAGCAGCGAGGTGACCGCCGTCGGCGCGATCTTGCCCCCAAATTCGCCGAAACCCTGCATGCCTTCGGCGGTAATCTGAAAAAACGGCTCGCTCCACAGAGCCTCGTGGCCGTCGATGGGGGGCTGCTGCGGATAGCGCTGGCCCTGCATGTACATCGAACCAAAGTAGCGGGTGTCGGTCACGGTGTTCTGGTCCACCACCTGCCACTTCGTCGCGTCGTCGGAAAGGCCGACGACAGCCGCGCCGGCGCCGTCCCCCGCGCTCACGGATTGCAAGGTGCGGTAGTTGACGTGCCGCGTCCAGTCGCCGCCGACCACGACCAGGATGTGCCGGGCTCGGCCGGCCCGCACCAGGGCGTCCGCGAAAAGCAGGCCGGCGTTGAAGTTCGAGAACTCGCTGTTGAGCGGCACGACATAGGCGTGTCCGGGCAACCCAAGCATCTGGTGCAGATGGCTCAGTTCGTTCGGGGTGCTCCACCGGCTCACCGAGGCGTACCCGAGCACCATGTCGATCGCCGACGGGCTGAGCCGAGCGTCCTGGAGGGCGTCGAGCGCGGCCGGCACCATCATGGTCATCAGGTCCTCGCCCGCTGTCAGCACGGCCCGCGTCCGGTAGCCCTGAAAGGGATTGCTGCCTGCCGGCACATGCTCCTTCAGCCAATCGAAGATCGGATCGTCGTTGGTCCGGCGGGTCGGAGGAACGGCGAACCCCAGACCCAGAATCCGTGGCTGCGGCTGGCTCGTGCGGTCCGTCACGCCTTCGTGATCCACGACGGTACCCCCAGGTTGAAATGCTTCTGCAGCACTATCTCGGCGGTCTGAAGGGCGCCCTCCACCCAGGTCTGATTCGTCGAGTAGGCTTCACCACACACGTAACAGGGAAAATCGGCGACCGGCTGCGTCATTTGTTCGAGCACCTCCCAGGACCTGTAACCCGGGTTCCAGAAGTGCACACCGCCTCCGAACGGGTCTTCCGACCAGTCCATATATGCCGCGCCACAGGGCTCCGGTGCGTACTCGATGTTGTGCATCCGCTTGACCTGGCGATGCACCTCCCTCACCGCATCGCGCGGCGCCTCGTGGTCCCGCCAATTCTTCAACAGGCGCTGGCCGAACACATCGTCGCTGCTGGCGGCCTGCGCCACCGCTGTCTGCTCAGGAGACGTGAACGTCGGAATGCCTGACGGCGAGACACGGCGGAAGTGTTGCTGCGCGTGGGGGGATAGCGGACGGCTGACCCGACGCAGGCCGGCCCAGAAGTCCACGTTGGTCGCATCGTCGTACGCCATGAGGAGCGCGTCGCCGCTGGTCGGCGGCTTGGCGGCCAAAGGATCGATCGGCCAGTAGTAGAGCTGACGGACCGGCAGATCGGTGAGCGATCGGCCCTGCGACACGCCGACGCTGGTCCACCAGGGATAGCGGTATTGGAGGAAGAGCTTGAACAGCGAAATGGGCTGCACCGAGTTCACGAGATGCTGCACCGCCGACGCGTTGGCGCCGGCAAACAGCGGGCCTTCGCGGCTCAGAAGTTCCAGCGAGCGCTGCGGCATCGCCAGGATCAGCACACGGGCTTTTTCCGACGGTCGTCCGCCGGTGAAGTGCAGTTGCACCCCCTGGCTGCCGTCGTCCAGCGTGGTGGCCTCGAAACCGGTCAGCCAGACCCCGGTCTTGACGGCGCCGCCGGCCGCTTCGAACCGCTTCTGCAAGGTCCAGGGCACGGTTTCGTAACCATCGTTCAACAACGAGTACGTGACCTCTGGCGTGAAGTCGAGAAACTCGGCGATGAGATCGACCGCGTTGCCGTTCGAACCGAGGCAGTCGTATCCAACCAGGCAGCGGGCGACGTTGTAGGCATCCTCGGTCAGCCCTCGCATGACCAGGCTCCAGAAGCCGTGCTGGTACAGGCCGGTGCCGTCCACGTCGGCGCTGCGCAAGTACTTGTGGAGGTCGTCGCCTTTGAACTGCAGAATGCCGGGGAGCAGCTTCGCGGCGGCCCAGATCATCAGGCCGCTCGGATCGTTCTTCAGCACGTATTGCGCTTCGGCCCAATTCAGGTCGTAGGGAAGCGCCGCGGGATCCTGAATCTGCGAGAAACGCAAATGCTTCCCGCGCAGATACGCGACGTTGTTCGGCTGATTCACGACCTGCTCGTAGTGCGGCAGCTTCAGCTCGTTTTCGACGAGGCTGCGGACGATCGTCTGGGACGAGACGTAACGCATGCCGCCAATCTCGCAGGTCGTCGTGGTCGAGAGTCCCGGGGCGCGGGCCGACAGCAGCCGGCCGCCAATGCGATCGCTGCCCTCGAAGACGGTGACCTTCAGCTTCCCGGTTGGCCCCGCCCAGGCCTTCAACCGCTCGGAATCGCCCGCGTTTGCCGTGACCAGCCGCCAGCCCGAATAGATGCCTGATACCCCGCCGCCAACGATGGCGACGTCGTGGAACATGTTCCCTTTCGAAGAGGCGTCGTTGCCGTTGCTCATGTCGCTGTCCTTGCTCCTGTCGGGTCGCGGCCGTTGCGCCCTAGCTGGCTTGCTTCGGCGGGAAGAAGGGATCCAGACTGCTTGAATTGATCTTCGCCACGATGACCTGTGGCCGGTGGTGGATATTGGCCGCTTCGAGCACGTGTGGCATCACGCGTTCGAGATCGCCGGGGCTCTCGATGAGATAGGCGTCGGCACCGAGTCCTTGCGCGAATTTCACCAGATCGGGGTGACCGAGACGATACACCTGGTTCCAGACGTCGCCGGGATCGGGGTAGATGTATTCCATACCCTGGCTGACCATGTGCAGGTCGTTGTCCTGCAGCACCACCCAGATCGCGCCGACCTGATGTGCTTCAGCGGTGGACACCTCGGCCCCATGCATCATGAACGCACCGTCGCCGACCAGGGCAATGCAGGTGCGGTCCGGACAGCCCATTTTTCCGCCGATGACGGCGCCCACACCGAACCCCATTGGCCCCATGGCCAATGAGCTGTGTATTTCCTGCGGCGGGTTGACGGTGAAATAGTGAATGCCCCAACCGACGCAGTTCGCGCAATCCAGGAAAATCAGCGCGTCCTCCGGCACGCTGGATTGCAGCACGCGGACGATCGCCGCCGGTTCGATCGGGTGGGCGTTGGACTCGTATTGCGCAGGACTGTAGAACGGCGAGGTCTGCTTGATGGCCGCCACTTGCTGCTGGCGCGCCTGCACGTCGGCGGAGATCGGTGGGAGCTCCGGCAGCAGCCCTCCCAGTTCGCGAATGGCGGCGCCAACCTCGCCGACGATCCCCATCGTCACCGGGAACGAACGGCCGATCGCCTGCTGCTCGAGATCGACCTGGATGAAGGGACCGTTGTGGGCTGGTACCAGAATCGGACTCCAGTTGTTGCTGGACAGACCGCGGAGGCCGGTGCCAAGTACCAGCAGCCCGTCGTAAGGCACCGCCTGTTGCTCCATCCACATCGGCGCCCAGGTATTGCTGGCGAAGCCGTACACGCGCAGCGACAGCGGGTGCGACTCGGGAAACACGCCCTTGCCGTCCGCGGTCGTCATGATCGGGATGGCGTAGCGCTCGGCGATGATCACCAGGGTGTCGAGGGTCGTCGGGTCGCGCAACGCCTCGCGGCAACCGCTGCCCAGAAAGATCAGCGGACGTTTGCATGCGAGCAACTGTTCCATGGCGGTCCGCAGTTGACCGCGCGGCGCCGCCGCCGGCGTGGCCCGATAGTTGGTCGGGCTGCTGGGCATCGCGACGGTCGGACTCGGCGGCGTGCCCGCGGGCTGGGGTGTGGTGACCATCTCGAGCGACACGTTATTGGGCACGCTGATGTGCGCCATGCCGCGCGGGGTGCTCATCGCGTTGCGAAGCGCCTGCTCGATCAGCGTTTGTACTTCGGACTGGTCGGTCAACTCGGCGGTGTAGCTTGCTGCGGCCTTGAAGATCGCGTTGACATCCAGTTCGGCGTCCAATCCCTCCTGGAGATAGCCTTTCCCGAAATACTGCTCGTTGACTTCGCCGGTGATGACCAGCATCGCGCTGCCGTCGTTCTGTGCGTTCATGGCGCCCGTCAGGGCGTTGGTGGCGCCGGGGCCGGAGGTCACCATCACCACGCCGAGTTTGCCGGTGGCGCGGTAGTAGCCGTCCGCGATGTACGCGGCCCCGGTTTCGTGCCGGCAGACCACATAGTCCACGGTGTTGCGTTGATTCTTGAATTCGACCAGCAGGTTGGCCAGTCCGCCGCCGGGGATCCCGAAGACCTTGACCACCCCCTCGAGAGCGAGATACCGGAGCAGGATCTGGGCGACAGTCTCGTTGGTCACCGACGTCAGATAAGGAGGCGAGGGCATGGCTGGTTGACGATCCTTTCGCGCGGTCCGGGTCGTTGCACTGGCAACCGGCGCGTGCTCGGAAGGGGATGGCCAGCGGCGGAATACCGCCGGCGTGATAAAGCGATGTGGGGATTATACGGTCGGGCAGCGCCGCCGGAGCGCCACTTTCTTTCACCGTCGCGCGATGCGAATCGGTATCCGACCGACAAGGCAGGCCTGGACAGCTGCCGGTATAGGGACTCGCCCGCGACGCCCTTTGGCCGGGGGGATGCCTTCGTCGAAAGATCACCGGCCGCGTCGATCGCCCGCTGCAGCGCATCCGGGATTCCGCATCCGCCCGAATCCGGGTATCGCGGTCACGGTCGACTCCTGACCGCGGTCTTCGGCACCGGAACGCGGCTCGACAACCGATGTTTCGAGACGGTGCCCCCAGAGCATTTCGCCCGCTCTTAATTAAGGGTGTTGCGCGTCGCGCCGGGGTCCTCTGCGCAGACTGTCACTCAACAGGATCGAGACACTGCCGGCGTAGCCGGTGTAGTTCGCTACGGCGACGTCGGGAAGGCCATCGCCATTGAAGTCGCCGACGACGGAAGCCCGTGGGTCGGAGCCGACGCCGGCCAGGAGTTCAAGTCGGAATGTCCCGTCGCCATTACCCAGCAGAATCTCAACGAAATTGCCTCCATTGGCGCCCGCCAGATCCGGATGTCCGTCGGCGTCGAAGTCTGCCATCATGACGTCGGAGACCCCGGCTACCGACGGTGGCGAAGCCGCCTCAACGAACGTGCCATCACCCCGGCCCAGCCAAATAACCATGTTCGGATCACGCTTGATCCCGTTCGTAACAGGCACATTAAGGATCGCCAAATCCGCGTGGCCGTCGTGGTTAAGATCACCGGCAGCCAACGAGAATGGCTCCACTCCGGCCGTAGCCTCGGGCAGCGCTTGAAAGGTGCCGTCGCCCCGGCCGAGCAGGATCGATATCGAACCAGGGTCTGACATGCCATTCCGGTTCCGGTTAGCGACCACCAGATCGAGTTGTCCGTCACCATTGACATCGGCGGTCGCCATAGCCCCAGGGTCAGGGCCTACGGCAACCACCTGACCTCGTACGAACGTTCCATCGCCCACACCGAGGAACGAAGTGACGCTCCGACCATAATCGCTCGTCACCGCCAGGTCCGCCCGGCCGTCCGCGTTGAAGTCGCCGGTCACGATCCCCGCCGGAGAGTCGACTGCCATCGAGGCTCCGGCCTGAAAGCTTCCATCGCCCCGTCCCAACAGGATGAACACGGCGTTTCCGGGGCCACCACCATCGGCCAGGTTCGTCATGGCGAGGTCGAGGTGCGTGTCTCCGTTGAAGTCGCCGACGGCCAATTGATTCGGAAGAGCCGGCGGAGTGAACGACACCGTTGATCGAAACCGTCCGTCGCGCCGGCCGCGCAGGACAGACAGTGTTCCAGTGACGAAGTTCGCCGTCACGAGATCAGGAACGCCATCGTGATCGAAGTCGCCCGTCACGATCGACTCAGGGCAACAGTCGACGGGTTGACTGGCGGCAGACTCGAATCTTCCGCGGCCCTCGCCGAGCAGGATCGACACCGTACCAGCCCGATTGGCCGTGGCCACATCCACTCGGCCATCTGAATCGAAGTCGCCCGCGATGGCGGCCCAGGGTCTCCCACCCACTGGCACTGCCGGCTGCAGGTTGAACGTTCCATCGCCGACACCCAACGCAATCGAGACGGTCGCATCGAACCAGTTGGTCGCGACGAGATCCGGACGACGATCGCCATTGACGTCCGCAAATGCCATAAACGACACCGCACCGGGTTCGAACCCAACGGGGGTAATCGTGGATGACTCCCGAAATGTGCCGTCGCCTCGGTTGAGAAACACTTCCACTGTGGGGAGGTTAGACGTCCCTGGCACAAAGCTGAGCATGGCAAGGTATACAACATGTCCATCGACGGCCATGGCGGCGGCAGGGATGGACCGGCCACTGACTACCGGGACGGTCTGGGTTTGAAAAGCGCCATCGCCAAGGCCCAGTAGCATGGTTACTACGCCCCGCGTTGTCACCACAGCGAGGTCCTGATGGCCGTCTCGGTCGAAGTCTGCGGTTGTAAGAGAGATCGGCGCACCGTTACCCAGGGGGATTTCAACGAAGGCTGTGTGGTCGAATGTGCCGTTTCGCTGTCCAAGCAGGATCGTCACGAAGCCAGGGATAGGAACCGGACAGTCGGATGGGCACGACGGCGCAAAAACGCCATTTATCACAGCCAGATCCAAGACGCCGTCGCCATTAAAATCGGCCGCGGCAAGCGGACCCAGGCGCGGACCAGCGTGGACCACCGTCGCAGGGGCAAACCTTGCGCGGCCACGGCCGAACAACAAGGTGATCGTCCCATCGTCGGGATTCGTGACCGCAATGTCCAGGTCGCGGTCGTCATTGAACCGGCCAATCACCAACGCCGTCGGATTTCGTCCCGCAGGCACACGCGTCTCTGGACCAAACGTCCCGTCCCCGCGGCCCAGCAGAATCGAGATCGTGCCGTCACTGTAATTCGCCGTCGCTAGGTCCAGCACGCCGTCGCCGTTCAAGTCGCCTTGCGCGACTGAGCGCGGATCACCACTGACGTCAAAGTCCTGTCTAGCGACGAATGAGAGCCCCCGGTCGTGGTCCCCACGGGTCGCGAGCGTCGCCGAGTCGGCATGGATGACACTGGACGACGTCGAGAACAGGTAACAGACAGCGAGTACGGCAAGGACTCTGAACCTGCGTGGCGTCGTGGTGATCGTGTCACGGCTTCGAGCATCGTGTTGGCCCATGAGGCCCCCTTCCATTCCTGAGTTGATCGCGGATTCGTTTGTACCGCGCGCGCAAACTATCTCCGGCGACCCGGATGCTCGCGTGATCTCGCATTCGAGTTGAGCAAGAGTCGAGCCACGCGCGGCGGCGTCGCTCGACATCGCCGATCTCGGCGCCCGTCGAACAGTCGAAGCCTCGGAGCGAATGCACCGATGGCGAGCGCGAACCGGGATGCAGGGCAGCTTCGCTGATCCGGTCCGCCGAATCCCGCCGAACGGGTTGCCTGTCGTCGCTCTGAACTGGCGCCTGAGGGCGACTGAACACTGACCGGGTTGGATGAATCTGGCGCGGGCCAGATGAGTTTGCCGTGAAATCTTCCGCGCCCAGCTGGAAGATTTACCGGACCAGTCGGCGACCGTCCACCGCGACCGGTCGCGCGTCACTCGGCAGAGTCTTCCTCCGGCTCGATCGGGATCTCCTCGATCGGCTCGTACTTCGAGGCGTGGTAGGGCGGCATCTCAGGCTCCGGAGACCGAGTGTCTGAAGGTGGGCGCGGGCCGTTCTGAGGCCGAAGTCATGCGCGAAGGGCGGGCCGTCGCACCAGGCAAGGCGGTACGCAGTCGCCGTGGCCTCCTCGGTAGTGCTGTCGACGGCGAGGGACCTCAGGGTTGGAGGCCGCAGCAAGTCGTTGACTGATTCTCAGTGCCAGCACGGGCGGTTTCCGGAACACCGGGCTCCACGATGCAGGACCCGTTGCTCGCTTTGCGCTGAATGGCTTGAAAATGCCGTCGATGGATATCCTCAAGACGAACCGGGATACTCAATACCCAGGCCAACAGCCATTTCCCTTTCATTCACCGTCTTCAGGTCTCCGAGCGCCTTAAGTTTCGCGGACGCCTCCTCAATCATCTGATCGATCAGGGTCAGCATCGAGGCGGGCAGCTGGCTCCCCGCCTCGAGGCGAACGAGTTGGAAACCGTTGAGTAGGTTATTGACGATATCCTGCACGGTCCGCATCGTCGCCCTGAAGACCCGCAGTCGCTGACGCTGGATCTCGTCGTTCAGGCGCGTGAGCTCAGCCTCGGCACGCTTCTGCCCGGTCACGTTCTGGGAGATACCGATGCCGCGTACCGGCTTGCCGTCCGGGCCGAGGTGGATGCGGCCCGCGCCGCTCAGCCACTGCACTGTGCCGTCACGCCAAATCGATCGGTTCTGTATCGAGAAATCGACGCCCGACGCCATGGCCTTCCCAACCGTTTCCAGGACCAATTCTCGATCGTCCGGATGAATGCGGGCCATGAACGCCTCGAACGTGCCGTCAAATGTTCCGGGTTCCAAGCCGTACTGGGCTTCGAGCGTCTCTGACCATCGCAGCGATCCGGTGGCGTAGTCCAGATCCCAAATGCCGACGCCCGCCGATTCCAGCGCGAACCGCATGCGCTCTTCCGCAATTCGCAGGGCTTCCACGGCCTGTCTGCGTTTGGTGATGTCGTTGTTGATGGTGAGAATCCTGATCGGCCCGCCATCGGCGCCGCGTTGCACCGTCCAGCGACTGGCCACCGTGACCGGCGTGCCGTCGCGTTTGTGATGAATCGCCTCGCCCTCCCACCGCCCGTCGCGGAGGAGCGTCGCGTCAATCTGTTCCTGGGGCTCGGAAAATTCCGTCTTCAACAAGTCTTCCTTGTCCCTCCCAACGGCCTCTTGACTGAGCCAGCCGTACATCAGTTCGGCACCCCGGTTCCAAAACATGATCCGGTTGTGCATATCGCGGACGACGATGGCGTCCTGCGCCAGATCGAGCAGCGCCGCCTGTTCTGCCAGGACCGCAACCTGCCGCTCAAGTGCGTTCGCAAGATCAAGCAGGTCGGCCTCGGCTCTCTTTTGCAGCCTGATATCCCTTGCGATGGTGGAGACGCTGGTGACGTGCCCGGCGGCATCCGTCATCGGCGAAATCACGAGGGAGATGTCGACGACTGACCCGTCCTTCCGGAGGCGTTGCGTTTCGACGGGCTCCCCCGCGTCTCCGCGTGCGGCCCTTTCCATCATCGATGGCAGCTCGTCGCGCTTCTCGGCCGGAACGAGGCGCGCGCCGCTCTGCCCGATCATCTCGCTCGCCGTGTACCCGTACAGCCGTTCGGCGCCGGCGTTCCAGGTGAGCATGGTGCCATCCAGGGTCATACTGACAATGGCGTCGTCCGAGGAGTCCACAATAGCCGCCAGTCGAGCCCGCGTGTCATCGGCGTGCTTCCGCGTCGTAAGGTCGCGCAACACTCCGGTGAAGATCGAGGCGAGCCCGGAGCGTATCGCGGTGATCGTCTGCTCTACCTGGATCTCAGATCCGTCGGCTCGCCTGGCAGTGGTTTCGATCAGCGTACCAAGCACGTCCCATTCTCCGGTCGCCACGTAGCGAGCTAGGCCGGCACGATGCTGCTCACGACGGCGCGGCGGGATGATCAATTCGGCGAGCGGGCGCCCGATCGCGTCGGCTTTGGTGTAGCCGAAGGTGCGTGAGGCGGCGGCGTTGAACTCGAGCACAATGCCGTGCGCATCCACCGTGACGATGCAATCGAGCACGGAATCCAAGATCGCGGCCTTTCGTGATTCGCTCTCGGCAAGTGCCGCCTCGATCCGCTTCTGCGTGCGTCGCCGCTCCGCCTCGTAAACGGCCCGCTGCACCGCAGGCACGAGGCGATCGAGCCGCTGTTTGAGCAGGTAATCGGTCGCGCCGATCTGCAGACACTTCACGCCTTCCTCGTCGCCCACCGTGCCCGAGATGAGAATCACCGGGACCTCCGAGTGTGTCTCCTGCGCGTGCTTGAGTGCCGTGATCCCATCGTACCCGGGCAAGTTGTAGTCGGAAATGATCAGGTCGAACGGTTCCCGTGTCAGTGCGCCTTCGAAACTCTCTTTGCCGTTGGCGACGAGGATATTGCACGCCAGACCATCGGCGTCCAGTTTGTGGCGGACCATCTCGGCGTCCCGAGGACTATCCTCGAGGTGGAGCACGCGGAGCGAGTGCGTCGCGACTACGTCCGTCTTTTCAGACATGCGCTAGGCAACCACGCCCTCTTTGCGGTCCAGACTCTCCGGCACCTCGTTGAGGACCGCCCAGAACCCGCTCACCTGCTTCACGGCTTCGACGAAATCCTGAAACTTCATCGGCTTGACCACATAGGCATTCGCGCCGAGTTCGTAGCTGCGGACCAGATCCTGTTCCTCGCGCGAAGAGGTCATCATGACGACGGGAAGCATCTTGAGCGCGGCATCGCCTTTGATCTGGCGCAGCACCTCCAGTCCATCCACCTTGGGCAGCTTCAGGTCCAGCAGCATCAGGGCGGGCTGGCCGCCGGACCGATTGGCGAACGAGCCACGCCGATAGAGATAGTCCAGCGCCTCTGCGCCGTCCCGCACATGCACCACCTCGTTCGCGAGCTTGTTCTCTTCGAGTGCGTTGAGAATCAACTCCGCATCGCGAGGGCTGTCTTCCACCAACAGAATGCGTCTCAAAGAATTCATGGGATGGGCTTTCGTGAGTGGGGTTTACGCGAGCGGTGACGGCTCCAGCGTGAAGTAAAACGTCGCGCCCACGTTGAGCGCGCCTTCGGCCCAGACGCGGCCGCCGTGTCGGCCGATGATGCGGCGCACCGTGGCCAAGCCGATCCCCGTGCCCTCGAACTCCTCGGCGCGATGGAGCCGCTGAAACACACCAAACAGCTTGTCGACGTACTGCATGTCAAACCCGACGCCGTTGTCCCGGACGAACAGGACCAGCCGTCCCGCTTCTTCGCCCGCGCAGCCGATTTCGATCGTGGCCGGGTCTCGCGTACGGCTGTATTTGAGGGCGTTATCGATCAGGTTGGTGAGCACCTGCTTGAGCAACGACGCATCGCCGATCACCCGCGGCAGGGGCGCGATTTGCCAGACGATGGCGCGACCCGCGATCGCCATTTCCAGCCCTCGGATGACCTCAGGCACCAGGGCACTGAGTTCGACCGACGCGCTCTGGATCTCCGCCCGGCCCACGCGGGAGAAAGCCAGTAAATCGTCGATGAGCTCGCCCATTTCCACGCTCGCGTCGGTGATCGTCCGCAGGTAATGGGTCGCTTTGGCCGACAACTGACCTTCGGTGGCTCCGCGCAGCATTTCGACGTACCCGTGAATGTGCCGGAGTGGCGCGCGCAGATCGTGCGACACGGAGTAACTGAAGGCTTCCAACTCCTGGTTCACCACCGCGAGTTCTTTCGCATGCAGGGCATCGCGCTCGCGCTGGATCTCGTTCTGCTGCAGCGTCTGCTCGAAGCGCTTCAACTCGGTCATGTCGCGGGCCGCGGCGAACACACCGCGCAGCTTCCGGTCGCGGTCGTGAAACGTCGTGGCGTTGTACGACACCACCTTCTGCGTGCCGTCCCTCGCCCGCGCCGTCAGCTCGTAGTTGGTGACTTTGCCTTCGGCCAGCACGCGGCGGATGCCCGCATCGGCCCGGCCCGGATCCGTGAAATAGTCCTTGAACGGCGCGCCGATCAACTCGTCGCGGGTGCACCCCGTGAGGGCCTCGGTCTGCTTGTTGACGTCGGTGATGATGCCGCGTGGATCGGTCGCCATCAGCGCGTCGACGTTGGATTCGATCAAGGAGCGCGTGTAGAACTGCTGGTCGCGCAAGCGCTGATCGAGCTTCTGTCGCTCCTCTTCCACTTCCTGGCGCGCGGTGTTGTCCGTGCCGATGAACAGGTACCCGATGATCGCATTCTGCGGGTCGCGCAGCGCCGTGACAGAGACGATCGCCGGGAAACGGCTCCCGTCCTTCCGGACCTTGGTCAGCTCGTAGATGTCTTCGATTCCCCGAGAGGCTTTGAAGACCAGGGCTTCGAATCCCGGCGCGATCGACGTGCCGAATTCCACAGTCAACGCGGCCGCGCGCGCGACGACTTCCCGAGGATCGTGGAGGTCAGCCACACAGACCGTGTTCACGAGCTCCGCGGCCGCATACCCGAGCATGCGCTCGGCGCCGACGTTGAAGATCTGAATGACGCCCTTCGTGTCCGTCGCGATGCTCGAGAAGGTCGCGCTGTCGAAGATCGCGCGCTGTAAGGCACCCGCTTTCAGGAGCGCGTCTTCGGCCTGCTTGCGCGCGGTGTTGTCGGTCCCGATCAAGAGGTAGCCGATGATGGCGCCCTGCGCATCGCGGAGCGCCGTGACCGACAAGACGGCTGGAAACCGGCTGCCATCCTTGCGGATATACGTCAGCTCGTAGATGTCCTCGATCCCGCGCGAGGCCTTGAAGACGAGCGCGTCGAATCCCGGGGCAATCGGCGTCGCCAGTTCGACGCTCAAAGCGGCTGCTCGCGCGATCAGTTCCTGCGGATCGGAGATGTCGGCCGGTGTGATCGTGTTCACGACGTCGACGGCCGCGTAGCCGAGCATCCGCTCGGCGCCCACGTTGAAGATCTGGATGACGCCCTTGGCGTCGGTGGCAATGCTCGAGAAATTCGCGCTATTGAATATCGCGCTCTGCAACGCCCCCGTTCTCAGGAGCGCCTCAGCGCGTCCTACGTCGAGGTTGACGTCAACCGCTTCCGCAAGGACGTTGGAAGTCGTCATCTTGTCTCGGACCCCACTCTTGTCGTTGGTCACGCGCGACGCGCACCGTCAACAGGGGTCAATTCAAGGTGACAGGAGGCCCGAAGGCATTGTCAGCGGCAAATTGGCAGCGGCCGACGATCGTGAGAACTCTTCTGTAACGGTATCCGCGAAGACCCAAGCCTGGCATGTTCCGTTTTGCACACGCTGGTAGGCGTCTCTCCCTCTCTCCGCGAGCTAACTCGTCAATATAAGTCGTTTATATGTTGGCATTTACAGCTTGGCGGAGAGAGAGGGATTCTCGTTCGTTTCGTGGGAAATACTGAGGAAACGCGCAGAACTTGGGGATTCGGAGAGAGAGGGATTCGGACTCTCTCTACGCTTGTGGATTCAATAACATACAGCGATTCGATTGCCATGGCTCCCATATTTGCCATGGTTGTCGCGCCACATTGCACCGATTGCACCGGCGGCTGAGGGTAGGGATTCTCCTTGAGGTTGACTTGGGTGAGTTCCCAGCGTCTCAACTACCGCAGCGCTGCCTTGATCGCCGTAAGCAACGTCTCGGCCGTGTACGGCTTGGCCAGGAAATGCTTGGCATATTCGGGAGCCACGCCGCCCATGTTGGCGTCGCTTGCGAGGCCACTGGCGCAGATGATGCGGACATCAGGGTTCAACCGAACCAGTTCCAGAATCGTCGCAGACCCATTCATCACGGGCATCATCATGTCGGTCAGCACGACAGCAATGTCCGCCTGGTGCTCGGCGTAGAGCGCGACCGCCTCTGGTCCGTCGGTGGCGAGCAGCACCCGATAGCCGAAGGCCTCGAGCGTCTGCTCGGCGATCTGCCGGATTGCGGCTTCGTCGTCCACGACCAGCACCGTCTCGCCGTTGCCCCGCGGTCGGCTCACTGCGGCGACCGCGGGCACCGGCGTCGCAAGCCCGGACTGCGTCGGTAGGTAGATGCGGAATCGGGTACCTCTTCCGGGGTCGCTATACGCACGGATGAAACCCTCGTGTCCCTTGACGATGGCCAACGATGTGGCCAGGCCCAGCCCGGTACCTT
>JBDTVS010000184.1:0-10327 GCA_040007095.1 Acidobacteriota bacterium
GGAGGGATGCCCCGCCCGGAAGACGTCCTAAAGCGTCGGACGCAGGACACTAGCGCTGTCTCAAACGCGGCGCTGGTTGCGCCCACATGCCCAGTCGAAGCGCTCGCGCTTCGCGCTCCGCGCGCTGGAGCTCCTGGCGTCGCGTCGATACCGTTCGCGTGCTGACGCGTGCCAGACCGTCGCGCACGATCGCCGCATTCACGAAGACGCCGTCCTCGCGAACGACGTAGGCCACGTGACGGCGGCTCGTAGCGATCGCCGTCGCGTCGTACTCGAGCCGAACCCAGTGTCGAAGGACGAGCGACTCCAGCCGGTCCCGCGCGTCGCGACCGAAGGGTTGGGTCAGGCCGAGCAGGCGCACGCGGCCAAATGCCGCTACCTCGATGGTGGTGCCGTCGATCACCCGGCGAACGAGCACCGGATCGGACCGCTGTAACGATCCCGATGTTTGCGTGGCGGCAACAGCCGCGACGAGAAGAGCTGGCAGAAACTGCATTCGCGATCTCCCGGTAAAGGGTTTACGAGGACCGCGAACACCGATCGCAAACCTACGGCCATCTCATTAGGCGACGAAAGACACGCCTTCATGGTTCGCCGTACCGCGGGCCCGGAGTTGAGCCTCAGAGCGAGCGGGGGCGGGTCAGCCTCGACCAGGTCGCATACGGTAACTACCGAGAGGCACCGAGATCACCGAGAAAAGTGCCAATCTTGCTCGGTGTGCTCGGTGTGCTCGGCGCGCTCGGCGCGCTCGGTAGTTCAATTCAAACTGACCAGCCCGCCCGCTCGGGACTTCAACCCAAACTCCAGTACTCAGCTCAAGCCGCAAACCTGATTCTTACGCTCGTCCGCCTGCCGACAGTTGGTGCAGTGCGATGCCGACGGCGACGGCGAGGTTGAGGGAATCCACCGCCGGCGCGATCGGAATGCGCACGAGCACGTGTGCCGCCGCCGCGGCGGCGGCCGTCAAGCCGTCGCCTTCCGTCCCGACCAGCAGCGCGACGCTGGATCGCTGGCGTGACGCGGCGAAGTCGGCGAGCGTCGTCGCCTCCTGGCGCGGGGTGAGCGCCACGATCGTAAAACCGCGATCGCGGAGCGCGTCCAGACCGCGCGGCCAATCGTCCAGGCGCGCGTACGGCACCTGAAGCGTCGCGCCCATCGATGTCCGGATCGCCTTTCTGTAGAGCGGGTCGCAGCACGTGGGACTCAACAGCACCGCATCGGCGGCGAACGCGGCGGCGTTGCGGAAGACGCCGCCCACGTTGTCGGCGTTCGTCACGCCTTCGAGGACGACGACCATCGACGGCGGGCAAAACGCCGTCGTTCCCGTCGTGTCCGAGGACGCGCCGGTTTCAGCCTTTGGTGACACGGCGCCAGATAACGATTCGAGAAGCGTCTGCAGGGCTAGGGCCGGCGGGCGTTCAACCAGCGCCAGGCAGCCACGGTGGATGTGATAACCGGTGAGGCCAAGGAAGTCGGCCGTCTCACAGAGGTAGATCGGCACACTGCCGATCGTGGCAAGCCAAGGCCCCAGGCTTTGAGCCGCCGCCTCGTTGACGAGCAGCGATCTCAGCCGATGACGGCCTTCCTCGATGAGACGGCGGACGACAAGGCGCCCCTCGGCGATGAACAGGCCGTGGGACTTGAGGAGGTCGGCGTCGGAGAGAAGACGATACGCCGCCACGCGGGAATCGGCGAGGTCGAGGAACCGCTCGACTGGCATGTGCGCACCATTCTCGGCGGCACGCAGGCATTCGACAAGCCGGTTAGGGCTCGTCAGTGTCGAATCGTCCTCCGGCAACGAGGGGAGGCCGATGGGTCATGAGGATTTACGACGCTTGCGGGCGACCCGCACATTCACGTCGGCCAGGGTGGTGTGGTCGAGAATTTGCGCAGTGGCGTCGCGCACTTCCTTCATCGCCAGACGCACGCCGCAGGTCTGCTCGTCGAGGCATTCGGCGCATCGCATGTACGCGGTCTGGCTCACGCAGGGCACGGCCGCCAGGGGCCCGTCCAGCACGCGAATCACCTCGCCGAAAGTGATTTCCTCCGGCGGCCGCCGGAGGAAATAGCCGCCGCCCTTCCCTTTCCGGCTCTGCACCACGCCGTGGCGCTTCAACTCGAGGAGAATCGCTTCCAGAAATTTCTTCGGGATGGCGTCGCGGTCGGCCAGCTCGGCGATGAGCACCGGCCCATGGCTCGCTTCGCGGGCGAGCGTCAGCAGCGCCTTCAGGCCGTACTTCGACTTCCGCGACAACACAGCAGTTAGTCTATCCGATTTATAGACTAATTGACGTCAAAGCGGCAAAGCTGTTCTTGAAACGCTGATAGGTCGAGTCGGGCTCGTCGAGGAACCGGGCGCCGCCGGGCGGGATCAGGTGTGACGGCAGCAACAGATAGTTCGATCCGGCCAGATGGCAATAAACGAAATCCGCGGATCCTCGATATCGGTGAAGCCGATAGGCCGTTGGACCAGGCCCGGCTTCAGCCTGGCCCGCTCGCCCGATGACCACCGTGCGATCGTCGAGCCGCACCGATCGTGTCCGAAAGCCGTCCCGCGCCCGCAGCAACTGAATGCGGCCGCTCTGGCGAAATCGCGGGGAGAGGTCCACAATACCTGGACGTCGGACGCGTCAACTTCTGGAGGGCCAATGCGTGTATCGCTCGACTGGTGGGCCGTGATCGCGGCCGCCGCCGCCATCGTCCTGATCAAGACGGGGCTCATCGCCGGGATTGCGTGGTAGCCTCATGACGACCCGCACCGCAGCTCCGGTGGCCGTAGCCTGGCGCCTGCCCGCATGGGCGAACATCCTGCCGGGAACACTCCTGCTCCTCTTCGTCGGTCTCGCGGGCAAGATGACCGAGCAGTCGATTGCCGAGTACGGCAAAGCCCATCACATGACCTTGCCGAACATCGAATACGTGCTGTGGTCGATCATCTTCGGACTCGTCGTGTCGAATACCGTTGGCGTGCCGGCACTATTCCAGCGCGGTGTGGACACCTACGAGTTCTGGCTCAAGACCGGCATCGTATTGTTGGGCGTCAGGTTTCTGCTCGGAGACATCGCGAAGCTCGGCGGCGTCAGCCTGGTCTGCGTGGCGTTGGAGCTGGCCGGCGCCATCGTGCTGATGACGGCGCTCGGCCGCGCATTCGGTTTGCAGCCGAAGCTGATCAGCCTGCTGGCGATTGGATCGTCGATTTGCGGCGTCTCGGCCATCATCGCGGCCAAGGGCGCAATCGACGCCGACGACGAGGACGCGTCGTACGCGATGGCGGCAATTCTCGCGCTGGGCGCCGTGAGCCTGTTCGTGTTTCCGCTGATCGGCCGATCGTTGGGAATGACCGATCATGCCTACGGCCTCTGGGTCGGCCTGGCGGTCGACAACACCGCCGAGGCGGTTGCGGCCGGCGCACTCTATTCGGACGCCGCGGGTCAGTTTGCGGTACTGGCAAAGACCGCCCGCAATGCCACGATCGGATTCGTGGTGCTGGGATATGCCGTCTACTGGCTCCGCCAGCAGCAGGGCCGCGCGATCGACAACAAGGCGGCGTTTCTGTGGCAGAAATTTCCGAAATTCGTGCTCGGCTTTCTCCTCGTCTCAGCGCTTGCCACCGCCGGCGCGTTCAGCAAAGCACAAGTCACGGACATGGCCAATCTGTCTCGATGGGCGTTCCTGCTGACGTTCGCGGGCGTCGGATTGCGGACAAATGTCCGGGAACTGTCGAAGCAGGGGTGGCGCCCGCTGGCGGTCGGGGTGATCGGCGAATGCGCGATCGCCGGCGTCACACTACTCCTGATCCTCGCCGTCTCGCGGACTTTTTCGCTGTAATCGATCTTCCGGGTCTTCGCAGGAACACCGGCGGTGAGCTCTTGCCGGGATCCAGGCTCTCCCGGCCTTATTGCATTTTTCGATTGGACGTAGTGTCCGTCTTCAGGCGGACTGTCGTGTGGTCCGGCTAAAGCCGACACGTGCAAGTTCGAAAAACGTACTAGAGCAATCCGGCGCCGCGCGCCCATTTGTACTTGGCGCCGAGCACGTCCACCGGGATCTCCGTCGAATAGGGATAGGCCGGAATCTTGTGCGCGAAGAGATACTCTGACGCCTCTTCGACTTCCACATCCCCCGCCAGCGACACCACGACCGGCTTGTCTATACCCTTCGCCCGCATCTCCTCGACGATCTCGGCCAGCAGCTTCGCAAAGACCATCGGCGGCGTGACGATGGTGTGCCAGTAGCCCAGAATCAGTGAGTGGATCCGCTCATCTTCAAGTCCGAGCCGGACGGTGTTCTGGTAGGTCTTCGGCGGCTCGCCGCCGGTGATATCGACTGGATTACCCGAAGCGCCGAACGGCGGGATGAACTTCTTGAACGCCGCATCGAGATCCGGTGGGAAGGCCATGAGCGACAGCCCGTTGTCCACGACCGCGTCAGACAGCAGCACGCCCGAACCGCCAGCCCCCGTGATGATCACGATGTTTTCGCCCTTCGGCGTCGGCAGGATCGGAAGCGCGCGGGCAAACTCGAGCATCTCCCGCAGCGACCGCGCACGAATCACCCCGGACTGCCGCAGCACATCGTCGTAGATCTTGTCGTTGCCGGCGAGCGCGCCGGTGTGCGAACTGGCCGCCTTGGAGCCCAGGGACGTGCGTCCGGCCTTGAGCATGACGACCGGCTTTTTCTTCGAGACGCGCTTGGCGACCTCGGCAAAGGCGCGGCCGTCCTTCAGATCTTCACAGTGCTGCACGATGATCGACGTGTTGTCGTCCTGCTCGAAGAACGTCAACAAATCGTCCTCGTCGATATCAGCCTTGTTGCCCAGGCCCACGATCGCCGAGACGCCCATCTTCGCCGAGCGGGAGAAGCCGATGATCGCCATCCCGATGCCGCCCGACTGCGACGACAGCGCCGCGTTGCCCTTGACGTCGTATGCGGTGCAGAACGTCGCGCAGAGGTTGCTCCAGGTGTAATAGAAGCCGTAGATGTTGGGGCCCATCAGGCGGACGCCGTACTTGTGGGCGACTGCGACGAGCTCCTTCTGGCCCTCGACGTTGCCGGTCTCGGCAAAACCGGAAGGAATGAGGACGGCTCCCGGAATCTTCTTTTCGCCGCACTCGACAATTGCCCCGGCGACGAACTTGGCCGGGATCGCGAACACCGCGACGTCGATGTCGCCTGGAACGTCCTTGACGCTCTTGTACGCCTTCAGCCCCATAATCTCGTCGGCGGACGGGTTGATCGGGTAGATCTGCCCCGCGTAGCCGCCGTTGATCAGGTTCTTCATCACCGAGTTGCCGATCTTGCCGGCCTCCGACGAGGCGCCGATGACGGCGACCGCTTTCGGCTTCATGATGCGGTTCATGTCGCGCACGATGTCCTCGTGCTTCGGGCGGAACCGCGCCGGCGCCGGCGAGAAATTGAGGACGATCCGGACGTCGGCCGCGACCGCTCCCTCCTTGGTGGCAAAGACGGGATTCAAGTCCATCTCGGCGATTTCCGGATAGTCGGCGATAAGCTCCGACACGTGCTGGATCATCGTCGCGAGCGCGCCGCGATTGACCGGATCCGCACCGCGGACGCCCTTGAGGATCTGCGCCGCCGCGATGCCGTCGAGCATCGACAACGCGTCGCTCTCGGTCGCGGGCGCGAGACGGAACGTGATGTCTTTGAGCACTTCGACCAGGACGCCGCCCAGACCGAAGGCGACCAGCTTGCCGAACACCGGATCGGTGACCGCGCCGATGATCACCTCCTGGCCGCCGGCGAGCATCTGCTGCACCTGGACGCCGAGGATATTCGCCGTCGCGTTGTAATTCTTCGCGTTGGCGATGAGCCTGTCGAAGCCCTTCTGGGCCTCCCCGGCGTCCTTCACGCCGACCAGCACGCCGCCCGCCTCGGTCTTGTGCAGAATCTCCGGCGAGATGATTTTGAGCACCACCGGAAAGCCCATGGCCGTTGCGATCGCCGCCGCGTCAGCAGCAGACGTCGCTACGCCTTCCTTGGGAACGGTGATTCCGTACGCCTCGCACACGAGCTTGCCTTCCGGTGCGGTGAGCGCGGTGCGGCCTTCAGCCTTCACGGTATCGAGAACACGCCTGACGTCGGTCTTGTTATTGGTCATCACTGTTCCTGGTGAGCGATGCTGCTGACTTGAGGAGCCGCAACGAGTGGATGTCTTCCATGACCGCTAGATGACTTTCTCCGCCCGCAGCGCCGCGATCTGATCAGCGGCGAAGCCAAGTTCTCCCAGGACCTCGTCCGTGTGCTCGCCGAGGAGCGGCGATCGCTTCACGTCGGACGGACTGTCAGACATCTTGATCGGATTGCCCACGGTCAGGTACTTGCCGCGCGTCGGGTGATCGACCTCGACGACGGTGCCGGTCTGGCGCAGCGACGGTTCTTCCGCGATCTCTTTCATGGAGAGAATCGGCCCGCACGGGATGTCGAGCTTGTTGAAGATGTCCATCGCCTCGAACTTGGTTTTGGTCTTCGTCCATTCCTCGATCTGGTCGAAGATTTCCGACAGATGCGGCAGCCGCGCCTTCGGCGTCGCGTAGCGCGGATCGGTCAACCATTGCTCGTGGCCGGTCACTTTGCAGATGGCATTCCATACCGGCGCCTGCGTGATGAAGTAGATGTACGCGTTGGGATCGGTTTCCCAGCCCTTGCACTTGAGAATCCATCCCGGCTGCCCGCCGCCAGAGGCGTTCCCCGATCGCGGGACGGCATCGCCGAACGTGCCGTTGGGGTATTGCGGGTACTCCTCCATGACGTGCGTCCGCGCGAGCCGCTGCTGATCGCGCAGTTTCACGCGACAGAGGTTGAGCACGCCGTCCTGCATCGCCGCCAGCACGCGCTGACCGCGGCCGGTGGTGTTGCGCTGATACAACGCGGCCACGATACCCAGCGCCAGATGCAATCCAGTGCCGCTGTCGCCGATCTGTGCGCCGGTAACCAGCGGCGGGCCGTCGTCGAAGCCCGTCGTGGATGCCGACCCGCCGGCACACTGCGCGATGTTCTCGTAGACTTTGCAGTCTTCGTACGGCCCGGGACCGAAACCCTTGACCGACGCCACGATCATGCGCGGATTGAGCTCGTTGATGTGCTCCCAGGTGAAGCCCATCCGATTGAGTGCGCCGGGCGCGAAATTCTCCACGAGCACGTCGCACTTCTTGACCAGCGCTTCGAGGATCGCCTTACCCTTCGGATTCTTGGCGTCGACGGTGATCGAGCGCTTGTTCGAATTGAGCATCGTGAAGTACAGGCTGTCCACCCCCGGAATGTCACGCAGCTGGCTGCGCGTGACGTCCCCCTCGCCGGCGCGTTCAACCTTGATGACGTCGGCTCCCAACCAGGCGAGCAGCTGGGTGCACGTCGGCCCCGATTGAACGTGAGTGAAATCGAGAATGCGAACGCCGTCCAGTGCCTTGCCCATCTATGAAACCTCAGTTGACGTCAACCACCGCGCACACCGAGAGCACCGAGCGACAGTATTGTTTTTCCGGTGGCCTCGGCGGCCTCGATGGTTGCCGTTGAAATTGAAACACTACCGTTACTTCTTGCGAACCGCGCTTTGCGGGTTGAGCTTGCCGATGCTGCCGCTCTCTGTTCCGGCGCTGGGGTCGATCACCGCATTGACAAGGGTCGGCCGACCAGAGTCCATGGCCGTGTTCACGGCCCGGCTCAACTCGTCCGGCGTGGTCACATGAACGCCGACGCCACCGAAGGCTTCGATCATCTTGTCGTAGCGCGCGTCTTTGACGAAGACGGTGGTCGCCACATCCGAACCACCGGGATTGACGTCAGTTCCGCGATAGATGCCGTTGTTGTTGAAGACGACGATGCAGACCGGCAGGTGGTACCGGCAAATCGTTTCGACTTCCATGCCGGAGAATCCAAAGGCGCTGTCGCCTTCGACCGCGAGCACAGGCTTGCCGGTTTCCACGGCAGCCGCGACGGCAAAGCCCATTCCGACGCCCATGACGCCCCAGGTGCCGACGTCCAGGCGTTTGCGCGGTTGATACATGTCGATGACACCGCGCGCGAGGTCGAGGGTGTTGGCGCCTTCGTTGACAAGGATGGCATCCGGTCGCTCTTTGATGACGGTGCGAAGTGCACCGAGCGCACTGTGGAAGTCCATTGGCGCCGACTCTCTGGTCAGCTTCGACGACATCTTGGCGATGTTCGCCTCCTTGCGCGCGTTGATGCCGCCGACCCAGTCAGCGGACGGGGCTGGCCACTGTGCGTCGATGCCCTCGAGCAGAGCCGATACGCAGGAGCCGATGTCGCCTACCAGTGGGGCGGCAATCTCGACGTTGCTATCCATCTCCCTGGGTTCGATGTCGATCTGGATGAACTTCTTCGACCCAGGCTCCCCCCAGGTCTTGCCCTTGCCATGCGACAACAGCCAGTTGAGCCGAGCGCCAATCAGCATCACGACGTCGGAGTCCTTGAGCACTGTCGAGCGTGCGGCACCGGCGCACTGCGGATGCGTGTCGGGCAGCAGTCCCTTGGCCATGCTCATCGGCAGGAACGGTATGCCGCTTTTTTCGACCACGGCGCGAATCTGGTCGTCGGCCTGCGCGTAAGCCGCGCCTTTGCCGAGAATGATCAGGGGGCGATTGGCACTTTTCAGGAGATCGAGCGCGCGGGTGACAGCGGCCGGAGCTGGACGCTGGACCGGTGCCGGGTCCACGACCTTGACGAGAGAACCGGCTCCAGCATCCGCGTCGATCACCTGAGAGAACAGTCTGGCCGGCAGATCGAGATAGACGCCGCCTGGACGACCAGAAACAGCCGAGCGGATCGCGCGCGCCACGCCGATGCCGATGTCGGCGGCGTGCAGCACGCGGAACGCCGCCTTGCAGAGGGGCTTGGCAATCGCCAGTTGGTCCATCTCCTCGTAGTCGCCCTGCTGCAGGTCGACGATCTCGCGCTCGGACGAGCCGCTGATCAGGATCATCGGAAAGCAGTTGGTCGTGGCATTGGCCAGCGCAGTCAGACCGTTGAGGAAGCCGGGCGCGGACACCGTGAGGCAAATGCCGGGCTTCTTCGTCAGGAAGCCGGCGATGGCCGCAGCGTTGCCGGCGTGCTGCTCATGCCGGAACGAGATGACTCGCAGGCCTGAGGCCTGTGCCAGACGGCCCAGGTCCGTAATCGGGATGCCCGGCACGCCGTAGATGGTGGTGACGCCGTTGAGCTTGAGCGCCTCGATGACGAGGTGAAAGCCGTCGGTCAGCTTCCGCTCGGCATCGGCTGCTGTGGTATCGGCGGGGGAAGCAGCAGTCTCTAACATGGTGTCCTCCGGAGCAGTGACTTTTCGGCGATCGGAATGCATACCGTATGTGGTATACCAGTCAAAGTCAACATGAAGCTCGCTCCTCCCTTGGACCTGCAGCCCCTCAACGCGAACGTCAGCATCGTCGACCAGGCGTACATGGCGCTCAAAGACGCCATCATGGATGCGGACATCTACGGCCAACGAGAGGAAATCCGTCTCGACGAACGTCAGCTGAGCCGCGCGCTCGGCGTCAGCCGGACGCCGATCCGCGAAGCGATGACGTTGCTCGAGCAGGAAGGCTTCCTGCGCACCATTCCGCGCCGCGGTGTCTTCATCGTCAGGAAAACCAAGAAGGAGATCATCGAAATCATCGAAGTTTGCGCGGCGCTGGAGAGCATGGCGGCGAGGCTCGCCACGATCAACGCGTCAGAGGAAAGCATCGGCGCGCTGCGCCACATGTTCGATGAGTTTCACAGCTCTGCGCCTTCAGAGCACCTGCACGAGTACTCGGATGCGAACATCGCCTTCCATCAGGCGATCATCAACCTCTCCGGTTCGCAACTCATGTCGAAGACGATCGAGAACCTCTTCGTCCACGTCCGGGCGATTCGCCGCATGACGATCTCGCAGCAGGATCGCGCGTCCCGCTCGATCGCCGACCACATGCGCATCATCCAGGCGCTGGAGCGCCGCGACACCGAGCTGGCCGAGCGGCTCGTCAGACAGCACTCGCTCGATCTTGCGGCGCACGTCGAGAAGTATTACGACTTTCTCGATTGAGACCAGTGGCATGTATTCGCGTCAACACACGGATTTTTCGTGTTTTCGTGGTGGCATTGAACGTGGCAAACCAGCTGGACAGCCAGTGGCTGTTCAGGCTGGTCTTTGTTCCCTCCCGGCGTCCAGGGTTTGAGCTACACTACGCCGGTTTAGCAGCCCGTGATGAAAGTCTGGCGTTGCACCGAGACGGACGAGGCGCCCCGTCGGCAAGGCGTGACGACCGAGAATACCGGGAGTATTTGAGCGAGGAGCAACGCAGCCGGCGGGGAT
>JBDTVS010000185.1:0-67450 GCA_040007095.1 Acidobacteriota bacterium
CACCACCCTGATCACGCCTCGAATACAGAGTCTACGCCTGCCGGATGGACAAGGGGCGGCAAAGTCGTAGCCATCAGGTGGAGTTTGGCTAAGAGGTCTTGTGGCCGCCCCCGCGTCGGTGCCGTGCTCGCGGTCGCGGTCCGCATATTGTAGACACGGTGGGTCAGGCGAGAACGCACGTCAGCGCGCGTTGTGGCGGTCAAATTCTGACATCCGCGTTTGATCCTGGCGGCGTGCGCATACCGCGGCCGCCGATCTGACCGCGAAGTGTCCATTCAGTCGATCGGCGGACCTTCGCCGGGGAAAAGCGGAGAGCGTCGACGTGCGTCGCACGACGGACTGTTCCGGCGTCGATCGGCTCCTCGGTCGGAGCGGCGTCTGAACGTAGGTAGGCTGACACTGGAAGATGCGCCGGAAACGAGGCATCGTGCCTGAGGCAGGACTGAGACGCCGGCTCGCATCGTCAGTGCGAGAGCGAAGTGGACGCGCGCGACATCTGCGGCCGTCACGCGGCGGGTCGATAGTAGTACTTCAACAAGCCGCCGAGCCGCTCGCGAGCCGCGATGCGATCGTTGCCGATGTGGTGGGCCACCAACGGCACGATCAACCGATTACTCAATCCCTGATGGTTGCGTTCGAGATGATTCGCTGACCGAGCACATCTCGTGCCGGTCCGGTGCGCTCACACCTGGCACGTTTGCGCGCGATCGAATCGGGTTCGGCGCCTCGCCCCTCGCCGGGGGCGCCAGCGTCCGGAGGCTCCGGGAACACTCCGGTATGTCGGGGCGGCTGCTGCTGGCGCGCCGCCGCCCTATATTCTTCGGTGGAAACTGCTTGACGAGATCGCGGGTCTTCTCCAGGCTGCGCGACGGGCCTGCTCAGGGCCGGCGGTGGCCGCGCCGATGAACAAGCCGGTGGCAGTGGTCCTCGGTCGGACGCTCCGGAGGGTGATTCGGCCGGGATGCGAGTCTCCTCGAGCAAGTAGTCAATGACCGCTTGCTGGTTCCAGTTCACGCAGCGGAAAACACCAGGGGCAAGAAGGGGAGTGGAGGAGATTCCTTGAGCGACGATCAATCAATCGCTGACAATGCGGACAAATTCGTACGCTGAAGATGAATGCGCGATGAATCGCCATCGAAGAAATGAACGTACGATGACAATCGAAGGCGCGCGGACCTGAACCGTCTGGCACTGACTCCAATGCCAAGAAGACAAAAAAGATCCGAAAGACTCGTCGACGACTCAACAGAGCGCCATGGGCTGTTATACAGTCGGCAGCAGGTCTTCGGCATGACGCCTAGCCCCTATTGTGTGAGTCGAGACCGCAGCGTTTACCGCGGCGCTGGTACGAGCGACTGCTTGACGGCTTGACGTTCAAGCGGCCACATCGATGCGAAGGCTGTCATCGACGATTTTGGGCCCGACCCGGAGAGGTGGCACGATTTCAGGAAGCCCTCCACACGGCGGCGGTAGTCGCCATTCTCTAACGCCCATCAGGTTAGGCAGGAGGCGCACCATTTGCCGGCGAGCCGTCGACAGCCAACGGTCGACGAGAACGCGCGTCCACCTGGCCACAGCGGACGAACCAGGAATCGCCGACGGGCCAGCGGTCGAGCAACTCGTTGAACACTGGCGGTACCCGTGTCAGCGAACTATTGCGATCTCCCACATGATCCCTCGTTTCACCCAGCGCGATGACCTTGGCCCATCCGTACAGCGCGGCCGGAAGGACGGCCCGGAACCAGTCCGGGACCTGCACCGCAGAGTCGATTGTACGCAGGGCGCCAGATTGGCGGCGAGCCCGGCGGGAAGACTGACCAGTCCAACAGCGCTACATCGAAGGCCGGCACGAACGTCTACGGATCCGTCACGACGATCGCGTTCTGGAACAGATAGCAGAACTGCGCCGGCAGCGGGTTGATGCCGTCGTAGGGCAACACGATGGCCTGCGCGTTCTGCAGCTGCGTGAACACGCGTGGCGCGAAGATCTGCTCATGATGCGGCGCATAGGTCTTGCTGGCGCTGAGCGACTGCTGTCCCGACGTGGGGCGACCCGTGAGGAGGGAGATGTGCGCATTGCGGCCGGACTCCGACACGCTGTAGTGGGCCTTCAGCTGATCGCGCCGGCCACATAACTCTGCCGCGTTCCGGGCGGTGAACTCGTCACTGGACGCGAGGAAGACCTTCGTGCGAAAACACTGGAGCAACGTGCGCCAACTCTCGTCTCCGGGCAGTGCTGATCGGAGCGAGCTGCAGCCGCCGGTGTCGAGCCCGATCTCGACGTAGTCGGCTTCGCGTCCATTCCGGCGGAGCATGGCGTGCACCTGCCCGCAGAAATCGCCTTTGACTTCCAGGACGAGGCCTCCCGGCCGTCGCGTGGGGTCGTCGGCGCGCCAGCGCATCAATTGCTCCACGTACGGATACATGCACGCAGACGTCTTTCCGGTGCCGACTGCGCCCAGGTCGACCGGCCCTATCTCAAGACGTTAATCCCACGTTCATGATGCCGGGGGGGAGCCGCGGTTGATGAAACGGGAAAGCCGTTCGAACGGTACTCGCGCGCTCGGTTCGAACGAATCAAATAGGACGAGGCGCACAACTCACGCTGTCGCTCAACTTCCGCGGCCGGGTAGTCTGCTTGAGAGCGTCGACGTCATCGTCACCGTGCCCGGTTCACCGGTCATACACCGAGTCCGTCGCCCGAGACAGCCAACAATGAAGGCCGTTGTTCAACGTCGGCCCGCTGATCGCCGGCGGGGGTAAGACCATCGAACTCTCACTGGTGCGCGGCGTCACGCGGCGCGCGGGATGCGCCAGTTCGGCCGAGCCGCGGCGCGATAATCAGCGCGCCACCATACAGCGCCAGCGCGATGAACAAGGTGGCGGGCCTCGAACGCGGGAGATCCTCGATGAGCAGTTTCAGGGCGCCCGCGGCGAGTAGCGGGTAGAGGAGCCATGCCGATTCCCGGAAGCGATTGGCTCGTCCAATCCACGCGAGCGCCAGCGCGGCACCGACCAGAACGCTCGTCCTCACCGTGGCAACGACGCCGGCATCGGTCGCATGACTCGACGAACCAGCCATCGCCCGGGTAATGACGCCGATCAACCACCCGCCAGCTGACCACACCAACACCATCGTGATGAGCAGACGCGGGATGCGCGCGACGAGGGACCCACCCGCGGTGGGCGACATCGGAATCGCCCAGCACGCGGCCACCCCGCACAGAACGGCCAGAGACGCCGGCGACAACGGGGGCCACGGCGCTTCGGTTGGCCCCACGAGTGCGACGGTTGCGGCCGCGAGCAGGCCCGAGGAGACGGCCGCCGCAACGATGTACACGGCAGCGTGGGAGTTGAGCGTGACGCGATTGGTCGAGAGCGCCAGCAACGTCGTCACAACGCTGAGGACGGTCCACGTCAGCGCCACTGTCGGACCGGCGAGGAGGAGCGCCATGCTCGTGAGCAGGAGAATTAGGCCGAGCGACGTGTAGAAATAGAAATTCCGCCTCAGCTCCTGCTGGCGCGCGAGAAAGGCGAAGGCCACACCGTAGCAGCCGACGCCGAAGAGGAGGTTCATCGCTGCGAGCGCCGCCGCACCGAACCCGGTCGTTTGCGCTACGTACATCGCGCCGCCAAACCCGACGGCCAGCGCCACCGCGGTCTGCACGACTTCGAAGATGTTGACATCACGGCCGCGGAGCAGGGTGCGCGAGGCGACGCTGGCGAGATGGCCGATGAGCAGCAGTAGTTGAACAGCGATGACCTGCGCGGGTGGGTCCGACACGCTGGCCGTGGCGGTGCGCGCGGCGAGCGCGAACACCATCAGGTCGGCGACCAGCGCCACGGGCCACCTGAGCCACCACCAGTCCGCGCTGTATCCGATCCAGAGCGTGGCCACGCCAAGCCCGACGGTGGCCGCGGCGAACGGCACCAGGACACCGGTCGCGGCCACGAGCGCGATCGACGCGGCAAGCGAGGCGAGGACCGCGATCCAGGCCAACACCTGCAGCCGCTGCCGAAGCGCGACCGCGAGCGTGAGCGTCGTGACGAGCGCCACGGCGAACGCGGCGGCATCGGGCGTCAGCAGCCGAAAGCGGCTGACTGACTCCCAGAGCAGGGGGAACGCAATGATCGTCGCGACAAAGCCATGGAACGCGGCACTCGTCTGCCGCTTCGCTGCGCCCGCGCGGTCGGAGAGGACGAGCCAGCCCAACGCATATGCGAGACCGAGCGCGGTGCCCTGGGATACAGGGACCACCCCGGCATCGGTCAGGGCGCGGAGCAGATACGCCCCTCCGAGCGCGACGAACGTCCGCCCCACAAACGAAAGCATCGTGACGAGGTCCTCGCGGGGCGGGACAGACGAAAAAGGCAAGACAGGCAGCGAAGGGAGGGAGGGACGGTCGGAAGGGTCGGCGTCGCCGGTCGCGGCGCCTGCGTGCTCAATGACAACGAGCCGCCGTTCGATGTCGCCGAGCGACTGTTCGAGTGCGCGGACGGCGGACTCGACGCGCAGCAGGCGTTCGTCCATGCCGCTACCTGGGATGTGAACGGCGGTCGATTTGCTTGATTTTGAACCACAGGGCGACCACGAGCAGCATGATGGCGCCGAGCGACAGCGCCAGGCCGCGGCGCCGGAACCGGAGCTCGAGGACGCCGTCCTGGCCGGCGCGGTCGACGCCCGCAAGGATGGTCGTCGCTTCCGCCAGGATGGTGTCCACGGCTGCGGGATCGGACGAGTGGATCTCCCTGCGCGCGAGCGTCAGGCGCGAGCGAGCCTCGGCGAGCGCCAGCTCCTGGTTGCTCACCTCGATCCCGGCGTTGCGGACGCGCGCGATCAGCTCACCCGATTGGACGATTCCACGCGTCACTCCCTCCATCCCACGTCGCATCCGGTCGGCCGCGGCGGCGCCCTTGTCGTCGGGACCGCTGTGACAGGAGGCACATAAGGCGTGTGCGCCCGAACCCAGCATGTCGTCGGATGGCTTCAGCACGGCGTGGTTGCTGTGACACTCCACGCACCCCTTGTCGAAGATCTGGGCGTGGACGCTGGTTTGGAACTTCGTCGCGAAGACCGCGTGGCATGTGCCGCAGACGTTCACCACCGCGCCGACGCCCGGTGGCGTCGCACCGTGGTTGCCGTGGCAGTCGTTGCAGGTTGGGGCCGAGAGGTCGTTGCCCTTCGTGAGGGCGGCGTAGTGGACGCTCTTCTGGTAGTCGGCGAACTGGCGGGTCGGGATCGCGGTCCCGCCGGGGAGCTTGTACTCGGCCATGTGACGCGGGTCGGCGTGGCATGCCGCGCAGGTCGCGGCAACGTTTGTGGGGAAGACGGGTGACTTCGCGTCGCCGACCGCCCGGATCCCGTGAGGGCCGTGGCAGCTGGCGCATGTGGCCACGTCGGTGTGGCCAGCGGCGAGCTGCCTGCCGTGCACGCTCGTCGCATATTCGGTCGCCTGATCCACGCGCTGCCGTGGCGCGAAGCGCCGCATCAGCGTGGCGTCGCTGTGACAGCGCGCGCACGTCGCAATCTGTGCCTGCCCCACCGGCGCACCCTTGAATCCCCGCGCGGCGTCGTGCGCCCGTGCCTTGTCTCCGGCCGACGAATCGCCACCGTGACAATCAATACACGCAAAGCCGCGCTCCCGGTGGACATCCGTCCCCGAGAAGAGCGCTGCCGGTGTCGACAGCTTCGTTTCGGTGAGCGTCGCATGGCACGTGAGGCAGGCGTTGGCCGCCGGCGCGGGTTGCGCAGCCAGGCGCGACGGCGCGCACAGCGCCATCACCGCGAGGAGCGAGAGGCAGCGTCCGGTACTCGAGAGCATGACGGCGCCTACTTGGCGTAATGCCCGATGATGGTGAACACGATCAGATACGCGAGGCCGAGTGCCGCCAGGACCGTGAACACCGGGCTGCGTTCTCCGCGGTTCGCGCGTCGATCGAGGAACGGCACGAGCATCAAGAACACCGCGATGAGACCGAATCCGACGACGCCGAGTTGCTCGCCTTCCAATCCCAGCACGTGGCTCGGGATCAGCTTCAGGGTGTGGAACATCGCGAGGAAGTACCACTCGGGTCGGATACCCGGCGGAACGACTGCGAAGGGGTCCGCCTTCTTGCCCAGTTCCCACGGGTAGAAGGCGGCCAGGGCGGCGACGACCGCGAGCACGACGTACCAGGCGAGGATGTCGCGAAGGATGTAGTTGGGGAAGAACGGTATCTGCGGCGGCCGCTCGCCTGCCTTCTGTTTCCGCTCGATGCTGAGCGGCACGCTCATCCCCTGACGCTGGACGAGAAGAAGGTGCGCAAGGACGAGCGCGGTGGTGATCGCCGGCAAGACGGCCACGTGTAATCCGTAGAAGCGCGACAAGGTCGCGCCCGTGACGTCATCGCCGCCGCGCAACAGACGCAAGGTGAACGGACCGATGAGTGGGACCGCTCCGGCAATCCCGGTCCCTACCTTCGTGGCGAAGAACGACAGCTCGTTCCACGGCAGCAGGTAGCCGCTGAAGCCGAAGCCGAGCATCAGAAACAGCACCACCATGCCGGTGAGCCACGTCAGCTCACGCGGCTTGCGGTACGACTTCAGGAAGAACACGCTGAAGAAGTGCGCAAACGCGAGCGCAATTAGCAGGTTCGCCGACCAGCTATGGACGTTGCGAATCAGCCAGCCGAACTCCACCTGCGTGACGATGAACTGGACGCTTTCGTAGGCTTCGGCCGAGCTCGGGCGGTAGTACAGCAGCAAGAGAATGCCCGTGAACACCTGCACTCCGAACAGGAACATCGTCATGCCGCCGAGGTAATACCAGACCTCTTGCGCGTGAATCGGCACGCCCTTTTCGACGATGAAATGGCGGATGCCGCTCAGGTCGAGCCGCTCGTCCAACCAGTCGACGACGTTCTGCACCATGGGCTTGGGCGCTCCCGTCAGCCGCGCGACACGATGATCTCTTCGTCGCCAGAATCGCCGCGCAGGTTCACGACGAACTTTTCGAGAGCTCGGGGAGGCGGCCCCGACACGACGTTGCCGCCCAGGTCGTACGTCCCATTGTGGCAGGCGCACCACAGCTGTGCCGTGTCCGGCTTGTACTGGACTGTGCAATCCAGGTGGGTGCAGACGGCGCTGAATGCCCGGATGTCGCCGTCGGCCGTGCGAACGACAATGCCCGGCCGGCTGCCAAACTTGAAGATCCGCGCACCGTTGAGCCCGAGCGCCGCCGCCTTGCCCGCGCTCGCGCTCGCCGTCGCCGGTTCGCCGTTCGCGGGTGGAATCAAGAACCGCGAGACGGGGTAGACAATCGCGACGGCGGTTGAGACGAAGCCGACTGCGAGAAGGGTATCGAGGAAGCCCCGGCGATCGAACTCCGTTCCGCCCGCCATCGTCGGGATTGGATCCTGATGAGACATTTGCCGGGACATCCTACGCCGTAACGTCTGATAACTGGTAGCGATGTGTCGCTATTTCTTGTTGATCGAGAAAAGGTAGGCGACAAGGGCATCCACGTCCTCCTTGGGTAACGTGTAGGCCTTCATCTCGGGCTTCCTGGTCGCCTGTGTCTTTGCGGTCATCCCCTTGGCGTCGTTAATCCACGCGCGGATCTCGTCGGCTGATAGCTTGCTGACGGCTTCTTCCATCGGGCCTTTCGCGTTGCCCTTCCCGCCGATTGAATGACACAGCGCGCACTTCTGATCGGCAAACACCTTCTCTCCCAGAGCCTTGGCATCTTGTGCCGCAACGGATGCAGCGCCGACAAGGCTCAGGAGCGTGACGTAACTGATCGTGCGAAGCATGATGACTCCTCCGTGACCGCAGCTGTGGAGACGCGCGTTGGACAACTGGAGAGTACATTATCGGCCTCTCCGCTGTCGCGTCCGCGAAATCACGGCCCAAACCTCCTTCGCTCGATACAGGCCATTTATGAAAGGGCCGTCGTTGTCGGCACGTCCGCTGCGCGCGGGCGCGTGACGCAATCGCTTCAATCGCTCACGCCCACTAGCAAATCGACTCCGTGGCTGATCCCGAATCAGCCCAGTCCTCGGATCAACGTACAGACCTTCGACTGGGATGTCGGCGTTCAAGTACCGCCGGCGGTTCGAATAGACCAAGCGGTCGTCACCAATGTAGCAGTCGGTTTCGATCTCCCACCGGACGTGGTTCCAGATGTGGGCGCCACTCAGGCTTCGACGATCCAGCTTGCGTGACAACTCGCTATGCACCTTGGCCCATGGCCTGCCGATGCAGGACCTCAAGTATCGCCTCAGCGGGTTGATCAGGTCCGAGAACTCCTTCGCCTCGTAGCCGTACTGCCGGCCGCGAGCGACTGGAAGGCGCGTGGGCTCGTCGTAGTCCCTGTCCGGATCGAAGTATCGAATCCGAGGCCCAGTTGTCTTCCTACTTGGATTCCCGTGCCCCCGTCGTGGCCGCTCGGTTACGACTCTCGCCATGTCGTCACGCATGCAAACGCTGCCTCCAGACCAGCCGGACAGAATACCAGGAGTCGCGCCGAGGCGTATGCTACAGTCGGCGCAGGTGAGTGACCTGATGGAAGTCTTTCCCGGCATCTCCATGAATCCGGACGTTCGGTTCGGTAAGCCGTGCATCGCCGGCACTCGCATGGACGTTGCGACGGTTGTGGGACTCATCGCATCGGGCGAAACCGTCGAGACGGTCGCCAGCGAGTACCAACTGTCGATTGAACAGGTCCGAGCCGCATTGGCTTACGCTGCCCATGTCGCCGCGCATGTGCCACCGGCGGTGCGTCAGGCGTCTTGAAGATCCTGCTCGACGAGAACTTCCCGCTCGCGCTGTATCGCAGACTGAGCGCGGATGGTGAGGACGTCGAACATATCATCACTCTTGGTTTGCGCGGTGCACCCGATCAACGCATCAGAGAGCGGCTCTTCGACAGGGGAGTGCTGTTTCTGACCCAAGACGAGGACTTCCTGTTCGACAAGCCAACCGAGGCGATCGTGATGCAGTCGCGGGTTCGGCAGTCGCGGCCTTTGGCGGAACGGGTCGAAGTCTGGCGGCGTGCGGTGCTTGAACTGACCGGGAATCCGAGACCAGAGCGCCGGTTCGAGTTGATGGACGACGGCTACTTGCTCGCATGGGAGCAGGGGCCGGGTGGCACGTGGAAGGCGAAGCTGCCGCGCCCACAAGACCGAATACCCGAGGAGCCGTAGCTCAACGCCATCCCACTCCGGCCTCCACTCGCAGCGCGTCCAAGTGCAATAGCCAAGCGATCGCCTGCTTCCAACTGGCGACGATCTAGTCCACCAACCCATCCGTATTCAGGTCCATCGACGTGCCGATGCTCATTCGCAGCTCAAAGTGGCGCGACTCTCGCCAGCGTCTTCAGAGCGGACTTTGCCTTGGCTTTGCGAACAGCCTTCCACTCGCTGTCGGCGCGATGGTGTCTGAGGTCTGTCAGATACGCGTACTCCGGCGTAAGCAGCCGGTGTTGCTCTGCCTTGGCCTTCGTCCATGACCGGGCGAACGCCTCGAAGGTCGGAGCTTCTCCTCGCGTCCAGAACTCCATGGCGAGCACCCGGGCAACCGCGCCGTCCTTGAACCGTCCGGCGGTCAGATCACGAAGCAACCGCATGACACCCTCGAACTCCTTCGCGTACCAGCGATAGTAGAGGCGATGGCGAGGTCCGAGCCGCGTCGGCGGACTTTCCTCGCGGACGATCTGTGCGGGGATGCGAGTGGGCTGACCCACTTGGCCTGTTCTGAGATAGCGCCGGAGACGGGCCACTACGATCGGCTTTCGATCAGTGTCCTTGGTGACCTTCACCTTGCCGTCCGTGGACTCCGCCACGATCCGGTAAGGGATTCCGCGCTCCGAACAGAAGCCGCGAATTTCCTTGAGGTTCATGTAGTTCAGCTCCTCGAGGAGCCGCGCACGCTCGCTCGCGGTGAGCTGCGACAGGAAGTTCGACATTCAAATACCTTTCAACGCGTCCGGCCCGCGCCAGCAGCGAGTCGCCAGTTCTACGATCGTGCGGTTGCCGTCACTTTACCGCGGCGCCCGCGACTCCCGCCTCGGCCACTTCTCTTGCAGATCGATGACGTATTGGGAATTCCGGCGATGATAACGTAGAGGTTCCCTGGCTGCTTGCGCTGCCCGCCGGGCGCGTATCTGAAGTTGGAGCGGCCGGTTGGCGCGATGCTTGGCGCGCTGGGGACCTGATGCAGGTACAAAGGGCGCTCGAGCCGTCGTATCGTCACGTGCGGATTCGTCATGCCGTCGCCTGCGCCGTGCTTGCGATTCCGCTCATGGCAGTCAGACCACCAGGCGCGCCGCTGGATATGCGGCTGCATATCGACGTGTCGCTTCGTACGAACGCCGTCTATCACCTTGCCTGCCTCGGTGGCTCCATTTCCTGCTCGGAGCTCCGAGGCCGCCGCAGCTACGATCATGAGCGGCCGCTAGCGGGGCCCGCAATTGTGGAAGCGAAATACTCACAAGCGCGAGGACCAGAGCCCTCTTGCGGGAAGACCGATCGATGGGTACTGTTCAAACTCGCGCCTTCTCTTCTGAGCCATACTCGGCGCCGCGGGGAGGTCGGCCGAAATGCCCTGGAACAGCATTCGCTTCATGCAAGAACTCAACACGTGCGGGAACCAGTACGAAGCGGACAACGCGTGGTTCAGGAACGACTGGGGCGAACGGCGCCAGTACGCGTTGAACGCTTGGCGGCTCTACCAGCAGGCGTCCACGAATGCCTTGGGGATGCTGCTGCTGGGTAGTGCCAAGATTCGCAAGGATTCTGTTCTCGTGAGCAATTTCGGCATGACGTCGGCAGGCGGTGTCATAGACCCAGAGGAAGTCGCGCTCGTCGAGGCACTCGAAACCGAGAGGACAGACCAGAGAGCGGCCCCTGGACTGCGAGACGCACCCGACGTGCTGGGTCCGGGAAGCATTCTCAACGACAAGAACTGGACGCCCTTACTGAACGACTGTTACATTCTGGGCGGCGTTCACGGCGGGCACGAGTTTCACCTGGCAGAAGACAGCGCGAACGCGTACTTCGAGTCACTGGGCGGGCAATTGACCGCCAGGGACAACTGGCGGTCTTACTTCAGCACGCACCAGGACGCCGTCTGGGACACGACGCGACAGGTCCCACGGATCCTGGCGCGGGAGCTGATCGGCTTGAAGACTTTTGGCTACCGCCCCCGGTTCTTCCCGGAGCAACTGTCGTTCAGCGCCACGCAGTCCGACGGCGCCACCTTCAAGACGTACCTGGACGCGCTCGTTGCGGCAGGGATCACAAGCCGGAATCGGACAGTCGTCCTGGAGACCGTTTCACTGTTTCTATTCGGGAACGCCGCCGCGTGAAGCGCGGCCCGAAGCCACGCCGCGCCGCTATAGTAGGGCGATGAAGACGAGACGCAGTGCGCCGGCGCCGGTCCGAAGCACGTGCGCACCGTTCCTTCACCGAATCACGAGCACGCCAGAGAACAGCGATCCAGCCAAGTATCCATTCAACATCCGCGCGTTCTCTCGCGGGATCGATGTGGCGTTTCGAAGCAAGGTAACGTCTTTCGTTGGTGAAAACGGCAGCGGCAAATCGACGCTTCTCGAAGCGCTCACCGAGTGCTCCGGGTTCAATCCCGAGGGCGGCAACCGTGATCATCACCGCGCGACCTTCGCTGATCGCTCTCCGCTCGCCCAGGCGCTCAGGTTGTCGTGGCAGCGGAAGGTCACCGAAGGGTTCTTCATGCGAGCGCAACGGCGAGAATCGACCCGCTGTCGATGACGCGGCGCCGACTCCACCCGTACCGGTGACTCTGGACAGCGCAAACGGCACAAGAATCGGCAACACGAAGACGGCGAGAATCCAGAGAATCGCCGCGGCAAGCGCCGCTCCGATGATACGATTCATTTCCTTCGTATCAGCCTACCGGTGTGGCCATGTGGCAACCCAATCGCGCTCAATGGTCGATCCTCTGGATAGTCGCCGTTCTCCTCCTCGTCGCCTGGCCACCGGACCGAGGACGTAGTCTCGGTGTGAAGGCCGCGAATTGGGCCGCCGATCCTACGGGCTCTCTGCCAACCTTACCCGCGCCTCTGCCGATGGCGCTCGACGATGACGGCGACGCGGTGCCGGCGCACGACGCTCTGGAAACAGAGTATTACCGGCGTCGAGACAGCTCCTCGACGACGCGGTGGCGGATGATGGTGAAAGAAGCGAGCGATCCGCTCGAGCGGTCGACGCAGCGTCAGTTGCTGGTGGGGATAGCGGTATTGAGCGCCCTTGGCGTTTGGCGGCTCGACGACAGGAAAGCATGAGGTCATCCGCAGAGGATGACCCCATGCCCACGCCGCGTTACTTGGCCGCAGAGGCCTTTGGCGCCGGCCGCAGCGTCACATGCTGGACCCGCCAGTTCTGCGCCTCGCCCATGTAGATCTCGTTCTCGCTGACGCAGTGCATCTCGTGCACCCAGTAGAACTGACCCACCTTCTTACCGATCGTGCCGAACCAACCCAAGAGGTGCCCCTCGAGGTCCTCCTTGTAGATCTTCCCGCCGGCGTCCGAGCTGAAGAGGAACTGCTGGCCCTGCGCATTCGGCGGCGTGATGCACACCGCCCAGGGCGCGCGCACGTTGCTGATGATGCGGACCGGGTTCAGGTCCGAGTCGAAGACCTGGATGCGGCTGTTGCCGCGATCGCCTACATAGATGTTGCCTTTGGCGTCGGACGCGATCGTGTGCGGCGTGTTGAACTGTCCCGGGGCGTTGCCGCGTGAGCCGATCGACTTCACGAAGTCGCCGTCTTTGTTGAACTTCGCGATCCGCGAGTTGTCGTAGCCGTCGGCAACGAAGATATTGCCCTGGGTGTCGAACGCGACATCAGTCGGTCGCCCGAAGCTGTTGGGACGGCCGGCTCCGGCCCCGGGCTGGGAGCTCGCGGTCGCATCGGTGTGACGACCTTCTTCCAGGAAGCGCTCGAGGTAATCGATGGCTTCGTCCTTCCGGCCGAGCACCATCGTGACCAACCCCTGCGGGTTGAACTTCATCACCATGTTCGAGCCTTCGTCCACCACCCAGAGGTTGTCGTCCTTGTCGAACCGGATGGCATGCGCGAACGAAAAGCCGTAGGAGTTCTGGCCCCACTCCTTGATGAACTTGCCCGCGAGATCGAATTCGAAGAGCTCCGCCGCCTGACCGCCGCGCGCCGGGCCGCTGTTACCGCTACGCGTGTAGACGAACAGGTGCTTCTTGGAGTTGATCGCGACGCCCTCGGTTTCGCCGATCGTGTGGCCGTCGGGCATGAGCGGCAGGGAGACGGCGTCGTAGGGAATCTGCGGTGTGTTCTGTTCGAGCTGCGCCTGGGCCGCGGCGGCGGCCTGCTGCTCGGGGCTCTGTCCACGTCCCCGCCCGCCGCCAGGCGCCTGGCCGGGCTCACCGGCCGCGGCCTGACCGCCGCCTCGTTGGGCGTAGGCGGCAACGCTGCACAGCAGACTAAGAGCGATCACAAACCGTTTCACGGTAGCCTCCTCTGCCAGCGCTCCTTGGAGAGGCGCTCATATTGGCGCTGCAGTATACCCCGAGGCTCGTTCCTCCGGCTCGGCGCAAGTCTCGTGGGTCGTCGGTCACTTTCACGGCTTCACGAGGCCCGAGATCACCGAGAACCAGGAAACACTCTCGGTCTCTGCTCGGTGGGTGACCTGAATTGACCTCCGGGATCCCGTGATCCAGCCATCACAGTTTGCTATCGACGTGCGATGATGCTGCCAGTCGGGGACGGGCGCGGCGAACATTGGAGGTGGTATGCAGCCTTGCGATGCGGTGGACTTTCTCGAGTACGAAGGCACGCGCCTGCGTAAGTGTCCGGGCAGCGATGCCTGTTTCTATGTCGTCGACCGGATTGCGATCGACGCTGATGGATCTCCGAACGCGTACCATCCGCTAGACAGGGGAATCGATGCGCTCGGCAACGCGGGTTTTCCAAACGGCGGGTGGACGTCCATTCTCGCGGTTGATCCGTTCGATCGGACGAAGCCGTTCGTGCAAACGGCCGGGCCGTTCGCGGGGTTTTTCGTCTCGAAGACGACGCTGCAGGATACGACTCGAGCCGAGACCGATCCGCGTCGGTATGTGGATGCGACCAAAATGCCCTACCTGGTGTTTCCCGGCGCGTTTCACACACTGAAGGGCACGGGCACGATGGGAGATGTCGCCGTGGTGCGCAATCTGCGAAACGGCAAGACCTCGAGCGCCATTGTGGCGGACGTAGGACCTCTCAATGCGCCGCTTGGCGAGGTGTCTATTCGGCTTGCTGAAAATCTGGGCGGGGCCAAGGTCAATCCCAGGAACGGCAGTGGCGCGCCGGCCGGTCCCTTCTTGTATGTGTTATTTCCGAGGAGCCGCGCGACTCCGGCATGGCCATTGGCAATCGAAGCGATTGATCAGATCGCGCACTCGTGCCTGACGGCGCTCGGCGGCTGGGATCGAGTGCGCGCTTGCATCCCGGCGAAATTCGGCCCGTCGTGAACCCTGAGGGCTACGCCAGCTTGCGGTCGACGGTTCTGGCAGGTCTCGCGTGTTCGAACAATCGCGCCAGCTGAGCGGCAAAGATGGTTGCCAGCGCCTGCACCGATTCATTCCGCACCGTGTCGTGCCTCAGCTCGAGGGCGAGGACCCCCACGCATCCCCCTGAGGTCATCAACGGCACGACCAACGCGCCACTGGTCAAGTAGCTGCCGGGGACGATGGAGGTTTGAGCCGACCGAAACGCGGCGGCCGTCGCATGGTCGTCGTCGCGCTTCACTTTCGGCAGCTGCGCGAGGACCTTGTCGGAATATCCGTGCGCGAGCGCCGGCGTCAGCTCGGTCGCCTGCGGATTCCGCACCCACACGATCAGTCCGACTGCGTCCAGTACCTTGACGACCTGCTCCAGCAGCGGCCCGGCCTCGCGGACCTCGGCAACTCTACCGAGCTCGGTACATAGATCCGCGGCGGCCAACAGGTCGCGCCCGGAGTGATCGATGCGCGCCGCGGCTCGGTCGTTGGCTGCTGAATCCGGCGTCGATCGGACGGGCTGTATCGTCCCGCCCCGAAGATTGGACAACGAATCGATCGCTGCTCCAATGAGGTAACGAAATCGAGTCGGCGGTCCTTCGCTCTCCGCCGCCGGATCCACACCCGCCGCCATTGCCAGCGCCGGCCCAATGTCTTCAATCGGATCGGGATAGCGTTCGAGAAAATCGCGGACGACATCATCCGGGTCGAGTCCGATCGCTTCAGCGTAGGCGCGAATGAAGGCGCGGCGAAAAATCCCCGACGGCCAATGAGAGACGTCGTCCCGCTCCATCGCCTCCAACAGCGTGACCTTGATTTTCGTCTGTTCCGCGATCGCCCCGAGAGAAATTTGTGCGCGTTCACGCCGCTGGCGCATGGCGGCGCCGAAACTTTCACGCATGCGGCACACCTCGCGGGCTACGAGATGCAGCCCGTAACAAATTCGATTGAGACTATCGAGCAAACCCCTCGCGTGGTTCCACTCGTCGGGGACGGCCACCGCGACCTCAGCGAGGCGCTCCCGTGCGGTGAGGGCCGATCAACCGTCTGCAGCGAGAGTAACAACATGTGTGGCGAGGTTCAAGCCTGGATCGCTCGTGATCAGCCAGAGAAATGCGCCGGCGATGGTGAGGATCGCGCGCGCGCGTCGTACGGTTGAGGTGGTGTTGCGTATCCAATCCTCTCCCGCGCTCCAAGCCCGGCCGCGGACCTCGTCACGGTGTCCGTCGATGGCGATCAGGGCCTGGGAGGTTGTTCTGCGATGAGGCGCCGATAGTCCTCCATCGTATCGACGTCACGAAACGCCCCCTCATCGTCCACTTCGACGTCGCCCTCGCGCGACGCGTGCGCTCGCACGATCGCCTTTGCCCCCACCAGCGGATCGGCGCGCCGAAGCGTGTCGAACAAGGAGCGATCGATCAACACGGGATGTCCGTGTTCGGTGCCTCTGGTGGGACGCACGATTGGCGCGCCCGTGGCCAGGTATCGATCGACGACCGCCCGCACGGTGGCAGAGCTGACAAGGGGCACGTCGACCAATGTGATGAGCGCACCCGAGACGGGCCGGGGGTCGAGAGCGTCCAGGCCGGCCAGCAGCGAAGAAAACTGTCCAGTCTCGTAGTTCGGGTTCAGCACGAACCGGACGATGCCGCTCGCCGGCGACCAGTTGGACGTAATTTTGTCCGCCAGGTGTCCGACCACGATGATCACCTCGCTGACGTCAGCCTCGCGAAACGTACGAACTATTCGAGAGAGGAACGTGTCGGCGGCCAACGGTAACGTCGCCTTCTGGCGGCCCATGCGGGTGGATTTTCCGGCCGCGAGAACAATCGCGGGAATCATGCGGCGATCGTAAGCGCAATAAACGCGAGGATACCGGAAGTTTTTGAGCGTCGAGCAACGCAGCGAGACGGGATGCAGCGTTCGCCGAATGCAGACGGACTTTTACCACGGGCTGTTTAAGCCTGTCCTGCGCTAGAATCGCGGCATGAGCGACGTTGACCTTCAGATCCGCTGCCAGCGCTGCGGCACGCAGATGGACATGCGCGATCCCGGCCCCGGCATGCCGTGGACACCTGATCAATTCTGGGTCTGCGCCAAGTGCGGCCGGCATTTCTGGTCAACCTACCCGCCACCCAACCGCGAAAAAGCGAAGCCGGCACCGGCGCCGGAGGCCAAACCGGCATCCGCGAAACCCGTCTCGGAGGCCGGCTCATGATGAACCGTACCAGTTCTGTCTCGCCTTTGTTCACGCCGTTTCGTCTGGACGAGGATCTGGACGACGACACCGAGGATGATGACGAATTCGAGGACGACGACGAGGACGGCGACGACGAAGAAGAGGACGACGAAGAGGTTCCAGAGACCTGGCAGGTCGGGAGGACGACGCCGTCGGTCGTCATGATTCTCGCTTGACTTCGGACATTGAACTGCCTAGACTGGCCCCAAGTTTCCGGCTCAGCTAAAGCTGGAATTCACTCGGCTGGACTGCGTCGCTGACGTTTTGTTCCCTTGCAGGCGCCCGTAACCGGCTGAGTTCCCTTGGGATACTCCTCGGGGGTTCGGAACGGAGGGCTTCGGGTATGCCGACCGGGACAATCGCACGTCTTCTCATCGACAAAGGGTTCGGGTTCATCCGCGACGAAGGCGGCCTCGAACACTTCTTCCATCGCAGCTCCGTTCGCGGCTCGGTGTTTGAGCTGCTGCGCGAAGGCCAGCGCGTGGAGTTCACTCCGGAAGATTCTCAGAAGGGGCCCCGCGCAGGGGATGTTCGCCTGATCGAAGGCTAGCTCCCCGCGTCAGACGGCCAATTGAAGTGCGCGCAGGACTTCGCGCGTATCGCTGAAGTCCTGCAGCACTACATCCGCCCCCGTTTTGCGGAGCGTGTCGACGTCGAACCCTCCGGTTGCCACGGCGACCGATCTGGCGCCCGACGCCACTGCGCATGCCACGTCGAGCGGCGTATCCCCAATCACGACGACGTCGCGAGGTCCAACCACCGGGCCCCCGCACTCACGAATTCTCGCCATCGCTTTCGGCAGCAGGCCATTGCGATCCGGTGCGTCGTCGCCGAACGCGCCGCAGCGAAAATACCGCCACAGCTCGAAATACGAGAGTTTGGCCCGCGCCGCTTCCTCATAGTTGCCGGTAAGCAGCGCCAGATATGCGTCGTCTCGCCGCTCGAGTTCCTCGAGGAGGGGAAGCACTCCCGGCATGATGCCTTTTCGCGGACCCGGTTCCTCCAACTCCATGTGGAGATGACCAAGGTACACGCTACGAAAGAGCGCCAGCCGTTCTGTCTCGATCGAGAGGCCGTGCGCCGCCGCCGCATCGGACAGGATCCAGGTGTCCGTGCGGCCTGGGAAGGGAGTTCCGCTGAACGCGTCCCGGACCGAGAACACTTCTTCGAACGCGCGCGACATTGCACGCGCGCCAGCGCCGCCGGTGAGCACCAGCGTGCCGTCGATATCGAAGAGGAGGATCTGGGGCACCGGGCGTGTCGGACGCTACTTGACCGTCACCGTGATCGTGGTGCACAGGCCGGGAATCGCGTTGTGGAGATCGTCGGCGACCTGAAGAGCCAGCTTGTGCTTGCCCGGCGTCAATTGCATGTCGATCTCGGATTTGCCGTCACCGAAATGGATCCAGGACGGTGTGCCCTTCACGATGGTTTTGCCCGCTGCGAGACAGCTCTCGTCGACGCCGACGTGATAGTGCCCCATGCCCGGGCGCGCTTTCGTCACGTCGCCCGGGGGTACGGCGGCGATCTCGATGCCCTCGGATCCGAACTTCAGATGCGCCGGGCTGGCGAGTGTCGCCCCGTTTTTCGGCTCGACAAAGAAGGCCCGGGCTTTCTTGGCGGCCGGCTTGGCTTGAGCTCCCGCCATGACGCCGAAGCCAGCGACCATGACGGTAACGAGTAACGCAACGTGTGTTCTGACATGCATAAGAGATTCTCCCTTGGGATCATTCTAGCCGAGCCATCGCCCAAACCATCCGTTCCCTCGCCGGGGGATCAAGCGGCCTGTCGCAGCGTCCAGTGTCACCGCGCGCCCGCCCAACGAGTCGGCGAACACCAGGTCGGCGGTCAGCACGAGGACTGCGACGCCACGCCGTTCGGCCACCGACCGGATTCGCCGGGCGAGTGCCGCCACGTCCTGGCGGTTCACCGTGGCGGTCGGATGTTCGAGCAGCAGCACGGCGGGGTCGAGCGCGAGGGCACGCGCGAGCCGCACGCAGGCGCGCCCGGCCCCGTCCAGCGTCCCAACCGGCGTGTCCCACTGATCCTCCGCCAGCCCGACTTCGCGCGCCAGCGCGGCGGCGCGTTGGCGCGATTCCTCCGAAGGCGGCTCGATGTCGAGGGTAAACGGTACGGCGAGATTCTGCAGCATCGTCATCCCTTCGAGCATGACGGCGCGGTCGGTCATGATGCCGAATCGGTCCACGACGGACAGCCACTCCGTGCTGTCCGCGATTGCCGACGTGGGCTGTCCGAACACCCGCACGGAGCCGGCGTCAGGAAGCGAGGCCCCGGTGACAAGGTTCACGAGCATTTCGGCCATCGGTTGGTCGAGGCCGAGGATGGTGACGGAGTCCGCACGGGAAACCGTCAGCGCTTGAATGCGCAGCGGCCGGAGACCGCCATAGCTCTTCGAAAGGTCCGTCAGTTCGAGGACCGGGTCGGTCGCCTGTCCACGCTGATTCACGAGCCGATCACATGATTGACCTCATCGACGGCGCGGGCCGACACCGTCAGCGCGTCGATCTCGATCTTGACCGCGGCGAAATTGGCCGCGATCGCACCGTAGGCGATCATCGCGTGGACGATCGGCGGCAGTACGCCGGTGTCGACGCTGGCGCCCAGAATCGCGGCGATGATCGTGACGACCATCGCGAGGGTCGCGATGGAAAACACCGGCTTACGCGCCGCGGCAATCCGCGCGTAGTAGTTGCCCGTCACCTGGTGTTCGGCCATCGCCTCCTTCACCGCCTTGCCCTTGCCGATGAGGTAAAACATCATCATCGAGTGGGCGAGCATCGTCAGCATCGCCGAGAAGAAGCCGAAGGTGACGTGTCGGGAGATCTCGCCGCCCCGCAGGCCGAGGAAGGCGGCTGCGAGCAGCCCGAGCAGACCGAGGAACAAGGCGCTGAGCAACGCTTGAGGCACTATCGACAAAGTATGACCGATCGATTCCCCGCCGATCCACCTTCGTCATTTGTGGTGGACGCGTCGCGCCGGCTGCTTCGTGAGTCGCCCGGGTCGCCCCGCGCTCTGGATGTCGCGATGGGACGGGGACGCCACGCGCTGGCGCTCGCCCGAATGGGCTGGCGTGTGTTCGGCGTCGACCGGGGGCTGGACGCGGTTCGCACGGCGAGGGATCGGGCCGCGGCGGAAGGACTCGTCGTCCGTGCGTGGTGCGGAGATCTCGTCGTGACGACGCTGCCATCAGCAGCGTTCGAGTTGATTGTCGTGACGCGGTATCTGCAGCGCGATTTGTTCGGCGCCATTCGCGCCGCCGTTGTCCCGCGCGGCGTTGTCGTCTACGAGACGTTCACGACCTACCAGCGGGCGCTGGGATTCGGTCCGACCTCGCCGGACCACCTGCTCGAGCCGGGCGAACTGCGCGAGCGATTCGAGGGATTCGAGATTCTGTCGTACGAGGAGGTGAGCGGCACGGAGGCGGTCGCTCGTCTCATTGCGCGTCGGCGGGTCTAGTGTCCTGCGTCCGACGCTTTAGGACGTCTTCCGGGCGGGGCATCCCTCCTCCACCCCAACGCGGGTGCCGCGTTGGGGACCCCGGGGCTGGCGGCGTTGCTCCTCCCTCAGATACTCCCGGTATCCTCGGTCGTCGCGCCTTGCCATGCGGGCGCCGCGCGCCGGAAGCCGTGTACTAAATCATCGAACGCAGGACACTAGAGCGTTGACCTAACAACTCGAGACTGCTCCGCGCTCGAGCGGGACTCGCCTTGATTCCGCCGTTCAGCCGGACCGTCGCGTGGCCGCGAGGGCTTTGATCCGTTCGAACGCGTCGCGCGGAAGTGTCACGTCGCCCAGTGCGCCGTGGGATGCATCGCCGTGGTAGTCAGAACCGCCCGTCACCGCGATGCCGGCTTTGTCTGCGAACGACACGTAGCGTGACGTCGTCGTCGCATCGTGCTCCGAGTGGTAGGCCTCGATGGCGTCGAGACCGGCGTCCACGAATGTCGGCAGCCACTCGTCGTGTTCCAGCAGTCCGGGGTGCGCGATTGAGGCGATCCCCCCCGCCTCGCGCAACTGCGCAATCACCGCCTGGGGTGTCGTGCCCCTGCGTGGCACAAACGCGGGCCTGCCATGACCGAGCCATCGTTCGAACGCGTCGCTGATGGTCGGAACGTAGCCCGCCTCGACCATGGCCCGCGCGACCCACGGCCGGCCGGCGGACTTTGCCGCGTCCTCCCGCGCCGGTTTCAGGATCGCTTCCGCGTCGAGCTCCATGCCGAAGCCGCGCAGCAGGTCGACCATGGCCCGGACTCTGGATATCCGATCCTCACGCTGCAAGGCGAGGAACTGCGCCAGCGCCGGAGACTCGACGTCCATGAAATATCCCAGCACGTGGACGTCGACGCCGTCCCGTACTGCCGTGATCTCGATGCCCGGCACGAACTCGAGCTGCGCCGCGGCGCACGCCGCGGCCGTCGGCTCGCAGCCGGCGACCGTATCGTGGTCGGTGACGCTCAGCACGCCAACGCCTGCGGCCGCCGCTCTGGCGACCAGCTCGGCGGGACTGCAGCGGCCATCGGATGCCGTCGTATGGGTATGCAGGTCGATCAACGCGCCGACCGCTTGGCGATCGCCCCGGCTCGACGCGGTCTCTGGCGATCGGTGAGTGCGCGGTATTCGCGGATCAGCAGGTCGAGGTGCTCGCGCTCTTCAGCCGCGAACTCGAGAAAGATTTGTTTGCCTTGAGAGTCTTCGAAGCGCTCGCCGTAGCGCTTGAAGAAATTGTGCGAGCCTCTCTCGCACTTGATGCCGATGAGCAACGCCTGCTCGTCGTTGACCCCTTTGCTCAGCTTGGCGGCGCCATCGTCGAACAAGCCGTTTGCTGCGCCCTTGAAGAACAGAAAGGTCGGCCTCGATTCGAGATCGGGATCGGTCGCGATGAGCTCGCGATAGCGTTGCTCGAGCGTGGCGAGATGCTCGTGCTCTTCGGCGGCAAGCCGTTGAAAGACCGACTGGCCGCGGGCGTCCTTCGTCAGATTCGCCGCCCGCGTATAGAATTCCAGGCCGCTGCGCTCGGTCGCGATCGCGATCCGCAGTGCGTCCCTGGCGAATACACGTTCGGTCGTCGCACCGTCGATCGTCCCGGAACGCTCCGATCCGGTCCGACATTCCTCGCAGACTCCGTAGATCTGGACGACCGTCTGCGTGGGGCTGAACGCCCGAGCGGCGGCGACCTCTTCGACCAGCGACTCGATGTCCGAGCTGAGAAACTCGGACGAACGGTGACACTCCTTGCAAATCAGATGGAAATGCCGGGGATGGCCGTAGGACGGCTCGTAGCGAGAGCGTCCTTCCCCGAAATCCACTTTGCGGGCGATCCCGGCCTCGACCATCCACTGCAACGTACGATAGACCGTCGCCCGCCCGATGCCCGGCGCCTGTCGACGCACGAGATCGAACAGATCATCCGCGCTCAGGTGGCCTTCCTGCTGCAGGAAAATCCTGAGGATCTGGTCGCGTTTGCTGGAGTGCTTGCCGCCCGTGGGGCGGAGCAGGGATAGATCGAGAGCGTCGCGCTGCATGAATGGTCAAGCCACAGACGGTAACCCGTGGCTTGACGGAAGGGGTTAGTCGACCGAGAACGATTGGCCGCAGCCGCAAGTCGATGTGGCTTGCGGGTTCTTAATCGTGAATCCGCCGCCCGTGACCGTCTCGACGAAGTCGACTTCCGCGCCCTTGAGGTAGCGGACGCTGATCGGATCCACGAACAGCTTGACGCCATGGGATTCGAACACCTGGTCGCCCGAGCCCTGACCGTTCTCCTCGATCATCAAACCGTATTGGAAGCCCGAGCAGCCGCCCCCTTGGACGAATACGCGCAGCCCGCTCCCATCTTTGTTCTCTTCAGCAAGCAGCTCACTGATTTTCGACGCCGCCGTTTCGGACACATTGATCATGGACAGTCTCCTGAAGCGACACTGGCCGCTCGATTACTCCACAGTATAGCAAGAACGTGATTGATATACTGCCCTACCGTCGCACGGCTGAAGTCGTTGCGCTCCAACCACATGCCCTACGTCTTGGTACCCCCCGCCACGCGCGCCGAGGTCCATGCGGTCGCCGAGGCCCGATGGACGACCATTGTGGCCGACCGCCCGCAACTCGTCGCCGCGGTTGACCTTCAACGGAAGCTCATCGAGCGGGTGATCGCACTTCGCCAGACGCTCGAGGGCGGGCGGCTGCCGCGTCTATCCCTCCCGGGCAAGTATGTCGCCGCCAAACTGGCCCGGGGAGTGCCGGCGCTGGCCGGCGAACCGATCCCGCTTCCCATCGCCGTCCTCACCGAGACGCTCGTCGGCCTGTGCGGCGATCTCGCCGAAGGGGGCGCTGGCGCCGCAGCCGAACACATTCGGACAGTGATCCAGGACGGCAGTCTCGACGCCGGGTCGCTGCTGTCGGCGTCGCTATCCCGCGACCAGGACGCGATCCGCACGGGGGCCGTACACCGGGGGCTGGCGTCCGACCTTGTCTGGTTGATCGCCGAGCTCGCGGTCGGCCCGTTCGCCTACGTGCTGCAGCGAGCGTTGCTGGCAACCGCCGTGTCCTCGGCTACCGAGCCTCCGGGGCCGATTGCCGCCGCCCTCGACGTCTGGACCCAAGGGTACTGTCCGGCGTGCGGCTCATGGCCCGCGATGGCCGAGGTCGTCGACGGCCACCGCGTGCTGCGCTGTTCTTTCTGCGCCGCAGCGTGGGAGTTGGCGACGTATGCGTGCGTGTACTGCGGGGAAATGGGCGAGCCGTTCGTGACGGCGGCACCAGATGAGGAACGGAAAGACCGTCGCGTGGAGGCCTGCGGCAGCTGCAGCGGCTACCTGAAAACCGTGGATTCCTTTTCACTGTCACAGTTCCCGCTGCTCTCGATCGGGGATCTCGAAACGATGGATCTCGATATGGCCGCGATGGAGCACGGATACCAGCGCCCCGCCCTCAAGGGTTTCGCGACAAAACGCTAGTTCAGGAGACTGGCCCGACCGAGGCCCTCCCTGGGCTTGGGGGTCCGGAAGTGGAAGGGCAACCGGGGCGGATTCCCAGCCGGCTTCTTGCGCGCGACTATGGTGTGAAATTTTCGTGCGGTGCGCTCGGCAGGGCACGGTATCATCCGCCAGAGACCGCGCGCCGGACGCGCGCCCGACGCCACGGGAGCAGAACATGATCTCGAAACACATCGCCATTTTGTGCGCGGCCGCCGCCGTGGGCGGTCTCTGCTTCGGGCCGGCGATTGCACGGGCGGCTGAACACGACACCCGACTGGTGGAAGCCGCCGCGCGGGGAGATCTGGTTGGGGTGCGTGCATTGCTCGCGCACGCACCGGCCAGCCAGGTGAACGCCGCTGGAGTCGACGGCATGACCGCGCTGCACCTGGCCGTTCGTTCCGATCAACGCGACATGGCGAACCTGCTGGTCCACGCCGGCGCGGATGCCGCGGCCAAAAACCGGTACGGCATCACACCGCTGTATCTGGCGGCGGTCAACGGCAGCGCAGACATGATCCGGATGTTGCTCGACGCGGGAGCGGATCCCAACGGTGTGGCGCCGACGGGTGAAACGGCGCTGATGACGGCGAGCCGGACCGGAGACCCAGCCGCCATCCGCCTGCTCCTCGAGCGTGGCGCGCGAGTGGATGCCCGCGACGCCGAGTTCGCGCAAACGGCGTTGATGCTGGCCGTCCGGGAAAACCATCCGGCCGCCGCGAAGCTCCTCATCGACCAAGGCGCCACGGTCAACGCGCAGACGCGGATCGGTCCCACGCCGGAATTCCGGCCGCCGTGCAAGGGGACCGGGTGCGGGTCGGAAGGGGTCGGCATCAATCGCGGCGGGTTGCCAGACCGCGGCCGGCGCGGTGAAGCGGTCGGCGGCTTTACGCCGCTCCTGTATGCCGCTCGGGACGGACGGGTTGAAGAGGCGCGACTTCTCGTGGCTGCCGGCGCCGATGTCGAGATCGCCGAGGCCAACCAGATCCGTCCCCTGCTGATGGCCGTCCTCAATAACCAGCTGGAGATTGCTCGACTGCTTCTCGCAAAGGGCGCGAATCCGAACGCGGATGATTTCTGGGGACGATCCCCGTTGTGGGCGGCGGTGGACTATCGAAATCTGGACATGAACAACCGCGACCAGGACAGTCCAATCGACAATGGCGTGGACCGCGGTCCGATTCTCGACTTCGTCAAGACGCTGATCGATGCTGGAGCCGACGTCAACGTACGGACCCGCGAGGTTCCACCGAGTCGGCGATGGCTGTACTCGTTGGGAGATGTCTCGTGGGTCGATCTCACGGGGCAAACGCCGTTCTTGAGAGCGGCGCTCTCGGCCGACACGGCAGCCATGCGGCTTCTGGTCGCGCACGGCGCCAATCCGAACCTGCCCACCCTCGCGGGCACGACGCCGCTGATGGCAGCGGCCGGGGTGAACTGGGCGGTCGCGCAGACCTTCACTGAATCGAAGGACGCGCAACTCAACGCCGTCAAGCTCTGCCTGGAGCTTGGTGCGGATATCAATGCCACCAATTCGATGGGATTGACCGCGCTCATCGGGGCGGCCAATCGGGGCTCGAACGACATCATCGCGTTTCTAGCCGGGCACGGGGCACGCCTCGACGTGAAGGATCGGGAAGGCCGAACCCCGACGCGATGGGCGGAGGGCGTGTTCCTCGCGGCGGTCGGGGCCGAGCGCAAGCCCGAGACGATCGCCCTGCTGGAAAAACTCGCGGCAAACCGATGAGGACCAGGATCTGGGCCGGTCGTCTGGCTGCGATCACACTGATCACGGTGCTGCCGGCGACGACCAATATCGTCGCCCAATCCGACCGATCGGTGAAAGACGATCCGGCCCATCTTTCCGGTCTCGATACGCCGGGCCAGAAGGCGCTGCTCGATCGGTACTGCGTCACGTGTCACAACGGGCGAGTGCGCGCAGGCGGCCTGCTGCTCGATCAGGCGGATGTGACGCGGGCCGGAGAACGGCCGGAGATCTGGGAAAAGGTTGTGCGCAAGCTGCGGGCCGGCATGATGCCGCCGGCTGGCGCACGCCGACCGGAAGGCGCCACCCTGGTGCGGTTTGCGGCCGCCCTGGAGCACGAGCTCGACGCATCGGCAGCCGCCAGGCCGGACCCGGGCGCGCCGGCGCTCCATCGCCTCAACCGCACGGAGTACGCCAACGCCGTTCGCGATCTGCTCGACTTGCCCGTGGACGCGGCATCGCTTCTGCCCGGCGATGATTCGAGCGATGGTTTCGACAACATTGCCAACGTGCTCAGCGTGTCGCCCGCGTTGATGCAGGCCTATGTGTCCGCGGCGGCCAAGATCAGTCGTCTGTCGGTCGGCGATCTCACCATCAGCCCAGCCATTGCGACGTATCTTCCCCCACGAGGTCTGTCGCAAGCCGATCACCTCGAGGGGCAACCGCTCGGGACGCGCGGCGGAATTCTCGTCCGTCACGTCTTTCCGCTGGACGCGGAATACGACCTGCGAATCGGCCGGGCGGGCGCGGGCTTCGGATTGCCGGCGGTCGGCGCCGATGAAGCGATCGAGATCACGTTGAACGGCGAACGGCTCCGTCTGCTCGAGCGCGACGCGCCCCCGGTCGTCCGTCTTCGGATGCCGGGAGGGCCTCAAACGATCGGCGTCGCCATCGTCCAGAAACGGAACGCGCGCGGCGTCGATGATCTGTTCTCGGAACTGGCGACCAGCGCCGGCGTTCAAAGTCTTTCGATCACCGGGCCTTTGAATCCGACGTCCCCTGGAGACACTCCGAGCCGCCGCCGGATTTTCGTGTGTCGCCCTGTCGGACCCACCGAAGAGGAACCGTGCGCGCGGCGAATCCTTGCCACGCTGTCGAACCGCGCATTCCGCCGGGGCGGCTCACCGGACGCCGCCACGCTAGCCATGCTGATGGGCTTCTATGAATCCGGACGAGCCCTTCGAGGCTTTGAGACCGGCATTCAGTACGCCCTGGCACGCGTGCTGGTCGATCCGCGGTTCATCTTCCGGTTCGAGCCCGAGCCTCCCAATCTGCCTTCCGGTGCCGTCTATCGCATCAACGACTTCGAGCTGGCGTCGAGGCTCTCTTTCTTTCTCTGGAGCAGCGTTCCGGACGAAGAGCTGCTGGGCCTCGCGGAGTCCGGGAAACTGTCCGAGCCGGCCCAGCTCGAACGCCAGACCCGCCGAATGCTGGCCGATCCTCGCGCGCAGGCGCTTGTCGACAACTTCGCCGGCCAGTGGCTCTTGCTGCGTCAGCTCGACGCCGTCAGCCCCGCGACCAAGGCGTTCGATGGCAGGCTGCGGCAAGCGTTCCGGCGTGAAACCGAACTGTTGTTCGAAACCATTCTTCGCGAAGATCGCAGCGTCGTGGACCTGCTCGACGCGGACTATACCTTCGTCGATGAACGGCTGGCGAAGCACTACGGCATTCCAAACATCCGCGGAAGCCGGTTCCGACGTGTGACGCTCGACGGTGACGCACGTCGCGGGTTGCTCGGGCACGGCAGCTTTCTGACCGTGACATCGGCGGGCAATCGCACGTCTCCGGTGAAACGCGGCAAATGGGTGCTGGAAAACCTGCTTGGTGCGCCGGTGCCCCAGCCTCCGCCGGGAGTGGAGACCAACCTCGACGACAAATCCGGGGCGGGCGCCGCCCCCAGCTCGATGCGGCAGCGTCTCGAGCGGCATCGGGCCAATCCAAGCTGTGCGGCGTGTCATAGCATCATGGACCCGATCGGCTTCGCGCTCGAAAATTTTGATCTGGTCGGCCAGTGGCGGGATGCTGATGGCGGATTGCCGGTCGACCCTAACGGCCGCCTCGTCGATGGAACGGAATTGAACGGCCCGGCGAGTTTGCGGCAGGCGCTGCTTGGTCATCGCGCCGAATTTGTCGCGACAGCTACCGAGAAGTTGCTGGCCTATGCCCTTGGTCGGACGGTCGCCTACTCCGACATGCCGGCGATCCGCGCGGTGGTCCGGGACGCGGCACCAGACGACCATCGGCTCTCGTCGCTCGTGGTCGGGATCGTCAGGAGCGAGGCTTTTCGGATGAGGAAGAAGCAAGGGTAGCGTGCGGAACAGCAACGGGTTGGCGAGGAGTGACCGGTCATGTTCATCTCGAAAAAGCATCTCCCGCGCCGGACGTTTTTGAAAGGGGCGGGCGTGTCGCTCGCGCTCCCTCTGCTCGAGTCGATGGTGCCTGCCGGCGTCGCGCTTGCCCGCACGGCGGCGGCGCCGAAGACGCGCCTCGGGTGTATCTACATCCCCCACGGGGCCACGATGGACAAGTGGACGCCCGTCGCGGAAGGGACGGGGTTCGACTTTCCAGAAATTCTGCAGCCGCTCGAGGCCTTTCGCGACCGCGTGTGCGTCGTCAGCAATCTGGCTCATGCGCCGGTCGCGCCCTGGAGTGGCGAGGACACTGGCGGTGCGGAAAACCACGTGCGGGCCGCCGCGGTCTTTCTGAGCGGTGCGCATCCGGTCAAGAAGAACGAGGCCCACGTGGGTGCAACGGTGGACCAGGTGGCCGCTCGCCACGTCGGACAGGACACGCCGCTGCCGTCGGTGGAGCTGTCCATGGAACCGCTGAACCTGAACTGCGGCGACGTGGGGTTTACATGCGCCTATCGGAACACGCTGGCGTGGAAATCTCCGACGCTGCCATTGCCGATGGAGAACAACCCGCAGATTGTGTTCGAGCGACTGTTCGGCGACGGCAGCACCGAGGCCCAGCGCAGGGAACGACGGAATCAGGCCAAGAGTCTGCTGGACTCGATCCGCGGGCAAGTGCCGTCTCTCGAGAAGGAGCTGCCGGCGGGTGACCGTCAGCGCCTGCGAGACTACCTGGAAGAAGTGCGCGAGATCGAGCGCCGCGTTCAGCAGGTGGATGCCACGCTGTCGCGCAGTCTCGAACTGCCCGACGCGCCGGTCGGCATTCCGGCCGCGTTCGAGGCGCATCTCAACTTGATGTTCGATTTGCAGGTGCTGGCCTACAAGTCCGAGGTCACCCGGATTTCAACGCTGATGCTGGCCCGCGAGAACAGCAATGCCGTCTATCCGGGCAGCGGGGTGCGCGAGGGGTTTCACAACGCGTCGCACCACTCGAATGAACGCAAGAACATGGATCAGTTCGCGGTCGTCAACCGATACCACATCAAGATGTTGACGTCGTTCCTCGAGAAGCTGCGATCCACGCCCGACGGAGACGGGAATCTGCTCGATCATTCGATGATCCTCTACGGCAGCAGCCTGAGCGACGGCAACGAGCACAACTTCGATCCACTGCCCGTGTTGCTGGCGGGCGGGGCATCGGGGCAGCTGCGCGGCGGGCGTCACCTCCGTTACGCGCCCCATACGCCGATGGCCAATCTCCTCCTGAGCATGCTCCATAAGCTCGACGTGCCGGCGGACGCGATCGGCGACAGCACGGGCCCGTTGGATATTTAGCAGGTTGCTGGAAAGAGCCAACCTGAACAGAGAAGTTTGAAATGCGGGTTTTTGAAGAATTCTGGAAGATTTCTAACTCTTGATTATTGAGTTTTCAGTTCGACGCTGCGTTTTCGGCAGCCCTCTGTTGGAAACCCGCGATTGGATGGGGTAATGTTTTCGTGATGAATACTTTTCGAACTCTTGCAGTTTCGGCGGCTCTCGTCGCGCTGGCGGCGACGACGCCTTCCGTGATCGCCCAAGGCACTCAGACTGCTGAGCCGCCGCCAGCAGCGCAGACCGGGCACCCATCCGGCAAGCTCGTCATCTGGGGTGATGTCGCGCTGTTCACGCCTCCAACAGCCCCGGACAACTGCATTCTGACGAATCGCTTCAAGAAGGGTCAGAAGGTCGGGTTCCGGATGACCGCCATCGACGGCGGGACAGGCCAGGTTGAAAACACGGCCGTTCTCGTCGTGCACCTGACCTATGGCGGCGGCAAGAAGGTCGATGCTCCCATGCGGTGGCGTGGCGCGGCCGGCCCGGCGGCACCGGCGCCGAAAGGATACTTGCGTTCGCCGGTTGAACTCTGGACCGGATCCTGGACCGTGCCGGCCGACGCGCCGAGTGGTGCGGTCAGCTACACGGTGACGGCGACAGACCGATTCGGTCGAACCGCGTCGTTCACGCCATTTTCGGCCGAAGCGTCACAATTGGTCATCGTGCAGTAGTCGGTGTTCCGGTCGGGACACTAACGCGGCAAGGCGGCCTGCGCTGCGGTGGCGCATTCCTTCGCGACCGTCAGGTATCGCTTCACCGCGTCGCCGCCGATGACGTACGGATGCTGCTCTCCCGGCTTTCTCGTTGCCAGCGCGGGGATCTTTGTCTTCGATCCGTCGTAGGGCGTGTGGTTCGAGATCACGGTGTCGGCGCCGGCGCGGGCCAGGACACCTTGGAATCGCTCGGCAGAGGCGATGTAGGTGTCGAATGCCGCCCGTGACCGCGGGAAATTGAACATCGTCCCGCCCCAGAGGGCCGCCAGATGCGGGCGGCCTCCGTCCTTCACTGGAATCAGCGTCGAGATCGTACCCGCTGTGTGTCCTGGCGTCAGGTACAGCGTCAGCGTTGTATCGCCCAGCGTGAGCTTCATGCCGTCGGTCGCGATCATGTCGCGCTTGGGACGCTTGTCTTCGGTCTCCGTGCGCTCGAGGAAGTCCCAGTCCGCCGCTGAGAGAATGACGCGGGGGTGGAGGCGGTCCTGGAGGAACCTCGCCCCGGCATAGTGATCCGCGTGGGCGTGACTGACGATGAGGTACTTGATCTTCGTCGGATCGAGCCCCAGCTTCTTCAGCCCGCCGACGACTTCCTCCTCGACCGAGTAGTCGTAGATCGCGTCGATGACGATGATGCCGTCGGAGGCGACGACGGCCCATGATGAGAATTCTTTCTCACCGACGAAGTACAGGTTGTCGAAGACCTTCGCCGGCTCGACATACCAACGAGAGCGATCCGGTGCCGGCCCCTCACGCTGCCCTGGCGCTTTGCCCGGGAGCGTGCCCGGTTGAGGGCCCGGCCCAGGTCGAATCGAGGTTGCCGCGCAGGCTGCGTCAAACAGACCGACGTGATCCTGACCCGCCGCCGCCTTCGCCGCGGCGACGTGCGCGTCCACGTCGTTTGCGGCCGATCTCGCCGCCGGCCGCGCCGTTGACTGTGCCGTTGGACGCCCGCTGAAAAGCGCGAATGCAAAGGCGCCGGCCAGAACCGTCGTCGCGTGTGGTTTCATGGTTTGCCTCGAGCGTGCACAAAAAACTCAGGCGCCGCCGCGATCCGAAGAGTGTCTTGCCGCGTTTCCAGCGATGCGTTCACCGCATCCTCTGTCGAAACATCAGTTCACGCGCGACGCGCGAGGCACCTCGAAGGAGAGCTGCCGCGAGAAGAAGGGCAGCACCTTCTCTTCGAGCCGCTGCGGGATGTGGTTGTTGTGGTCGCCCTCGTAGGTCTCGAAGGTGTGCGCGAGCCCGAAGCGCGTGAGCGCCTCTTCGAACACCCGATTGCTCGTGATGAGGTTGTCCTGCAGCCCGACGTCCATCGCAATCGCCTTGTACTTCTTCAAGTTGGGCACGTACTGATCGAGCATTGCGACAGGGGAGTTGGCCGCCCATTTCACGGCGACCTGGGGTTGGACCTCCCCGCCTTTGGTCGGCAGGTCGAGGAAGAGCGGCGGGTTGGCCGGGTTCGGCGCCCAGGCCGCGGCGCGCGCGAGCGTGCCCTGTGCGCCGCGATCGCCGCGCGCCTCTTCGATTGACCTGATCGACTCGGCGGCCGAAGGTGCCCCGTCACGCGGCGGACGTACGGTCCCCTCGTTCAGACAGCAGGAGCTGAGCGCGTAGATGGCGCTGAACACGTCAGGTCGCTTCATCGCGATCCGCAGCGCGCCGTAGCCGCCCATCGAGTGGCCCGCGAGTCCGCGGCTCGCGCGCGCGGCCATCGTCCGGTAGTGGCTGTCGACGTAGGCCACGAGGTCCTCCGCGACGTAGCTTTCCCAGTTCCCCGCGGTCACCGAGTTCGAGTACATGCAGCCGCCGTATGCGTTCATGCAATTGGGCATGACCAGGATCATCTCTTTGGCGGCGCCGGCGTCGAACACGCGCTCGGCAATGAGATGCAGCTGGCGGCCCGTGGGGCCGAAGTACCCGAGGTCGGTACCCGTATAGCCGTGCAGCAGGTACACCACGGGATAGCGCTTCGTACGGTCCGCGTTGTAGCTTTTCGGCAGATAGATCGATACCTCCGGCTCGGCGGACTCGCCCATCAGGTTGCCTTCGAGAGCTTTGCCGTGCACCTTCACGCGCTCCAGCGTGCCCTTGAGGGCTGGCGCCGGCGCAGACGGTGCCGGGGCGGAGGGTGGCGCCTGGCCCTGCGAGCGGAGCGGTACAACGGTGAGCAGCGCGATCGCGGACGCCGCGAGCAGGCCGGCCGTCAGGGGCGCTGGGCGCCAACAAATTCGTAGCATGTCACTACCCTCCCAGGACGGCGGTAGTGTACACGAGACACCAGCGGCCTGCCGAGGCGCTGGCCATTCGAACGCGGTTGGGCAATCAGGTCAACATCGCTTCAAGATGTCGTCCCGATTCCTGCTCGATGTCTTTGTGCAGGCTGTTGCCGTGCGCGTCCATCGTCACGATCGCGGGGAAGTCCTTGACGGTGAGGTGCCACATCGCTTCGGGCGTGCCGAACTCCAGCAGCGAGACGCCATCCACGCGCTCGATCGTTCGCGCGTAGAACTGCGCCGCGCCGCCGATGGCGTTCAGATACACCGCGCCGTGCTCCTTGAGCGCGGCCAGTGTTTTGGCGCCCATGCCGCCCTTCCCGATCACCACGCGTACGCCATAGCGCTTGATGATCTCACCTTGATACGGCTCCTCGCGAATGCTGGTGGTCGGGCCGGCGGCCGTCACGCGCCAGCCTTCGGCCTCCTTCACGACGACCGGACCGCAGTGGTACAGCACCGAGCCGCGCAGGTCCACGGGCGGTTCGTGCTTGATGAGGTGCGAGTGCACCGCGTCGCGGCCGGTAAAGGCCGGACCGGAGATGAGGACGACGTCGCCCACCTTGAGCGATCGCACCTGATCTTCGCTGAGGGGCGCGCGCAGCGCGACTTCGCGACCGGTGCGGGTGAACCCCGCCTGGTCGAGCATCGGAATGATGGGATGCGACGGGTCGCGATACAGCCAGCGGTCGATCGCGCCCGTCGACGCATTCAAGGTGATCCCGAGACGCCGGAACGCCCAGCAGTCGTACGCCACCGACACGAAGAACGACGCCGGCAGCCGGTTGAGCACACCGATCTTGCAGCCAATCAGCGTCACGTTGCCGCCGAATCCCATGGCGCCGATTTCCAGGTTGTTGACCGACGCCATGATCGATGCCTCGAGCTCCGCCAGTCGAGGATCCGGATTCACATCGTCGAGCGTTCGGAACAGCTGCTCCTTGGCATGGGTGTAACCGGACGTACGATCGCCGCCGATGCAGACCCCGACGGCGCCTGGCGCGCATCCCTTCCCTTGCGCGTTCCACACGGCATGAAGAATCGCTTTCTTCACGCCCTCGAGCGTCCGGTCGGCGCGGCCCAGATGCGCCAACTCGGCGGGCAGCGCGTATTGCGCATTGGTGTTTTCGCAGCCGCCCCCCTTGAGAATCAGCTTGACCTCGATCTCGTTCTTCTCCCACTGCTCGAAGTGGATGATCGGCGTGCCCGGTCCGAGATTGTCGCCGGAGTTTTCGCCGGTGATCGAATCGACCGAATTGGGACGCAGCTTGCCGCGCTTCGTGGCTTCGGCCACGGCCGCTCGAATCTGCTGCCGCATCCAGATTTGATCCATGGCGACCGGCGTCTTGACCTCGAAGGTGGGCATCCCGGTGTCCTGGCAGATGGCGCCCTCCGAGTCGACCGCGAGGTCGATGTTCTGCGCGATTATCGTCAGCGCCTGCCCCGAGCGCGTCTCGGCCGGCTCGCTCTCGCGCGCCATCCGCATCGCCGCGCGCACATCCGGCGGCAGATCGGTCGAGGTCCGCACGATCAGTTGAAGCACGCTGTTGAAGAAAGATGGGAGCATGACGGACAGTATAATCAGACCGAAGTATGAAGTGCGAACCGTGGACTGTGAAACCCGAACGATGAAGTGTGAAGTCTCACAATCTTCTTTCAGGCTTCAGCCTTCAGACTCGAGTCTTCAGACTCCCAAGTTCAGGCTGTGATGAGTTTCCGCATCGAGCGCGATTCTCTCGGCGAGCTGCAGGTTCCCGCCGACGCGTACTACGGGATCCAGACGGTTAGGGCCGTGCAGAATTTTCCGATCAGCGGGTTGCGCGCGCACGCCGATCTCGTGACGGCGACCGTCCGGGTCAAGAAAGCGGCCGCGGAGGCCAACGCATCTCTAGGCCGGCTCGACCCGACGATTGCCGGCGCCATTGTTTCGGCGGCCGAAGAGGTGCTGGCCGGCCGCTTTCGCGATCAATTCGTGGTCGACGTGTATCAAGCCGGAGCCGGCACGTCGCACAACATGAACGCGAACGAGGTGATCGCCAATCGGGCCGCGGAGCTTCTCGGAGCAGCTCGCGGGCAGTACGAGCGCGTCCACCCGAACGATCACGTCAATATGGCGCAGTCGACCAACGACGTGTTCCCGACCGCGACGCGGCTCGCGCTGTTGATGGGCGCAGGCCCGCTGGTTCGGGCCGCGCAAGAGCTGGCCCGGAGTCTGGAGCTGCGCGCGAACGAGTTTGTCGATGTGCTGAAGACCGGCCGCACGCATCTGCAGGACGCAGTGCCGATCACGCTCGGCCAGGAATTCGGCGGCTACGCCGCATGCATCGCCCGCGGCGCGCACGATGTGTCGATCGCGTCCGAACAGCTGCACGAACTGAACATCGGCGCGACCGCGGTCGGCACCGGTCTCAACGCCGGCGACGAATATCGGCGGCTGGTGGTCGAGCGCCTCGCACACGACACCGGCTTTCCGCTGAGACCGGCGGCGAACCTGTTCCGGGTGACGCAAAGCATGGGCGATGTTCTCGCCTACTCGAGTGCGATGCGGCGTCTCGCGGTCGAAGCAGGCAAGGTCGCGAGCGATCTTCGACTGCTCAGCATGGGTCCGCGCGCGGGTCTGTCAGAAATCGCCCTGCCGGCCGTTCAACCCGGATCGTCGATCATGCCTGGGAAAGTCAATCCATCAGTCGCGGAGATGGTCAATCAGGTCTGCTTTCAGGTGATGGGCTGCGACACGACGGTGGCGATGGCGTGCGAGGCGGGACAACTCGAGCTCAACGTGATGATGCCGGTGATTGCGTGGAACGCGCTGCACGCATCGACGATCTTGCGGGAGGCGATCGCGGTCTTTCGGACCAGGTGCGTCGACGGCGTCACGGCGAACGTCGGCCGCGCCAGGGAACTGCTCGATCGGAGCACGGCGACCGCCACCGCGCTGAGCCCATACATCGGATACGCAGCCACGGCGGAAGTCGCCAAGGCTTCGGTCGAGACCGGCCGCACGATTCGCGACCTGGTGATCGAGCGGGGCCTGCTGGACGCCGAGCGGCTCGACAGGATTCTGTCGCCCGAGGCGATGACGCGTGGCGGAGTGGTCGGCTCGGACTGAGACAGGTGTGAGGGTCAACATGCGTCGCGCTGGACAACTGGGGCCGGTGAGGTCGGTGGGGCCGGTGAGGTCGGTGGGGCCGGTAGGCCACGAGAGGCCAGTCGGTCGGGCTTGGCTGGATCGAGCCCGAGCCGGCGTCGCCGCGCTCGTCGTATGCCTGGCCATCGGAGCGTCGTGGCCGGTCTTCTCCGCGCCGCCTGTCCCCCAGGCCGTGCCCGCCCCGCCCGGCCTCCCTGCCACTAGCGCCTCTCCGACGCAATCGGCGGTGAAGAACCGCCTCTTCCCCGCGCAGGAGCTTGGACTGATCGAGCCGGCCGATCGCGATCAATGGCAGCCGCCGGAGATGATCATGGATGATCTCAACATCGCCGAAGGCGCCGTCGTCGCGGACCTCGGCGCGGGCGGCGGCTGGTTCACGATTCAGCTCGCGCACCGCGTCGGCTCGAATGGCCTGGTGTACGCGGAGGACGTCCAGGCGCCGATGCTCGACGCGATCCGGCGGCGGGCGCAACGCGAGAACCTGACCAATGTCCGGACCGTTCTCGGCACCGCCAACGATCCGAAGCTCCCGCACGGTCTCGACGCTGCGATTATCGTCGACGTGTATCACGAGATGGCGTGCGCGGCGAGAGCGTCGTGCGATGAGCCGGTGGCGCTGCTGAAAAACGTCGCAAGGGCGTTGAAACCACAGGGCCGGCTCGGTATCGTCGATTTCTTCCCCGGAGAAGGCGGACCTGGGCCTGCACCAGACGAACGGGTCGATCCGGACACCGTCGTAAAGGCGGCTGCCGCCGCAGGATTGCAGCTCCTCACGAGAAAAGCCGTTCCCCCGTTTCAGTTCCAGTATCTCCTCGTGTTCGGCCGGGCGCCGAACACCCGAGCCGTGCCGTGAGCGGTCGCCGAACAGCACTGACCATCGCCGGCAGCGACTCGAGCGGCGGCGCGGGCATTCAGGCCGATCTCAAGACGTTCGCAGCGCTGGGTGTGTATGGAACCAGCGCCATTACCGCGGTCACGGCGCAGAGCACGGTCGGGATCGTGGACATCGTGACGCTCTCTGCTGATTTCGTCACCGCGCAGATTGAGGCGGTTGCCGGCGACATTGCCGTGCACGCAACAAAAACCGGCATGCTCGCGACCGCGGCGATCGTCGAAGCCGTGGCCGCGGCCATCAAAGCTCTCGAATTGCCGCATATCGTCGTGGATCCGGTGATGGTGTCGAAGAGCGGCGCCTACTTGTTGGATGATGACGGGGTCCTGATGTTACGGACGGAGCTGCTGCCATCCGCGGCGGTGGTGACGCCGAACATTCCCGAAGCGGAGATCCTGAGCGGTCGGCGCGTCGAGTCGATCGAAGACGCGCGCGCGGCAGCCTTCGAGATCTATCAGACCGGCGCATCGACGGTTGTCATTACGGGCGGTCATGCCCCCGGTGACGAAATCGTCGACCTCGTGTACGACGGCGAGCTTTTTACGGAACTGCACACCATCCGCATCGCGACGCCGAATACGCATGGAACCGGCTGCACGTTCGCCTCGGCAATCGCGGCGAATCTGGCGCTCGGCCAGTCCGTGCTCGATGCGGTCATCCACGCGCAGGACTACGTCCGCGGCGCGATTCAGCACGCGCTCGACCTCGGCCACGGGCACGGTCCGCTCGATCATTTCTGGCAAAGGGAGGGGAACAGTGAAAACGGGTGATGGGGTAATGGCGTGATGTGTGATGTGGGATTCGCGAATGGGAAGAGGGCCATCACCCCATCATTCCATCACCCCATCCCTTATACTGGACTCATGCCCCCGCTACTGGCGATCGGGAGTGAGCCTCTGAACCTCGAGCGTCTCATCGGTGCGGTGACTGAGCGAGCCGATGGCTCGACGGGATCGGACGGCGCGGTCGTCACGTTTCTGGGGCTCGTGCGCAACCACAACCTCGGACGCCGCGTGCTCTTCCTGGAGTACGAAGCGTACGATCCGCTGGCCCTCAAGACCTTCGACCAGATATCACAAGAGGTGGATCGACGGTGGCCGGGCGTGATGCTGGCGCTCCATCATCGGACTGGCCGCGTGGACGTCGGCGATGCCAGCGTGGCGATCGCCGCCGCGTCGCCGCATCGTGCCGATGCGTACGCGGCGTGCCGCTATGCGATCGAGCGCGTCAAGCAGATCGCACCGGTGTGGAAGCGTGAATTCTTCGACGGCGGCGACGTCTGGATTGAAGGGGCCACGGCCGATCCGACCGACGACGAGGCGCGGCTGCACGCGGAGCGGACCGCATGCGCGTGACGGTGCGGCTGTTCGCACGTTTGCGCGAAATCGCCGGGGCCGCCGAGATGGCGCGCGACGTCGCCCCGGGCGCCACGATCGGCGGGATCTGGCGGGATCTGGCGAGTGAGTTTCCGGCGCTCCGGCCTTACGAGCGCTCGATCTCGAGCGCGGTCAACGCCGACTACGCCCGGATGGACACCGAGCTGCGAGACGGAGACGAAGTCGCGTTTCTGCCGCCGGTGTCCGGGGGATGAGAGTTCATTGCCGGGCGCAGCAAATTCGCCGCGAAGACGCCGCGAGGAGATAGCGCCTGGGATTTCGGCGAGGTGAGTAGGCAATCCGACTTGAGGACCTGAACCGCCGCGGGCATTCGGCAGTCACTGGATTCAGGTGAATCCGGGTGGCCTCGGCGCTGGTTATCCTGACCTTATGTTCGACAAACTGGGAGCTATCGAGCAGCAGTACGAGACGTTGATGCAACTCCTCGGCACAGTCGAGGTGCAGAACGACTCGTCCGCCTACCGGAAACACGCCAAGACGCTTGCGGAAATCGAGCCGATCGTCCAGACGTTCAGGGCGTACAAGGCGGTGGCCGAGGAAGTCGCGCAGACCGAAGAGCTGGCCTCGAGCGGCGACGCCGACATGCGCGAGCTGGCGAACCAGGAGATCAAGTCGCTCGTGTCGCGCCGCGACAGCCTCCTCGCCGAGCTCAAGATCCTGCTGGTGCCCAAGGATCCGAACGATCAGAAGAACGTGATGCTCGAAATCCGCGCCGGCACGGGCGGCGACGAAGCGGCTCTCTTTGCCGCCGAGCTGTTCCGGATGTACAGCAAGTACGCCGAACGTCAGGGCTGGAAGCTCGACGTGCTCTCGAGCAACGAGACCGGCGTCGGCGGACTGAAGGAAATCATCGTGTCGATCGAAGGCCGTGGCGCATACAGCAAGCTGAAGTATGAGAGCGGGGTGCACCGCGTGCAGCGCGTCCCGGCCACCGAGGCGCAGGGACGCGTGCACACATCGGCCGCTACCGTCGCAGTCCTGCCGGAGGCCGAAGATGTGGACGTCGTCATCCACGACAAGGACCTGCGCATCGACACCTTCTGCTCCAGCGGACCGGGTGGTCAGAGCGTCAACACGACCTACTCCGCCGTGCGCCTCACGCACATTCCCACCGGAGTCGTCGTCTCGCAGCAGGACGAGAAGTCGCAGATCAAGAATCGGGCGAAAGCCATGAAGGTGCTGCGCGCGCGCCTTTACGACATGGAGCTGCAGAAACAGCAGGACGCGATTGCGAAGGATCGGCGCACCCAGGTCGGCAGCGGCGACCGGGCGGAAAAGATCCGTACCTATCATTTCAAAGACAATCGAATCACCGACCATCGCGCCAACTACACCACCCACCGCCTGGTCGAGGTGTTGAACGGCGACCTGATCGAGCTCCTCGACAATGTGCACACCTACTACCAGTCGGAGAAGCTCAAGGACGCGACGGCGGTGTCGCCGTGAGGATGGGGCTACGCGACACGGATCAGGCGGATCAGATTGATAGGATCGATGATTGACCGGATCGATCGGTCGAGGTCTGGGCTTCGTCACCCGGCGGATTTGCCCAGGCCCTCTCGCCCACATCATCTGACTGGCCCGTCTGCCTATCCCACGCGGCTCGGCCATCCCAGCGGTTTTTGATTGCCGATCATGACCACTGTCCACGAGCGAGTCGCCGCCGCTCGCCAGATGCTCGGCGCTGCTGGTATCGGTGCGTTGGAAGCCGCGAGCAGTGCCCGTGTGCTCGCTCAACACGTGCTCGGCTGGGATACCACTCGCCTCCTGACCTCCGGCCACGAGCCTGAGCCCGGCGGGTTCGGCGAACGCTACGATGCCCTGGTCGCACGCCGCGCCGCGCGCGAGCCATCAGCGTACATTACCGGACGACGCGAGTTCTGGGGCCTGACGCTCGAGGTTTCCCCGGCCGTTCTCATTCCCCGCCCTGAGACCGAGCTGATCGTGGAGGCGGCTCTGGAGATCTTTGCCGTCGACCCGCCGCGGCGCCTGGACATCGCCGACGCGTGCACCGGGTGCGGCAATCTGGCGGTCGCCCTCGCCCACGAACTCGGACAGGCATCGATTGTCGCGACCGACATTTCGGCGGATGCGCTGGCGGTGGCGCAGCGAAACGCAGAACGGCACGGGGTTTCCGCGCGCATCCGGTTCGTTCACGCGGATGTGCTCGAAGGCGTCAACGGCCCGTTCGACCTGATCGTGGCGAATCCTCCCTATGTGAAGCGCGAGGATCGTCCTGCGCTTCAACCCGAGGTACGCGACCACGAGCCCGGCGTGGCGCTGTTCGGCGGCGTCACGGGCACCGAGCTGGTCGCCACGGTTGTCGAGCAGGGCGTCGCTCGGCTGAGGCCGGGCGGCTACTTGATGTTTGAATTTGGCTTCGGCCAGGAGATCGTCGCCGAGACGTTGATTGCCGCCACGCAGGGGTTGACGTTGATCGGCCTGCGGCGGGATCTCCAGGGTCTCGCGCGAATGGCCATCGCCAGACGTCAAGGTGACACACCATGACTGACTGTCTCTTCTGTCGACTCGCCAATCACGAAATCCCCGCCTCGATCGTCTACGAGGACGAGCGTGTGCTGGCATTCAATGACATCAACCCGCAGGCACCGACGCACGTCCTGGTCATTCCCAAGCGGCACATCGCCTCGCTGAACGAGATCAGCGTCGAGGACGATCGCCTCCTCGGCGAGTTGGTGCGGCGCGCGGCGGCCATTGCCAAAGAGCGCGACCTCTCTGCCGGCGGATTCCGGACGGTCTTCAACACCAACCGGGATGCCGGACAGACCGTGTTTCACATCCACCTGCACCTGCTCGGCGGCCGCAGCATGACGTGGCCACCCGGTTAGCCTAGAGCATTTTTCGTTTGTACGTAGTGTCCGCCTTCAGGCAGCCTTCAGGCGGACCGTCGTAGTCCGGCTAAAAAGCCGGACACTACGTACAAGTCGAAAACGCTGTAGAACAGTTTCGACACCGCTGTAGCGGGTTGACTTCCGAACCACCGAGAGCACCAAGGCGACGAAGTCGTTCTGCGAGCGGGAAGCAACAGCCTTGGTGTGCTTTGTGCTCTCTGAGGTGCCAAGACTCGCGGCTTCAGAGAACAACGTCACCGCGGCGGTGACGACGAGCCAACGGGGCACACACACCCCAACCCGAGCCTGTCCCAGGCCTTATCGTGTTGCCGGGGCGATCAACGCGGGGAGCTCCGTCAGCGAACGGATGACGGGCACTCCCTTCGCGGACAGTTCGTCTGTCTGTGGATGACGGTGTAGCCCTCGGTGCAGCAGCACCGCGCGCATTCCCGCGCGTAGCGCGCCCTCGACATCCTGACGCACGCTGTCTCCCACCATCACGGCGTCGCCCGGAGGACTGTCCACCAGCTGCAACGCCGCCGCGAAGATGCTGGGATGCGGTTTCATGAATCCATGCTCGGAGGACGACACCACCGCGGAGATCAAGCCGTCCAGCTCGAAGTGAGACTGAAACGACACCAGGCAGCGATGCGAGTTTGAGATCAGCCCGAGACGGATGCCGAGCGCCGCCAGGTCGCCGAGCGCCGCCGGCACATCGTCGTACAGCTCGAAGTGCTGGCACGCCGCCCATTCCGTATAGATCTCGCGAGCGCATGCATCGAGGTTCGGTCCGCGCCCGCCCATCCGTTCGATGATGTGCCGCGTATAGGCGACGAAGATTTCGGCGTCGTACGCCGCGCCGTCCGGGGGATCGTCCGGACCGTTGAGCAGGAACGCGGCGTTTTCGACGGCGGCGTCGAACGCGGATTCTTCGATGGTCATGCCATGACGCTCGCAGAATCCGCGGTAGCCTTCGCTGCGAAAGGTCGGTCCGGGAGAGATCAGCGTGAAGTCGACGTCGAAGAAGACGGCTCGCGTCGTCATTCCATCGTGTCCTGATCTCCATAGGGTCCGGCGATGACGACTGACGCGCGATCCGGATCGAGGATGCGCCTGGCGGCGGCGTTCACCTCGTCGAGCGTGACGGCCCGGAGGTGTCCGGGCAGCCGGAGGTCGTAGTCGAGGCCCAGGCCGAACAGTTCGGCGGTCTGGAGGAACACGGCGATGGCGGCGTTGGTCTCGAGCGCCCGCGGCATCGATCCGATCAGATACTGCTGCGACTCCTTCAACTCCTGGACGGTGGCGCCCTCGCGCGCAAAGCGGCCGATCTCATCGTCGATCGATGCCACGGCCCGGTCGACGTTCTCGCGACTGATGCCGGCGCGGACCACCAGCGGACCCTCGGCGACGTTCGCATCGAGGCTGCTGAATGCGTAGTACGCCATCCCCTGGCGCTCGCGAATGCTGTCGCCAAGCCGCCCGCCCATCGAATACTGGCCGAGGATGTTGTTCATGAGAGAAGACGCATAGAACGCCGGGTCGTTACGCCTGATGGTAGTGAAACCGTAGGCCACATCGGCTTGCGCCTTGTTCGTCATCGAAATGACAAGCCGCTGCCTTCGCGTCGCCGGCGTCACTTGCGGCAGTTGCACCGCGTCTGGCGGAGGCGCCAGCCAGTCGCCGAAGACACCCGCCGCCACGTCTCTCGCGCGATCCACCGACAGATCGCCGACGACAACCACTGACAATTCGCTGGGAGCGAACCGCTTGGCACGAAGGTCGGCAAGCCGATCCCGGGTCAGTTGCTCGACAACCTCCGCCGTCCCTTTCGTGCGACGGCCGTACGGATGTCGCGGATACAGCAGATCCATCAACGATTCGACGGCCCGGATGGCCGGATTGTCCTCGTCTTGCCTGATCGCAGTGACGACCTCCGCTTTCCGGATCGCGAGCTCAGCGTCGGGCAGCGTCGGCGACATGACGATGTCGCCGAGCAGCGCGCAGACCGCATCGAAATCCTCGGACAGACAGGTACAGGCCAGCGAGAACAGATGGCGGGTCACGCTCGTGGTCAGCGTGATGCCCCGGCTGTCGAGGTCCTCCGCGATCTCAACGCCTGATCGGCTTGCCGTCCCGCGGTCGATGACACGCGACAGCAGATACATCGCGCCGGGTGCGTTGGCCGGATCGCAGACCGACCCCGCGCGGATCGCCAGGTTGATTGTCACTGCCGGAATCGTGCGCGTCTGCTTGGCAATGACGACCACGCCGTTCGCGAGCGCTGAACGCGACGGGTTCAGACCGGAACCCGGAGGCGTGAGGGGCGACGCTTGGGGCAGTTGAGGCATTACGGTCATTTTCAGAATCCTGGACGTCAGACGTCAGACTTCAGACTTCCAGGTTCGAGCGGCTGGAACGAGCCGACCGTCCGATTGGAGGGAGTCAAGACGCTTCGCGCGACCCTGGACACTTCCTCGAGCGTCACTGCGGCGATTCGCGCCGGGGTCTCGAGAAAGCTGTCGACGCTGGCGATCGTTGCGAAATAGCCGAGCTGATGCGCGATATCCGTGATGCTCTCGTTGTCGAAGACGAGCCGCGCTTTCAGTTGCGCTTTGGCTTTCGTCAGCTCGCTGTCGGCCAGGCCTTCGCGGCGCACGCGTTCGAGCTCCTCGAGCAGCACGTCCCGGACCTCGCCGAGCGGCGTGCCGTCGGTCGCCGTCACCGACACGCTGTAGAGAAACGGGTGTTCGGTGGGCAGCAGGGCGCCAGCCACTGAAGAGGCCAGGCCGCGTTCGACCAGCGCCCGATACAGGCGCGCGCGACGCTGCGGCGGCAGACCGCGAAAGCTCGACCAGAGGTTCAATCCCTTTGCGCCAGTTAAGGCCGCATCGAGCACGAGCATCGGGAAGAAGTCGGGGTCGCCAAAGGCCGGCGCGTGAAATGCCACCTTCAAATACGCCGTGGTCCCTTCCTTGCGAATCTCGAGACGCCGCTCTCCGGTCTGCGCCGGCTCGACGGTGTGGACTCGGGATGGAGCGGGACCAGGCTGAATGCCGCCGAAATGTCGTTCGATCTGGCTCAGCGCGTCGTCGGTGTCCACGTCTCCCACGACGACGAGGGTCGCGTTGCCGGGGACGTAGTGGCGGCGGTAGTAGCCATACAGATCGTCGCGAGTCATCGACTCCAGATCGGAGAGCCAGCCGATGGTCGGATGTCGATATCCGTGCGCTTTGAAGGCGGTCGCTGTCAGCTCCTGATCAAGCAGCTGATCAGGGTCGTTCTCGCCGCCATGGAGCTCCGAGATGATGACCGTGCGCTCCGACTCGCAATCGTCGGGGTGATAGAGGCAATTGGCCATTCGTTCGGCCTCGATGAACAGCATGCGATCGAGCGCATCGCGAGTGGCTGTTTCGAGGTAGGTGGTCTGATCGATCCAGGTATAACCGTTCCAACTGCCGCCGAACTGCTCGATGATGCCTTTGACCTGATCGCGGGGAATATGGGTGGTGCCCTTGAAGTTCATGTGCTCGCACCAGTGCGAGACCCCGGTCAATCCCGGGCGTTCGTCCCTCGAGCCCACCTTGTACCAGCACCACACGGACGCGAGCGGCGCCGTGTGTTCTTCCTGGACGAGGACCTTCAGGCCGTTATCGAGCGTCGCACGCCGTACCATCAGATCATTATAAAATCGACTGACACCCATGCCCGAGTGGAAAGATACCGTCAATCTGCCGCGGACCGACTTCCCCATGAAGGCGAGCCTGCCGACGAGTGAGCCAGAAACGCTCGCCCGGTGGGCCGCCATGGACCTGTACGGACAGATTCGAGCCAAGCGTCGCGGCGCCCCCAAGTTCGTGTTGCACGATGGTCCTCCCTACGCCAACGGCAACATCCACATGGGTACGGCGCTGAACAAGATTCTCAAGGAGCTGGTTGTCAAGTCGCGATCGATGGCGGGCTTCGACGCGCCGTACGTGGTGGGCTACGACTGTCATGGGCTGCCGATCGAGCTGAGAGTCGATCGGGAGCTCGGTCCCAAGAAGCGCGACATGTCGGTGGCCGATTTCTGCCGGGCGTGCCGGGCGTACGCTGAGCGTTACATCGGCACGATGACCGAGCAGTTTCAGCGGCTCGGCATTCTCGGTACGTGGGACGCGCCGTACTTGACGATGAACTTCAAGTATCAGGCGGCGATCGCGCGCGCGTTCGGCAAATTCGTCGCCCGGGACCTCGTCTACAAGGGCAAGAAACCGGTCCACTGGTGCATCCATTGCCGCACCGCGCTCGCGGAAGCCGAAGTCGAGTACGCCGACCATTCGTCGCCCTCCATCTACGTCGAGTTTTCGCTGGCGCCCGTGAGCGCCGACGAGCTGGTCGCTCGCGTTCCCGCGCTCGCCGGCAGGGACGTCTCGGTCCTGATTTGGACGACGACGCCGTGGACGATTCCGTCGAATCTGGCAGTCGCGTTCCATCCCGAGCTCGACTACGCCGCGTATGACGTGGATGGCCGGGCGGTCATTGTCGCCGAGGGCCGCGCGGCCGCCGTGTCGCAGGCGGTTGGCCGTCAGCTGGATCAGCCGATCGCGGGCATGAAGGGCGCCCAGCTCGAAGGCATTCGTTTCCGCCATCCTCTGTACGAGCGCGATTCACTCGGTGTGCTCGGCGGCTACGTGACGCTCGATGCGGGCACCGGAGCGGTGCACACCGCGCCGGGTCACGGTGCGGACGACTTCAACACGGGCAAACACTACGGGCTGGAGATCTACGCACCGATCGGACCCGCCGGTCATTTTCTCGAGACCGTAGAGCTCTTCGGCGGCATGCGGGTGTTCGATGCAAACCCGAAGGTCGAAAGCGCGCTCAAGGAGCGCGGCCGGCTGTGGCACCGTGAGGCGTTCTCGCACCAGTACCCGCATTGCTGGCGGTGTCACAACCCCGTGATCTTCCTCGCCACGTCGCAGTGGTTCATTCGACTCGACGGCGTCCGGTTGCCGCCGGACGCGATCGCCGAGAAAGACAGCGAATACGATGCACGCGCCGGTCGCCTCGGCGCGCCGGCCGCGAGCAACGCCGCGATCGACTCTGCCGGGGAGGGTGAGTCCGACCGGGGTATGACGCTTCGCGAAGCCGCCATTGATGCCGTGGATCACCACGTCCACTGGGTGCCCGCGTGGGGGCATGACCGCATCTACAACATGATCGCCAATCGTCCCGACTGGTGCATCTCGCGCCAGCGGGCGTGGGGAGTGCCGATTCCTGCCGTCGACTGTACGGCCTGCGGCGAGGCGATCACGACGCCGGCGCTGGTCGAGAAAGCGGCCGGCGTGTTCGATACCTACGGGGCCGATGCCTGGTACGAACGTCCGATCGAGGAATTCATCCCGGAGGGCCTGACGTGCTCCTCCTGCGGCGGCACGACGTTCGAACGCGAGATGAACATCCTCGACGTCTGGTTCGATTCCGGATCGAGCCACGAAGCCGTGCTGTCGGTCCGCCCGGATCTCAGCTGGCCAGCCGACATGTACCTGGAAGGCAGCGACCAGCATCGCGGCTGGTTCCAGAGCTCGCTCCTCGTCGGGCTCGGCACGCGCGGCCGTCCGCCGTTCAAGGAAGTACTCACGCACGGGTTCCTGATCGACGTCGACGGGAAGAAGATGTCGAAGTCGCTCGGCAACACGATGCTGCCGCAGGATGTCATCAAGCAGAGCGGCGCCGACATCATCCGCCTCTGGGTCGCGATGAGCGACTACCGCGAGGAAATCCGCGTCGGCAAGGAGATCATGGCGAGGGTCGTCGAGGCGTACCGCAAGCTGCGCAACACGCTGCGGTACCTGCTCGCGAACCTCTACGACTTCGATCCCGTCGCCGATTCGGTTCCGCACGCGCAGATGGAGGAAGTGGACCGCTATATCCTGGCCCGCTATGCCGACGCGGCCCAACGTATCCTCGTGGCGTACGAGACCTACGAATACGGCACGATCTCGCAGGTGCTCAACCAGTTCGTGACGGTCGATTTGAGCTCGTTCTACAACGACATCTCGAAGGATCGCTTGTACACGTTCGCAGCGCTGTCGCGCGCGCGGCGATCGGCGCAAACGGCGATGTACGAAATGGCCGACGGCCTGGCACGATTGATGGCCCCGATCTTGTCGTTTACCGCCGACGAGCTGTGGCGCTATCTTCCCCGCGTGCCCGGGCGTGACCCGTCGGTGCACCTGGCGCTGTTCCCGTCGATCGCGGAGCTGAAAGCGCTGGACGATGATGACCTGAAGCTGCGATGGGAGCAGCTGCTGAATGCCCGTTCGACGGTCAACCTGAAGCTCGAAGCGTTGCGCGGCCCGAAGAAAATCGGCAGCTCGCTCGGCGCCAGGGTAACCATTGACGTGACCGGCAACAATGCCGCGGCAGCGCTCCTCAAGCGGTATCGGGAGTTCTTGCCGACGCTCTTCATCGTGTCGGAGGTCGCTCTTGGCCCGGTGGCGAGCGCAGCTGCGGACATGTCCGACGCTGAACTTCGATCCGCGCTGGAACAATCAAGGCACCTTCACTGGACGGTCGACTGGGACTTCGACGTGCAGGCTGCACCCTCCGACGGCGTGAGATGCGCGAGGTGCTGGCGGTACGTGAACAGTGTGTCCAGCGAACCGGCGTTGGCCGGCCTGTGCGAACGCTGCCAGGGCGCTCTCGCGGAAGCGGTGCATCCATAGGAATATCGAGGCGGGCTCCCTTCCGGGGTACTCTGGAGAAGAACGGTGAATGCCCCCAGAGATCGCCAAAGATTCCTGGAGAATTCCTCGCAGCGGTCCGTGCCGTTGGCTGATCTCTGCGCTCCGTTGCGCTCGGACTTGCAGGAGCCGCCTCTCTACACCACACTGATAGGAGGGGTCGGCCTGAACCGGGTCGAAGACATGGACAACACCGTCAACGAGACATCGCTCTCCCCGGAAGGCATCGACCACCAGGGGCAGCAGCTGGCCCATGCAGCCGGGACGCGCCGGCTGGAGATCTGGCTGCCGTTTGTGATTGTCGCGCTCGACCAGGCGACCAAAGCGATCGTCCGGAGCCAGCTCAGCTTGTATTCGAGCGTCACGGTTCTCCCGGGACTGGTCAATTTCACCCACGTGCGAAACACCGGTGCGGCCTTCGGCTTCCTCAACGCCACCGACTTCCCGCTCAAGACCCTCTTACTGGCGGCCATCGCGACCGCCGCGCTGATCGGCGTGGGCCTCTATGCGGCCAGTCTGACTCATCAGCAACTGGCGGCGCGTACGGCCCTGGCGCTCATCATCGGCGGGGCCGCCGGCAATCTCATCGACCGCGTCGTCGACGGGTCGGTCGTCGACTTCGTCGACGTTTACTGGCAGACCCATCATTTCTGGGCATTCAACGTCGCCGACTCGGCGATTTCAGTCGGCGTGGCAATCATGATTCTCGATATGCTGGGGGCTCGCCCGAATGTACCCAAGACTGTTTGACCTCGGTCCGATCACTGTTTACACCTACGGCGTGCTCCTCGCCGCGGCCTACCTGCTCGGTCTGAAGTTCGCCATGGTTCGTGCCCAGGCGCGCGGGCTCGATTCCGTGCGCGTGCTCGACCTCGGCATCTACATCATCATCAGCGCGCTGATTGGCGCGAAGCTGCTCCTGCTCATCACCGATTTCCGGACGTTTCGGGCGAATCCGGCGGAGTTATTGACGCTGGCGCGGTCGGGTGGCGTGTTCTACGGAGGGCTGCTTCTCGCGGTCGCCGTCGCCCTCTGGTACATCCGGCGCGCCGGTCTGCCGTTGTGGACGACGTGTGACGTGTTTGCGCCCGGTATCGCGCTCGGTCACGTCGTCGGCCGGTTCGGATGTTTCTTCGCCGGCTGCTGTTATGGCAGTCCGACGACGAAGCCGTGGGGCATTGTCTTCAGCGATCCATTCGCCGCGGCCAACGTGGGAACTCCGTTGGGCGTACACCTGCACCCGACGCAGCTGTACGAAGCGGCAGCCGAACTGGTGATTCTCGGGATTCTGCTGCTCGCGGAGCGGAAGAAGGATCGGTTCGCGGGCTTCACGTTCTGGCTCTACATCCTTCTGTACGCCATCTCGCGCTACCTGATCGAGATCTTCCGCGGCGACGAGCGGGGCACGGTCGGGATCTTCTCGACCTCGCAGTTCATCTCGCTCCTCCTCGTGCCGTTGGCGATTGGCATGCTCCTTTATCTTGCGCGCCGCAAAGCCCCGGCGCCCAAGAGCGAACGAAAACGAGCCGCTTGAATCAGCGCACCTTCACGGTTGCCGAGGAAGGCGAGCACGCCCGTTTGGACGTGTTTCTCGTCTCGCTGCTGCCCGAGCAATCGCGCTCGCAGATTCAGCGGCTGATCAAGGAGGGCCGGGTACTGCTTGAGGGGCACGCCGTAAAGGCGAACCAGCTGGTGAGAAGCGGCCAGCTCGTCTCGGTTGCGATACCCGAGCCGGTCGAACCCGAGCCAAAGGCTGAAGCGCTCCCGCTGACGATCCTCTACCAGGACCACGATCTCATCGTCGTCGACAAACCCGCGGGGATGGTGGTGCATCCCGCGGCGGGCCATGCGAGCGGCACACTCGTGAATGCGCTGCTCCACCACGTCAGCGATCTAAGCGGCATCGGCGGTGAAAAGAGGCCGGGTATCGTCCATCGGCTCGATCGGGGCACGTCCGGTTTGATGGTGGTGGCCAAGCACGACTCGGCCCATGAAGAGCTCGCGCGTCAGTTTCGCGAGCGAGAAGTCGAGAAGGAGTACATCGCACTCGTGTGGGGGGAGGTCAACGCGGGCCGGCGAATCGACGCGCCGATCGGCCGCGACACGTCGAACCGCAAGAAGATGTCGGCGCGCGCGCGGCGAAGCCGCGAGGCCGTCACGCGCATCCTCCGCGCCGACAGGGTCCACCCGATGCTGACGTTGGCCCGCGTCGCGATTCATACCGGTCGAACCCACCAGATTCGTGTGCACCTCAGTGCCATCGGACACCCGATTGTCGGCGATCCGCTGTACGGAGGCATTCATCGGCGTGTGCCCGGTGATGCCAAGGCCATCACGCATCTCGAGCGTCCGTTCTTGCACGCGGCCCGGTTGGTTTTCCGCCATCCCTCGGAGGACCGCCGGATGGAATTCGAGAGCCCCCTGCCTGCCGATTTGCAGCGCGTGCTGGACGATCTGCGCGAAGACGAAGAGGACGAATGATGGCGATCGTGTTCACGGGCAGGGTGTTTTCCATCGATGTCGAGAAAGTTCGGCTGGGGGACGGTCGCGAGTATCAGGTTGAGACCGTGCGCCATAGTCCATCGGTCGTTCTGCTGCCGATGAAGGACGAAGGCCACGTCGTTCTCATTCGCCAGTTCCGGCACAGTATCGGCCGGGAGCTATGGGAACTGCCGGCCGGAAGCCTGGATCCGGGCGAATCAGCGGAATCCACGGCCGCGCGCGAATGCGAAGAAGAGATTGCGCTGGTGCCGGGGCGGATCGAACGGATCCGGGATGTCGTGCCGGCGCCCGGGTTCTGCGATGAAGTGCTGATCTATTTCCGCCTGTCCGATTTGCGCCCGCCCGATCCAGACTCGCCTCACGCGCCCGACGAGGACGAAGAGATCCACGCGCAGGTCTTTGCAATCGCGGAAGCGAAAGCCATGGGCAGCCGCGGAGAGATCATCGATTTGAAAACGCTCTACGGGCTGACGCTGATCTGATGCGGCCTCTTCCCGACTGGAGCAGGCGCGCGTACACCAGTCGGTGTTGGTCGTGGGAAGGCATGCGCCCCAGGGTCGCGCTTGCAGCACGCCGTAGCGACAGTCCAATCCGCTGAATCGCCAGGCCTGGAGGTCTAGCGGCGCGCGCCGCGCGAACAGGTCACGCCGGCGGGGGAGGCACGCCGCGCCCGGACCTGACTTCGCTCTTGACCTCTTCCTTCTTGCCTTTGACTTCCCCGCGCTTGTCCGTCGACGTCGGCACCAATGCAAGCGCGAGCACCTCGTCGATCGCCGAGACGAGATGGATGGTCATCTCTTCGCGAAGCTCGGCGGTGAGATCCTCGTTCACGTTCTTCGCGTTCTGCTTCGGCACAATCACTTCGCGAATTCCAACCCGCCGCGCCGCCAGCACCTTCTCCTTCAAGCCGCCGATGGGCAGGACGCGCCCCGACAGCGTGATCTCACCGGTCATCGCGATGTCGCCTCGCACCGGTCTACCAGTGAGCTGGGATGCCATCGCCGTCACCATCGTGACGCCGGCCGAAGGCCCGTCCTTGGGAATCGCGCCGGACGGGACGTGGACGTGCATCTCTGCGTTCTTGAAGAAATCCGGGTCGATCCCGTACTCCTTCGCGTGGGTGCGCAGCCACGAGAGGGCAGCCCTCGCCGATTCCTTCATGACGTCGCCCAATTGCCCGGTCAACGTCAAGGAGCCCGTGCCGGCCATCCGTGCCGCTTCGACGAACAGCACTTCGCCGCCGGCCGGCGTCCAGGCCAAACCTATGGCGACGCCCGGATCCTTGGTGCGCTCCTCCATCTCCTCGTCGAGATGCTTCGGGGCGCCGAGCATGTCGGCGACCACGGACCGGGTGATTTCGATCGGCGTTTCGTTGCCCTCGGCGCGCCGCCGCGCGACCTTACGGCAGAGTGCGCCGATCTCCCGCTCGAGATTTCTGACGCCCGCCTCGCGCGTGTATCCTCGAATCACCTCGCGCAGCGCATCCGGCGTGAAGCGGATGTAATCGGGCGTGAGTCCGTGGTTCTTGACCTGCTTGTCCACCAGGTGATCGGTGGCGATCTTCAGCTTCTCTTCCTCGGTATAACCCGCGATCTCGAGCACTTCCATCCGGTCTCGCAGCGCCGGCGGCACCGGGTCCAGCACGTTCGCCGTCGTGATGAAGAGCACTTCGGAGAGATCGAAGGGGACGTCGAGATAGTGGTCGCGGAACGAGTTGTTCTGCTCCGGGTCGAGCACTTCGAGCAGCGCCGACGAGGGGTCGCCGCGAAAATCCGAGCCCAGCTTGTCGATTTCGTCCAGAATGAAGACCGGATTCTTTGACTCGGCGCGTCGAAGGCCCTGGATCACTTGGCCCGGGAGCGCTCCGATGTAGGTCCGACGATGGCCGCGAATTTCCGCTTCGTCGCGCATTCCACCGAGCGAGACGCGCACGAACTTGCGGCCGAGTGACTGGGCCACCGACCGCGCCAACGACGTCTTGCCCACCCCTGGAGGGCCGACGAAGCACAGGATCGGACCCTTGACATCGCGCTTCAGCTTTCGCACGGCCAAGTACTCGAGAATCCGGTCCTTGGCTTTGTCGAGACCAGAGTGGTCGGCGTCGAGCACGCTCTTCGTGTGCGGGAGGTCGATGACTTCTTCCGTCCGCTTGTTCCACGGCAGGGCCACCAGCCAGTCGAGGTAGGTACGCGATACCGTGTACTCGGCAGCCGCGGGCGGCATCTTCGAGAGGCGGTCTAGCTCGCGGAGGGCTTCTTTTTTGACCCCCTCGGGCATACTCGCCGCTTCGATTTTCTCGGCGAGCTCCTCGATTTCCTTGGTCTGGTCGTCGCCTTCGCCGAGCTCCTTCTGAATCGCCTTCATCTGCTCGCGCAGGAAGTAGTCGCGCTGGTTTTTTCCGACTTCCGACTGCACCTGGGACTGGATCTTCGATCCCAACTCGAGGACTTCCAGTTCCTTGATGAGAATCCGATTCAGCTTGTCCAGTCGGGCACGGATGTCGAGCGTTTCGAGCACTTCCTGCTTCACGGCCGTACCGATGGTCGAGAGCGACGATGCGATGAAGTCGGCGAGACGTCCCGGTTCGGTGATATTCGTCGCCAGCGTCTGGAGGTCGTCCGACAGCAGGGGCGACAGTGATACGACTTGCTGGAAATTCGTCTTGATATTTCTCGCCAGCGCGTCGATTTCGAGGCGGTCGACGTCGTTGGTATCCTCTGCGGCCTCATGAACGCGGGCGCGCAAATACGGCTGGGTGGCGACGATCTCCTCGAGGGTCAGACGGGAAAGGCCCTGGACGATCAAGCGCAGACTCCCGTCCGGCAGCTTGAACATCTTGTGGATATGCGTGGCGGTGCCCACCGGGTAGAGATCGTCGCGGCCCGGTTCCTCGACGGAGGCGTCCCGCTGCGTGAAAACCGCGATCAGCTTCCCATTGGCGATGGCATCGTCGATGAGGCGGACTGAGCTTTCACGGGCGACGGCCAGCGGCATGAACGAATTGGGGAAGAGGACCGTATCCCGGAGCGGGAGCACGGGCAGTTCGGGTGGCACCGCCAGCGGTCGATCTCCGCTCGGAGCGTCTTCCGGTTTGACGTTCTCGGTGTCATCGCGATCGCTCATGGCGACCTCGTTTCTCTGTTGAAAGGGTGGCTCGCCGGTAGGGGAGAGGGAAAGGGCCCCGCCACCGGCGGAGCCCTTGAATCGGACGCTGTATTTCTTACATGTCGAGGAACAGCGACGACGTGCCGCGGCGCTGTGACAACTGACGCTGCCGTTGCTCGGCCACTTCCCTCGCGGCCTCGCAATCCTTGCAGCGAACAGCGAAAGGCAGCGCTCTCAGTCGCTTTTCGGCGATCTCTTCACCGCAGTCGAAGCAGTAACCGTAGTTACCGTGCTCGAGCCGCACCAGCGCGTCGTTGACCTTCGTCAGGGTCTCAGACTTCATCTGGATGAGGGCGAACTCGATCTCCTCTTGGATGTCTGCTTCGGTGCTCTCGACCGCGTCGAAGACGTCCGTCATCCTGCCGTGGAGCCCCTCTGCCCGAACGTCGCGCATCTTCTCCTGCACTTCGGTCTGCAATTGGCTGCGACGTTCCTCCAACATCTTGTTCAGCTCGGTATAGCGGGACCGGGCCATTCGATCAACTTCAGCCGCTTGGATATCTTTCATGACCTTTCCTCCCGTGCCCCGTGGGGCGTGGCTTATGAATTCGCTGCTGGCTATGCAAATGAATTGCCAAGACTAACATGAACCTGAGCGCCCGACCAAGGCCAATGATTCGACTGGGTCGAGGATGAAACTGCGCGACGATTCTACACCGATGGCGACACCACAAAAACTACTGCAACACAAAATCGATTCGTAAGAACCTGTTAGATAATGACTTACTGTGCAAGCTTCAAACATATTGACCGCTCGTTCAAATTCGTATCGAGTTAGACGCCGCATCTCGTAAAACGGTTCTCGTGGATATTTCTGACACTTGTCCGTTTTTTGAGACGTGCTCACTGTGGAGATCGACCGACTCAACTTGACGTCTGGACACCACACATGTCGACGGTCTGCCATCTGCCTACAGACAAGCCTGTCGCTCAGGACTACGGTTCCGGGCTTGGGAAGGATGTGCCGCGAGGCTCGCCAGCTCGACACGCTCACTGTGATCCACGGTTGGACTCCGCACGGCCAGCCGGGCGCGCCTATTACAATAGGGCGGCGTGAACTGTCCGTTGTGCCAGGCAAGGAAGTCGCGGAGAGCGTGTCCGGCGCTCAGCCAACAGATTTGCACCGTCTGCTGCGGCACCAAGCGGCTGGTGGAGATTTCGTGTCCGAACGATTGCCCGTATCTTGCTTCAGCCCGTGATCATCCCCCCGCCCGAATCGTCCGGCAGCAGGAAGGCGATCTCGCGTCGATTGTCCCCTTCATGCGCGATCTCAACGACCGCCAGTCGCAGCTCTTTTTTCTGTTGCTGGCGTTCCTCGCTCGTTATTCGGCCAAGAAGGCGCGATACGCTGAATTTTCGGCCGATACCTACCTGACAGCGGAACTGGAGTCGTTGGTCGACGACGATGTGGCCGAAGCATTTGCCGCCCTGGCGGCCACCTACGAGACCGCGTCGCGGGGAGTGCTGTATGAGCATCGGCCGCAGGCGCCGCCAGCCGAACGCCTGCTGAGCGCCCTCAAGCCCCTGCTGGCGGAGGCGGGCAAGGCGGGGGGATCCGCCTTTGAACGGGATGCGGCGGTCGTGATGCGCAAAGTGGAGGAGGCATCGCGTCAAGCACTACCAGGTACGCCCGGCCACCATCGCGGCTTTCTCGACCTCGTCGGCCGGGTGATCCGCGCGCAGACCGACGGCGACCGCGCGACCGAAGAACCCGAAGCGGCTCCCCGTTTGATCGTGCCCTGACAACCGGAAGGGCCGACGATTGAACCCTGGTCCCCCATGAATACTCCGGCCTGACTGCTGAACGGTGGGCTTCAGGTAAGGGAATCTGGTAATCTCTTCGGATGGCCAAGCAGTGTGAAATTTGCGGAAAGACACCCGTAGTGGGTCGACAGATCAGCCACGCGCATAACGTCAGCGCCCGACGGTTCGAGCCGAACCTGCAATCGGTTCGAGCGATGATCAACGGCGGAGTGAAACGCATGCGGGTGTGCACCCGTTGCATCCGATCGAACAAGGTCGTCAAGGCGGCTTAGCGTCAGCGGCCCTGCCAACCGATAGGGGAGCGGGCAAGACCCGGACGCCGCCGTTCAACGCCATGAAAACAGCTGTCTCCAGTCCGGGCGCGCCCAGGGCGGTCGGCCCGTACTCTCAGGCCATTCGGGCCGGCGAATTATTGTTCGTGGCCGGTCAGATTCCGCTCGATCCGAACGGCCAGATGGTCGTCGGGGCCGTCGACGTTCAGGCCCAGCGTGTTCTCGACAATATCGGCGCGATTCTCCAGGCCGCCGGCCTCTCCTTCTCCGACGTCGTGCGCACAACGGTCTACCTCGCGGACCTGAACGACATGCCTGCGATGAACCACGTCTACGGCACCTACTTCTCGGAGCCGTACCCAGCCCGCGCGACCGTACAAGTCGCGCGTCTGCCTAGAGATGTGCGGATTGAAATCGAGGCAATCGCCGCTTACTGACGTCGCTATCGGGCGGCGCGCTCCACGTCCAGTACGCCGTCAACCGCGCGCAGCGACTTGATGACCTTCTCGAGGTGTTTGAGGTCGCTGATCTCGACCGTCATGTCGATCCGCGCCCGACGGTCTTCATCGGTGTGCGCTTCCATGTTCTTGATGTTGGTGTTGATGTCCGCCACCCTGGCGCTGACCGCCGCCAGCAGTCCCTTCCGATCTTCGACCTCCATCGTCAGCTTCACGGTGTAGCGGGATCCCTCGGTTCCTTTGTCCCATTCGACATCGATGCGGCGCTCGGGATCGTAGAGCAGATTGACCACGTTGGGACACGCGGTGGCGTGGACCGATACCCCCCTGCCCCGCGTGATGTAGCCCACGATTTTCTCGCCGCGGATCGGGTTGCAGCAGCGCGCCCGGATCACCAGCAAGTCGTCGAAACCCCGCACCTTGATCTTCTCCTCGCCGGTGCCGAGCACACGCTTGACCGCCGCCGCGACCAACCCCTGGGCGGCCTTCTCGCGCAGGTGTTCATCCGGGGATAGTCGCGCGAGCACCTGCTTGGAAGAGACCTTGCCGTAGCCGATCGCCGCGAACAGTTCTTCGACCTTCTGCACGTCGAATTCGCGAAGCACCTTCCCGATGTTCTCGCCTTCGAGCAAGGTGCGGGGGTTGAGGTCGTACTTCCTGGCGTCTTTTTCGAACACCTTCCGCCCGAGATCAATCGCGCGGACGCGCTCCTCCCGCCGAATCAGGTATTTGATCTCGTAGCGCGCGTGCGAGGTGACGACCGAGTTCAGCCAGTCTCGGCTCGGCTTGTGGCCGGCCTGGGTGATGATCTCGACAATGTCGCCGTTCTTGAGGTGCGTTCGAAGCGGGACCATCTTGCCGTTGATGCGCGCGCCCACGCATCGATGACCGACATCCGTGTGAATCGAGTAGGCGAAGTCGATCGGCGTGGCGCCGCGAGGAAACGCCTTCACCTGCCCTTTGGGCGTGAACGTGTAGACCTCTTCGGCGTACAGCTCCACCTTCAGGTTCTGGATGAACTCCTGCGGGTCGCGAACTTCCTGCTGCGACTCGATCAGTTGGCGCATCCAGCCGAAGTAGCGGTCGTCGCGCTGCTCGCCGACGCGCCCTTCCTTGTACTTCCAGTGCGCGGCGACCCCTTCCTCCGCCATCCGGTGCATCTCCATCGTCCGGATCTGCACTTCAAACGGGGCGCCCGATTCGCTGATCACTGACGTATGGAGCGATTGGTAGCCGTTCGGGCGCGGCATCGCGATGAAATCCTTGATGCGGCCCGGGACCGGCGACCAGGTTTGGTGGATGATGCCCAGCACGCCGTAGCAATCCTGGATGCTCTCGGTGATGATCCTGAGCGCGATGAAGTCGTACACTTGGTCCAGTTCGATCTTCTGCCGCTTCACCTTCTGGTGGATGCTGTAGAGGCGCTTGATGCGGCCTTCGATCGCCAGAGTGGGAACCTGCGCCTCCGCGAGCTTCGCCGAAATCGTGACCTTCAACCGCTCGATCTGCCCTTCGCTGGCCCGCCGTTTCGCATCCACCTTGACGCGCAGCGATTCGTAGTTTTCGGGCTCGATGTAGCGGAACGACAGCTCCTCGAGCTCGTTCTTCACCTTGCTCATACCGAGGCGGTTGGCGATTGGCGCGTAGATGTCGCGCGTCTCCTGGGCGACCTTGATACGGCGCTCCTCCGGCAAGTGATTGAGGGTCCGCATGTTGTGGAGGCGGTCCGCCAGCTTGACGACGATCACCCGGATGTCGTCGACCATGGCGAGGAGCATTTTGCGGAAGTTCTCGGCCTGTCGCTCTTCGCTCGAGGAGAAGGGAATGGCGCTGATTTTTGTCACGCCTTCGACGACATGGGCCACGGCCGGGCCGAACAGTTCTTCGATGCGGTTGATGGTGGTCAGCGTGTCCTCGACGACATCGTGGAGCAGGCCGGCGGCAATCGCCACCGCGTCGAGCCTCATATCGGCGAGGATGTTGGCCACGGCGAGGGGGTGAATCAAGTACGGCTCGCCGGAGTGGCGCACCTGTCCACGGTGCTCGAACGCCGAGAACACGTAGGCCCGCCTCAGCAGTTCGACATCGGCCTCCGGCGCATACCCTCGGACTTTTTCGAGGAGATCCTCGAAGCGAATCATCGGACCAGGTGTCTAACAGATTGTCGGACGGGGAAGTGGGTCATGGCTGCCCTCATGATAGGGAGTGCGTGGCCTGCGGGCAAGGGCGGCGAATACCAATCCTTGACTTGCCTTTTTTGGGTTCACTATACTTGCCGGGTTTCGGCCACGGCAATTCTCCCGCCCGAACGAGCAACCCTGACGGTGGGTTCCGGTACGAGCTCACGGCGTCATTTCGCGAAGGAACGACACATGCCGAATCACGGGCACTCACGGGACGTCCTGCGGCTGTCGCCGCGCGCGTCGCTCACAGTCGTGGCGATGGCGGTTCTAGTCACGGTTGGCTGCAGCAAGATGGGCCAATTGACAGCCATGAAGAACTTCAAGGAGGCGAACGCCTCCTACGGCCAGCAGGACTACAAGAAAGCGGCCGAGCTCTACGAGGCCACGGTCAAGGCGGACCCTAACCTGAACTACGCGTATTTCTATCTCGGCAATAGCTACGACAATCTCTATAAACCAAGCAAGAAGGGCGAGCAGGCCAACGACGCGCTTCTCGAAAGCGCCGTCAAGAATTATCAGACGGCGGCAGAGAAGCTCGCGACCGGAGCCACGAAAGCCGAGAAGGATCTGGCCCGGCTTTCCCTGAAGTATCTGGTCGCGTCCTACGGGGCCGACAAGCTGAACGACCCGGCGCGTGCCGAACCTGTCGTCCAGCGTATGATTCAGCTCGACCCGGGCGAGCCGGAGAACTACTTCGCCCTGGCCAAGATCTACGAGGACGCCGGGGCGTACGAAAACGCCGAAGATATCCTGGTGAAAGCGAAACAGGCCAAGCCGAGCGATCCGGCCGTCTACAAGACGCTGGCCGGCTACTACAACCGCCAGGGTCAATTCGAAAAGACCATCAAGGAGCTCGAGGATGCGGCCGCCTCGGACCCCAAGAGCCCGGAAGCGCGGTATACCATCGCCGTGTTCTATTGGGACGCCGCGTTCCGTGACGCGCGCCTCTCCGAGACCCAGAAGAAGGACTACGTGCAGAAGGGCCTCGGTGAAGTCGAGAAGGCCCTCCAGATGAAGCCCGACTACATCGATGCCATCGTCTACAAGGGGCTGCTCCTCCGCCTCCAGGCGAACCTGGAGAAGGACGTCGCGAAACAGCAGGCACTGATCAAGGAAGCGACCGGGCTCAGCGAAAAGGCGAATGCCCTTCGGAAGCAAAAAGCTTCAGGAGCCTAGCAGCGAGACGGACCTGGTTGCGCAGCCGAGCGCCTTGTCGGCAAGTCGGATGTCAAAGAGGGCCGCCGTATATTCGGCGGCCCTTTTGTCATTGGGGCCACATGTTCGAGAGCGTCCGCGTTGTCGGTAAGGGTCGAGTCGGCTCGGCGGTTGCCGCCAGACTCGAGCAGCGAGGCCTCACGCTGAGGTTGGACGGCGCGGATCTCGTCTTGTTGTGCGTGCCAGATACGGCAATCTCAGCAGTCGCCGCGGGCATCCCGCTTGGGCCGTGGATCGCGCACGTGAGCGGTGCGACACCCCTCGAATCGCTCGATCCGCACGCCCGCCGATTCGGCGTCCACCCGCTGCAGACGTTTACGCGCGATCGCGGAGCCGAACAGCTCGACGGGGCCTGGGCGGCGGTGACGGCCGCGAGCGATGAAGCGCGTGTGCGGGGCCGTTGGCTGGCGGAGATCCTGGGTCTGTTTCCCTTTGAGCTGCGCGATGACGCGCGGGGCCTGTATCACGCTGGCGCGGTGATCGCGTCGAACTATCTCGTCACGCTGCATCACGCCGCGTCGCGATTGTTGCAAATGGCTGGAGCTCCGCCGGAGGCGCTGGTTCCGTTGATGCGTCGAACCATTGACAACGGATTTCAGCTGACTGGACCCATCGCCCGCGGCGACCATTCGACCGTCGACGCGCATCTGACGGAACTTCGCGCCCACGCGCCCGACCTGGAAGCGGTGTATCGGGCGCTCGCCGCCATCACAGGCTGATGCAGATCGTCCGCACGATTGCCGACGTCCGCCGACTGCTCCGTCCGCTCCGCGGCGGACGGACGATCGCACTGGTGCCGACCATGGGAGCCTTCCATGACGGCCACGCGGCCCTGTTTCGAACCGCGGCCGCGGCCTCTGACTACGTCGTCGCCAGCCTGTTCGTCAATCCGACACAGTTCGGCAGTCCCGCGGATCTGGCCGCGTATCCGCGCAACGAGCCACGCGATGCCCGGATCGCCGAGGAATCGGGCGTCGATCTTCTGTTCGCGCCCGCCGTCGACGAGATGTTCCACCCGGACCACGCGACGTGGATCGCGATCGAAGGGGCGGCTCAAGGCCTGGAGGACGAGTTTCGCCCCAATCACTTCAGGGGTGTCGCCACGGTGTGCCTCAAGCTTTTCACCATCGTCCACCCGCACCTGGCGTTCTTCGGACAGAAGGACGCGCAGCAGGTCGCGGTGATCAAACAGCTGACACGCGATCTCAATCTCGATCTGGAAATCCGCGTCGAGCCGACGGTGCGAGACGCTGATGGCCTGGCGCTGTCGTCGCGCAACGTCCGCTTGTCCGCTGAGGAACGGCAACGTGCGCTCTCGATTCCGCGGGCGCTTCACGCAGGGCACGCGGCCTATCTTGCCGGCGGTGACGCGGTGGCCGCAGCGCGGGCGATGTTGGTCGGGCTCGAGGCGGAGTACGTGGCGATCGCCAATTTCGATGGGCAACCGACCCTGGCCATTGCAGCCCGTGTGGGCGCCACCCGTCTCATCGACAATATTCCCCTTGGCGGACGATAATCGATCGAGCGCGGTATCGGCTTGGGCGAGGCCACGCGAGCGGCCCCCGGTTCGTGCAGGCTATACACCCGGACGAAGTATGACTTCCGACACCAAGTTGTCCACCAAGATGTCACTGCCCTCGCTTGCGGCGATGAAGCAGCGCGGTGAAAAGATCGCCGTGGTCACAGCCTATGACGCGCCGAGTGCCAGGCTGGCCGAAGTCGCCGGGGTCGACATCATCCTGGTCGGCGACTCCGCGGCGACGGCGATGCTCGGTCACGATTCGACGGTGACCGTTACCGTCGACGAAATGCTCATGCTGACGCGAGCGGTCACGCGCGGCGCGTCACGGCCGTTGATTGTCGCGGACATGCCATTCGGGTCGTACCAGGTTTCAGACGAGGGCGCCCTTGAAAACGCGCTCCGCTTCTTGAAGGAAGCCGGCGCCGATGCGGTCAAGGTGGAGGGCGCGAAGGGCACGCTTTCGCGAGTCGCCGCCCTTGTGGATGGCGGCATTCCCGTCGTTGGCCATATCGGGTTGACGCCGCAGTCCGCCACGATGCTCGGCGGTTACAAGGCTCAAGGGCGGACAGCCGTCCAGGCCCGGGATCTGCACGCCGACGCCATCGCCCTTCAGTCGGCGGGCTGCTTCGCCCTGGTCCTGGAAGCGATTCCGCCCCCCGTAGCCGCGTACATCACCGGTGCACTTCGCATTCCGACAATCGGAATCGGGAGCGGTCTGCCCTGCGACGGTCAGGTGCTGGTCTGGCACGACCTTCTCGGGCTGACATCGGGCCATGTGCCGCGCTTCGTCAAGCAGTACGCGGACGTAGCCGGTGTCACTCGAGCCGCGCTGACCGCCTACGTATCGGATGTCCGCGCGTCCCGATTCCCTGAAACGCAGCACACGTACTCAATGTCCCACGACGAGGTCGTGCGCTTCGAAGCCGACGTGGCCGCAAGCGCTGCAAATACCATAAGACGCCGCGCCGGCGAATAGAGCGCGGCACCTCGAATCGGCCCGCCGCTGCGAAATCTCGTCGCGACAGAGCTGGCCCCGGCACGACATCCTGGCTATCGGCATTGTTCAGCGCTCGATATTGCCGATCCGCTCGCGTTTCGCGCCTCGCCATCCGGGCGTCGCGTTCCTGCTTCAACCCAGCGAATGATTCGTTCGTAAGACGAGCGCGCCGCACGGTGCCGCGGCCAGCGTATCCCGGCCGCGGTGTCATCGCATGCGCACGAAATGGTCCATGTTCGTTTTGGGTTCGCCGACGCTCTCGTCTGCGCGACGCTTGTGACCGACAAAAATGTCTTGGTGCACGTCCGGTCAATTGGATCTCAGACTCGGATCATCTGGCTTTTTGTGCCAGCGTCGTTACACCCTCACGCTAGAATAGTTGGAAATTTGGTCCGGGAATCGCTGATTCTTTGCAGGAGATTGAAATGAATCGCACGAGAACATCGCGGTGGCTGTTCGCGATGGTGTCGGCACTGGCCCTGATCGTCGTTGCGCGGCCTGCGTGGGCCCAAAACGTCACCACCGGTATCCTCAGCGGCGTCGTCGCCGATCAGCAGGGCGCCGTATTGCCCGGAGTGACCGTCACCGCGAATCACGAGCCCACCGGCACGAAGTACGAAGGCATCACTGCCGCCGACGGTCGTTATCAGTTGCCCAACGTCCGGGTCGGCCCTTACACGGTGACCGCAACTCTCGGTGGTTTCCGAGACAAGACCGAATCGAGCGTCACTGTCGCGCTCGGCGAGGATCGCGCCGTGGACTTCAAGCTCTCGCTCGCGACGGTGACCGAAACCGTCACGGTCGTTGCCTCGGCGCCGATCATCGACACAGCGCGTGCGGGAACAGCAGCGAACATCTCGAAAGACGCGATCGAAAACCTGCCGACGATTCAGCGAGGCATTTTCGATTTCGCGCGCACGTCGTCATTCGTCAACGCCAGTCCGGACTCGGCCGGCAGCGACACTTCGATTTCCATCGCTGGACGCAACAACCGCTACAACAACATGCAGATCGACGGGGCCGTCAACAACGACGTCTTCGGAATTCCCTCCGCCGGCGTTCCGGGAGGGCAGACCGGTAGTCAGCCGATCAGTCTCGACGCGATTCAGGAGGTACAGATCGTCGTCGCACCATACGACGTCCGACAGGGAGGATTCTCGGGCGGAGCAGTCAACGCCGTCACCAAGAGCGGCACCAACACGTTCGGCGGGACAGGCTACTGGTTTGGCCGGAACGAGGGGCTGATCGGGCAGATACCTGGGATTGCCACGCCGGGCACGCCGAGTCCTGCCGACACCAAGATTGGTGCCTTCAAGGATCAACAGGGCGGTTTCAGCTTCGGCGGGCCGGTCGCACGGAACAAGGCGTTTTTCTTCGGCAACCTCGATCTCGCCCGCAAATCGACGCCGGTAGGTTTCTCGGCAGACGGCTCGTCAGGCCAGACGTGGGGTGGTCTCAATGCCGGGGGTGTCCCCGCCCATCTGGCGGACATCCAGCAGGTGGTAACAATCTCCAAGAGCCTCTACGGCTACGATCCTGGTCCGCTTGGCGAGGTAACGACACCGACCAACAGCAACAAGATCTTCGTGCGCGGCGACTTCAACCTCTCTCGCAGGAATCTACTGACGGCGCGCGTCAACTACGTTAGCAGCAGCCGACAACTCACCAGCTCCGGTGTGCCGTCGACACTCAACTATGCGTTTCCGAACAACTACTACACCGCGGAAGAAACGGTCCTGTCGCCGGTCGTGCAGTTGAACACGACCTTCACGCACGCCTACAACGAGTTCCGCTTCACATATACGCGCGATCGCTTTGGCCGGAATAACCCCGGCCTTCAGTTGTTTCCGTACGTGCGCGTCGATTTTCCGGATGGTCTGAACGTCCGCCTGGGTACGGAGAACTCGTCGCACGCCAACAAGCTGAACCAGGATATCGTCGAGCTGACCGATGACGTCACGTGGGTGAAGGGCAAGCACACGATTACCCTCGGTACGCACAACGAGCTGTTTCACTTCTGGAATCTATTCATCCAGAACCTGTACGGACAGTGGGAATTTTTCAGCATCCAGAATTTCCAAGCGGGACTCGGACAATTCTACAGCCACGGATTCTCGAACACAGCCGACCCGCAGCAACCGGCCGAGTTCGGCGTGCAGCAGCTCGGAGGCTACATCGGCGACCAATGGCGCGTGCGGTCCAACGTCACGCTCACTTACGGCGTTCGCCTCGACGTCCCGCGCTTCCCCGATACGCCGCACGCGAATCCTCTGACGGTGACTGATTTCGGGCTCAGAACCGACGCCGTGCCCACGCCCAAGATGTGGTCGCCACGCATCGGCTTCAACTGGGATCTGAGCCAAGGCGCGACCAGCAAGTCACAGATTAGAGGAGGCATCGGATACTTCACCGGTCGGACGCCGTACGTGTGGCTGTCGAACCAGTACGGCAATACCGGCGTCGACTTCACGACGATCTCGACGAGTGTCGCCGCGGGAAACAGCATTCCGTTCGTCGCGGACCCGAACGCGCAGCCCTTGACCGTGACGGGCGCGGCGGCAGGGCGTCAAAGCGTCAACCTCATCGATCCCGATTACAAGTACCCCTCAGTCGTGCGGGGAAACATCGCCTACGATCGCGACCTGGGATTCTGGGGCCTCGTCGGAACGGGAGAGCTCCTGCTCTCGAAGAACGTCAACGAAGTCGCGTACCAGAACATCAACTTCGTCCCCTCCAGTGCGTTGCCGGATGGCCGAATCGTCTACAGAAAGGTGGACGCCAATCTGAATGACGCCTTGCTGCTCACCAATACATCGCTCGGCAGCACCTGGACGGCGTCCTTCAAGGTCGAACGTCCGTTCCGTAATGGGCTTTACGCGAGCGGCTCCTATCTTTATAACGACGCGCGATCGATCAACGATGGAACCGCTAGTACGGCCGGTTCGAACTGGGCGAATACACCGATTGGAATCGACACCAACAACCCTCCGCTGACCCGGTCGAATTTTTCTGTCGGCAGCCGACTGAACCTGACGGGTGTGGTGCCCATCCCTCTGGGCAAGAATATCCACAGCACGGCGTCCTTTTTCTACAACGGCCAGTCGGGCAGACCTTACGTGATTCTCTTCAATGGCGACGCGAACCTCGACAATCGAAGCAACAACGACATCGCCTTTGTTCCAGCAACCGCCGATCAGGTGATCCTGCAAAACGGGACCTGGGATCAGCTCAACGCGTTCATCAGCAGCGACCCCGCGTCCAAGGACAATCGCGGAACGATTCCGGCGAGGAATTCTGGACGTGCGCCGTGGTCGAACAGCCTCGACTTCCGGTACGGCGTTACCGTTCCCACCGGCGGCAAGACCAAGGTCGAGCTCACGATGGACATCATCAACGTGCTCAACCTCCTGAACAAGGAGTGGGGTTGGCAGTACTTTCCCTTGTTCCCCAGCTCTTCCGCCAACGGTTTGATTGGCTATGGTGGTATCGATCCGGCGACCGGGAAGGAACGATTGAACCTGTCCACGATCACGTCGCCAAACTTTCAGGGCACGTTCCAGCGCGACGACCTGCGATCGCGCTGGCAGGCTCAGTGGGGTGTTCGGGTTCGATTCTAGCGGCCCATAGCAGCTGCCACTCGACTTCGTTGTTGACCGGGATTTTCCGGCGGTGACAACGGAGCGGCTGGAAGCAGTTCCGAGGAGGCAGCCCGGTAGTCGTCACCGCCGGCGCCTGACGAAGTCGCGGCAGACCTCGTTAGGCCGCCGAGCTTCATAGCCGCTGCGGCGTCATTGCCACGGGTCTGTGCGCCTGAGCGAGACGCCTCAGGCCGCTGAGCTTCAAACCGCCTGGTCGGTCGCCAGGGTCTCGCTCTGGCCAGCTGCCGTTGATTGAGGGCGTGAGACACAAAAAAGGCCGCCCCCGACATCTCGGGAGCGGCCTCGAATGCTGTCCAGTTCGATGAGTCTGAACGCTAGGAAGCGCGTTTCAGTTTCCGATCCCGCCGGCCTTCCGCATCCCTTCCGTCACGATCCCGACCTTCTCGACGCCAGCGCCCTTCGCCGCATCGATGACCTCGATGATCTCGCGGTACCGAAGCGTGCCGGCACCAATGATGAACATCGTCTTGTCCTTGCGCTGGTCGAAGATGTTCCGGAGCCGCGACTCGAGTTCCTGGATCGTGACGTCGTTCTTGTTGACCGAAATCTTCTTGTCGGCCGTGTAGTCCAGCACGATCTGGCTGACGTCTGGCGTGACGTCGGTCGTCTTCTTGCTTTCGGCCGGCAGGTTGATGTCGAGGCCCTTCTGCGTCAGCGGCAAGGCGGCCATGAAGATGACGATCAGTACGAGCAGCACGTCGATGAGCGGCGTGATGTTCATGTCTGCGCTGGCATGCGGAACCTCGGCCGTGACGACCTTGTCCGCTCCGAGATGGTGATGCGCGTGCGCCATTATTGACCTCCCGCCGCGCCGCCGAGCGACTTCTTGGGATCCGTGACAAGACCGATGTCCTCGAGGCCCGCCTGCCGGAGCTGGTCCATCGTTGCCATCACGGCGCCGTATTCGACTTCCTCATCGGCTTTGATGAGGATGATCTTTTCTTTTTGATTTTCGAGCAGCTCGTTGAGCTTCGACACAAGCTCGTTTTCCTGAATCGGCTTGGCGTTCAGGTACAACGACTTGTTCGAGGCGATGGCGATCACCGTCTGCCCCTGCGTCTCCGGCTTGTCGGTGGTGTTCGACGCGACCGGCAGTTTGACGTTGACGCCTTGCTGCAAGAGGGGCGCGACAATCATCATGATGATGAGCAGCACCAGCATGACGTCGCAAAGCGGTGTCACGTTGATGTCGGATTTGACGCCGCCCTTGGCGCCGCCCATGTCCATTGCCATATCTGATCTCCTGACGATAAAGCCGGGTTAGGTCTGGTAGGCCTGGGCTGACATTACCGAGCCAGCCTGCCAGACCTACCTGACCTGTTGAGCCGCTTACGCCGTCTTTTTTACGCTGTCTTTCTCTTACGCCGTCTTCTTGATGAAATAGTCGACCAGCTCTGACGAAGAGTTGTCCATCTCGACGTTGAAATACTCGATCCGGCCAGTCAGGTAGTTGTAGAACCAGACTGCGGGAATCGCGACGACCAACCCGAGCGCCGTCTCGACGAGCGCTTCTGCAATGCCGGCCGACACGGCGCCGATACCACCTGAGCCGCTGGCCGCAATACCCTGGAACGCCGTGATGACGCCGACGACCGTGCCGAGCAGTCCCACGAACGGGGCGGTCGAGCCGATGGTCGCAAGCGCGGCGATCCCCTTCTTCAGGTCCGACGCGGTGAGCGCGGAGGCGCGTTGAATCGAGCGGCGCACCGTGTCCATCAAGTCTTCACGGCTCAGGCCGCCGCCGCTTTCCTGTTGAAACTGGTACTCCTGCAATCCAGCGAGTACCACCTTCGCGAGGTGGCTATACCGATAGTTCTTCGACGCCGAAATCGCGATCGCGTCCTTCAGACGGCCTTCCTTCAAGTGCTTGGCGACCTGTGGTGCGTACGCTTTCGACTGGTTCCGCGCCTGCGTGAACGTGAAGATCCGCTCGATGGCCACGCCGAACGACCACATTGACATGAAGAAGAGCACAAAGGCGACACCCTTGGCGACCCACCCCATCTGACCCCACATTGCCATTAAATCCACGGTCTATCCTCCATCGAAGTGCGTTGATCCGGCCCAGCCGGACCCCACGAGTTGTGTCGGTGCACGATCCCCAGACCGTGCCATGGCCTATGAGCGTTTCGTCTCGACTATTGCAGCGTAAAGTTGACCGTGACTGTCATGATGACCGGCACCGGTTGCCCGTTTAGCGTCGTCGGCGTGTACTCCCACTGCTTGACGGCATCGAGTGCCGCCGCGTCGAGGAGCGGAATCGATCGCAGCACCTTGGCGTCGGTGACTTTGCCGCTTGCGCCGATGGTGGCTTCGATGATCACGACTCCCTGTACACGAGCCGACTGGGCAATCGGCGGGTATGTGGGGTTGACGTTCTTCGTTCTCGATGGCGGCTTGATCGCTCCGCCGACGCGGACGGGGGCAGGGGGCGGCGGGGGTGGCGGCGGCGGGGGAGG
>JBDTVS010000186.1:0-51009 GCA_040007095.1 Acidobacteriota bacterium
TGTCGCGCGTGCGCCAGGCCCCGACCGCGTCGAAGTTCTCCATCGCGAGGCCAATGGGATCCATCAACCGGTGACAGTTCGCACAGGCCGGACTCGCCCGGTGCTCCTCCATCCGCGCCTTCATCGTCTGAGGGCGATTGGAATCCTGCTTTTCTTCGAGCACCGGCACGTTCGGCGGCGGCGGCGGCGGCGGCGCGCCCATCAGGCTTTCGAGCACCCATTTCCCGCGCTTGACCGGCGAAGTCCGGTTCGGCTGGGAGGTGACCGTCAGAATGCTGCCGTGTCCGAGCAGCCCTCGACGCGCGACGTCGGTGACCGCGATCCTGCGGAACTGGCTGCCGCGGACGGCCGGGATGCCGTAGTGCCGGGCCAGCCGCTCGTTGACGAACGTGTAGTCTGCCGTCAGGAGCTCCATCACGCTCCGGTCGTCGCGCATGATGGTCTCGAACAGAAGCTCGGTCTCGCGGCGAAACGACTGGCGCAGGGTGTCGTCGAAGTCCGGGAACTCCATGGGGTCGGGGGCAACCCGGGTCAGATTCCTGAGCTGCAGCCATTGCCCGGCGAAGTTCGTGACCAGCGCCTGGGCGCGCGCGTCGGCGAGCATGCGCTTCACTTGCGAAGTGAATACCGCGGGGGCCCTGAGCTTCCGGTCGGCCGCGAGCTGCAGCAACTCGTCGTCCGGCATGCTGCTCCAGAGGAAGAACGACAGCCGCGAGGCCAGTTCAAGATCGCTGACGCGGTAGACGCTCCCGCGCGCCGCGCCGGCCGGATCGCGCTCGGCTCTGATCAGGAACAGCGGGTCAGCAAGGATGCGGCGCAGCACGAGCTGGACGCCGGCGTCGAATGTCCCGCGCCCGGTGCGTGCCTGGTCGTAGAAGGTCATCAGCTGACGGGTTTCGGCGGCGGTCACCGGGCGACGGAACGCGCGCCTGGCGATCGTCGACACGATCGTCGTGGCGCAGCGCCGTTCATCGGCGGGGCCCGATGGCCGGCAGATGAAGATGTGCCGCCGGCTGGGGGTGTCGCCGGGGCCAGTCGGGTTGAACGGACCGGCGATCATCGCGCTGTCGATCTTCGGAATGCCGTCGGACTCGACCGCGTCGATGTCGCCATGCGACGGGCGCAGCACGGTCGGGTTGCGCGCCCCGGTCTTCTCGACGAAGGTCACGCCAATGGCGTGCGGCCCGGCTTTGACCGGCACGCGCGCCTTCAGACGGGTATCGAAGCTGTCTGCCGAAGCCGGGTTCGCCAGCAGCGTTGCCCAGTCCTCGCGCCCGCCGACAGTGGTCGCAAACACGCGCACGCCGTCGACGCTGAACTCGACGCCGTGAGCCGCCGCCAGCCCTCTCGTGAACCCGTTGTTCGTGCGGTAGAGCTTGGCGCTGAATTCGTATTCACCGTCGAGGGGAAAGGTCCGGTTGATCAGCAGGCCGCCGCGCGTCCCGAGCGGCAGACCCTCAACGTGATCCCGCTGCTGGCTGTCGCCGCGCGGCACGAAGGTCTCGCTCCCCGGCGGAATGCGCGGATCCCCGACCGCGATGGCGCTCACGGTATCGGCGGCGCTCAGGTAGCGCTCGAGCAGCAGGGGCGAGAAGCCCAGGGCATCGCCCAGGTTGTCGAAGCCGTGACTGATTTCGTCGGGCGGCAGCAACGCCGTCACGTCGATGTCCAGCGCCAGAAGGTCCCGGATGGTGTTCGAGTACTCGGTCCGGTTCAAACGATGGAGGACGGGCCGGCCGGGATTCGGATGGGCCGCCGCGGCGGCATCGAGAGCGGTTTCGAGGGACGTCACGAAGCTCCGGGCGGTCGCCTCGTCCGGGCGGGGGACGCCCACCGGAGGCATGGCCCCGGTGCCGACCTTGCGAACGACTTTTTCCCACACGTCGTTCCGCTCGCCGGCGCGGGCCAGATCCAGGGTCTGCAGGGACAAGCCGCCCGTCTTCAGCCGGTCGTTGTGGCAGGTCACGCAGTAGCGATCGACAGTTGCCCGGTAGGAGGCCGGCGAGCCGGACCTGGCGGAGGCCACCTGCCCAGCCGCCGCTTCAATCCGGACGGTGGAGACCGCTGCGGCCAGCCATAAGATTGACGCGGCCGAGAAGATGGGGTGTTTTGTGTTCATGGGGACTTCATGCCGGGGCCCATGTTACGGCTAAAGCGCGGGGAAGTCTTGAAAGGCGGCCGAAAAACATCTGAATTTCCGCTCGGACCGCTGAATCCTCGAGCACGCAAGGCGCCGTCTCAACCGGTGGCGGCTCAGGGCCGCAGTGGCGGCGCGACGACGAGGAGTTGTTCTCGATAAACCCCAGATTCGGATGACACAAGTCTGCCCCGAGGGGGCCTAACGCGGAACCGGTGCCCGTTTTCGAATCTTTCGTGGACTCTTTCGCGGCCCTGTTATTGCGACGCCTGAGCGGAGCTCAGCCGGGCAGGGCATCGACACGCCGTGGCTCGGCGACGGAGATGGGGCTCACGTCAGCCGAATGGGAGGGCCGGAAGATGCCGCACTGGCGCGCCTGGTGGACATTTCAAATCGTCGGAGACGATCTCATCAACCGCCTCATTGCCACGAAGGGCATTCAGGCCGTCCTCGTTGAATGCCCGGCGTGTCACGCCACTTATCGGCGTGTGCGCAGCGACCGCCCCGAAGGTGACGGCACGTTTGGGCGATGCGCGCAGTGCCCCACGCCGGCGCCCGCGCTGGTCAACAACGCCGGCTACATCGCCACCACCACACTGGCGGAATCCGCCACCGCAGCGCACGATCACCACTGAACGGACAATGAAGCGCTCGACGTTTGAATTTCGTGCCCACGTCTTCGTGGTGGCTTTGTTTATGACGACGGAAGAGCCTGGAGACGCCGATCGGTCCCGGCCTGGTCATCTGAGTCTCCGGGCAGTCAACCATTCGAGCAGCCGATCGTTCCAGAAATCAACCGGCAGCCCGCGCTCGGTCATCCCGAAGCCGGCGCTGACCTGATCGTAGACATGGATCTCTGCGGGCTTGCCCGCGGCCTTCCACGCCGCGAACAGTGCCAGGCAGCCGTTGGTCACGTTGAAATGAGTTGAACCGACGGCGACGAAGAGTGGCGGCGCGTGCGCAGGCACGTTGACGTCCTGGAGCGAGGGCCCGTAGAGCGAGACGAGGAAGTCCGGCGACGCGTCCGAACGCTCGGCCAGTGACGTCCCGACGGCAATGCCGCCGCCGGCAGAAAACCCCATGATACCGACGCGCGCAGGATCGATCCGCCAGGCCGCTGCGTTCTGCCGGGCAAGGCGCAGCGCCTGCTGCGCATCGGCGATCCCCATGTGCAGCACCTCCTGCAGCGCCGGATCGTCGGGCTCAGGGTTGGCGTTGCCGTGACGAATCTCCAGTTCCTTGCGCGGCCCCGCTCCGGCGACCCCGAGACCCGGCGGCGGCGCACCACGCCCGCGGCCGCTCGCGGGCATCGTCTGCAACGTCCGGTACTTCAGCACCAGCGCCGCAATGCCCTTGGTGTTCAACCACTGCGCAACCTTGACGCCCTCATTGTCCCACCCGAGGAGCCGCAGTGCTCCGCCGGGAGCGACGACCACTGCAGTTCTCGTCGCGCTTTCCGCGGCAGGAAGGAAGACCGTCACCGTCGGATCGCTGACGTTGGTGATGGTCCTGTCGCCCGAAGGTGAGGTCGTCGTGGCCTCGGGAACGGTCCAGCGCTCCGAGCCCGGAGCTTTGCCGGGCCAGAGGCGGATCTCCTGCGTCGCCTGCGCGACGGCGTCACTGGCGATCGCCAGCAGCCCGACACTGATGACGGCGCGGATCAGCACGGCGCCTACCGCATCCCTTTCTTCTCGATCGCCCAGAGAGGATCCGTACACAGCCGGCAGTCGACGCCGACGAACCACCGTGCGGCCTCCGCACTGCCCTTGAGTTGATAGTCCAGCCACGCGACTGCGACCTCGCCGAACCGGCCGCCGCCGGCCTGGCGATACGTCCCGCCATGACCGACGTTGAGATTGCCCTTGAACACGGGCACCTTCGAGATGCGTGCGAAGTCGTCTTCGGCATTCGGGTACGCGACGTCGGTAGGACCGCCGATGAAGTAGGCCACCGGCCCGTGCAGGCGAGTCAAGCTGTCCTTGTTCCCTGCGCTCTGCTTCAGGGCTGGTGACGCCGAGCCAGGCGGCAGTGCCCCGCTATTCCATACCACGGTCGTCGTGATGCGCGGGTCGTACGACACCGCGAGAGCCTGCAGACCGCCGCACGACTGGCCCATCACTGCGATCCGCGTCGTGTCGAGCTTGTCGTGGAAGCGGCTCGATCGGTCGCCGTTCTGCCTCACTGCCCAGTCGATGGCATCAAGCAGGAGCTGGTCGTCGATCGTCGGGGCAGGCGCCGGACCGGAGGGAGGATTCTTCGGGCCGACGGAGATGGCGAGATAGCCGTGCGACGCAATCTGCGTGAGGAACCCGGAGAACGCCGAGCCGTTGCGGGCACAGGCACCGTTGCCCCACGAGACGATCGGCAGACGGTTCGACGGTCCGAACTCGTCGAGGTTCGTCGGGTGATAGGCGGTATGCGTGGCCAACGTCGGATAGGACTCGGCGGTGACGCCATGCGGACCCGGCCCCGTCGCTCTCGGCGGCGGCGCCGGCGCTTGTCCCTGACGATTGAAGAACTCGAAGATCCGGGGCCACACCATCGGCACCATGCTTCCGTGGTTGCCATCCACCTCGAGGTACTCGAATGCAAAACCGCGCTCGCGCATGTCACGCGCCAGCACGCGGCTGCCCTCGAGCGACGGGGTCGCGCCGGTGCCCTCGGTCATGAAGATCGGCAGTCGCCTGATCCGATCGAACGGATACGTCGCCTCGTCGACGAACGGCCCCGACATCGGCGCCACCGCGCGCCACCGCTCGGGATACCGGGCCGCCAGGTGCCACGCGCCACCGCTGCCCATCGAGTGACCGGCGAGGTACGTGCGCGAGCGATCGGCGCCGTATTCCTCGGTGACGATCTCCAACGCGGTCATGACCTCGAGTTCGCTCAGAGTGAGCTCGCGCTGACGCACCGGCGTGACAGCGGCACGTTGAGAGGCGGCAGCCGCGGGCTGCCCGAAGACCGCCGGCAGTCGGAGCGGATTGCCATAAGCGCCGAGCGGCGAGAACCCCAGCGGCGAGACGACGATGTAGCCGTGCTGCTCGGCGAGTTTCATGAGCAGGCCATCGGCCTGATCCAGATATGTGCTCTCGTTTGCGCCGGCGCCATGCAGCATCAGGATGATCGGCAGCGACACCTTCCCATCCCACGTCTTCGGGACGTAGATGCGATAGGGCATCTGCTGACCCGTCGGCGCAAAGACATACTGCCGGCGCTGGTCACCGGTGGCACGCGTGGGCACCTGGGCGGAGATGGTGAGGCCGAGCGCAACCAGCGCGCAGATACACGTCACGAATAGTCGATTCATGTTGGCGTTACTCCTCGCGTCATCCGGTAGAGCACGGCGATGAGAGTCAGCGTGGTGACGTCAGCGATGGCGACCATGTAGAAGCCGGCTGCAAACGAGCCGGTCTGGTCGCGCAGGATGCCGAGCATCTGAGGACCGAAGTATCCGAACAGGCCGGCGCCGAGGCTGACGACGCCCATCGCATGGCCCGCCTCGTGGCGCGGCATCACCGAGCCGGCGAGGCCGTACAACTGGTTTGTGGCGGTGAAGCCCAGGCCGATCACCGTCGCCGTGGCCACGCGGAAGATCGGCAGGCTCTCGATGGCCATCGACGCGGAGGCGCCGGCGAGCAGGATGAACAGGGCGCCGAGCACGACGACCTTGTTGAACCGGTCCGCGAGCAGGCCGACCCCGAGATTCACCACGATTGCGGTGACATAGCCGGTGCTGATAATGACGCCCGCCGCCGTCGCGTCAAGTCCGTACAACGCATTCGCCACACTCGGGACGAAGTAGGTCACGGTGAATTGGCCGAAGCCGCCGAGCCCCACGACCAGAGCGAGCATCCAGACCACGGGCGAGAGAAACGCGCTCCGGCTGGTGGCGCCGTGCACGGCGTGGCCCGCGCTCGTCGGGTCATCGGACGTGGACCGATAGAACAGCCAGAACACGGTTGCGCCGAACACCGCCATCGCGGCGTAGCCGAGGATGGCGAGGCGCCAACCGAACCGGCCGACGAGCATCCCCCCGAGCGGAGCGCCGACGACGGACGCCAGCGCCGATGCCGCGCCAAGCACCCCCATCGTCCGACCGCGCAGCGACGCGGGCGCCGTAAGCGCCACCGCGATGAGGACGCTGACGAACGCAAACCGGTAGCCGAAGATCGTCAGGCCGCGAAACGCGAGCGCAGACCCGAAGCTCCAGGCCTCACCGAGCAGCACGCTGCCCGCAGCCACGCCAAGCAGCCCGAGGCCGAGCACCCACTTCTCGCCGAAGCGTCTGACGCTGACGCCGGCCGGCACGCTCAGCAGCATCGCCAGCAGGCCGTACAGTCCGGTGAAGAGTCCGAGCTGCGTGTAGCTCATGCCGAATTCCCGCTGAATCGACGGCAGGAGCGGCGAGAACCCCAGGTTCGACAATTGCAGCGCGAACATGGCGATGAGCGTCGCCGCGAAGGGCAGCAGCCAGTTCGCCGAAGCCGCCGGCAGACCGGTCGTCCTCACGGCAGTACCCGCGTCTCGAGAAACGAGCGGACGCCGACGCGCGCGCCGTCCGCATCCCACCCACGCGCATCGACGACGTCAGCGTGGATCGGCAGAACCGGGATGCCCGCGTCCTCGAGCGCACGCTCGATGAAAAGGCGCCCGGTGCCCGCCGGCTTCATGCTGCGCGGGCGCAGGACGAGAGCGCCGTCAACCCGGTTCTCGAGAGCCTGGTGGACAATCCACTCGGCCGCCCACGGCGGGTTGTGCAGGTACTCGTTGAAGCTTGCCGTCCGGCTGGCCAGTGCGGCCATCGGGTCCTCGAGACCGTAGCGGATGTAGCCGTCGGGTCCGAAGGCGAGGTACATCGACCAGACAAACACGGCGCGGTGCGACGACTCAAACGCGGTATAGAAGCCGGTGTCGTGCCACAAGCCCGCACCGATCCACATCAACCGGGCGCGTTCGCCCGGACACGCGGCGACGCCTGCCTCCACGCGCTGCTGGACCTCGTCGTGGAAGGCACGCGCGTGGGCCAGTGCCCACTCGCTGCCCCTCACCCACTGCGTGGCCATCACGTTGGTGATCTGCTCCGTCATCCGCACCGGGCACTCCGGCGCGGTGGCAATCAGGCGGCGCACGGCGTCGAAGATTTCCTCCTGCTGATTGACCTTCTCGAGCCGATCACACAGGGCATCGCGATCGAGACGGCGTCCGCTGATTGCCTCGAGACGCTCGACCAGGTTCCCGAGCGTCGAGACCACGAACGCCAGCCGATGGGGTTCGACGAGTTCGCGCCATCGGTACCGGCCGAGTTCCCACCAGCGCGGCGGCAGGTCGCCGGCGCCCGGATGATCGATCTCGAACAGTTCGGCGCCGAAGGTGTCGGCCCACAACTGGAAGACGCGATGAATGCAGTCACACGTGAGCCGGGCGCAGAGCAGGCGCGGCGTCGGCAGGCCGCCCCAGGGGGGATCGCCTGCGCTTCGATAACGCGTCGAGGCGTAGCCGAGACTGCAATAGCGGCACAGATCGCCGTGGAGGCCGTCGGCGTCCATGGCGTCGAGAAACGGGGGCGCCAGGCGCTTGGCGGCAACGATCGACGCCCACCACTGGTTGCTGACCGCCGGGATGTCCACGAGGTCGAACAGCTCGAACGGCACGTCCGCCTGGAGCAGCGCATATGGCTGGCGCTCGTCGAACACGCGGCGGCGCAGGTCGGCAAACCACTGCTTCTGAAACGCCGATGCGGCGCTCGTCGCATCGAGCTGCTTGTCAGCCACGCCTGGCTTCCTGCAGCTGCGAAGCAGCGGCCACCATCGCGCCGAGCTGCACGTGATCCGCCGGGGTTGGCGCCTGATACTGGTCGCCGCGAAGACAGAGGTGTGGAATGCGACGGGCCTTCAGCCCGTCGCGCAGCGCAGGATAGTCCCACCCGAACACCGCGTCGTCCGGGGGCAGCGACACGACGACCGCATCGACCTCGTCGAGCATGCTCTCCGTCCAGCCGCGCAACGAGTCGACCGGTGTGCGCGCACCGATCGAGTCGGCTCGATACTTGTCCGCGAGCGCAGCAACCGGATCGTCGTCGAGCCGCACGTCGTCTCCCGCGGCGCTGCTTCCCCATGGGCCCACCTCGGCAACGACGATGGCGCCGTGCGATTCGATGGCCTCGTGCAGTGTCTGGCCATCCACCGGTGCTCCTGTGAGCAGCACACGTGGGCCGGCAAGCGGTGGGCGCGCGGCGATCCTGTTCGCCGCTTCGCTGGCCATTTCCACATAGCGCGCCGGTTCCATCTCCCAGAATGCCGCGAGCAAGCTGAAGACGTCGGTTCCAGTGATGCGTGGAACGGTGCGGCGGAGCGCGAGCAGGCGTCTGGCCGCTGCACGGGCGGCATTCGCTCGCGTAATCTCCCGGCGGAGATCGTCGGCAGAGGGCATCCGGCCCGAACCGGAGGCCAGAGTGTCGAGCAGTGCGCGCGTGCGCGCCACGTCGTGATTCCGCACCTCCCCACCGCGCGACTGCAGCAGGTCGAACAGGTCCAGGGGCGCGATCGCTGTCGCCACTCCCTTGCGGACAAACTCACGCAGGTAGAGGAAGCACTTGTAATCGGCGTCCGAGGTACGGGGGATGATGATGCGCGCCGCATGAGACAGACGTCCTGTCAGCACGTCCTCGACAAGATGGCGAAGCCGGTTCGGAAAGATGCCCGGCTCGAGATGCGCGTCGGCCGCAGGTGTCGGGTCTGAGGCTCCTCGCGCCATCACCGCGCGGAAACCAGCCGCGCGGACGATCTCGACTGGAACCGCCGGCCACGAAGCAACGACGCTGGGCTCCCGCATGCGCGTATCTCAGATGATACCCGCGACCCGCAGCTGTTCAACGCCGGCAGCGCCGTATCCGAGCCAATCGCCGTAGACGAGCGCGTTGTCCTGGCCGACGGACGGCGCTGGACGCGCGCATCCTGCGCTGGCGTCCGAAAAGGTGATCGGGATGCCCGGGCCGACGACGTCAGCCACGCGCCCGAACTGCGGGTGCTCCAGCGGCACCGTTTCACCGCGCGCCAGCACCCGCGGGTCGCGGACCGCGTCGCGAGGAGAACGCACTTCTGCCGCCGGCACGTTGTGTCGTGCCAGCAGCGGCAGGAGTTCGGCGGTTGAAAGCGTGCGCGTGAACGTCTCGATGTGCGCCGTCATCTCGTCGACGTGTGCCACACGGGCATCGCGTGTCGCGAAACGCGGGTCGTGTTCGAACTCAGGGTGCCCGATGGCGGCGAAGACATCGCGGGCGAACGGCTCGGTCGGCGCGCAGATCGCCACGTGGCCGTCGGCCGACTGGTAGATGCCAAACGGCGTCAGGCGCGGGACGATACGGCCGGTGCGCAGCGGCAGCCCGCAGGCCTCGAGCAGGTCGAAAGGCTCGGCCGCGACGAGTGACGTCAGGACGCCGAGCATCGAGACGTCAACGTGCTGTCCGGTACCGCTGGCCTCTCGTTGGCGCAGCGCCGCGAGAATGCCGACCACGCCGAAGACCGGCGCGACCAGGTCCGCCACCGGCACGCCGACGCGAACCGGCGGCTCGTCGGTCGTGCCCGACGTCATCATCAGCCCGCTCAACGCCTGAATGATGGTGTCCATGGCCTTGCCGGTGCCTGGGGCTTGCCCGGCACCGAAGCCCGAGATCGAGCAGTAGATCACACGCGGGTTGATCGACCGCGCGAACGGATACCCGACGCCGAGCCGCTCCAGTGTTCCGGCGCTGAAGTTTTCGACGACGATGTCAGCATCGCGCAGCAGCCGGGCAAGCACGTCACGGGCGCCCGGCCGTTTCAAGTTGAGCGTGACACCATACTTCCCGCGAAGCCGGTTCAGTGCCGACACAGAAACATCGTCAGGGCTGCGGCGACCGAGCGATGCGCCGTCGCGCCCGAGGTATGGTGGGTTCTGCCGGCACGGATCGGGCGACTCCGGGTTCTCGATCTTGATGACGCGCGCGCCGAGGCCAGCCAGGAGGAACGTGGCAAACGGCCCCGCGAGGGCGAGCGTGAGATCGAGGACCGTGAGGCCCGCCAGCGGGCCGCTCGGTGGCGCGTTGCCGATCGACATCGTGTGCCTCGCGGTCATCGTCTGGTGGCCGCAGCCTGCCGCGCCCTGACCGCTTCCATCGCCAGCCGCTCCTCGCCGTACGGATCGTTGACCGCCTTGCACTCGGTATCGAACAGCATCGTCGCGCGTCTGGTGTTGTCGAAGGCCGGCCACTCGGGAAGCCCCTTGTGATTCGGGTTTCCAGTTCGCGCGAACGAGACCCAGGCCTCCGACATCGCCTCGGCCAGGGCGTAGCGATCCTTGCCGGCGCCGTTCATGAAGGGGGTGTTGTCCACGTGATCGAAGACGAACGGCAGCTCCATGCAGTGCATCGATCGCAGCTTGCCGTGATTGACCGGCGAGCGCCATTTGAACATGTACATGTAGACAGGCGCCTTGCCCTGCGCCGCCTTGCGCTCCGCAATCGCATACGAGGAGAGCCGCAGCGCCGAGTTGTCGGCGGCCATGACCAGCGCCAGATCGCCGCGGCTGTCGTTCGGCCGGTTCTTTCGGTACAACCCCACCAGCCGGTCCGCCTCGGCATCGTCGACACGAAGCGAGCGCTTGACCTGCGCGCGCAACGCGCCTTCGTCGGCGATCTCGGACTTCCAGAACGGGTCGTCGGGGTTCTGGTACGGTACGCCTTCGGTTTCGTTCGAGCCGCACATCATCGGCACCGTCGCGGACAACTCCGACGCGCCAGGATGAAACGGATGGACGGTCAGCGTCCGTCCGTCCTTCACGGGAACGTATCGCAACGAGATGTCGCCGTCCGGCGCCGTTCGCCCGCCGTTCACACCGCCTTGCCCCGACGCCACGCCGCCGGCGCCCGTCAACGCGCTCATCAGGCGCTCGATCGGCATCTGCTGGAGCTCGTCGAGCTGGGTCGCCTTCAGTCCAAGGCGCGAGAGCACCAGCTCGGTCGCGGCGGACGCCTCGTGTGGTTCGAGCGCTTCAATCGCCGTGTCCCACAAGGTGCTTTGAATGATCGCGCGGTGGAAGAGGCCCCTGGCCGCGGGCATGCCGGTCAGGATCGCCGTCTTGCCGCCGCCGCCGGACTGGCCAAAGACCGTCACGCTCCCCGGATTGCCGCCGAATTGATCGATGTTGTCGCGGACCCATTCCAGCGCGAGGACGATGTCCTGCATGCCCAGGTTGGCCGATCTGCTGAACTTCTCCCCGCCGATTTCCGCGAGGTACAGAAATCCAAGCGCGTTGAGCCGGTGCGTCACCGTCACCACGACGGCGCCGTGCTTCCGCGCCAGTTCCCGGCCGTCGTAGAACACGGAATTGCCGGAGCCGGTGCGAAAGCCACCACCATGCAGCCAGACCATCACGGGACGGCGGCGGTTGCGGGCCGGGCCTGGCGTCCAGACGTTGAGGAGCAGACACTCCTCACTGGTGGGACCAGGACCGACCAGCGCGTCTCCGATTTCAGGCACCATGCGGCGAAACGGCTGGGGCGCGCGCGGGCCGTAGGCGATCGCGTCGCGCACGCCGGTCCAGGGTCGAGGCGTTGACGGGGGCAGGAAGCGCGCGGCACCGGCGGTCGATGCGCCGTAAGGCACCCCCTTGAAGATGTGCACGCCTTGTTCGACGTAGCCACGGATCTTCCCGGTGGTGGTTTCAACCGTGGAACCGGCCGTCGGGCGAGGCGCGCCTTGCGCGAGCGCCGACGGCAGCCCCCGCCTAAATGCGATGCCGGTCGAGATAACGCCTCCGCCGAGCCCGATGAAAGACCGTCGGTTCATGATCGATGCCCTCTCCGTTCCGCTTCACGGCGCCCATCGGCCGTCGTTTCTCATCGACGTTCGGCGGTGCGAATGCCCGCCGGGCCGCCACTGACCTTGATCGCCGGCTGCGGCTTCAAGGCCCGGCCGTCGAAACCAAACACCTGGATGTCCTTCTCGTTCATGCACTGCACGAGCACCGTACGCTGATTCCGGCTCCACACGATACCCTCGCACCAGTGACCAATCCGCGCCTCGGCAATCGGCGTCAGCTTCGGCCCCGCGACACGCATGATCTTCAACAGCCCGAAGTCGCGAAAAAACGGCGACGTCCTGGCCAGGTTCGAACCGTTCATCACCATCACGGCGAGATAGGCGCCATCCGGCGACAGGGCGATACCTTCGGGAATCAACCCAACGTTCACCGAGTCAATCGCTCTCGGCGGCTCTGCGGCGATGTCAACGACCGTCAGCATGTCGGCGCCGCCAGTCGGTCCGTTGCCGATGTTGGCGACGAAGGCGAAATCACCCTTCGGCGCGATCTGGATGCCGTAGGGCCTGAGGTTCACCGATACGTCGCGCCTGGTGTACTCGACGTGCGTGCCTTCGATCGACAGGATGGACAGCTTGTGGTCGCCGTTGCGGGTGACGAACGCGCGCTTGCCGTCAGGCGTGAAGACCGGCAGCGACGGCGTGCACGTCGGCTCACCGAGATCGACCTTCCCGGCGGGCGTGACCTGCCGGCCGGCGATCGTGAAGACCGACACCGTCCCCTCGTTGCGGTTCGCGACCAGGGCCAGCGTGCCCGCCGGATTGATGGACACACCTGCGGGCCCCAGGCCGGCGTGCAGCGTCGCCAGCACCGCCGGCGGCGTCGATTTCAAGTCGATGACGGTGACGGTATCGTCAGCGATCGTGCGCAGCGGATTGGCGGGATCAATCTTCGTGGACGCCGTAACGAGCGCGATCGACTCGTCTGGCGCCACCGCGACGCTTTGGGGCGGGCTCGCCCAGCTGCCCGGCGCGATCACGTCGCCGATCACCCTCGGCGGCGAGACTCCAAGATCGATGATCGTCACCGTATCGGGCGCGGGATTGCGCACGACCGTGTTGACCCCTTCGATGTTGAGGACCTTGTTGTCGTTGGAAGAGACGGCAAGCTGCGCGTGGATGTCGGGCGGCAGGAAGCAGCCGGCCAGGATTGCGATGGCTGCGGTCGCCATCGTCCGGCGCTGCCACGGCGCGCGATTCAATTCCAGGAGGCTGCCGGCCGGGGAAGGAGTGGGGTTACTGTTCACACGCGGGCGCAATCATCTGCAGTGAGCTGACGCTGATGCGATTGTCGTCGGGCGCCCGGTACAGGAGGCCCTTGGCCTCCACTTTCTGCCCCAGGTGCGGCTCCGGGTGCAGGCGGGCGGCGTTGACCAGCTGAAACGTGGTGGCCCCGAGCGGCTTGTCGGCCGCGGCTTTCAGCATCGGCACGCTCGACGCGTCCGGGCTGGTCGTCGCCAGCGGCTCAGTCGTCTTGTTCACGAGCCAGGTGTTGTTGGGGCCTGCCGCCAGACACCCCACCACCTGCACCAGCGCGAAGTTGGCGACCGCGCCAGGCGCTTGTGTGCTCCCCTTCCTCACAATCTGGATCTCCCGCAACGCCGTCAAATCGGCGCCGAGCTCGTTCGAACCGGCGGGGAACCCGTTCGACTGCAGGATGTAAGAGATGATGTCGAGCTTCACGGCATCCTCGACGTTGGACGGATACCCCTGCGGCATCTGATCGAAGACCTTGCTGACCAGCTGATTCAGGCCGCTGAATTCCCAGCTCTTCATGAATCGGTCGCCGCCAATCAGCGCCGGGCCCGAACGGTCGGACCCACCCGATCCCGGTGCGCCGTGGCAGGCGCCGCAGTTGGTTTCGAACTGCGCCTTACCGCGTCGAGCCTGCTCTGCGGTGAAAACACCGTCCCAGATCCTCTGGTCGGGCACCTGCGCGTCGATACGCGTGCCGAGCGTGCCGCCGGCGAGGCATCCGACCACCATCACGCCGCAGGTTCGCGCGACGAATGAGACACGGGTGAGTCTGGCGTGCATCTTTTCGATCCTCCTGCGCGCGTCGCTGTCGCTCTACGGCTGCGAGACCGGTGTCGTGGTCGGCGGCAGATGCTGCCGAATCAGGTCGGCGCTCGCCTGCCGCACCTTGTCGGCGCCCTCCGGACGGGGACCGCCTCGGCCGCGGCCGCCGTTGCCGAGCGCGATGTCGAGCGGCGCCAGCCCGCGCTTGTTTTTCATGTCGGCCCTGGCGCCATGTTCGAGGATGAACTTGACGACGCGCGCGCTGCGGTTGACCGCACCGTGCAGCGCCGTATCGCCGTCCGCGTTGAACGCGTTCACGTCGCCGCACCGCGTCGCGCAGAGCTCGAGCACCTTCAGCACGCCTTCCTCGGTGACCTTCGACACTCGCGGCGCTTCGACTTCCACCACCGTGTCGGCGGGAGCGGTACCCAGACCGGCGGCAATCATCAACACCGTCGTCCCGTTGGGCTGGATGAGCGTGCCGTCGGCGCCATGGTCGAGCAGCAGTTTGACGACGTCCGCGTCGCCCGTCTTGACTGCGCGCATCAACGCCGTGCTGCCGGTGCTCAACTGGCGATCGCCCGGGTCGTGGTGACGAGCCAGCAACGCGCGCCGCAACATGGCGTTGGGCTGGGCGCCGTGCTCGAGCAGCATCCGGACGATGTCGACGGCGGTGAGCTTCTCGGTGAGGAAAGGAGCCGGGCGGCCAAACGTCCAGCGCACGGTATGGATGTCAGCCGCTGCGTACAGCGCCGGCATCCCGGAGACGTCCACCACGTTGGGATCGGCGCCCTTCTCGATCAGCACGGCTGCCGTGTCGTAGTGGGCATTGATGATGGCGAGCATCAACGCCGTCGTCCCATCGGGATCCTGGACGTTGAGGTTCGCGCCGCGCTCGGCGAGGATACGGGTGGTATCGGCGGCGCCCTGGCGCGCGGCGTACATCGCCGCCGTCCACCCGCCTCTGGGAAACGGAGTGTTCGGCCCGCCGCTGCGCGGGAAGCTCAGCTTGGGTGTGTCCAGCGCCTTCGACCGCGCATCGATATCAGCGCCGACTTCGAGCAGCAGCTTGGTCACGTCGACGTGGTTCTCGGCCGCGGCCCACATCAACGCGGTCTCACCCTCGAAGCTCTCTCTGGCGTTCGCAGTGGCGCCGTGCACCAGCAGCGCTTTGACGGCGTCCGCCTTGCCCGTCCGGGCGGCCGTCATCAGGACCGTCTCGCCTTCCTCCAGCGTCGTATTGGGGTCCGCACCCGCCTTCAGCAGCAGATCGATCACGGCGGCATTGCCGTTGACGGCGGCGAGCGAGATCGGCGTCACGCCGTACCGGTTCGCGGCCTTGGCGTTCGCTCCGCCGCGAAGCAGCAGGCGGGTCGTGTCGAGGTCGTCGGCGCGCACCGCCCAGTGCAACGCCGTCGTGCCGTCCGGCTCGGAGGCGTTCACGTCGGCGTGCTGCGTGATCAGCTTCTGCAGGGTGCTGCGATCGCCCGCTTTCACGGCGTTCACGACTCGGATGTCGGAGGCGCCGGCGGCGACGACGCGGCCGCCGAGCCATCCCATCGTGACCGCCACGGCGCCGCACGCAACCAACGACCACAGGGCCCTGGCAGTGACGCTTCGCCTGAAACCGACCAGCAAAACCGGCGAGTCGGAGTACGGCGAATCTTCACTAGGCGATCTGAATGTCGAGCTCATAGGTTTTTCCACGGATTTGTTTTCGGGTTCAGATCTCGAACCGTCCGTTGCTCACGCCATGCGCATTGGTGTCCAGGCCGAACTTGTTGACGATATCGACCAGGAGGTTCGCGTGGGGCGTGCCGGTGGGCGCCTGCAGATGGCGATTGCCCTTCACGCCGACCGCCTGGCCGCCCAGCACCACCAGCGGCAGGCCGATCGGCGAGTGGATGTCGCTGTTGCTCATGCCGCTCCCGTAGAGCAGCATCGTGTGATCCAGCAGGGAGCCATCGCCATCGGGCGTCGAGGCCAGCTTCTTCACGAACTTCGCGAACTGCTGCAGGTGGTAGTTCTGGAGTGTGACCAGCCGCGACAGGTTCACTTCCTCGCCGCGATGGTGGGAGACGTGATGGTGCGGCTCCATGAAGTTGATCTCGGGGTAGATCCGCTGGCTCGCTTCGCGGGCCATCATGAACGTCGCGACCCGCGTCAGATCCGCTTCGTAGGCCAGCGCGATCAGATCGAACATCAGCCCGGCATGATCGGCGTAGAGGTCCGGGATGCCGACCGGTGTCGCCGGCAGCGTCAGGCCATTCTCCGAATCCTGCTCGGCGCGTTGAATCCGCTTTTCGATGTCGCGCACGTTCTCCAGATACTCCGTCAGGCGGACCTTGTCGCGCGGCCCCAGCCCACGATTGAGCTCAGCGGCATCGTCCCGCACCGAATCCAGGATGCTGGCGTCGAGACGACGACGGGCGAGACGCTGAGCGGGCGTGCCCGGCCGGCCGAACAGCCGCTCGAAGACCACGCGCGGATTGGTCTCCATCGGCAGCGGCATCGTCGGTGTCTTCCACGACATCGTGTTCTGATACGCGCAGCTGTAGCCCGTGTCGCAGGCGCCGATGTACCCGGTAACGTCCTCGATCGCCAGACCGAGGGAGCTGAACTGGGTATCCGCGCCGATCTTGCCGGCGATCATCTGATCGATGGTCGTGCCGACCCGGACGTCTTCCGCTTCCGTACGCTTGGGAGCCGAGCCAGACAGGAAAGCCGAGACGCTGCGCGAATGTGTGCCTTCCGACGGTTCGTTGGTGCCGCTGACCACGACGAGATGATCGCGGAACGGCTCGAGCGGCTTCAGGATCGGCGTGAACTCGAACCCCGCGCCGGTCGCATGCGGGGTCCACTTGTCCATCACGGCGCCCATCGGCACGAAGACGGCGCCGAAGCGCCGCGCCGTCGCGGCGGTATTGGCCAGCGCAGTGGCCGCGGGGACCATCGCATCGAGGAACGGCAGCGCAAACGCGGTCCCGACGCCCTGCAGGAATCGTCGACGCGGCAGCGACATTTTGGTGATGAACATAGCGCTCCTTCTCGAAGGTTACCGATTCGTGGCTCAGTCCCGTGTCAACGGGCGGCGACGCGATCCGCCGCCACCTCTCCCTCTGGCACGGGCTTCTTCCGCATCTGAAACGGCGTGCTCTTGATGATTCCGGTGAGAATCGACGAGAAGCGGTAGTTGTCGCGCGCGGCATCGCGCACGATTGCCCGGACCGCCGGCTGGTCGTAGTACGCCGCGCCCCGCCCGAGCGCGTAGGTCAGCAGCTTCTCGGTGAAGGTCTCGGCGAAGACCTCGGGGCGTCGCAGCAGCGCCTGGCGCAAGCTGATCGGTCCATCCACCCTGGTCCCATCGGCCAGCTGTCCCGTCGGATCGATCGCCTGCCCTTCGTCGGTGACACGCCACTTGCCCACCGCGTCGAAGTGCTCAAGCGAGAGACCAATCGGATCCATCAGCTTGTGGCAGCTCGCGCAGGCCGCGTTCGCGCGGTGCTCCTCCATCTGCGCCCGCATCGTCAGCGGCTTCTCCAGCGTGTTCTTGTCCTTGAGAGGCGGCACGTTGTCGGGCGGCGGCGGCGGCGGCGTGCCAAGGATGTTCTCGAGGATCCACTTCCCGCGACGCACCGGAGACGTGCGGTCGGCGAGCGATGTCGTCATCAGCACCGCGCCCTGCCCGAGCAGTCCCATCCGGTTGGGATCTGCCACCGTGACGCGGCGGAACTGACTGCCGTACACGTTCGGGATGCCGTAGTGCTTGGCCAGGCGCTCGTTCACGAATGTGTAATTGGCCGTCAGCAGATTGACGATGCTCTGGTTCTCGCGGACGATGCTGTTGAAGAAGAGCTCCGATTCGCGCCGGAATGCCTGGCGAAGGTTGTCGTCGAAGTCGGGGAACTCGTTCGAGTTGGGAATCTGTCCGGGCAGGTTGCGCAGGTAGAGCCACTGCCCGGCGAAGTTGTCGATCAGCGCTTGCGACCGTCCGTCAGCGAGCAGGCGCCGCACCTGCTGATCGAGCACACCCGGTGCGCGCAGCCGACCCTTGGCCGCCACCTCGAGCAACTCATCGTCTGGAATGCTGCTCCAGAGAAAGAAAGACAGGCGGCTCGCGAGCTCGAGGTCGCTCACGCGGAAGACGCTTCCCGGTGCGAGGGTGTCCGGATCGTGTTCGGCCCGGAACAGGAACTTCGGGCTGGTCAGCATGCGGCGCAGGGCGACCGCGATCCCTTCGTCGAAGCCGCCCTCGCGGCGGCCCGCCACATAGAAGTCCAGCAGCCGCTGAACGTCGGCGTCCGTGGCCAGTCCCCGATAGGCGCGGCGGCTCAGTGCCGTGATGATCCGGCGTGCGCAGGGCGTCTCGTCCGCAGTCGAGGGGCGGCAGATGAAGATGGCTCGGCGACTCGGCGTGTCGCCGACGCCGGTCGGGTTGAACGGTCCCGCGACGGTGAACGTGTCCACGTGCGGATAGCCGGCGAAATCAACCGTATCGGAAGAGCTGCGCTGCCACGGCTGCAGGCGCCGCCCGCCCTGGACGGACGGCTTGGCGAGAAACGCCACGGTGATCTTGTGAGGACCGGCAGTCAGCGGCAGACGCACGCGCAGGCGCTCATCCACCGCATTGCCGGCCGTCGTCGGGTTGTCGCTCGAGGCGGCGATTTCTTCGTTGCCGCCGAAGCGCGCGAGGTGCACCTGCTGGCCGTCGACGGCAATCTCCAGGCGCTGGGGGTACTCGAGGCCGCGCATCGTGCCAAGGTTCGTGCGAAACAGTTTGACGCGGAGCTCGTACTCTCCGTCGAGGGGCAGCGTCGGCTCGACCGCGGTGCCGCCGACGGTGCCGAGCGGCAGCCCTTCGATGTGCTTGTCCTGCGACGCGTCCTGGCGCACGCGATAGACGATCGCCGTGGGCGAAGCGTTCCGATCGCCGACCGCGAGATCGCTGATCCGGCCGGCGGCCTCCAGATACCGCTCGAGCAGCACCGGCGAGACGCCGAGGAGATCCGCGATGTTGTCGAAGCCGTAGCCTGAATCGTCGGGCGGGAGCAATGAGGGGACGTCGACGTTCAGCGCGAGCAGATCGCGCACCGCGTTGCCATACTCGACGCGGTTCAAGCGATGCAGCATCGGCCGGCCGGGGTTGGGCTGCGCCACGGCGGCGCGGTCGAGCTCCTGCTCGAGCCAGCTTCGCAACGCATTCGCGGCGGCCGCGTCCGGCCGAGGCGCGCCCTGCGGCGGCATCATGCCTCCCCGCAGCTTACGCACGGCCTTCTCCCAGACTTCCGCCTGTTCGCCGACGTGCGCGAGGCTGATCTTCTCGAACGAGACGCCCGACGTCTTGAGGCGATCGCTGTGGCACGTGACGCAGTACTTGGCGACCTCGGCTTGATGCCGGGTCGCGGGCGAGTCGGCGGGAACGGCGCCTGGTTGTGGCGGGCGCGCCGCCTGTGGCGCGACGGAGAGCAGCACGAACATCAACGCCAGCAGGGACACCAGGCGCAGCCGCCGCAGCCACGACGTCTCGACGTGGCAGAACCGCGGGCCCGGGATGTCGATCTTCGCGATGATGTCGCAGTGGTCGGTCGTCGTGCGGCCGGTGCTGAAACCGCCCGGCAGCAGCGTGCCCCGGCCGGGCCTCGCATCGACCGTGACGTCGACGCCGTTCCAATGCTCGAGCTGCCGGCCGTGCTCGCTCGCCAGACTCATGTCAAGCCTCCTGTTTACGAATCTGACGACCGGCATCCTAGCAGCCTTCCAGCCGCGGTTGAATACAATTCTCGAGCAAAGTCTCCAAAAGCAGCCCCGCGTGCAGATCGAAGCCGTTCACCCGCGCATGACGCCTCGCTTTTCGGATGGTCGCCATGAGGCAGGCGGTGAAATGTTGGCCTTGTAACCAGGCCTGCGAAGCGTGTCCCACAAGACGCCTCCGCGTCAAAAATCGGCAGCGACGTCGTCCCCCACATCATGTATAGTTGAGTATCGGATCTTGCCGCGAGCTGTGCTGATTCCTGGCGTAACGAGCCTCTCCTGACTCGCTCCTCCCCGAGTTCTTAGCTACGAGACGAAATTCCGGACCACGGCTATCCGTTCCAGGCCGTGGAAGCTGTGCGCGTGCTTGCTGGCGCCTGCTACGCGGCGACAGGAGAGCCGCGATGGTCAGTCGAACCAAATAAGTCATGCCATCGGTCGGGCTGAACTCGACGGCGATGGTCGGAAACCAACGATCGGAGATGGATGAATGACGGGAACAATTCGAACGCTGCGAGTGGACAAAGGCTTTGGGTTCATCAAAGGTGAGGCGGGGCAGGAATATTTCTTTCACCAAAGCGCCATCTATGGCGAGGGCATCGCAGATCTGCGCGTGGGTGATGGAGTCGAGTTCGAGGTTGCCGACGGCCCGAAGGGTCCGCGGGCGGCGAACGTCAGGCGCACCACGACGTAAGAGAATGCAGCTCGAGCATCGGGCGCCGAAAGGGACGAACCATGACCAACGGCCACCGAGACAGCGGATTCTGGCCCGTGAGCGGCTCGGTGGCTTGTTGAAGCATCAGCCTCGGAAGCCTCTGTCCTGGCGACATCTGACGAGTGGGCTCGGCGGCGAAGGACTATGGGTTCGTGATCGACAATCCCGAACAGGAGCACCCCGATGATCACTGGCGCCCATGTAATCGTGTACAGCACCGATGCAGCGGCTGACCGCGCCTTTTTCCGAGACACGCTCGGATTCCCCTCCGTAGACGCTGGCCACGGTTGGCTCATCTTCGCGCTGCCCCCAGCCGAAGTGGCGGTTCACTCCGCCGAAGGGAATGGTCGGTCCGAGCTCTATTTCATGTGCGACGACCTCAAGGCCGAAATCGCGGCACTTGGAGAGAGGGGCGTCAGTTGTTCGGAAGTCGAGGAAGCACGATGGGGGTCGGTGACCAGAATCCGGCTTCCTGGAGGCGGCGAAGTCGGCCTCTACCAGCCAAAACATCCAACGGCACTGGCGCTCACCGCAGGCTGACCTCAGGTCTCCCGTCAGGCGACAGCGTTGGCGTCGAGGGACGACCTCGATGCGTCCAGCGAAACGTCACCGCCGTCCCACCAGCGTCCCAAGCGCCATCCTTGTCGGCTTGCGCCCTGTTGGACAAGGTGCTGACCCACGTTGCCTGCCAGATCCGGTTCGGTGGTCCACTAGATGTCCCGGTCTCGGGCGCGTTGGTCGCGCTGCCGCCGACAATCCAGTCGTCAGGTGTCTGTCGGCACACCGAAGAAGTCGTGCCGATCCAGCCGGCTCCCGAGCAGCCGCGTTGCTCGTCCCAGAAGGCGTTCAGCTCGTTGCGCGCCGTCATCAGCGTCGTCGCGTGGCCCGGACCTGGGGGCTGGTCTGCGGATCGTGTACGCCGGCGGTGGTGACGATGATCGACGGACGCATCGACGGCGACGAAATGAAAAGCGTCGGGATTGGACAGAATGCGGTGCTGGGAGCGGCGAGATCGAAGTGAGCCAGTGGAGCTGTCGGGGCCGAGCAAATGTGTGATCCGGAGCGTGCGTGATTGACACGAGCTGTCAGTCGGTATTGTAGAGGTGACATTGACCTGCTACTCTGTGCGGCAGCATTGGTCCCGTGCCGTCAGCGGGAGGCGTCTTCCCCCCCGGGATCAGCGGCGCCACGGGATTGCGTGACGCAAGAACGGACGCCGCAATCAGCACGAAAGAGGAGCCGAAAAGCGGGTGCTGCCAGCCATGACGTTTTTCAATGCACAGGTCCGCCGGGGGGGTGGCGGCGTCACTGATCGTGCCGCCTGCGTCGTGACCCGCGTATGGGATGGGACCGTCGCGGCGGGACCGCAGTCCGCACCGCCCTCGCCGCTCCGCGTGCGCGGCGCGGCGGAGTCCCGGACGCCTGGCCCTCCATCGTCTCAATCGCGCCTACCAGCACGCGATTCGTGATCTGCTCGCGCTCGACGTCGATGCGGGTCGCTCCTGCCCGCCGACGATTCGAGCTACGGCTTCGGCACATCCGGGAGTCATGATGAAACACGAGATATCGCGTCGGCGCATCCTGAAAAATGCCGCGGCAGCGATCGGAGGCGCCACTACTCTGGGAGCGGGCACCGCAGTGGCGGCCCAGACGGTGCCCTCCGCACGTCGAACGCCGAGCCAATCCGGCCAGACGTTCCGCGCCTACGTGCGGTTCGGGACCGGAGCTTCCGTGCAGGAGCTGAAGCTGCTGCCGATTGGACCGCGGCAGGTCGTCGTCCGGACGGAAGCGTCGCAGGTCTGCTACACGACGACCACCCAAGGCCTCGGGACAACGCCGGTGACCCAGGCCGCGGTACCCGCGCATGGCGGCGTCGGCGTCGTGATCGAGGTCGGCGCCACGGTTGAACGCGTGAAGGTGGGTGACCGGATCGTCGTGGCCGGGCAGGCGCAGTGCGGATCCTGCTACAACTGCCTGCGCGGACGCGCCGATCATTGCCTCATGGGCGGAGGGGGCGGACGTCCGAACGAGCCCTTTGCCGAGATGAAGGACGGGACGAAGGTCGCAGGCTTTCGGGGCGGTTGCGCCGAGTTGATGGTGACCTACGAAGACTACTGCGTCCCTCTCGTCACCAAGGTCTCGGCCGTCGAGCTCGCGATGCTCCACGACGTCGGGATGGTCGGGTTGGCAGCGACCATGACCAAGGTGAAGGTCGAAGCCGGTTCTGACGCCGTGATTCTCGGCTGCGGTCCGCTGGGCCTTTCCGCGGTGCAGGGCGCGCGGATTCAGGGCGCGGCGCAGATTATCGCGGTCGACCCGATCAAGTACCGGCGTGACGTGGCGCTCGCGGTGGGCGCGACGATCGCCCTCGATCCCAACGTTGAAGGCGCGAATCTGGTGCCGAAGATCCGGCAGCTCTGTCAGAGCCGCACCGGTCCGCTCGCGGGCGGCGGCAATACGCTGCCCGACTACGTGCTCGAGGCGGCGGGCGGGGATCTGTTCCCGCCGAAGGTCGAAGTCGGGCCTGATCCGACGGGCGTGCTCGTCCTGCAGCAGGCGTGGCAACTGTGTTCGCCGATCGGCAACCTCGTCACCACCGGCGTCGGCCATCCGCCGGGAACCACTATCAGCTTTCCCGCCGGTCAGTGGTCGAACAGTTCGAAGACGCACCATCCGGGAAACGTCGCTGGTGCGAGCGCGCTGCGCGACGTGCCGCGGTTCGTGCGGCTGATCGAAGCGGGCCTGTTCAATGCAAAGGCGCTTGCCACCGCGACCTTCCCGCTCGACCGGGCGCGCGAAGCGTTCCAGGCCGCGGCGGACCGGACGACCGTTGCGGCTGTCGTCGTCTTCAGCTGACGCTGTCTGGCTGGACCCGGCGGATCGATTCAGGTTTCCGGACATGGAGCTCTCGATGACACAGAACGTCATGACGATGATCGCCGCCGCGGTTACAAGCGCGGCCGATACGTCTTGCTGAACCCGTTGCGCGTGTTGGTGACGGTGAAGCTGCCGTCCTGCTGCACGGACACTTTCATCAGATATGCCGGCGTGTGCGTGGCGGCTCCGGGGCCGCCAGAGCCCCGGCCCGGGCCGGCGCCGGGAGTCCCCGGTCCGCCGGGTCCGCCCGCCCGCGGCGCCCCCGGCGTCGGCGGCGGCGTCGTGAGCACGGTCGCGATCGTCGCCGTCTCGTCAACGTTCGCGATGAACCGAGCCGGCGCGTTCTCGAGGCCGACGTTGTACGACCAGTGGAGCTGCCACAGGTCCTCGATGCCGACGGTCTCCTGCAACCCCGCGAACGCCTCGGGCGTCCCTCCCTTGCGCGTGCCGTTGTTCATCACGACCACGCGCGGACCTAGCGCCTGAACGAGCGCCGGCGAGCCTGACTTCTCGAGCCCGTGGTGGGAGGTCAGGTACAGATCGACGGTCCCGATTCGGTTGGTCGGGCACATCAGATCGAGCTCGCCGTTCCAGGTGAGATCGCCGAGATCGATCGTGCGAAACCGTCCATACCTGAGCACGAACCCGGCCGACTCGCCGTTATCCGGATCCGGGTACGCGCTCTCGTCCTTCTGCTTCACGCCCGCGCACGACGCGTTCTGGTTGCCGCCGCCCGGCAGGTTTGTCCGGATGAACTGGTTCGCCGAAGCGACCGCCGTGATGTCGAGGCCGGTCATCCTCACCCTGTCGCCTGGCTTGACGATGGTGCGCTTGCCGGCGCTCAGCGATTCGTAGGCCGAGAGGAACTGGGAGGACACGATGCGGTCGTTCGGGTGCGGCTTGCCGTGATCGTAGAAGTGCCCGACAGGGAACTGCCTGGCTACTTCGAGCAGCGCGCCGACGTGGTCGCCGTGGTAATGCGTGGTCCACAGGTGATCGATCTTCGTGACGCCAGCGGTGCGCAGCGTCTCGACGATGCGCCCGAGGTCTCGCTCGCCGGCGTTCCCGGTATCCACCAGCAGCGACTCGCCGGTGGGACCGACGAAGAGCGTCGACTGCCCACCTTCCGTGTCGATGTAGAAGATGTTCAGCGTTCCGGTCCGGACCTGTGCGGCGAGACCCAGCACCGTAGCGACCAGACACGAGGCAACAACGACAGCACGCATGCTCAACTCCTGGGGGATCGGCCGGGCTCGCGCAATCAAATTTGCTCAAACCACACAGCAGAGTGCGCATTATGCAACGAGTCCACCTATAATCCGCGAAGAGTCCGATACGCAGGGAGGCACACATGCACGTCAGACGAATACTGTACGGCGTGCCTGGGGCGGAGCTCGCGGGCACCACGCTTCCGGCCCAGGCGCCCACGAGCGATATGGACGCGCACCTCAGCGCGGCCGGGACCGCAGCCGGACTCGACGACTGCGCCACATTCGTGAACCTCTGCTTCTCCGGCGCGAATCCGGGTCTCGCCAATCCGGGTCTCGGCAATCCGGCGGTCGGGCGGGCGGACGCGGCGCGGCCGCAGTGCGCGGCCCCGTCGCCACCCCGGAACGCGCGACGTGGTACGCATCGCCGTACAAGGTCTTCGACAACTTCTACTGGCTCGGCACGCGACAGCCTTCGTCGTGGGCGTTGCGCACGAGCGACGGCCTCATCAGTCGCAGCGATTACGACAACGCCTACACGAAGGCTCGTCTGACCGCCGCGAAGCGTGACGTCGGCGAGCACCATCCGTTCGTCGGCGGCGCCGCCGGGGTGCAGCGCAACTTCACGGTCATGACCGAATGCGCGACGGCGTCGAGGCTGAGAGCCGGCGCGAAATAACCATGACCGGCCGGGGCGACGTGAATTGGTCCGGCGTGGCGCCGTGGACCCAACGAGAGGTTTTTCTGTGCGAATCATGCGTGTCGTGGTGGCAGCAAGTCTCACTTTCGGGGTCGGCTACGCGGTGCACGCCCAGCAGGCCGCATCGCCGTCGCCGGCCGGAGCGCGCGGACAGGGCGGCGGCCGAGCCGCCGGCGCGGGGGGCAGCGGCACGCCGGGCCAGTTGATCGGCGGCTCGGGCACCGTCGCGATGACGCCGGTCGATGCGCGCGGCTGGGGCTGGCAGGTGAAGGCCTCGGTCAGCCCCGCCACGCCGCGGCCGTTCTACAACAAGGCCAAGGAGCTGCTGTTCCAGGACAAGCAGATCACCAGCTATACGGTCTCGAGTTACAACCCGGATCTGTATTGCGAGGTCGGCAAGCACTTCGACTTCATCTGGTTCGAGATGCAGCACAGCACGATGTCGTGGGACGAAGTGCGGCGCATGATGCTCGCGTGTCCCGGGGTCGGCGCGGCGCCGATGGTCCGCATGCCCGACGCGTTCGAGTCGAGCATCCAGAAAGCGACGGATATCGGCGCCGTCGGCATCATCGTGCCGACCGTGGACGATGCCCTGGAGGCCCGGGATGCGGCGCGCTTCTCGCGCTACCCGCCAGTCGGCCGCCGTAGCTCGGGTGGCGGATCGTTCGGTCAGGTCTGGCCAGGGGTCAACTATCGCGCCACGATCAACGACAACATGCTGGTGACGGTGATGATCGAAACGCTCGAAGGCGTTGCCAACGCCGAAGAGATCGCCGCCACCGCGGGAGTCGACGTCGTCATTTTCGGGAACAACGACCTCTCATCCTTCTCCGGCTGGCCGCAAAATGACCCGCGCTATCAGGATGCGCTGATCAAGGTTCGGAACGCGGCCCTCAAGTACGGCAAGTACTACGGCAACGCCGGACAGCAATATCTGAGCGGCTATGTGGTCAGCGCGGACACACGCATGGTTCAGGACGGCCCGGCACGGGATGGCTGGCAGCGGCCGGCGCGCGGCGGCGGTCCGGGTCGCGGCGCACCGCCTGCACCGGGCGGACGCGGTCGAGGCGAGAGCGCACCCGAGCAACCGGAGCCGGTCATCGGCCTCCCGGGCACGCCGCCGGCGACCACCGCCCCGGACGGCGGTCGAGGCCGGTAAACAGGAGACCAATCGATGCGTCACACGCGCCGCGTGATCGGCGGAGTTTTCATCCTGGCGTGCGCCACGCTCGCCGCGCAATCGCCGCAGACCCGGTCCTCCGCATCTGGCGTCTACACCGCGGATCAGGCGGCGGCAGGCGAGAAGATCTACTTCGCCGGGTGCGCCGCGTGTCACGGCGACGATCTCGGCGGCCGCGAGCGGGCGCCGGCACTCACCGGCGCGACATTCGTCGAGGCATGGTCCGGCAAGGACCTGCGACAACTCCTCGACCGGCTCGAGTCGATGCCGCCGACCGCCCCGAACAGTCTGTCGGCGACGCAGTACGGGGCAGTACTCGCGTTCCTGCTGCGGACTGCGGAGATGCCGATCGGTTCGACGGCGCTGCCCACCGATCGTGCCCAACTGGCCAGGATCACGTTCGGACGATCGACAGCAGTCGCGGCGCCTGGCGCCGCCGCAGCCACGGCACGCAACGCAGCAGCGCCGGCAACCGCACTGCCCGCCGTGCAGGCATCGCGGCCGGCGGCGACCACAGCCGGGCCGTCGACGACATGGCCGACCTACGGCGGTAACCTGGCGAGCCACCGCTACTCGCCCGCCGATGAGATTACGAAGGACAACTTCAACAGACTGGAAATCGCCTGGCGGCTGAAGACCGATTTTCTCGGACCGCGGCCTGACACGCTGTATTCAGCGACGCCACTGCAGGTCGGCCGCGTGCTCTATACAACCGCAGGCATGCGGCGGGCGGCCATCGCGCTGGACGCCGCGACCGGCGAAATGCTCTGGATGCACGCCGAGGACGAGGGGCGGCGCGGGCAGAACGCGCCGCGCAACGGCGCCGGCCGCGGCGTGGCGTATTGGGCCAGCGCCGACGGAGACGATCGGCGCGTGATCTACGTCACGCCAGGCTATCGGATACTGGCGCTCGACGCGAAGACCGGCAGCCCCGTACCCGCGTTCGGAAAGAACGGCGCGGTTGACCTGAAGCTCGAAGCCGATCAGGACGCCGACCTCGACACCGCCGAGCTCGGCCTCAACGCGACCCCGCTTGTCGTCGGCGATGTGATCGTGGTCGGCGTCTCGCACCGCCCCGGCGGCGCGCCGCGCACGATGCGGAACGCGCGAGGCATGGTACGTGGCTACGATGCCCGCACCGGCAAGCGGCTCTGGATTTTTCACACCATTCCGCAGCGCGGCGAGCTCGGCTACGACACCTGGCTGGAGAACTCCGCCGACTATAACGGCAACACGGGGATCTGGGCGCAGATGAGTGCGGACCCCGAGCTGGGACTCGTCTACGTGCCCGTCGAAATGGCGACCGGCGATTACTACGGCGGCAATCGGCCGGGCGACACGCTCTTCGCCGATAGCCTGCTCGCGCTCGACGTCAAGACGGGGCGCCGCAAGTGGCACTACCAGACCGTGCATCACGACGTGTGGGACTGGGATCTGGCGTGCGCGCCAATCCTGTTCGACATGCAGATGAACGGCCGCGCGATCAAGGCGATCGCGCAGCCGACCAAGCACGCGTTCCTGTTCGTCTTCAATCGCGAGAGCGGCGAGCCGATTTGGCCGATCGAAGAGCGGCCCGTCCCGCAGTCGGTTGCGCCGAAGGAGCGCAGCAGCCGGACGCAGCCGTTCCCGACCAGGCCCAAACCGTTCGACTTGCAGGGCATCACCGAGAACGACCTGCTCGACCTGACGCCCGAGCTCAAAGCGCAGGCGCTGGAAGTGGCCGAGCGCTACAAGATGGGTCCGCTGTTCACACCGCCGGTCGTGAGCTCACTGGAGGGACCGCTCGGCACGCTGCAGGTGCCGTCGGAAGTCGGCGGCGCGAACTGGCCGGGCGGTTCGTTCGATCCGGAAACCAATCACCTCTACATTCATTCGCACACGAGCGTCTATGTCAACGGGCTCGTGCCGGCGAACCCGCAGCAGTCCGACATGGGGTTCGTCGGTGGACAGGCGCGCGCCGCTGGCGCGGGCCCGCGTGGCGCTGGCCCCGGCGGCGCCCCGGGTGGTCGGCAGAACGCGGCACCTCCTGCTGGTGCTCCAGGCGCGGCGGCCGGTCAGGGCCGCGGCCAGCCGGTTGGTGGCGGCCGGGCAACGGGTGCCGGTCGTGGGGGCGCCGCGGTTGAGGGTGGCGGCGGGGGGCGAGGCGCAACCGTGCAGGGGCTGCCATTACTCAAACCACCCTACGACCGGATCACTGCCTACAACATGAACACCGGCGACATCGTCTGGCAGAAGACGCACTCGTCGACGCCGGACGACATCAGGAACCATCCCGCGCTGCGAGGACTGAACCTGCCGCGACTCGGGCAGCCGGGTCGCACCTTCATCGGCACCCTGACGACGAAGAGCCTGCTGATTGCCGGCGAAGGTGGAGTCCACACCAACGAGACCGGCAAACGCGTCGCGTTGCTGCGGGCCTACGACAAGCAGACCGGCGAGGACGCCGGCGCGGTCGACATGCCGGAGAAGCAGACCGGCTCGCCGATGACCTACATGATCGACGGCAAGCAGTTCATCGTGCTCGCCGTCAGCGGTAACAACGGGGGGGAGATCCTCGCGTACGCGTTGCCGTGACGCCCTGGAGCGCACGCCATGACGCAGAACAATCAGGTGATTCCCGGCGCGTCGGCGTGAGCCTTTCAGCGGAATGCTACGGAGGATTATGGCGCTCAATCGCAGGGGCTTTGCCAAATCGTTGAGCGGCGTCGTCGGCGCCGCGCTCGCCGCCATGCCCGTGCGAGCCGCCGCTCAGGCGCCGGGTAGAACGGGATCCGCGCCAGCGGTCCCGGCAGCCGCGACACCCGACCGGGCGGCCGCTCGCCTGGCACCGACGAAGGTGACGCGCATTCGGCTCTTCTACCCGCAGAATTACGACCGCAACGGACCTCAGGCATTTCCACAAAGCAACATGGTCGTCCTCGTCGACACCGACGCCGGTATCACCGGCGTCGGACAGGGCGGCTCGCCGGACACGGTGCGCAACGTCGCGCGGAGTGTCATCGGCCGGAATGCGTTCGACTCGGAAATGATCTGGCAGGCCGCCTTCATGGATGGCTTCTACTCGCCGGGCAAGGAGCGGCTGCACGCGCTCGGCGCCATCGATCTCGCGCTGTGGGACATCAAGGGCAAGGCGCTCGGAGTTCCGTTGTATCAGCTGTTCGGCGGGAAGGCACGCGAGCACATCGAGCTGTACGCGACCTCCGGTCTGCCGCAGGGGCTTGTGCCGGCGGCGGAAGCGGCCGCGCTGACGCTCAAGGAGCGGGCGGCGCGAACGATGGCCGCGGGGTACCGCGTGTTCCGGGTGGACAGCGACATTCTTCCGAATCCGGGCGGCCCAGCCGGTGCGCGCCGCGGCCCCGCACAGGGTGCGACCTTCGATTCACGGTCGCACATCCGGCTGATCGGCGAGGCGGCGGCGCAGATGCGCGAGGGAGTCGGCCCCGACGGCAACTGGATGATCGACCTGCATCAGAAGTTCGATTTCCACGAAGCCGTCGAAGTGTGCCGGCTCCTGGAACCGCATCGCCCGTTCATCGTCGAGGATCCGTTGCGCGAGGAGCAGTTCCGAACGCAACTGCCGAAGCTGCGGCTGATGACCTCGGTGCCGCTGGCGCCAGGTGAGGAGTGGGGCACGCGCGCAGACTTCAGCCCGCTCGTCGAACAGCGCGACATCGACTTCGCCCGCGCGTCGTTGCCGAACGTCGGCGGTATCACGGAGATGCTGAAGATCATGGCGGTATGCGACACGCACCGCGTGGGCATCGTGCCGCATTTCACCGGCCCCATCGCCACGGTCGGCCACATGCAGACGATGATGGCGTTCCCCGGCCAGGTGCTGATGGAATACAACCAGGGCGAGCGGCCGGTGCCCTACTTGTCCGAATTCTTGGAGTGCCGCAACGGCAAGGTCTGGCCGAACGACCGGTCCGGGCTGGGCGTGACCGTCGACGAACGCCAGCTCGTCTTCGTCGAGGCGATCACGGAGGGAGCCCCAGGCGCGACACAGCGGCGGCTCGACGGTTCCCTGTCACACTGGTAACCGCTGGGTTCGCTCGTGAATGCGAGGGTGCTAACACGTGCGTGCGCATGACCCGCAGATCACTTTCTCTTCTCGAGGTAGTCACCCTTGAGGTGCTTGGCGAACGCTTCGGCCGCTGATTGGAAGTTCCCCTTCTTGACGCTGTAGGCGTACAGAACTGCGCTGCTTTCGATGTCGATGACCTGCACTGTTCCCTCGAATTTTGTGAAGCCCCCACCAAAGGGTGATCCGAACGCGAGCTTCGCAACTTTCGTCCCCGTGCTGTCTTCCTTCTGCGAGGAGGCGTGCCGGATGACCCACTGAGCCTTGCTTTGATCAGTCACGATCACAACCGGCACCTCTTTCTTCGTGATCGCTGCTGCGACGGCCGATCCGAAATCAACCTGTTTCGCCTTATCCCTCGAGTTCGAGCCGTCCACAGTTTCGCTCGTTTCGATGAAGACGCGAGGCATGTCTGCCGCCGCTACGCCAGTCGAAGCGACGAGCACGAGTGCTGCCAAGATTCGTTTCACTATCGTTTTCCTTTTGCCGATTGCGCGATTACTTGAACCTCAAACCGATTCCTGGGCGGCGGCATGGACTCAGCCATCGCATCGGCTCAGGACCCATGCTCTACAAGGCCCGTGCCGCGACAGCTTTGCGATGATTTGGGCCGTATTCTGGCTCATTGACCTGAGAAGCCTATAAACCGCGGACAAAAGTACAAGTTCGGCGTGAGATGTTCCCTCGTGACGGCTCCAAGGACCACGTGCCGCACTAGCTGGTTGGCCGGCGGAGCCACGAGACTCTCAATGTTTAGATGGTCTGGTCGTAAGCGCGCGCCCGTGCGGCGCACGATTGGGATCGCCACCGACTGGCTCGGCGCACTGCCGATCACGCCGCTTTGCACAGCCGCCGCACGTCCCCTCATCCGACTCAGGTTGTTCACATTGACGCGCACACCGTTCGGGTAAAACGGCGAGGCCTTCGGACGCGCCAGGCAACGGCGATCCTGCGAGCCCCTCGAAAGAGCACGGTGTTTTGTCAATCTGAACATGTTGATTCAATCTGAACATGTTGATTGACATGACCGATCGCCGGCGCTAAGCTTCAGCCCCTCGCTGAGGTTAAATGTTGAAGGTTAAATGGGGCTTGGTTTCTCCGAAAATCCCGTTTGAATGAAGGCCACGGCGATGTGGCCAGGAGCTCGTTGTATGGATCACTGCGCGAACAGGATGCGTTTCGTGTGCGTGACCGCGACGGTGTGGGTCTCTCTCCTCATGCTCCCCGCCATCGTTTGGGCCCAGGCCACCATCACCGGCACCGTGAAAGACCCGTCAGGAGCCGTGCTCCCAGGAGTGACGGTCGAGGCGACCAGTCCGGCGCTGATCGAGCGCGTCCGATCGGTGGTGACCGATGCCACAGGCCAGTACCGGGTCGTCGACCTCAGGCCCGGGACGTACATCGTGACGTTCACGCTCCCCGGCTTTTCGACCATCAGGCGTGAAGGCATCGAACTGTCGGGAGCATTTACTGCCACAGTCGATGCCAACCTGGCGGTGGGCTCGGTGGCAGAGACGATCACTGTGATCGCCGAAAGCCCGGTTATCGACCTCGGGTCCGCGCGTCGCGAACAGGTAGTCAATCGCGAGTTGCTGTCGTCGATTCCGAGCGCGCGCACCTACCAGACCATGATAGGCCTGGCGCCGGGCGTGACGACCGGCGGCACTCAGGATGTCGGCGGTCTGAATAGTCCCGCGACGAGGACGTTCGCGATCCACGGCGGACCCCAAACCGAGGGGCGCGTCTTGGTCGACGGCATGAACGCGGGTGCGGCACGGGGCGGCGCGGGCGTGTCCAACTACCAGGTCGACGTGGCCAACGCGCAGGAACTGGCGTATATGCTGGCGGGAGGGCTTGGCGAGTCGGAAACGGGCGGGCCGACCATGAACGTCGTGCCGCGAACGGGCGGCAACAAATTCACCGGCTCATTCTTCTTCAGCGGCGCGAACAGCGCGATGCAGGCGAGCAACCTCACCCAGGAATTGCGGGACGCCGGCCTGAAAGACCCGAACGAACTGATCAAGTCGTGGGAGGCGAACGGCGCCATTGGCGGCCCGATTCTCCGCGATCGTCTCTGGTTCTTTCTGTCGACCAAACGCCAAATCACTCGCTTGTACGTGTCGGGGATGTATTACAACAAGAACGACGGCAATCCCGTCGCGTGGACGTACGAACCCGACCTGGACCGGCGCGCGATGTACGACGGCACCTGGACTAACGTCCCGCTGCGCCTGACATGGCAGGCCACCCCCCGCAACAAGTTCAACATCTTCTGGGACGAGCAGAAGATGTGCCTGGAGTGCGAAGCCGGTGGTACGCCGACGGTCGCACCGGAGGCCTCCGGCGGCACCTGGGATACCGACTTTCAACGGTTCCACCAGATCACGTGGTCGTCGCCTATTACGAGCCGGCTGCTGGCGGAGGCCGGGTATGCGCAGGTACGCACGAAGTATGGACGTCAAAACCGGAACGCCGATCTCATTCCGGTCACGGAACAAGGCGGCGCCATCCCGGGGTTGGTGTATCGATCCGGAGGCTGGCTCCGGAATCTCACGTCGACGCCCCGCTGGCGCGCTGCGCTGTCGTACGTCACCGGTGCACACAGCCTGAAGGTCGGCTACGAGGGTCAGTTCCTGTCGACGGATGGTGGCACGTTGTTCCCCTTTCCGGACCTGGCCTACCGTTTCAACAACGGTGTGCCCAACCAGCTGACCATGCGGGTGAACCCGCAGCTGAACAACGATCGTGTGAAGGGCGCGGCACTCTACGCCCAGGATCAGTGGAGTCTCCGCCGGTTATCGGTGCAAGGTGCGGTTCGCTACGATCGCGCGTGGAGCTACAACGTGGAAGGGCCGTTCGGGCCGTCGCGGTTTGTTCCCGACTCGACGATCATTCCAGCAACCAAGGGTCTCGATGCCTACAACGACATCTCACTACGGGGCGGGATGGCATACGACCTGTTCGGCAACGGCAAGACGTCCCTGCGCCTGAGCGCCGGCCAGTACCGGGACGCGCTGCAGGTCGGCGGGATCTTCAACGCCACCAATCCGATCGCGCTGCGGGTGACCTCGACGACGCGCAATTGGACCGACACGAACCGTGATTTCGTGCCCGACTGCGATCTGATGAACCCGGCCGCGAACCGTGAATGCGGGCCCTGGTCGAATCAGCTGTTCGGGAGCACAGTGGCGGGCACAAAGTACGACCCCCGGCTGCTCAACGGATGGGGCGTGCGTCCGTCCGATACGCAGTTGGCGGTGGGCGTCCAGCGCGAAATCCTGCCGCGTCTGTCGGCCGAGGTCACGTATCACCGGCGCTGGTTCGGCAATTTCACGGCAACGGACAACCTCCTGGTCGCGCCCTCGGACTACAGTCCGTACAGCATCGTCGCGCCACTCGACTCGCGTCTCCCGGACGGCGGTGGTTACAGGATTGACGACCTGTGGGAGATCAGCGCGGCGAAGTTCGGACTGTCGGACGATTTCGTCGCCCCAGCGGAGGATTACGGCAACCGAATCAGCTATTGGCACGGCGTGGATATCAACATCAGCGGCCGCATGCGGAACAGCCTGATGTTTCAAGGCGGCACGAGCACGGGTCGTGCTGTGACCGACACGTGCGACATCACGCCGAAACTCGATACATCGACCACGCCTTCCTCGACGAGCGCATCGCTGAACGGCCCGAGTCGTCGTTTCTGCCGTGTGGTCGCGCCGTTCGCCACGCAGTTCAAGGGGCTGGTGGCGTACACGATCCCGAAGGTGGATGTTCAGGTGAGCTCCACGATCCAGAGCCTGCCGGGCGCGAGTCTGGCCGCGAACCTGGTGGTGCCGAGCGCAACGGTGGCGCAAACATTGGGGCGGCCTCTGGCAGGCGGCGCCAGCAGTGTGACGATCAACCTCATCGAACCGCAGACGCTCTTCGGCGACCGCATCAATCAGGTCGATTTCCGTGTCGCGAAGCTTCTGCGATTCGGACGCAGTCGGGTGCAGGTTGGCGTCGACATCTTCAACCTGATGAACTCGAACGTTCCTCAAGGATATCTCCAGACTTACGGCCCGACCTGGCTGAGACCAACCTCGGTGATGGACGCCCGCTTCGCGCGGGTGAGCGGGCAGATCGATTTCTAGGAGGTTTGGCTTGTCGATTCTTCTCACCCGGCGCGAAGCTCTGGCGATGATCGCGGCGGCGCCGGCCGCAATCACCGCCCAAGGGTTGCAGCCCGCCCAAGGGTCGCAGTTGCCGCTCAAGGCCTCAGGTCTGGAGCACGTGGGGTTCACCGTCCCAGAACCGCAGAAGTCTGCGGCCTTCTACGGCCGGATCTTCGATCCTCAGATCTTCCAGGAAATGATGCCGCCGCTGCGCTACTACTGTCGGCTGGGCATCAGCTACGTGGCATTCGGCGGCACCACCACCGCTCCCGCGCGAATCGATCACTTCTGCGCCACCGTCGAGGATTACCGCCTGGAAGAGATGCGCGCGGAGCTCGTGACCCAGGGAATGAAGCTGACGGGCAATGCCGGCTTCAACGCGGTGACCGATCCCGACGGCATCCGCATGCAGTTCATGGCCACGCCCGGGGGCCTGTTGCCAACGATCATCGCTTCGACGCGCGTGACCCAGGACGACGCGATCTGCCAAGCGGTCGGCCTGGACCACGTCGTGATGCACGTACCGGATCTCGAGAAGTCGGCCGGTTTCTATCGCAAGTTTTTCGGCATGGAGACCGCCCGAGACCGGACTCCGGAGCGCATCTGGTTCACGGCGGCGCGTACCCGGCTGGGGCTGGAGAAGGTCGCGGCGGGCCAGATGCCGCACATCAATCGTTTCGGGATCCGCGTGGCCGCATTCGACCGCCAGGCCGTCACCCGCAAACTGGGCGCGATCGGCGTCACGGTGCTGCCGTCCACGGGTGACAATCTCCTGCGTTTGCGCGACAGCGACGGGATCGCCGTGGAGCTTCGGGGAATCCAGTGAAGCTTCGCCTCAAACCGACGAGAAAAACCCGAGCGTCGATGGGCGGCGAATCTTCACTAAGTACTGAGCTGCCGCTCCGCGGCCCAGCTAAGACAGATTCTCAAGCCGAATCGCGAGCAAGACGTGCTCCACGATGCGAGATCGTGGCTTTGGAAGATGTCTAGAGTGGTCCCGCAAAATGGTCCCGCAAAATGACCCGTTTCGCCCAGCGAAGACCCGTATACTAGGCGACGGCATGCCGCGAAGGCGTCTGATTGCCGTTATCGCGATCGCGGGCGGTTTGGGCCCGTTCCAGGGCCCTTCCCAGGGCTTCTCGCAGAACCCGCTCGACCCCCGCGCCGAAACGCAGGCGGTCATTACCGAAACACAAGCGGACGTTACCAAGTACTGCACCACCTGCCACAACGAGCGCGTGAGGACCGCAGGCCTGGCGCTGGACCCGGCGGGCGTCGCGCACCCCGGCGATCAGTCCGAAACCTGGGAGAAGGTCCTGCGTCAGCTACGCGCGGGAACGATGCCTCCTCCGGCCGCCGTTCGTCCGCCGCAGGCGTTTTACGCGCGCACGGTCGCCTACCTGGCGCACGAGCTCGAAGCCAGCGCCGCGGCGCGGCCGAATCCCGGCTCACTGCCGCTGGCCCACCGCCTGACCCGGACCGAATACGCTGACGTGATCCGCGATCTGCTCGCGCTGCCGGCTCTTCCCAAGGAGCTCGACTACGCCACGCTGCTGCCGGCCGACAACGCGAGCAGCGGATTCGACAACCTGGCAGACACGCTGTTCGTCTCGCCGGCCACCATGGAGCGGTATCTGGCCGCGGCGCGCAAGATCAGCCGCGCGGCTGTGGGCGACCCGGAGATCGGCGTGCTGGTGAACACCCACATCACGCCGGTACGGCAGCCCCAGGACGGGCGCAACGAGGATCTCCCATTCGGCACGCGCGGCGGGCTGGAGATCGACGGCTATTTCCCGCTGGATGGTGAATACGAGTTCAAGGTCCAGACGGCCGGCGTCTCGGGCGATGTCCATCAGTTAGAGGTCAGCATCGACGGCGAGCGCAAGGCCGTCACCGACCTCTCCAGGAGGTCAAGCGCTCCGGCGGGAGACGATGCGCCACCGCCGAACCAGAGCGCCTTCCGCTTCGCCGTCCGGGCGGGGCCGCGCAGCGTGGGCGTCGCCTTCCTGGAGCGCAGCGAGGCGCTGTCCGAGACTCCGCTGCGGCCGCCGGGCCGGAACCGCGGTGCCCTGCCCTCGGTCGAATCGGTGACGATCACCGGCCCGTTCAACGCGACGGGTCCCGGCGACACGCCCAGCCGGCGGCGGCTGTTCGTGTGCCGGCCCGCCAGCGCGGACACGGAATCGGCGTGCGCGGACCGCATCCTGACGACGCTGCTGCGCCGAGCTTACCGCCGCAACGTGACCGCCAACGATGTGCGCCTCGTGCGCCGGTTTTACGAAGCCGGTCGCGCCGAGCGCGACTTCGACCTCGGGATTCAGAGGGCATTGGAACGCGTGCTGGTCAGCCCGCAGTTCCTGTTCCGCATCGAGCAGGAGCGGGTCGGCGCCGCGCCCGGATCGGTTTACCGCGTGGGCGATTTCGAGCTCGCCTCACGCCTCTCCTTCTTCCTGTGGTCAAGCATCCCCGACGACGAACTGCTGGATGCGGCCGCCGCGGGAACCCTGCGTCAGCCCGAAGTTCTGGGCCGGCAGGTGAACCGCATGCTGGCCGATCCGCGCAGCCGCTCCCTGGTGACCAACTTCGCCGCCCAGTGGCTGTTCCTGCGCGACGTCGAAACCAAGGAGCCGGACCTGTACATGTTCCGCGACTTCGACGAGGGCGTGCGCGCCGCGTTCCTGCGTGAAACCGAGTTGTTTCTGGACAGCATCCTGCGCGAGAACCGGAGCGTCCTCGATCTCATGACGGCCGACTACACGTTCCTGAACGAGCCGTTGGCCAAGCATTACGGCATTCCCAACATCACCGGCAGCCACTTCCGGCGCGTGACGCTTCCCGATGGGAGTCCCCGCAGGGGCCTGCTGGGACAGGGGAGCGTCCTGTCGATCACGTCCTACAGCACCCGCACGTCGGCCGTATTGCGGGGCAAGTACGTGCTCGAGAACCTGCTCGCCTCGCCGCCGCCACCGCCGCCACCGAACGTGCCGTCGCTCAACACCGAGCGGTCCGGGCAGCCGCTGTCGATGAAGGAAGCGATGCAGCTGCACCGCGCCAATCCGGCCTGCGCCTCATGCCACGCCAAGATGGATCCGATCGGCTTCGCCCTGGAGAACTTCGACCCCCTCGGCCGGTGGCGCGCCGAGGAGAACGGCCGCCCGCTCGACGTGTCGAGCGCCCTGCAGGACGGGACGACGGTTGAAGGCATCGAGGGCGTGCGTCGCCTCGTGCTGCGCGATCCGGCTCTCTTCGTCGAGGCCATGACCGGCAAACTGCTGATGTACGCGCTGGGGCGTAATATCCAGTATTACGACCAGCCGACGATCCGCGTCATCGCCGGGGAATCGGCGCGCCAGAACTACACGTTCGGCTCGCTGGTGCTGGGCGTGGTGAACAGCGTTCCGTTCCAGAGCAGAATGGCGCAGGGTGCGCCCCACTAGACATCTTCTAAAGCCGCGGTCTGTGCGAATGAAGCAAGTTTTTGGCTTGAGAATCTGTCTTAGCGCGGCCGCGGAGCGGCCGCCCAGTGAGGATTCGCCGCTCGGCGATCCTCGGGTTGGCTGGTCGGTTTGAGGCGAAGCTTCACTGCTTTGCGGGGGAAGACAGCATGACGTTCCTCACTCGGAAGACGCTGACGCGGCGGACGGTGTTGAAGGGCGTTGGCGCGAGCGTCGCGCTGCCGCTGCTCGACTCGATGATCCCGCCGCTCTTGGCCCAGTCCAGGCAGGCGCCCATGCGGCTGGGGTTCATCTATGGGGCGCACGGCGTCATCCATTCGGAGTGGAAACCGCGCCAGACCGGCCGCCAGTACGAGCTCTCGCCCAACCTGAAACCGCTTGAAGGGGTGCGGGATCACTTCAACGTCCTCACGAATCTTTCGCACCTGGAAGCCAATAGCAAGGGGGACGGCAGCGGCGATCACAACCGCGCCGCCGGGGCCTGGCTCACCGGTGTGCATGCCTACGACCGCACGCGCCCCGGCGCCGAGATCCGCCTTGCCATGTCGGCCGACCAGATCGCGGCCAGGCACCTGGGCAAGGACAGCCGGGTGCCCTCCCTCGAGATGACGCTCGACCCGGCGACGCAGGGGGCGTGCGATTCAGGCGACTGCTTCTACGTGAACACCGTGTCGTGGCGCAGCGAGACATCGCCCAACATGCCCGAGACCCACCCGCGCGTGATCTTCGAGCGCCTCTTCGGCGACGGCGGCAGCGCCGAGCAGCGGCGCGCAAGGATCCGGAAGGAGGGCAGCCTGCTGGATTCGGTGCTCGAGGAAACACGTACGCTGACCGCGACGCTGGGCCGCTCGGACACCTCCAAGCTGGGCGAGTACCTGGATTCGGTTCGCGAAGTCGAGCAGCGCATTCAAGGCGCGGAATCCAGCCTCGAGGAATCGGTCGAGCTGCCGGACCGTCCGATCGGCATTCCCGGCAACTTCGAGGAGTACGCCGCGCTCATGTTCGACCTGCAGCTGATCGCATTCCGCAGCGATATCACGCGCGTGTTCTCCCTGATCGTGGCGCGCGAGCTGAGCGGGCGCTCCTACAGCCAAATCGGCGTCCTGGGCAACCATCACCTGATCTCGCATCATCGTGAGGACGCCCAGCTCAAGTCGCAGAAAGCCAAGATCGACACGCATCATATGCGCTTGCTCAACTACTTCCTGGAGCGGATGCGCGACACGCCGGACGGCGACGGCTCGCTGCTGGACCACAGCGCCATCCTGTTCGGCAGCGGAATGGGCGACGGGAATCTGCACCGCCATGAGGACCTGCCCGTCCTCGTGGCGGGCAAGCTGCACGGCAAGTTCCAGACCGGCTACAGCTTGGACTACCCGCGGGACACGCCGATGGCGAACCTGCTCGTGACGATGCTCGATCACGTGGGCGTGCCGATCGCGAAGGTGGGGGACAGCACCGGGCAGCTGCTGCTCGACTATCAGCAGGCGGGGAAGTCACCCGCGCGAGGTTAGACATCATGCGGAAATTTGCCTGCTTCGCGCTCGGATTGCTGTGCGTCGGTGCCTCCGTCGCCGCCGACGGCACGCGACTGGTGGATGCCGCCAGAAACGGCGACCTGGGTGCGGTCCGCTCGCTGCTCAAAAGCGGCGCCGACCCGAACCAGGCGGCGCCGGATGGCTCGACCGCCGTGCACTGGGCCGTCCATCGCGACAACCTGGACATTTTGAACGCGCTGCTTGACGCTGGCGCCAGGCCCGATCGCGTCACACGCTACAAGGTCGCGCCCCTGACGCTGGCCGCGCAGAATGGCAACGTGGCGCTCGTCGAGCGGCTGCTGACCGCTGGCGCCAACCCCGACACGGTGTCAGAGGAAGGGCAGACGGTGCTCATGACCGCGGCGCGCAACGGCAGCGTCGCTGTCGTACGCGCGCTGCTGCGGCGCGGCGCGCAGGTGGGCCTGGCGGAATCCTTCAAAGGGCAAACGGCGCTGATGTTCGCGGCGGGCGAAGGAAACACGGCCGCCGCCGAGCTGTTGCTCGAAGCCGGCGGAAAGCTGAACGAGCGCTCCAAGGGCGGCTACACACCGCTGCTGTTCGCCGTGCGCAACAATCGATACGAGACCGTCAAGTTCCTGTTGGAGAAGGGCGCCAACGTCGGCGACAGGATACCCGACGGCACGTCCGCGCTCAGCGTGGCGATCTTGAACGCCGATTTCGACCTGGCCGCGCTGCTGCTGGAGTCCGGTGCCGATCCGAACGCGCCCGACCCGCGCGGCCATCCCCTGCACGTGGTCGTCTGGATGCACCAGCCTGGAGCACCGCCGGATTTCGCGATGAACGGCGAAGATCCGCGGCCGGTTCCGCGGCCCCACGGCAAGCTGTCGCACCTCGACATCGCCAGGAAGCTGCTGGCAAAAGGCGCCGATCCGAACGCCGCCATCACCTGGAGCGAGCGACGCTTCGGCTCCGGCGGCCTGGCGCGAAACCCGTCCAACCTGAACATCGGGCGGCACTACCTGTCCTACGAGGGCGCCACGCCGTTCTACCTGGCGGCGCGCAACGGCGACGAACCGCTGATGCGCGTGCTGGCGGACGCGGGCGCCGACACCACCAGGCCCACCCGCTTCGGCGTCACGCCGTTGATGGCCGCCGCCTGTCTGGACTACTACGAAGGCGAGACCGCCGGACCCTTCTCGGGCGTCCCGGAAACCCAACGGCTGGAGGCCGTGAAACTCGCCCTCGCGCTCGGCAACAAGATCAACGCCCGGACCACTTTCGGCGAATACCCGATGATCGGCACGCCGGAAAACACGCTGTTGCGCTATCCAGACAACTTCAAGGACCTGGTCGACCTGGGCGTGGGCGACATGCGCTTCGCCGAGATGACCGCGCTGCACGGCGCGGTCATCTGCAACCAGCCATCAATCGTCAAGTACCTGATCGAGCAGGGCGCCGAGGTGAACGCCAAGAACCGGCTGGGGTGGACGCCGCTGACGATCGCGGGCGGCCTGTACATCGCCAACGCCCACAAGACATCCCCCGGGTCCGCCGAGATTCTTCGCGAGGCGCTGGCCGCGCGAAGCGTGCCAACGGGCCGCTGAACCCGCAGCCCCGCCGCGGGGGCCTTGCCGGTCGCAATGCGTCGAAAGCCGGGGTCGCTCCGCCTCGGGACCAGCGAGCATGTGAGTGATGGCTGCGCCTCGCTGGAACAGTGTTCAGTTGCCCACGCCCTTGCGGTGGCGCCGAGTCCGTCGAACGTGTGGTCGCAATCATCGATCAGATACCGCGTCCCCTCGCCCCACTCAAGGGATCGCGGCGCGCGCCTAGTGTCCTGCGTTCGACGATTCAGTACACGGCTTCCGGCGCGCGGCGCCCGCATGGCAAGGCGCGACGACCGAGGATACCGGGAGTATCTGAGGGAGGAGCAACGCCGCCAGGCCCGGGGTCCCCAACGCGGCACCCGCGTTGGGGTGGAGGAGGGATGCCCCGCCCGGAAGACGTCCTAAAGCGTCGGACGCAGGACACGAGAGCGCTTTCCAACGAAATCTGCTCTAGTTGGGTGACCTGGCACGCTCGACGCGCAGTGCGCCCGGTGGCCCCTCAGTCGAGGTGAATGATTCCCCGACGGATGGCGACGCCCATCGCCTCGGTGCGGTCGCTGACACCGAGCTTGGCGAAGATGTTTTTCATGTGCACGCGAGCGGTCTGGCTGCTGATCGACAGCGCAAGGGCGATCTCCTTGTCACGTCGGCCAGCCGCGACGAGCTCCATCACCTCGATCTCGCGCGTCGTCAACGTGGGATTGGCGGCCCTTTCCTCGAGCTTGGCCTGGACGTCGGGCGGCAGTGTGCGCCGGCCGGTGTGCACATCGCGCACGATGCGTGGGAGGTCGTCAGCCAGTGTGTCCTTGAGCAGATAGGTGCTCGCGCCGGCGTCGATTGCCCGATGGATGTCCTCGTCTCCCGTGTACATGGTCAGCACGATGATTCGCGCCTCCGCATCGAAGCGGCGGATTGCCAGGATGGCCTCGACGCCGGTGATGTCGGGCAGCCGCAGATCCATCAGCGTGATGTCGGGGGAATGCCGTCGATATCGCTCGACGGCTTCGCGACCGGTCGCCGCCGTTTCGATGACCGTCATGTCCGATTCGGCATTGATGATCATGCGCAGGCCTTCACGCACGATGCGATGATCATCGACGCACAGCACGGTGATGGGAGGCGTCATTGGTGCTGACGAGCGCACGGAACGGTCGCCTCCACGACTGTACCCCTGATCGAACTCGTGACGGTCAGGCGGCCGCCCATCCGTGTGGCTCGTTCCTGCATGCCCGTCAATCCGTAGTGATCGCTGTCGTCGGCCAGTATCCCGTCGACATCGAATCCCTGGCCATCGTCAGTGACGCGCAGACGAACGGTATCGGCGACTTGTCGCAAGTCGACATGGATGTGCGCCGCGGAGGCATGATGCACGGCGTTGGCAATCGCCTCCTGCCCGATGCGCAGCAGCTCGCCTTCTATGGCGATCGTCGCGTCCGAAATCGGGTCCGCAGACATCTCGAAGCGCGTCGGCGGGGCGACGATGCGCCGGCCGACTTCGGCCAGCGCGCCGGCGAGACCGCACGCCTCGAGCATCGGCGAACGTAGATCCATGATCGCCTGGCGGGCTTCGCGCACGTGCTCCTCGACCTCGCGCCTGAGGGCCAGGAGCTGGGCCTGCTGCTCCGAGGCGTGCGGGGCGCACCGGCGCGCGATCGCGTGGACCTGCAGCGCGATGCCGACGAGACTCTGCAGCATCGTGTCGTGAATTTCGCGGCTGAGGCGCGTGCGCTCGGCGTGCGTCGCCGCAAACTGCTTGTTCAGAATCCACGCCCGTGTGTGCGCGGCGCCCCACGTCAGGAGCACAAGCGCCGTGCCGCAGAGCGCATAGAACCAGCCGGTTTGCTGAAACGAGGGCTGGACGCTGAACGGCCACTGGGCCTCAGGGCTCACCCAGGTACCGTCGTTGCCATTGGCCCGGACACGAAACAGATACCTCCCGGGCGCGAGATTTGTGTAATACGCCTGACGCCGTGCACCTGCGTCGACCCAGTCCTGATCGAATCCATCGAGACGGTAGCGAAAGCGGACCTGCCTCGGCGCCGTCAGCCGAAGTGCGGTGTAATCGATCTGGAGCTTGCGCGTCGCTGGTCGGAGCACGCCTGCGTTGGCCATGGTTACCGGGCGATCGTCGACGGTCACGCCGGCGATGCGTGCCGGCGCGACGCGGTCGCGCTCGTGTAAGACCTGTGCGGGGTCCACCACGGTGAGCACGCCGCCGAAGGCGAACCACAAAGTGCCATCGCTCGACCGCGCTGCCGCGGCGCCCAGTGGAACGCCGCCGAGGCCGTCGAGGGCGTCGTAGATCCTGTCGCCCGAGATGGGGGTGTCGCCAGTTGTAGCGCGATCGAATTCCGACGAGCTCAGCCGAATGAGCGCGGCCCGCCGACCAGGGTGGGCGGGGCCGCGATCCACTGCCAGCCACAGGTCGCCGTCGAGGCTCTGGGTGATGGCCAGCACGCGTTGTGCGGGCAGCCCCTCGCGCTCGCTGAGTTGCTCCACACGTCCCTCACGAACCCGCCACAGCCCCGCCGTTCCTCCCGCCCAGATCGTGCCGAGGGCGTCTTCAAAGATCGCGTCCACCGTTTGGGCGCCGATCGCTGGCGATGACGGTCGGACGGTGGTGGCCGTGTGTTCGCCTCGGCGCACTGTCAACCCGCCGCTGGTGTCCGCGGCCCACGTCCGGTTGTGTGCAACGCAGAGCGGCCGGGGCAGGGTAGCCGGATCAGGTGCCGTCGCGACAGTCATGCCGCCCCTCGAACAGGGGGGATCGACCGCACTCGGTGGCGGCGCCTCGACCAGATCTCCCTGAGCCAGCAACCGAAGGCCGTGATCGGTTATGGCCCACGCCTGCCCTCGCGCGTCGCGAAACAGCGATCGGATGTCCCACCTGTTGCCAACGGTGCGGCCGCGCCACACGCCGCCGTCGTGGCGAAACTGCATCAGGCCGCTGGCAGTTCCCACCCACACGGAATCGTCAGGCTCCGGAAGGATAGCGCGCACGAGTGCGCCGGAGGCGAGTGGCATGAGCTCCTGCGGCGTGAGGCTGTGCAGTCCGATCATGGTGCCGACCCAGATGTTGCCGTCCCGATCCTCGAGCAGCGACTGCACCGTGTCGCTCGAGAGTCCCGTTTGTGTCGTCGCGCGCTCGATGAGCGGCGGACTGGCCGTGGTGGTGCCGCGGGCGCGCCAGAGTCCCTGGCCCGTCGTGCCCACCCACAGGTTGCCGCGCCCGTCGTGCAGCAGACGCGTGCCCCAGCCGTCGAGGCCCATCACTGGTGCCTGCGCGCCCTGACGGCGGGCGCCGTGCGCGGGGTCGGTCATCCACAGAGTGCCGTCGGCACTCTGGCTCGTCTCGCGCGCGATTCCGGCCTCCACGAGCTCGAACGCCTCGCCGTCGCGCGTACGGAAGACGCCCTGACGCGTGCCGATCCAGACCGTGCCGACGGGATTCTCGCGTACGCTGACGACCGTGGCGCGGCCGATCGCACCGCCGCGTATGACGTCCCACCGGCCGTGCCGCCATCGATAGAGCGCGGCATCGCTCACCGCCCACACGGACCCGGTCCGATCGGCGAGGATCGAACTCGCTGCGGCATGCGGCGTGGCGCCCGCCGTCGGGAAGGTGAGCACGCCGTTCCGCCACGCGCCCACCGAGGCGCCGTTGGCGATCCGATCGAACCCGATCCAGAACGTGCCGTCTCGCGCCAGCGCGAGCGCCCGCACATCTCGGTGCGGCAGGGGCGTCGAGTACAGCGCGTCCCACAGCGTGAAGCGAGCGCCATCGAAGCGCACGAGGCCGTTCGTGGTCCCAAGCCAGAGATATCCTTCGGCATCCTGGACCATTGCCGAGACCGGGCCGATCGGAACGCCATCGGCGAGCGTCCATGAGGTCATCGTGTACCCGCTCAGCAGCGCGCCGCGCCCGTCGTCGGCGCTCGCCGGCGGCGGAGAAGCGAAGGTGACAGCGGCTGTGATCAGGACGAATGCGGCGGCTCTTGTCATTGGGATTCGACGTCGCTCAGCACGCGCTGAGCCCGTCGAAAGGCGAAGTCTAGCGCCGATCCGGCACCGACACCAGCGGCGCGCTCGCCTTCGCCTCGGCGTCGACATCGGCTTCCCAGCGGGCGATGAGCGGCCGCAGCATTCTCGCGATGTCCTGACGCTGGTTCGCCATGTCGTGGCGCTCCCCCACATCCTGGCGAAGATTGAAGAGCAGCTCGGGGCCGTTCGGGCCGCCGTCGACCAGCAGCTTCCAATCGCCGCGGCGGACAGCTCGCTGCGGGTGTGGAGCGATGTTGCGCCAGAAAAGCGTGCGGTCCACTTCAGGGAGCCTCCCTTCGAGGATCGGCAGCAGGTCGATGCCCTCGAGCCCGGTGCCGTCCGGGATCGGTGTCCCGGTGGCAGCGAGAATCGACGCGGTGAGATCCATCGTGATACCGACCTGATCGGAGACGCGGCCAGCGGGGATCCGCCCCGGCCATCGCAGCAGCGCCGGGACACGGATGCCTCCTTCCCAGAGCGTCTGCTTCCTATGGAACAGCGGCTCGTTCCGCGCCAACCACTCGCCGCCGTTGTCGTTGGTGAAGATCACGAGGGTGTTCTGCGCCAGGCCGAGCCGATCGAGTGCGCGGAGGATCTCGCCGACCCCTTGATCGGCGCGCTCGAGCATCGCGACATATTGTGACCGCGTGCCGGTGTTCTCATCGTGCGGCTGGACGTGTCTGGCGTTGCCCGGTGCCCGCGACGGCATGTCTGGCGGCTGGTAAGGCCAGTGGGCCGCGTTATACGCGACGTCGATGAAGAACGGACGTCCGGCGTTCCGCTCGATGAACGAGACCGTCCCGGCAGTGATGAGATCGGTCATGTAGCCATCGCGGGTGACAGGCATCTCGTTTTCGAAGAGGTCGGGCTCGCCATTCCCTCCGGTGTGCATGTAATAGTCGATGAATCCGCTCTTGAATCCGAAGAAGTAGTCGAAGCCGTGCGCGTTCGGGCTTTGTGCCGGCGTGTATCCGAGATGCCATTTGCCGATGAGGGCGGTGGCGTAGCCGTGGTTCTTCAGCAGTTGCGGCAGCGAGCGGCCGGCGGCCGCGAGCCCGCGTTCCCCACGGGCCGCCGGGCCCGGCAGCGGCGTCTCGATCGCATAGCGCTGCTGGTATCGGCCGGAGATGAGGCCGGCGCGCGTCGGCGAGCATGTGGCGCCGTTCGCGTAGAAGTCGGTCAGCCTGACACCGTCGCGCGCCAGGCTGTCGATCTGCGGCGTCCTGACGTCGGGCGCGCCGTAGCTGCCGAAGTCGCCGTAGCCCACGTCATCGGTGACGATCAGGACGACATTGGGCGTGTCGGTACGCGCCGGCCGCTGCCCACCGGCGATCGCCAGCCAGGGGATTGCGGCCAGGACGCCAGCGACGGCCAGGCTGGCTCGGACATACGGCTGCCTTGATGTGGGTGTGCCCATGGGTCGCTCGTGTTTAGTGTCCCGAGTGTCTGCGCTGGACGCGAAATCCGCAATACCGCAAATTGAGTAGCGAAAGGGCGGATTACCGCATTTGCGGTATTGCCGGTAACTGTCACGTGCTAGATAAACAACCGGCGCTTACTCGAGGCGCGCGCGTCCCGCAGCAAATGGAGTCCTGGCGATGACATCACTGACGAAGTCGCTACTGCTCGCCTTCGACGTCTGCCTTTTCACCTCCAGCCTCGCGTCGGCCCAAACCTTGGCCGGCACGGTGCGCGATGCGTCCAGCGCCGTGCTTCCCGGCGTCACCGTCGAAGCGTCGAGCCCGGCGCTCATTGAAAAGGTCCGCAACGCCGTGTCGGACGGCGCCGGCCAGTATCAGATCACCAACCTTCCGCCGGGGCCTTACAAGCTGACGTTCTCTATCCAGGGATTCTCGACGCTGGTGCGTGAAGGCGTCGACCTCTCCGGCAGCGGCGTCACCACCATCAATGCCGACCTGCATGTCGGCGCGGTGGCCGAGAGCGTGACGGTCACAGGCGAAACGCCCGTCGTCGACGTGCAGTCGTCCAGGCAGCAGACCGTGCTCAGCGGCGACGCCGTGCGGGCGCTGCCGGCCGCGCGAGGCTACGGCAACTATCTTGCCGCGTTGCCGTCCATCCAGGCCACGGGCTTCAACAACGGCCTGGCGACGACCACCAACTTCTTCTCCGCCCGCGGCGGCCGCGCCAACGAAGGCATCATCCAGATCGACGGCCTGACGGTCGGATCGCCGTTCAACGGCGGCGGCGTGTCCAACTACGCCTACGACATGAACAACGCGGCCGAAGTCCAGGTCTCGATCTCCGGCGGTCTGGGCGAGGCCGATCGCGGCGCGCCGTCGTTCAACATCATTCCGAAGACGGGCGGCAACACCTTCAGCGGGAACGCCTTCGGCAGCTGGGCCGGCAAGTTCGGCCAGGCGAACAACATCGACGATCGGCTGCGCGCGCTCGGCTTCGCCGACGCGACGGCGACGCTGAAGAACTGGGACGCCAACTTCTCGCTCGGCGGCCCGATCCTGCGCAACCGCCTGTGGTTCTTCGTCAACACGCGGACCACGGGCAATTTCGCCGAGCAGCAGAACCAGTTCGCGAACAAGAACGTCGGCAACCCGGCGCTCTGGACGTGGGCGAAAGACGAGGGCGTGCGTGTGCAAGGCGACACGAGCCGGCTGATTAACGGCGGCCGCCTGACCAGCCAGGTCAGCCAGCGCAACAAAGTCGGCTTCTACGCCGACTACACGATCAACTGCAGCGGCTCGTCGATCGTGAAGAACAGCTCGCAGTGCCGCAGCCCGGGCGATGATTGGACGGCCGCAGGTCCCGGCATCGGTCCCGGCGTCTCCACGACGTCGCCGGAGTCGGGCACGATTTGGAACGCGCCGTTGAGCATCATGCAGGCCACGTGGTCGTCTCCCATCTCGAACAAGTTTCTGTTCGAGAGCGGCTACTCGGACTTCCGTGCCCGGTGGGGCGACGTGATGCCGGAGGGCGCCAGCGCGACGCTGATTCCCGTCACGGAACAGTCCACCAACGTCGGCGTGCCGTTTGCGAACTATCTCTACCGCGGATGGCTTGCGCAGCCGTCGCAGGACCAGAAGAACGTCACGTGGCGCGCGTCCCTCTCGTACGTGTCGGGGAGCCACAACGTGAAGTTCGGCATGCAGGGCGCATTCATGGTCGCGAAGACCACCACGCAGGTGGCGCAGCAGCTGAGCTACACGTTCAACAACGGCACGCCGATTCAGTTGAGCACGCGCGTGGGGCCGACCCGCGTCAGCGACCGTCTCCGCTACAACGGGTTCTATGTGCAGGATTCCTGGACCCGCGGGCGTCTGACGCTGCAGGGGGCGCTCCGTCTCGAGACGGCCACGAGCTGGGCCCCGGAAGGCGAAAACGGCGTCATCGAGGCGGGTGTGTTCGGCCCCGCGAACATCTTTCCCCGCACTGAGGGCGTGACGGGCTACCGGGATCTCACGCCGCGCGCCGGCATCGTGTACGACTTGTTCGGCAACGGCAAGACCGCCGTCAAAGCGAGCCTGGGCAAGTACCTGCAGGGCGTGTTCTCGGGCGAGGCCTATACGATCAGGAACCCGGCCACGACGCTCGTATCGAGCATCACGCGCTCATGGACCGATCCCGATGGCGACCGGATCGCACAGTGCAATTTCCTGAATCCCGTGGCCAACGGCGAGTGCGGACCCTGGTCGAACTTGAACTGGGGCGCGTCGGTCGCCACCACGCGTGTGAATCCGGCCGTGCTCGAAGGCTGGGGCGTGCGAAACGCCGACTGGCAGTTCGGCCTGGGCATCCAGCACCAGATTCTTCCGAGGATGTCCATCGACATCAGCTACAACCGACGGTCGTGGAGCAACTTCTTCACGACGAATAACGCCGCGCTGACCGCGGCGGATTGGGATCAGGTGACGCTGACGGCGCCTCGTCATCCCGATTTGCCGGGCGGCGGCGGCTACCCGGTGACGTTCCTGGTGCGCAACGCCCGTCAGGCGGTGGGCGTGGCCGATTCCTACTACACGACAGACGCCGACTTTGGCGATGAAACGCACTACTGGCACGGCGTGGACGCCACGTTCAACGCGCGCCTGACCAAGGCCGTGTTCCTGCAGGGCGGCACCAGCACGGGGCGGGGCGTCAACGACACGTGCCAGATCGAAATCGCGCGCTTCGGCAAGCCGAATGTCATCGTCGACGGCCAGCCGACGTGCGCGTCTACGGAGCCCTGGCTGACCCAGGTACGAGGCCTCGGCAGCTACACCGTGCCGAAGGTTGACGTGCAGTTCAGTGCGATCTTCCGGTCACAGCCGAACGCGCAGCCGGCCAATACGACCGTCGCGACCAATGGCGGTTCGCGCATCGCGACGTACAACATGACGCCGGCGCAGTATCAGGCGGCGACCGGCGTGGCGCTCCGGGCCGGGCTGGCGCAACAGTCTGTGAACCTGGTGGCGCCGGGCGCGATCTACGGCGATCGCGTCACCGTGTTGGACCTGCGGCTGACCAAAGTGCTCCACTTTGGCAAAAAGCGCCTGAACGTCGGGCTGGACCTCTATAACATTTTCAACGTCAACCCGACGACGGTGTATGAAACGGTTTTCGATGTGGCCACGGTCGGCGCCCGATGGCTGCAGCCCACTACTGTGCTCACCGCGCGATCGACGAAGTTCAACGCTCAGTTCGATTTCTGACGCGTCGGACTGCTGCCGCGGTCTTGGCCGGTGCCGGTGCCGTCACCGTGACGGCGCAGTCGGTCTATCCGACCGGCACGACCATCTACGACGCCGAGAGGCTGATCGGCTCAATCCTGCAGACCCAGCATGACGGCGGGTCGGCATCCGGCGCATCCAGTGCGTCCCCGCGCTCGCCTGCTCAACTTCTATTACCGCAAGGCCGCGTCACCCTATCGGCGGAGTCTTCGCACACCACGGCATCAGCGGAGCGGACCGATTAACGTCATCTCGCCCCCTGGTTCGCTTTCGCGCCCTTCGCGCACCCATTTGAACTTCATCACGTTGCCTGTGATGACGCCGTTCATGAAATTGCGGCGCTCGGTGTGATGGATGAAGAACGAAATGGCGTCGCCGTCGAGCGCGCCGTCCTCGATGAGGAAGACGCCTGCAGGTTTGTCGCAGGGACCGCAGATGACGCCCCACACCGTGCCGCCGTCCCGCAATTTCAAAGTCACGTTCTGCTGGGCGACGCGGCCCGCCGCCACCCAGCGGCCGTCGAGCCGCGGCGTCTTGGGCGCCGCCACGGCCTTTACTGTCGCGACGAGAGCCCCTTCCCCGTCCACGCGCGTCAAGGCGATGGTCGACGCCACCGGGTCCCCTCCGACGATCGAAAACGAGACGTGACCGGCATCCGTCACGGTGCCATCGGCGATACGAAACACGGTCGACGGGTCGTCGCAGGGGCCGCACACCGTGCCAATGAACGTGTTGTCATGGGTCTTGAACACGTAGGTCTTCGCCGACGGACCGGCGCCGGACATCCAGGTGCCAATCACGCCGTCGGCGGCGGCCGCCGGGGCGGCGAATGCCCCGGCGATGGCGATCGCGAGAAGTCTAGAAATCAATTTGCGCGCTCACCTTGAAGAACCGCGCCTGCAGCACCGAGGTCGGCGCGAGCCAGCTGCCCGCCGACGTAGCCGTGGCCGGGACAAACGCCTGGTTGTACGTCAACACCGCCGCGCTGTTGAACACGTTGTAGATATCGACGCCGACGTTGGTCCGGACGCGGCCGATGCGGATGTTCTTCGCGA
>JBDTVS010000187.1:0-11728 GCA_040007095.1 Acidobacteriota bacterium
TCGGTGAGCGCGCGGAAGTGCCCCTGGCCGCGCCAGTCGCGGCGGGTGCCGCCGATCCAGGTGTAGAGCACACGGCGTCCGTCGAACACGATCGATTCGCCGAGACGCGCGATGAGATCCGCGAGCTTCGGCTCGCGCTCGTTGACGGTGATTTCGTGCGCCACCTTGAACGAGACCGGCACCACCGTGGCGGGGTCGTCGGGGAGCGGCGCGCTCGCCAGCAGAATCAGGTGGGCGCGATCGCCCAGCCGACGCACGATCTCGGCGGCGGTCTTCTTGCGGGGGAACTCGCCGAAGAATTCTTCCATGTACTGAATCTCGAGCGCGCCCTGCTCGAGATCGTACTGCGTGATGTGATATTCCACGACTCTACTTACCCGTCTTTGACGCGATCCGGGCCCAGGTGTCCCGGAGCGAGACGGTACGGTTGAACACCGGCGCACCCGGTCGCGAATCGGGATCGACGCAGAAATAGCCAAGACGCTCGAACTGGAAGCGCTCGCCGACCGCGGCCCCCGCCAGGCTCGGCTCGGCGCGGCAGTCGTGGAGCACGTCCAGCGAGTGCGGATTCAGGTTGTCGAGAAAGGTCTTGCCGTCCGCCGCGCGCTCGGGATCCTCGACGGAAAACAGCCGATCGTAGAGCCGGACCTCGACGCCGATCGCCTGGGCCGCCGGCACCCAGTGCAGGGTGGCCTTGACGCGGCGGCCGTCGGGGGAGTCGCCTCCGCGAGTGGCCGGATCGTAGGTACAGCGCAACTCCACGACCTCGCCCTGGTTGTCCTTCACCACTTCCTGGCAGGTGATGAAATATGCGCATCGCAGCCGCACTTCCCGTCCGGGCGACAGCCGGAAGAACTTCTTGGGCGGATCCTCCATGAAATCTTCGCGCTCGATGAACAGCTCCCGGGTGAACGGCACCGGTCGCGTGCCGGCGGTCGGGTCCTCCGGGTTGTTGATCACGTCGACGTGCTCGATCCGCCCGTCGGGAAAGTTGGTGATGACGACCTTGAGCGGCCGCAACACCGTCATCACGCGCGGCGACCGCCGGTTCAGGTCCTCGCGGATGCTGTACTCGAGCTGCGCGACGTCGATCACGTTCTCTTTCTTGGCCACACCGATCCGCCCGCAGAAGTCGCGGATCGACTCCGGCGTACAGCCGCGCCGGCGCAGGCCGGAAAGGGTCGGCATGCGGGGATCGTCCCAGCCGGCGACGTGACGCTGCTCCACCAACTGCAGCAGCTTTCGCTTGCTCATCACGGTGTAGTTCAGATTCAGCCGCGCGAATTCGATCTGCTGCGGCCGGTCGCGGTCGAACAGATTGTTCACCAGCCAGTCGTAGAGCGGCCGGTGATCCTCGAACTCCAGCGTGCAGATGGAGTGGGTGATCCGCTCGAGCGCGTCCGACAGCGGGTGCGCGAAGTCGTACATCGGGTAGATGCACCAGGCGTCCCCGGTACGGTGATGCGTGGCATGCCGGATGCGGTACAACGTCGGATCCCGCATGTTGAAGTTGGGCGACGCCATGTCGATCTTCGCGCGCAGCACGTGCGCGCCGTCAGGGAATTCACCGGCCCGCATCCGCGCGAAGATGTCGAGGTTCTCGCTGATCGGCCGATCCCGGTAGGGGCTGTTGCGGCCCGGCTCGGTCAGGGTGCCACGGTGCGCGCGAATCTCGTCGGCGTCCAGGCTGTCGACGTAGGCCTTCCCCTCCTCGATCAACCGGGTCGCGAACCCGTACATCCGCTCGAAATAGTCGGACGCGAAGTGCATGGCGTCCCACGCGAAACCCAGCCACCGGACGTCTTCTTCGATCGCATCGACGTACTCGACGTCTTCTTTGGCCGGGTTGGTATCGTCGAAGCGCAGATTGCAGGTACCACCGGTCTCCTGCGCGATCCCGAAATTCAGGCAAATCGACTTGGCATGCCCGATATGCAGGTACCCGTTCGGTTCAGGCGGAAAGCGCGTCGCCACCCGTCCGCCGTGCTTCCCCGACGCCAGGTCGTCGGAGACGATGGAGCGAATGAAATCAACCGGCGCCTGCGGCGCGGCCGCAGCGTGCTCATCAGACATCTGTGTGTATTTTATCGCGTCAACCCGAGGCGCTCAGGCGAGCGGGCCCAAACATCGCAAGAGGTCACATTCTTGCACAGGTGCAGCTCGTACCGAAAGATTCGCCCGTCATTCTACCGCCGCCGTCTCTGTCAGATGGGCGCGTGTGACGAACCTGAAGCCGGCCGATCCGATCGCGGCGTGCCCCGCCTTTGTCAACCTTGGTGACGATGGCGTACCTGGCGCTCGGTATTGGCGCAAAATGCCGCGATTTTCTCGCGGTTCGACCAGGTTCTGCGCCAACCACTGCCCGTGCCGAACGCGGCGCAGTTGGTCAACCTGTCCCGCCGGGCCCCAAGCAGGGCAACTCCTCGTGCAGAAACGCCGGCGGCTGTGACGAGATCTTCAGCTAGCCGATGTTCCGGGACGTCGAACGGGTCCAGACGGTGTTCACTGGTCTCGCCGCGCACCGCTTGATCGACGTCAACCTGTCGTTCAACCGGCAGACTGTCAGCGGCAGCGGCATACTGGTCTCGGGCTCATACTTCCCCGTCCTTCAGCTCCGCCCCGCGTTCGGACGGCTGCTCGGCCCGGCCGACGACACATCGACCGGCGCCCCGGTCGTCGTCCTTGGCTACGAGCACTGGCGCACCCGCCTCGGCGCCAGCGCGACGGTCCTCGACCAGACGAGGATCGTCAACGGCCAGACCATGACGATTGTGAGAGTCGCGGCCGAAGCCTTCCATGGCACCACGATGGGCTCAAACCCAGCACCGAAGGATCGCGTCCAAGCCTTCCCGATGCTGATTCCGCCGCACGAGCACATCTCCCCGGCGTCGGCGATCAGGGATTCAGCCAGTACGCGAACTTGACGAGAAAGACGTTCTTGCCGGGCGTGCTGAACAGATCGTGGAAATCGCCGCCGAACCGGAATCTGCCGTCGGCGACGCTGGCCTCGCGAGCGTGCTGCCACACCACAAAGAACGTCGAGCCTGGTTTGTACTCCCAGCGCAAGACGTTGGTGGTCCGGAAGGACCGGTAGTTGAAGTCGGGGTTGTCCGCGTAGGCGAACGGCGAATAGCGATCAGTGTAGACAGGGTTCCGGCCGTCGACCAGCTCCTTGAAGGCGCTGTAACCACCCGCCGAGACGAATGGCTCCGCATAGAGCTGCACCGACAGGGTCGGCTTCATCGTGTAGGTGACGCGGCCGTTGAACGACACCGTGGTCTGCGCGAGGCGGGCGAACACGTAGTGGGACCTGGCGTCGGTGACGTTCTTGACCCACTGCGTGTCGGCGACGGAGTTGGACACACGGATACCGGCCACGACCGACAGCGACGGCACCGGACGAACCGTCACGTTCGACTGGTAGTTCCTTATCCACGAGCCGAAGCCGTCGGAGAACGCCTCGCCGTTGTAGGAGAAGGAAACCGGGTGGCGGTCGTCGCTGTTGATGTAGTACCAGCCGCCGTTGTAGTCCTCGACCAGGCCGCCCGGCCCGCCGCGAGACAGCCGATCGTCGAAGTACCGTTGGTTGAAATTGTAGCCGCCGCCGATCTGCCAGCTGTTGGTGAAGGTGAGGCTTGCGTTGACGTTGCCACCGCTGCCGAGCAAGTCGCCGTCGTAGTTCCAGTGGGCGTATTGGTTGAAGTTCAGATACCTGGCGCGAAACCACCGCGACGGCTTCTCGCTGCGGATCTGCAGCCAGTTGTTCATCGTCTTGTCGTCGGCGCGGCGAAAAAATCCGACGTCGCTGATATCGAAGCTCGGCGACTTGAAGCCGGCGCTCGACTCGAAGCGGATCCGCTCGCCGCCGATCTTCCGGATCGCGATGCGCGCCGACGATCCCGACAATGACGTGGCATCCGGATCGAGGCGCGCCGACGGCGCGTCGGGCCGCTGAAAGTAATGGCGGCTGTTCTCGGCGATCCGGTCGATCGCCAGGGGGTCGCCGCTGACCTCGCTGCCGGTCCAGTATCCGGTCAGGCTGTATCGCGAGCGAAAGCGCCAGTCGACATCCGCGCCGCCGGTGACCGCATTCCTGGACAGGAACGTCAGGTTGTCGGTCAACTGCCGATGGGTGGACGTCAGGATGAAGCCGAACGACGATTGATTCGCGAACTCGCGTCGCACCCGGCCGACGGAGTAGTTCGTCAGCGGTTCGACCGCGCGGTCTTCGCGCGACGCGCCGTCGAGAACCGTGGCGCGCTCCTGGCGCGTTACGGCGTGAAGAGCGCCGATGGAAAACGATCCGATTCGCCCGCTGACCTTGCCCGCGCCGAGAATGGCCGTCTGCGATGGCGAGTCCGAGTAGATCCCGTCGCCGCTGGGCAGATCGCCAATCCCCTGCGGCGCTCGCCCGATTCGTCTGCTGTAGAACAGCTGGCCATTGTCGAAGGGGAAGTTGAAGTTGCCGGATCCCTCGATGAAGAATGGCCGGCGCTCCGAGAAGAACGTCTCGAAGGCCGAGAGGTTCACGACCGCTGGATCCGCTTCGACCTGGCCGAAGTCCGGGTTGACGGTGCCGGTCAGGGTCAGACCGGGCGTGAGGCTGTATTTCAGGTCGAGGCCCAACGCGGCCTCAGACGTCGAGCGCTGCAGCAGCGGATTTCCGCCGGTGGGCCGCTCGGTCAATTGCGACACCATGTATGGCAGGACTTCGAGGCGCTTGGGCGTCGCGAGCATCGTCAAACCGCTGAGATCCCCGAACGACGACACATACCCGGTGGCCGCGCGCGGCAGCAGCGGCCACGTCGAGGTTTCCTTCAGCCGGCCTATTTCGCGCACGATGGCGAAGCCGAACGTCGCGGCCGGCCCAGGCGTGAAGCGGAGCTGTGAAAAGGGGATGCGAAATTCGGCGAGCCAGCCGTCGCCGTCGCGCACCACGTTGACGTCCCAGACCGCATCCCAGCTGTCGTCGCGGTCTCCGTCGTTGAACCAGTACCGATCTTGCTTCACGCCGGACGGATTGACGGCGAATTCGTAGGCCGTGCGCCGGTCGTGGTACGAATCGATGAACACCCGCAGCCAATCGCAGGGCGAGTTGTCGTCGCGGCGGGTCAGATAGGTGACAATCTTGTCCGGCTCGGCGTCGAACGCGCGCACGCGGATGTAGAGCGTGGTGGCGTCATACACCACGCGAAACTCGGTCCGCTGGCTCGGCGCCTCGCCTTCCCTCGGCTCTCGTTGCACGAAGGCGGACATCGATTGCACCGTGTGCCACCCTTCGTCCGTGAGCGTTACCCCCTGTCCTGCGCCTGGCAGCTTCTGAGCCTGCGCAACGTCCACGCCTGGAGCGGCCCGCGACAACGACTGGCCGAGGGTGACGGCAATGCCGACGACGGCGAACACCAAGCGCAATCGCCGCGAAAAAGGGAGCATTGTCGGTGGCTTAGACGGCGGCATTCCGAGGTTAGTTTGCGAAAATCATGAATCAGCGCGTGAATGGTAAGGTAGGCGCGTGCCGTGGACCACTCTCGTTGACACCCGGGCTCTGGCGGATCGCCTGTCGGATCCTTCGCTCGTCATTGTTGATTGCCGGTTCGATCTGGCCGACGGGGCGGCGGGGCAGCTGCAGTATGTGAAGGAACATATCCCTGGCTCGGTCTACGCCAGTTTGGATCGTGATCTGTCCGGGGATAAGAACGGGCGGAACGGACGGCACCCGCAGCCCGATCCGGCAGCCCTCGCTGTCATCTTCGGCCGATGGGGTATCGACGACTCCGTTCAGGTCGTCGCCTACGATCAGGACACCGGCATCTACGCGAGTCGTCTATGGTGGCTGCTTCGCTGGCTTGGACACGACGCGGTCGCGGTCCTGGACGGCGGATTTGCCAGATGGCAGGCGGAACAGCGGCCGGTGCGGGCCGGTGTCGAAACCCGTACCCGGACGGAGCGCACGTTCACCGGCGCGCCGCGGGACGGGTGGGTCGTGAATGCCGACGAAGTGGGGAGGGCCATCGCCTCGCGGGAGGCCGTGCTGGTCGATGCGCGCTCGCCGGAACGATATCGCGGAGAAAGCGAGACGATCGACCGCGTCGCCGGCCACATTCCCGGAGCGGTCAACCACTTCTTCAAGTGGAACCTGTCCGACGCCGGCACGTTTCGGACGCCCGAGCAGATCCGCGAGCGCCTCCGGGCGTCGGTCGGCGATCTGCCACCGGAGCGCATCATCTGCTACTGCGGTTCTGGCGTGACCGCCTGCCAGAATCTCCTCGCCTTCGCGCACGCTGGCCTCGGCGGGAGCCGGCTGTATGTCGGATCGTGGAGCGAATGGTCGAGCGACCCGGCCAGACCGGTCGAGCCGAGCCCGCCTTAGTTCGCTTTCACCAGTTCGCCGATCGCTTCTTTCCGCTTCACTTCTTTGCTTTCTTCTCGGGGCGGAGATGAGAAAGGTCTCGCCGTGCGACTGAGGGTTTTGTCGCCTTCCGGGACTGGCGTTGTGGCCTTTGTGCCCTTTGTGGTTCGCTACACCGTTTTGCCAATTGCTTTAACCCGATTGGCCTTTCCGTATCGGTCATCGCAGGTGCGTTCGCCCTGAGGATCAATTCATCGCCACGGCGACAGAAACTCTCCCCCGACGATCAGCTTCTGCCGTGGGGAATGGGCGCGGGCGCCGACCGGGGCGGCATGTCCCTGACCGCCTCGACGACCGCCGTGATGTGCGCAGGCGTGGTCCCGCAGCACCCGCCAACGATGTTTGCGACACCTCTCGAGGCGAGATCGCGGAGCGCATCGGCGAAGTCGGCCGGCCGAGCCGCGTACTCGCCTCGAAGGTCCGGTAGACCGGCGCTGGGATGACAACTGACGTAACAGTCGGCGTGACGCGCGAGCTCTTCGAGATGGGGGCGTACTGTGTGGACGGCGGGCGAGCAGTTGAGGCCGACGATCAAGGGCTTGGCCTGCGCCACCGCAGCCCAGAAGGCTTCGATCGTCTGACCGGTCAGCATCCGCCCTGAATCAGAAACGGTCGCCGACAGCATGACCGGAAGCCGGCACGGCCGCGCGATGCACACCTCCGCAATCGCGGCCAAGGCGGCCTGGGCGTTCGCCAGATCGAACACCGTTTCAACCAAGAGCAGGTCGCACCCCCCCTCGATGAGCCCACGCACCTGTTCTTTGTAGGCGTCGCGAAGCTGACCAAAAGCGACCGCACGAATGCCGGCCGCGGCGCGGCTGGGCAGGATCGACACGGATCGATTCGTCGGACCGATGGTGCCGGCGACGAAGCGCGGCTGATGAGGGGTGCGCGCGCGCCACACGTCGCAAGCCGCCCTCGCCAGGCGAGCAGCGGTCAGGTTGAACTCGTAGGCGCTCGACGACAGGCCGAAGTCGGCCTGCGCCACCGCGGTGCTGCTGAACGTATTCGTCCGGATGATGTCGCTGCCGGACTCGAGGTACTCGGCATGGACTCGGCTGACGAGGTCGGGGCGGGTCAGCGTCAGCGCGTCGTAGTCGCCGAACAGATCGCGCGAGTGTCGACGAAAGCGCTCGCCCCGGAAGTCGGCGTCCACCAGGCGCAGCCGCTGCAACTGCGTACCCATCGCTCCATCGAGAACCAGGACGCGCGCGCGGAGCAACGACTCGAGGGTGCGCGGCGACGTCACGTCACACTGAACCACAAGCGCCCGGAGATCGCAAAGGCGGTCTGTCTTTAGGGTGTCTTCGTTGTGCGCTTGGTGAGCTTTGTCGTTCGAGCCTCTGATGCCCGTGGTTGTCCCAGGAGACGTGGCGGTTCAGAGGTCGTCGAGACTTCTCGGCCAATCGTCCTTCAGCAGCCGTGACATCGACCGATCCGCCAGCACGCGGCCGCCTGTCTGGCAGCGTGCGCAGTAGTTGCACTCGTTGTCCGCGTAGACGATTCGTTGCACCGGCGCCGCGCAGACGGGACACGGTTTTCGGAAGCGGCCGTGAACCGCCATCTCGGGGTGAAATGCGGTGACCTTCTCCGGAAACCGCCCGCCCGTCTGCTCGCGCAGCCGATCGATCCACGCCTGCAGCGTCGTGCGAGTGGCCACATGTAGCCGCACGCAGTCCTCGACGGCCAGGGAGCGTGTCAATTTGAGCGGCGACAACTGAGCGGCGTGCAGGATCTCGTCGGAGTAGGCGTTGCCGATGCCGCTGAAGAGATGCGGATCGGTCAGCGCCCGCTTCAGCGTGTGGTTCCCGCGCACGAGCGCCTCGCGAAATTCCTCGCTCGTCGCCGCGAACGGCTCGAGCCCCCCCGGGTCGAGCGCGCGCAGCGAATCACGCCCGCGCACCATCCGCATCGAGGCGCGCTTCTTCGAGCTGGCTTCCGTGAAGACGAGCGCGCCGTGCTCGAGCTCGATGACCGCGAGCACGAGCTTCTGCGGCGGCATCTTCGCGGCAGGCCCGCCTTGACGGGCAACCCATCGCAACCGCCCTGCAATCATCAGATGGATGACGAGGAACAGATCCGGCTCGAACCCGAGGACGAGGCGCTTCCCGATTCGATCGACGGTGGCGACGTTGAGGCCGGACAAGGCATCGAGTGGCGGTTCGACGGAGCGCAGGACGAAGGGACTGCGGACGAGAATGCGCTCGACCCGGCGACCCACGACGTGCCGGGCCAGCGCCTCCATGTACACGATCAGATCGGGAAGCTCTGGCATGCAACGCACCCGGGCTGTGAAAAACGCGCTTCGAATGACTGTGCACTTCGGGATGACTCGATCCGGCACGCCGCGTGCAGGAACATTCCGGATGTTGACGTTGGGCGCCCAAAGGGTCATTGTAGGTGTCAGAGGCCCCATGCGGTTGATTGCTCTCCTGCTGATGGGAATTCTGGCCTCGTCGCCAGCCGCCGCGCAGCAAGCGGCTTCGTCCTCGACTGCAGAGTCTTCGTCCTCCAGTGCGGACGCGAAAACGACTCCTCCTCTTCCGGTGTCGCTCGACAAGATTCGCGATGGGCTCGAGCGCCCGGTAACCGGACACATGTTCACCGGTCGTTTGGCCGGCAAGATCGACAAGGAGCCGAACTTCCGCGTCGAGATCGAGGAGCGCCGCAAAATTGATGAGCTGCTGGCGACGCTGAATTTCAAGAGCGGGCCGACGCCTGCCGGTGGCCTCTACGCGTTCGAGCAGCAGCGCATGATGTTCCCCGCCGTCGACAATCCTCTCGCCCAGCCCTATGCTGCCTTCAATCAGGGACAGCTGCTGACGATCCTGGTCGAGAACCTCGCCGGGAAATATCTGGTCGGGCGGGCCGCCGAGGCGATCACCAGGTCGGTTCGCGAGCACGCGGAAGCCTCCGCGCGCAAGGAGGTGGAGGAAGCCGTCGCCGAGTACTGCGCGGCCAAGCCGAACAACGGCGCCGGCATCGAGCTCTGCGCGCCGCGGACTGCCGAGATCGCCCGCTGACCCCAATCCGTCGCCGCGACACCCTCCAATTTGCGAACCCCCGGCAATCCGGCCCCGCATCTGCACGCCATTTCGCCGGCACTTGACGCCGAGGTGCCTTTTATCGTTTAATCCGGATGAACGGATTTAATGAGTCTTCGCGCTCCGGCCATCCTCGACCACTTGACCGCGCTCTCGGATCCGACCCGCAGCCGCATTCTGCTCCTGCTGGATCGCCACGAGCTGACGGTGTCGGAGCTCTGCAGCATCATGCAGCTCCCGCAGTCGACCGCCAGCCGCCATCTGAAGGCCCTGGCCGACAGCGGCTGGATTGCGGCGCGCGCGGAAGGGACGAGCCACCTCTACACGATGACGCGGGACGAGCTCGACGCCGGGGCGCGCCGGCTCTGGCTGCTGGTTCGCGAACAGGTCGGACCCACGCCGGCGGCCACCCAGGATCATCGACGGCTTCAGGCAACGCTCACCGAGCGGCGCACCAAATCGCAGGAGTTCTTCTCGTCCTCGGCAGGCCAGTGGGATCGACTTCGGGACGAGCTCTTCGGCGAACGCGTGCATCTTGGAGCGTTGGTGGCGCTCGCCGACAGCGATTGGGTCGTCGGCGACCTCGGCTGCGGCACCGGCCAGGTCAGCGCGGCGTTTGCGCCCTTTGTCGGCCGCGTGATCGCGGTCGATTCGTCGGCGGCGATGCTGCAGGCCGCCAGACGGCGGCTCGCCGGCTTCGACAACATCGACCTCCGGCGCGGCGATCTCGAGGCGCTGCCGATCGACGACGATCGGCTCGACGTGGCGGTGATGATGCTCGTGCTGCACCATGTGCCCGAACCGGGGAAGGCCGTCGCCGACGTGGCACGCGCGCTGAAACCGGGCGGCCGGATCATCATCGCCGACATGCAGCCGCACGACCGCGAGAGCTATCGGCAGCAGATGGGTCACGTCTGGCTCGGATTCGCGGACGATCACCTCAATCGGATGCTCGCCGACGCTGGTTTCGGGCGCATCCGCATCGTGCCGCTGACGCCCGACGCCCGGGTGAAGGGGCCTGGGCTGTTTGTCGCCACGGCGAAGAAACACTCGCCATCACGACTGCACGAAGACACGAACCCCTAGAAGTTCTCTGCGCCTGCCCCCTGTGTTTGGGGGCAGAATCAAGGGTCACTGGACGCACCAACAAGGAGAAAGAGCACTATGGCAACGGTAATCGAGAAGCACGCACATCCCTTCGAAGCCGCGAAAGCCGCGGGACGCGAACCATACAAAGTGGCGGACCTTTCCCTCGCCGAGTTCGGGCGCAAGGAAATGCGTCTGGCCGAACAGGAAATGCCCGGGCTGATGTCGATTCGCAAGGAGAACGCGAAGGCGAAGCCGCTCGCGGGCACCCAGATCATGGGCAGCCTGCACATGACGATTCAGACAGCGGTCCTGATCGAAACGCTGACCGAGCTCGGTGCCGACGTGCGCTGGGTGTCGTGCAATATCTTCTCGACGCAGGACCACGCCGCCGCGGCCGTCGTCGTCGGGCCGCCGGAGAAAGGCGGCACCGTGCAGAACCCGAAGGGGACGCCGGTGTTCGCGTGGAAGGGCGAGTCGCTCGACGAATACTGGTGGTGCACGAACGAAGCGCTCGAGTGGCCCGATGGCTCAGGCCCGACATCGATCGTGGACGATGGCGGCGATGCGACGCTGGTGTTGCACAAGGGCGTGGAATTCGAAAAGGCGGGAAGCGTGCCGGCGTTCAAGGAGGAGAGCGATCCCGAAGAGTGGGGCGTCATCCTCGACTTGATTCGCGCCTCGATGGCGAAGGACAAAGGCCGCTGGACGCGTCTGGCGTCGAAGATGATCGGCGTCAGTGAAGAGACCACGACCGGCGTGCACCGTCTGTATCAGATGCAGGAACAGGGCAAGCTGATGTTCCCGGCGATCAACGTCAACGACTCGGTCACCAAGAGCAAATTCGACAACATCTACGGCTGCCGGCACTCGCTGACCGACGGCATCTGCCGCGCCAGCGACGTCATGATGGGCGGCAAGGTCGCGGTCGTGTTCGGCTTCGGCGAAGTCGGCAAAGGCTCGGCGCAGGCGCTGCGCGGCCAGGGCTGCCGCGTCATCGTGACCGAGATCGATCCGATCTGCGCGCTGCAGGCGGCGATGGAGGGCTACGAAGTCAACACGCTCGAGAACGTCGTCTCGACCGCCGACATCTTCGTGACGACGACGGGCAACTTCAACATCATCACCGCCGCGGACATGGCGAAGATGAAGGACAAGGCGATCGTCGGCAACATCGGCCACTTCGACA
>JBDTVS010000188.1:0-3210 GCA_040007095.1 Acidobacteriota bacterium
GTGATGACGAGTGCCTTTGTGCTGATCGGGCTCATGCCCGTGCTGGCCAGCGCCCAGAACACGCCGACGGCGTCCGGTCCTGCCAGGGCCGCCGTCGATATCACCAGAGCCGACATTCAGGCGGCGCTCAAGGTCGGCATGGCGGCGCTGAAACCAGGCGTCAGCGTCAGCGACCGTAACATCAGCCTCGCCGACGCCGGCACGTACAACGTCACGGTGGCCTTCGTCACACGGCCGGCGACCAAGGTCCCGTCCGGCCGGGCGTTGAGGCACGACAAGATCACCGAGATCTACTACCTGATCCGTGGGACGGGCACTCAGATCACCGGAACGATCGAGAACCCCGCGATTGAAACCGGATCGACGACGATCGGCCCTGGCGCGAGCAGCACCAGCCCGATTGCCGGCGGCCGCACCACGACGCTCGGCCCTGGTGAGATGCAGATCATTCCACCAGGTGTCGGGCACGTGTGGAGCGAGATTGCCGACGGCGGAATCGACTACATGGTCATCCGCATCGATCCCGAGCACCTGCTGGCGCTGAGCAAGTAGCGCCACCAGGAACGCCGCCGCCGGCGGTGAGGGCAGGCGTAGAATGGCCGCGGAGGTCGAGATGTCACCTGTGCTGCGTTTCCGATCGCTTGCGGTCCGCGCCGCGATGGTGTTCGCGTTCGCGAGTTTGCTGGCCGCGCCGGGTCACGCCCAGGGCGCCGGCCCGCAGCCAGCCGATCGCTACGTCACCGTCAACGGATTGCGGCTTCATTATCTCGACTGGGGCAACGCCGACAAGCCGACGCTGCTGATGCTGCACGGCATCGGCAGGCTCGCCCACACCTTCGATCATATTGCCCCCAGCTTCACCGGCCAGTATCACGTCATGGCCATCGACATGCGCGGCCATGGCGATTCGGACTGGGATCCTGCCGCCGCGTATCTGGTCGAGGACTTCGTCAAGGACCTCGAAGGGCTGGTCGGACAACTGCGGCTGCGCGGCCTGACCCTGTGGGGCAATTCCACCGGCGGACGCGTCGTGCAGGTCTTTGCCGGCCTGCATCCCGATCTGGTGTCCGCGGTCATCGTCGAGGACGTCGGCCCGGAGCGTCCGAAGACGATTTCAGACGGTTTCGCCCGGCAGGTGCAGGCAGACGCGAAGGGCTGGAGCTCCGAGGACGAACTGCTCGCGCAATTGCAGAAAGGGAGCCAGGGCACATCGGAGGATCAACTTCGCACCTACGCGCATTTCGGGACGAAGCGTTCGCCTGACGGCCGCGTTGTCTGGAAGAGGGACCCCAACCTGGCGAAGGGTTTTGTCGAGACGGAGCTGTGGCAGTACGTTCGGAAGATCATCAGCCCCACCATCTACATCATCGGCGGCAGGAGCACGATTGTGCCCCTCGAGACGCAGGAGGAGCTGAAGAAGACGCTCAAGAACGTCGAAATCGTGACGATGCCCGGCCTGGGGCACTACCCGAGCCAGGAGTCTCCCGAGGAGTTCACACGGATCGCGAAACGTTTTCTCGAGCGGGTGCGCTGAGGCGTTACCGCCGGAGACAAGAACCGATCTCACATATACGCTTGGCGAGGAAATCATCACGAAAGAGAAACGCAGGGCCCAGACGGTTACGGCGTACAGAGCGACATCGTCACCGACTGCGACGCCGTCTGAAATGGTTCAAAGAACATCGATCCCGGACCGGTGAAGTTGATCGTGAAGGGCGCATTGGCGCGCGTCGAGCCACCGTGAGGCTGACACTGCCGGCGCCAGTGCCTATGCGCCGCAGGGAGCCGGTCGGCAGCAGGTAGTTCCCACCCTGGACTCCCCGGGCGGGGCGCCGTCGGACCGCAGCTACTGAGGTCTGTGCTCTGCCCGGCCAATTCTTGCACGCTGCCTGATCGGTTGCAGACCCGGGACAGCTAGGGCTCGCGCAAGAATAAGTACTACAAGTCAGCGGCGCGGCGCGATGGTGTAGTTCCAGTCGCCGTGAAACTGGTGTGGCGTGATCTTCAAGCGAGCGAAGACCTCGTCGGGGACGTTGACGGCGGTCTCGTAGCGGCGCGTATCCAGGGCGGCCTTCACGCGAAGGCCCGTACGCGTGGTCGTGGCGGCGATCAGGTTGACGATCGCTTGGTGACTGACCAGCGGTTTACCTCGCCAGTTCTGTGAGATGAAACTGAAGAGACGATGCTCGATCTTGTTCCATTTGCTGGTGCCCGGCGGCAAGTGGCAGACCGAGAGCGTGACGTCGAAATCATCGGCGAAGCGCTGTAGGGCCCATTTCCAAAGGCGCGACCGCGGGCCGTTGCTGCCCCCGCCATCGGCGGTGATCAAGAGCGTGCGGGCGCGCGGAAACCGATGCCGGCCCATCCGGGTCCACCACAGCCGAATCGCGTTCACGGCAAATTCCGCTGTGTCGTGGGCGATGCCGACGCTGACCCAGCCTTCGTTGTTGGCGAGGTCGTAGACCCCATACGGGATCGCCTTGCCGAGGTCGGGGTCGAGAAAATCATGAACGCGGACCGGGATCGGCTGTCCGTGGGGGCGCCACTCGCGACCGCCGTTCTTAAAGTCCCCGACCAATTCCTTCTTCTTCGTATCGACGGAGATCGCCGGCTGCCGGTGCTGATGGCACTGCGTGATCACGCCGGCGAGGTACCGAAACTGGGCATCGCGATCGGGGTGCGAGGTCCCCTCCCGCGTCTTCCGGTTGGCTTGCAAACTGTAGCCCGCGCCGTTGAGCAGGGTCGCGACCGTCCGCGGGCTCACGGGATGGCGTTGCCGGGTGAGCGCGTCGGCCAATTGCGCCGTGCTCTTACACGTCCAGCGCAACGGCGACTCCGGGTCGCCGCGCGTCGTCGGCTCGATCAGCGCCAACAGCGCGGTGAGCAGGGCCGGATCGCGTGTCGTCAGCGGCCGCCGGCCTCCGCCGGCGCGACGGATCCGACCGGCGGTTCTCACCCGTTGCTGCCGCGGCGCCCGCAAGTCCCGCAGGCCGGCATGAATCGTCGACCGCGCCAATCCAGTCGCGCGAGCCACCACGCTCACGCCGCCATACCCGGCCTCGCGGGCCTCCGCGGCCGCCCACTGCCGTCGCCGCCGCTCATCCAGTTCCGGCGCCACGACCCGGTACTTGCGTCGAATGCGCGCGACTGCCGGCGGTTCTCGCACGACACGGTTATGACAGAATCGCGCCGCGCGTACAAGCGCTACTT
>JBDTVS010000189.1:0-22694 GCA_040007095.1 Acidobacteriota bacterium
CGCCAGTACGGTCCGCAACTACACGCAGCGCGTCGGCCAACGACTGGAACGCCACCAGGACACCCTGCCCATGGCGATTCCGCGCGCACCCGCCGACGACGTGGTGCTGGGCTTAGACGGCGGCTATGTTCGAAGCCGACAGCCGCGTCCCGAACGGACCTTTGAAATTGTCGCCGGCAAGGTGCTGAATGACCAAGACCCAGCGACACGGTTCGCGTTCGTCCGCGAGGGGAGCGTGAGTGGCGGGGAGACCATCGCGCGCCTGCTCCGCCAGTGCGGCACGACGGCCGAGACGCGCGTCACCGTCCTCTCCGACGGCGACGCCGGATTGCGCGCGATCCAACGCGCCGCGGCGCCGGACGCGGCGCCGGTGCTCGACTGGTTCCACATCGCGATGCGCTGGCAGCATGTGCACCAGCTCGCGATCGGCGCGATCCATCAGGGTCAGTCTGCCGAGGCGCGCACCTGGTTGCTCGATCGCATCGACCGGGCGAAATGGGCCCTCTGGAACGGTCAGCGCTTGAAGACGCTCGCGCACCTGTCGGAGCTGCGCGTGTGGACGTGGAACGTGCGCGCGAACCCGTCATGGCTCGAGCACTTGCGCACGCACCTCAGTGAGCTGACGTCCTATCTGGACGCGAACGCCGACTCCTTGCCGAACGATGGGGCGCGGTATCGCCAAGGCGCCGCGATCTCTACCGCCTTTGTCGAATCGGCCGTCAACGAGATCGTGTCGCGCCGGATGGTCAAGCGCCAGCAAATGCGCTGGAATCGCGAGACCGTTCAGCCGTTTCTCACGGTCCGAGTCCACGTGCTCAACGATACGCTTGAGAATGCCTTCCGGCACTGGCATCGAGCGTTCAGACCAGCCGCGAATGCCGAGACGGTCCCCGCGGGAAAAGCGGCGTAGGGCGCCCCACGATTTTGCATGCTCTCGTCAACAATCCGCATGGAGTTGTTCGGCTGCCCGATCCGCTCGGCTTCGAGCGCGCAGGCGAGCTCTTCTTCGTCACCGCTGCTGTAGACCGCGGCCTTCAGGCTCGACGAGCCCGCGTTGACTGTCAGGACTCGGCAGCGGATCGCCAAGCGTCACGCGGATATCACCGTCGACACCTTACCTCGAAACATGCGATAGACGAAGACGACGTAGCCCGCCGCCAGCAGCATACCACCGCTCCACCACACCAGGCCGATGGTGAGGGCGTGCCGCCCTGCGGCCGCGTTGAAGATCGTGAGATTGAGGTCGCTGTTGCTGCTCGACGGCAGGAGACTCGGATACAGCGCCGCCGCGGCCCCGGCGCACATCGCCACCAGGAACGCCGATGAACTCGCAAATGCGCCGCGTTCGCGGCGGCGTTGAACGGCGACGGGCAAGGCGGCCAGCGCGAGCAATACCGTGAGTGGAATGACGACGATGGCCGGGTGGCCCCGATAGTTCGCGAGCAAGCCCGGCCGCACGTAGATGGTCGACGCCAGGCTCACCACGGTCAGCAACGCGAGCGCGGGCCAGAGACGCAACGCCAAGCTGCGCGCGCGGCCGTTCAATTCACCCTCGGTCTTGAGCGCGACGTAGGTGGCGCCATGTACGGCGAGCGCGACGACCGCTGTTATCGCGCCGATGACTGTGTACCAGTCGAGAATCCCCGGCTGCGGCCCGACGCGCCAGTTCGTCCATAACGGCTCGAAGAAGTAGCCGTCGGGCTGCAAGGGCACGCCACGCAGCACATTCGCGAGCGCGGCGCCGTAGAACACGGCGAGGAGCAGGCTGGCGAGCGCAAAGCATCCGTCGAAGAGCCCACGCCACACCGTGGAGGCGATGTGCATCCGGAACTCGATGCCGATGCCGCGCAGAATCAACAACCACAGCACGATGGTCAGCGGCAGATAGAATCCGCTGAATGCGGACGCGTAGAGAAGCGGAAACGCAAAGTACAACGTGCCGCCACCGGCGATCAGCCACACCTCGTTCCCGTCCCAGACCGGACCAATGGTCCGCAGCACGATCTGGCGATCTGATTCCTCGTCGGCGATGAGCAGATGCAGGATGCCGGCGCCGATGTCGAACCCGTCCAGGACAACGTATGCGGCCAGCATCAAGGCGACAAGCACGAACCAGATCGTCTCCACGCGTCGCCTACCCTCCGCTGCTCGTGAGTGCTTCGCTGACGTCAGCCCGCGGGCCGTGTACGAGTTCGTGGGACACGGGAACGAGGAAGAGAATCGCCAGCGCGGCGTACAGGCCCATGAATCCCAGCAGGGTAAACAGGCCATTGCCGGCGCCCACCTGTGGCGACGGCCCGGCCGTCGTCCGCATGAGCCCGTAGACCAGCCAGGGCTGGCGGCCGATCTCCGCGGTCATCCATCCCGCAGTATTCGCAATGTACGGGAAGGGCGCCGAGAGCATCAGGACCCACAACATCCAGCGGCTCTCAAAGAGTTGCTGGCGCCACAACAGCATCATCGCCAGGACCATCACCACCACAAACAGGGTCCCGAGGCCCGCCATGATGTGATAGCTGAAATACAGCAGCGGGATGTTGGTCGGCCACTGATCGTGCGGGAATTCGTTGAGCCCCTTCACTTCGGCCGTCGTCGTGCCGTAGACGAGAAAGCTCAAGGCGCGGTGCACGACGATCGGGTTGTCGATCCGCTGGTGCTCGGCGTCGGGCTGGCCGAGGATGACGAGCGGTGCACCTGTTTCGGTCTTGAACAAGCCTTCCATCGCGGCCGTTGTGACGGGTTGATGGCGCGCCATGTATCGCCCCTGCAAGTCGCCGGTCGGAAAGATCTGCACAATCGAGGCAAGCGCGCCGGCGACGACCCCGACGCGAAGAAAGGTGCGAGCCTGAATGCGGAACGACCCGTCGAGCAGGTAGTACGCGCCCGTGGCCGCCATGACAAAGGCGCCCGTGACGAGCGCACCGCACATGTTGTGTGCGTACTGCAGCAGCGCCCACGGATTCAGCAGCAGCCCCCAGAAGCTCGCGACGTCGTACGCGCCGTTCGGCAACCGCGTGTACGCGACCGGATGCTGCATCCACGCGTCCGTGACGATGACGAAGAACCCGGAGAGCCAGGAGCCGATGAACATCGCGACCGACGCCCACCTGTGGGTCTCGAATTGCCAATTCTCGCGCTGAATCGAGAATTGGACAACGTTGCGGGGCGCCCGACGCCTGACCTACGCTAACGCGCGCATGAAGAACGTTCTGCTCACCCTGCTGCACCTGGCCGTCATGACCGCGAAGCTGTGTGGCCCAGGCGGCGTGCGCGCGGTGATCGTGGAGAATCTCCTGCTCAAGCAGCAACTGATCGTCCTGCGCCGTGGTCGTCGGCGTGCGCCGAACCTGACGCTGATCGAGCGACTGCTCTGCGGATTCTGGTCGCTCTTCCTCAGTCCAGGACGCATCCGAAAAGTCGCGGTCGCCCTCCGCCCTTCGACACTCCTGGCGCTTCATCAGGCGTTGGTGCGTCGCAAGTACCGCCGTCTGTTTTCATCGCGGCCGCACCCCAAGAAGCCCGGTCCGAAAGGGCCAGACGAGGCACTCATCCAAGCCATCGTCGAACTCAAGTCGCGCAATCCTCGGTTCGGCGGTCCACGGATCGCGCGCATCATCTCGCGCACGTTCGGGGTCGACGTCGACAAGAACGTCGTGCACCGCGTGCTCGCCAAACACTATCGCCCGACCTCAGGCGGAACCGGACCCTCGTGGTTGTCGGTCATCGGCCACGCCACCGATAGCCTCTGGAGCGTGGACCTCTTTCGCTGCGAGTCGATCGTGCTCCGGAGCTACTGGGTGCTCGTGGTCATGGACCAGTTCACGCGTCGCCTCGTGGGCGTCGGCGTGCACTGCCGAGCCATGACCGGCGTCGATGTCTGCTGCATGTTCAACGCCGCCATCCATGGTCAGGGCACACCGCGGCATCTCAGCACCGATCATGACCCGCTGTTCGAGGCGCACCGTTGGAGGGCGAATCGTCGAGTTCTCGCGATCGACGAGATCAAGTCCGTACCGTATGCGCCGCGGTCACACCCGTTCGTTGAGCGCCTGATCGGAACAATGCGGCGCGAATTTCTCGACCAGGTGCTGTTCTGGAATGCCTGCGACCTGGAACGGAAGCTGAGCGAGTTCCAGGCTTACTACAACGCGGCACGTTCTCACGCGTCGTTGGACGGCCACACGCCACTGACCTTCGCCAGCGGACACGCGATGGCCCCTGCCGATCTGAAACATGTGCGCTGGGTCTCCCACTGCAGGGATCTCGTCCAGCTCCCGGCTGCCGCCTGACAACGATTTCGAGACCCACAGGATGTCGACTGCGTGGTATTCAGGCAGCGCCTTCGCCATCTCGCCCTGGAAGACCGACCACGCGTACTCGCCCCAGAAGTCGTCCGCCCAGAGGAATCCGCCCTTGAGGAGGTAGACGCGGAGCCGTGCAGCCTCGTTGTCGTCGAGGTACAGCGCGCCGGGCTCCGTCATCATGATGAACGGGCACTTGTAGAGTTCGTCGTCGCTCAGCTGCAACACGACGTTCTTGTACTTTCCGGTGGCGTCCTTGCTGACGATGGTGCTGGTGAGCTCGGACAGGCGATAGGTGAGGTTGATGTCGGCGCGGGGGTAGTCCACCGACCATCCGTTGCCGTCGCCGTTCGGATTCTGCCGGAACATGATGCGGCAGAATCGAAACGCGCCGTCGTACGCTGGATTCTCGGCGCGGACGAAGAGGCCTCCGAACCCGCCGCGCCGGCGCTGGGCGGCCGCCGTCGCCGCGACGCCCACGACGACGAGCAGCACGAGAGCGGTCTGCCGGTGCTGCCCCACCCCGATCATGTTGCCTGAGTCTACCGCGTCTTGGCGCGTTCGCGGAACCCGCGCGCACCAGGGTTGCGTCGCACGGCGCGCTCAGCCTCAACCTGGAGTTCGATCGCTTGCTCCACGGTTGGCAGAAGCCCCGCGGCTCCAAACTGGGCGGCGGACGTGCCCGCGACGATGACCGCACCGGCTTTCACGATCAATGGCTTTACCGACGTTTCGTTCTCGCAACCCGGGGGGTGGGCGCTCCGCGCCAGCGCGAAATATCAGGTCACCCGACACTGGTCGCTGGAGCCGTATTATGTGCACGAGCATCCCATCAAGCCTGGAAGAATGTCCGTCGGGCGAACCTCAGGTCGGCGCTTGGGATATCCTCTCGACACTGGAGCACCGATCGACTTGATGGACACTTCGGGCACGTGCATGGGGCCGGCTCGCATCGAAACCTCGTGAGATCAGACCGTCGGCTTCGCGCCGTCCGCACCACCAACCCGCCGACGTCGGGGGTCGTGTCGGTGGACGCATGATCTCGCGTCCCTTCACGCCGCCAATGACGCTCCTGTCCGCTCCCAGCCCTCGACCACCCGCGCGTAGGGATGTGGCATCGCGTGGCATCGGCGCGGTCGACGACCGCGGTGTTATCTGAGTACCGTGCGAACGCTACGCACGCGCTGACCGGTGACAGCATTGAGGAATGCCGGCAGGACGGGATTGATCAAGCGGTAGTACAACGAGAGGGCGGGTAGGTATCCGCGCTTGCTGGGCATCTGCTGTCGAAATATATGCGATGAGATGAGCGTGCCCGCACGTCCATCGATGAACATGACGGTCAGCTTCAACGATCCGCCGCGATTTCTTTTTGTGAAGTGCAGCGTGCCTGTGACGATCAGCGGCTCCTGATGCTCAATGCCCAGCTGTCTCCAGAAGGCAACGTTCGCGAACACATGGCGTCGCGCCTCCAGGTCTTGTTCGCTCCTCAAGGGCCGACCACGCACGTCCTCCTGCCGGCCGTCACCATCTGCCGCCCCGGTACTGGCCGATTGTTCAGCAGCGATCTGCGCAAGCTGCAGGATGTCTGTCTCAATGACGTGCAGTGGCGTGTGTAACCGAAGTTGATCGCGCAGCAGCCGCACGGTTTCCGCATTCGTGTCAATTTCGGTTGAACCGGCCACCATGAAGCCCGCAACGAGCACGCGCGTGAAGGGCGAGACGTCCAGCCCGCCGGCACCTCGACGGTGATCGCGGGCGATCGAACACACCCGGCGCCGGCCACGATGACGCTGCCCACCACGATCGACAGAGCAAGCGAGCGCCACGGGTCTCGCCGGCGCCTTGCTCGAATCGTCCCGTCCGGCCCCGTTTCACATGCGCCGTCGTGTCGCGATCGCGTTGAGATAAAAGCTTCCTTTGTCAAGTGCGCCGCGGATTTGGTCTGGGCACCCGATCCGGACAGGGGAGGGGCGCGTCAGCTGTAGTGAGACGACGCCGTGACACCCACCTCCTCATAGACTTGCGGGCTTCCATTTTGTCCATGACGGTCCTTCGAACATTACGTAGAGCGTGGGGAGTTCCGCCATCGTCAGCGTCGCTGCTTAGAAGAACCGGCCGATGGATCACGACCACCAGCGGACGCTGTCGAAAGACCAACAAGTGCTTCTCGATCAGGTCATGACGGCGCCCTCGTCAGTGTGCGAAACGCACCTTTGAGCGGTGACGGCTGCGGTATGCACGCAGGACGAGATCACCACGATCAGCGTCGACATCACCGGCGGTGTCGGTGCTTCGGCGACGTTAGTGCACGCGTGCGACGGAGAAAATGCTAGACGCGGAAGTTCGCGGCGCGGAGAGGTCTACGACAAGGAATTAGCGGGATTCGAGGGCGGGGCGCGCGGAGCGATCGGGGAGAAATGGACGGGCGGTTGAAGCGGACCGTGACCAAGGTCTCGAACGGATCCGTGGCACCCCGACGGCGGAGTTCGAGCGACCACGACGCAACAATGATGTGCACCGGCAGACGACGGCCCGCAGATCGGCGCATTGAGCGGCGATTCGCGCGTGTCCAACGCCCGCAGCGGTCCGATGGCCGCGAAAACGCGTCGAACCTCAGCCGAGGCGAAGCGGCCGTGGCCATCATTCAACCAAACACCAACCGGCTCGCCAGAAAGGAAACCGGTGACGACGACGTCCAGATCATCGTCGTCATCGACGTCAGAGACGTTGATCTTGAGCGCATCCTGACTCGACTCGAATGCGACGGCGTGAGGTGCTCGTCCTGAGACGGAGAACTCCATCCGATAGGCGTAGGCGCCGCCCCAGCGCCCCAGCGAATCAGCGACTGCGATATCGGGGATTCCGTCGGTGTTGAAATCGGCGACCGACGTCGACCAACCGAACGGCCGCGCCGCGGTTCCGAGCCTGAAGGGCACCGCAGCGACAGCAGCGCCGACGCCCGCGTGATGGTCGGCCCGCGCACGAACGGCTGGGTTCTGATCGTGGTCAGGCGCCGCCAGAACGGTCGCGGGCAACAGGACCGCCAGCGCGAGCCAGACGCACCCATCTGCAAGGCGGCGGATCGCCGCTCTCACGACCACTGTGGTGACGGAAAATCTTCTCAAGATCGTATCCGGAGCTTGATCGTCTGGGCACCGGATTATACACGCGCGCCACTCCCCTCGCCCAACGTCCTCCGACCCAGAGTGTGCACTGAGTTTTGCGGTAAGACAGCGCAGTTCCGGTGCAATGGGCTCCCGGCGTATTAACAACGCGGGGCAACGTCCACGGCCCTCGGTCCGGGCACGGGCACTCGTGAAATCCGGTTGATGGCCGTCGACCGGCCATTTGGTCCACGGCTCGGTGACCTGGTCTTGGACCGCAGGCAGAATAGGCGACCGCCTGACTATGAGTCGCTTTCGACGACGGCTGTTCCGGACGACACCCCGAAGAATCGGCCCAGGCCGCCGAGTTCTTGTGCACGGCTGGCGCAATTCAAATGAGGTGAAACCGATCGGCGACCCGCACGCTTGTTATGCGCCGCGATGGACGCCATCAGCATACGGGCCATGACGGTCGCGGTGATGACACAAATCGACCGACGAGCCTCGAGTCAGTCGGCGACGGCATCGGCGGCGCGCACGGCGAAGACATCGACGATGCGCCGGCGTTCCAAATCGACGAGGATCGTGCGGAGCACGTCAACCGCTTGAAGACGACCAAGCGCCAGATGTACGGCTGGGGCGGCGTAAAGGTTTTCCGCGCCCGGCTGATCCGCTCACCTCGTCTTGCAACGGGACCGAGTCACAGCCCCCCGGCCGAGCATAGCCGGACGATGTCCGGAGTCTCCATGGCTCGCCACACATCCCACGATTCCTGATGCTCTCCAAGGGAGGTTGCTAATCGCTGTCGGGTCTTGTACGCTGAATCGCCCATGCGACAAGGGTTCTTTCGCCTGTTCGCGATTCTGTGCCTCCTTGGGTGCTTGGCGGCCGCTGCGTCGTTGTGGCCGGCCGGCCGTGACGTGCGCACCGACGACAAGAACCGCGATGGACGGCCCGATGTGTGGCGCGTGTACGATCGCCAGGGGCAGCTCGCCACCTTGGCGGTCGATACAAACTTCGACGGCCGATCGGACGTGCGCGAATTCTACGAGCGCGGCGCCCTCGTCCGGCGCGAGTCGGACCGGGATTTCAACGATCGAGTCGACTTGATTCAGGAATTCGACGCGGCCACCCGCCAGGCCGTGCGTTCGGTGTCCGACGTCGACTTCGACGGCGTCGCGGACCTGCTCGTACTCTTTCAGGGTGGCAAGCCCGTGTATTCAGAGTGGGCGCACACGCCCACGCCGGTTTTGCCGATCGGTCGCTCGACCGTGTCGAGAAAGGCGTCGGCACGTCTCGCCGACCGCCAACTGGCCCCCCTCGAGGATCCGTTCCGTGCCAACATCGCGGTCCGTGCGATCCGGCTCGGCGTTGGCTCGGGCGAGTCCGTGGGCCTCGCCACCTCGGGCGGGTTACCGAAGCCTTGGCGCAACCTTGCCAGTCCACTTGGGCCTTCGTCCGACGTCTCACGCGCCAGCAGCGCAAACCCCTCATCCGCCACGGTTCTCCCTTATTCGCCGCGCGGCCCGCCGTCCCTTCTCCTGCTGACCTAGACAGCTAGCCTCGTTTTCCTCCATTCGACCGTAACCTGGACGACGGCGTCCCGCATCATGCGGCAGCCGTCTCCGTTCGGCGGTGCGACGGCGACAGCATTGAGAGGATCCATGCATCGAGTACGACCCGAATCGTCTCCTGACTTTCCGGCTTTCCGCCGCCTGTTCCGGCCGGCCGCCTCGGTCGTCGCGCTCTGTTTTCTCGCGACGGGCTGCGCCCAGCCCAACGCGGAGCAGAAACCGGAGCCCACCAAACCAGCGGTCGGCGAGGAGGGCGTCGTCCGCGTGCAGGACGCTCAACGTTCGTTCATCGAGGTCGAGGAGGTCAGCGGCGCCAGAACGGGCTCGACGGTCACGGCCCCTGCCCGGGTTGATTTCCGCGACGGCGCGGTCTCGCAGGTGGGCGCCCCCTTGGAAGGGCGCGTCGTGACCGTGCACGTCCTCGTCGGTCAGCGGGTGCGCGTCGGCGATCCGCTGGTGACCCTGGACTGTCCGGATGCCGCGACGATGCGCGCGTCGGCCGCCGTCGCGCAGTCCTCGCTCCGCGAGGCTCGTCTCGAGCTCGAGCGCCAACGCCGAATGCAGCAGGAAGGCGTCGGCATCGAGCGCGACGTGGTGGCGGCGGAGACGAAGGTGTCGGCCGCCGAAGCGGAGCGGGCGCGCGTCGAGTCGGGCGCGGCCTCCATCGGCACGGGAACCGGGTCGGCCGTGATTGTGCGCGCGCCGCTCGGTGGCGTCGTTATTGGCCGGAAGGCGAGCGTCGGCATGGCCGTTCAGCGTGGGGGCGACCCGCTCGTGGAAATCGGCGATACCTCCGCGCTCCGGATCGTCGCCGACGTGTTCGAGCGCGATCTGCCGCACCTTCGCGAGGGCGCGAAGAGCCGAGTGACGTTCCCGGCGGAAGACCGCCAGATGCAGGCGCGAGTGGCGTCGGTCGGCTCGGTCGTGGCCTCCGGTCTCCGTACGGCGCCCGTGTTCTTGACCGTTGAAGCCAAGGGCGTTGCGCTGCGGCCGGGGATGTACGGCCGAGTAGAGATCGACGTGGCCGACGCGGGCCTCACGCTGCCTGCGAACGCGGTGCTCATCAAGGACGGCAAGGATCCGGTGGTCTACATCCAGAGAGACCCGCGCACGTTTGTTCGCCGGCGCGTGGTCACGGGGCAACCTGTCGAAGGCCGCGTGCAGATCGTCTCCGGGTTGTCTCCGGGCGACCAGGTCGTGGTCCGTGGCGCCCTGCTACTCGACGGCGCCGCCGATCAGCTCCTCTAGATCGTGCTACGACAACTCATCGAACTCTGCGTCCGCCGGCGCTGGCCGGCGCTGGTGGTCACCGCAGGCATCGCGGCCTACGGTGTCAGCGCCTACCTGTCGCTGCCGGTCGAAGCCTATCCCGACGTCTCCAACGTGCAGGTGGTGGTCATTGCCCAGTTGCCAGGGCAGGCCCCAGAGGAAATCGAGCGGCAGGTCACCGTGCCGATCGAACGAGTACTCAACGGCACGCCCGGCACGATCCTGATGCGCAGCGAGAGTCTGTTCGGGCTCTCGCTGGTGACACTCACCTTCGACGACGACGTGGACTCGTTCAAGTCGCGGGCGATTGTGAACGAGCGCCTGACCGAAGCGGACCTCCCGCAGGGTACGACCCTCAAGCTGGCTCCCGAGGCCACTCCCCTCGGCGAGGTGTACCAGTTCCTCATGGTGAGCGACCGGCACACGTTTACCGAAACCAGGTCGGAGCTGGAGTGGACCGTCTCGCGCGTGCTCCTGCAGGTGCCGGGCGTCGCCGACGTCGTGACCTTCGGCGGGTACCTGAAGGAAGTGCACGTCGAAGTCGATCCGTCGCGCCTGCTGGCGCACGGGCTCACCCTGGCCGACGTCGGTGACGCGTTGGGCCGCTCCAATCGGAACGTGGGCGGGGGGTTTCTCCAGCATGGCGACCAGCAGTTGGCCGTTCGAGGGGTGGGCTACATCCACAATCCCCAGGACATCCAGTCGATCGTGCTCAAGAGCGAGGGGGGGACGCCCGTGACGGTCGGCGACGTCTCGCGCCTCGTCCTCTCGCACACGCCGCGGCTTGGAGCCGTGGGTTACAACCTCGAGGGAGAGGTCGCCGAGGGCTTCGCGCTGCTCCGCCGCGGCGAGAACCCGAGCGTCGTCCTCGACGGGATCCACGACAAGGTCCGGCAGCTGAACGAGACCATCCTGCCGAAAGGCATGCGCATCCGGCCGTTCTACGATCGGACCGATCTCGTGGGCGAAACACTGGGCACCGTCCACCACAACCTGCTCTTCGGAGCGCTGCTCGTGATTGGCATCGTTTGGTTGTTCCTGAGGAGCATCCGTTCGTCGCTGATCGTGGCCTCGATCATTCCCTTGGCTCTCCTGACGGCGTTCATCGGGCTGCAGCTGATTCACTTGCCGGCGAACCTGATCTCGATGGGGGCGGTCGATTTCGGCATCCTCGTCGATGGCGCGGTCGTCCTCGTCGAGAACGTCCTGCACGAGGCTCAGCGTCAGAAGCCCAAGCGGAGCCGGGAGCTTCTACAGCTGATCATCCATTCAGCGGTTGAGGTCTCTCGTCCGACGTTCTTCGCGATGGCCATCATCATCGCGGCCCTCATCCCGGTGTTCACGCTGCAGCGGGTCGAGGGCCGCATCTTTCGGCCGCTGGCCCTGACCTACAGCTTTGCCCTGCTGGGGGCACTGGTCTTCGCCTTGACCGTCATCCCCGCGCTCTGCGCCGTCGTCCTGCGCCCCAAGGACGCCGACGTTCGCGAGCCGACGCTGCTCGTGCGCATGCGCGACGGGTACCAGCGGCTGGTGACGTGGTTGTTCGGTCGGCGCGTGATGGTTCTTGGTGGCGTCGTCGCGCTGGTGCTCACGACGGCGATTGTGGCGTCGCGGCTCGGCAGCGAGTTCCTGCCGCAGCTCGACGAAGGCGATATCGTGATTTTCGTGGAGATGCCGCCGAGTATCGCCCTCGACCGCGGCGGACAGGTCCTTCAGGAGGTCCGGAAGCGCCTGTTGGCGTTCCCGGAAGTGCTCGGAGCGCTGAGCGAGCAGGGGCGCCCGGAAGACGGGACCGACGACGAGGGCGTCAACATGAGCGAGACGTTCGTCCATGTCGCGCCCAGGGAACAATGGCGGCCCGGGTGGACGAAGGACCGCCTCAACGAAGCGATGCGCGCGTCGCTCGCCGAAATTCCCGGCGTCACCTTCAATTTCTCGGGGCCCATCAAGGACAACGTCGAGGAAGCCGTCAGCGGCGTCCGGGGACAAGTGGTGTTGAAGATTTTCGGCACCGATCTGGACGTCATGAAGAAGACGCTCGAACAAAGCGTCCTTTCGATTGGCAAGGTGCCTGGCGTGGTTGACCTCGGGCTGTACCGCGACGCGAGCGTACCGCAGCTCCAGATCGTGCTCGATCGCCGATCGCTGGCGCGCGCCGGCATCAACGTGAATGCGGCCCAGGACGTCGTCCAGACGGCGCTCGGAGGGACCGTTGCGACGACGTATTGGGAGAACGAACGCCCCGTCCCGGTACGCCTGATCTTCCCCGTGGCCGAGCGGGAGGACGAAGCGCGGATCGGCAACATCCTCGTGCCGTCGGCCAGCGGAGGACATGTGCCGCTGCGTGAAGTCGCTCGCATCGAAAAGGCCATCGGCAAGGCCGCGATCACGCGTGAGGCGAACAGCCGCGTCCTTGCGTTGAAATTCAACGTGGAAGGGCGGGACCTGGGATCCGTTGTCACCGAGAGTATCGCGGCGGTGTCGCGCGATGTGAAGGTGCCCGAGGGCAACTACCTCGTCTGGGGCGGCGAGTTCGAGAACCAGAAGCGGGCACTGGCACGGCTGGCGATTATCGTGCCGTTCTCGTTTCTCGTCGTCTTCGTGCTGTTGCTCATGGCGCTCGGTTCAGTCGGCAGCGCGTTCTCCGTGCTCCTGGTCGCGCCGCTTGCCATGAGCGGCGGCGTCCTGGGCCTCGCGGCCACGCATATCCCCTTGTCGGTCAGCGCGGCCGTTGGTTTCATCGCGTTGCTCGGCCAAGTGTGCCTGGCGTCGCTCCTGGTCGTCAGCGCCGTCGAGCAACGGCGCCGGACTGGTGAAGAGCTGCTGCCGGCGCTCACGGCGGGGGCGGCGAGTAGATTCCGCACGGTGCTCATGACCGCGCTGCTGGCGATTCTCGGACTGATGCCAGCCGCCCTCTCTTCGGGCGTCGGCAGCGAGACGCAGCGCCCCTTTGCCGTCGTCATCATCAGCGGTCTGGTGACGGCTGTGGCCGTCACGCTGTTCGTGCTGCCTTTCGTCTACAGCGTGATCGTTCGCAGGCAGCCGACGATGGTGACAGACAGCGAGAGTGAGATGTGAACGAAGGTGCCGGCATGATGAAGCAGTGGGGCTTTGTAGCGTTCCTGACCGTCGTGCTCTTTCGCGGGATGCCGGTCTCTGGGCAAGCCGCGCCTCCGGCGTTGCCGCTGACCGTGACCCTCGACGAGGTACTGAGACTGCTCGAGCAACGAAGTCCGCGTACCGTCGCGGATCGCGCATCGATTTCCGTGGTCGCGGCGGATCGAATCACCGCGCAAACGCTGCCGAATCCAACCGTGAGCTACGGCGGTGTCCACCTCGTATCAGGCCTGAGCACGGGCGCCGTCACCCAGCACCAGATCGTCGTCGAACAGCCGCTGTTACTGTTTCACCAGCGTCAGGCGCGCCTCGACGCCGCCAACGGCAATGTCAGAGCCGAGGAAGCGCGGGTGGCGGAGACGTTCGCGGGACGGCGCCTCGCGGTGCGCCAGACGTTTGCGTCGTTGTTGTCACGGCAGGAGCAATTGCGAGTCGTGCAGGAGAGCCTGACGAACCTGGAACGGGTCCAGCAGCTCGTGCGGGCGCGCGCGGCGGCGGGAGACCGAAGCCAGTACGAGGTGCTGCGTATCGAAACCGAGACCGAGTCGCTGCGGGTGCAGATGATAAACGCCGCCACCGACGTCGAGGATGTCGCCGGACAGTTGGCCGCCTTGCTCGGTCTGCCAGGATGGTCGCCCCGCGCCGCCGGCGCGCTTGACGTCGGCGTCGTGCCGACCGACGTCGAGCTGTTATGGCTGACGGCCGAGAGCCGCCGGCCCTCGCTGGTCTCTCTTCGGCAGCAGCAAGCCGCCGCACGGGGCGGTCTGTTTCTGGCGAGCCGGGAGCGGCTGCCGGTGCCAGCGCTGAGTGGCGGCACGCAAGTGACGCAGGACGTGCATGGCACCTCCGCCTTCCTCGGCTTCTCGATGCCCTTGCCGTTTTTCGACCACAACCAAGGCGCGGTGGCCAAGGCCACGGCGCAGCTCGATGCGGCGAACTTGTTCGTCCAGGCAGGCCTGGGGGAAGCGCGCGCCGAGATCGAGCGCGCGGCCACCGTGCTGAAGAAGCGGCGGGAGGCGCTGCAGTCGCTCGAGCGCGCGGTCATGGGGCGAATTCCGACGCTGCGCCGCATGGCGGAGGATGCCTACCGGGAGGGCAGCGCCGACATTCTCGAGCTCCTTGACGCCAACCGATCGCTCAAGGATTTCCAGCTGGCGCGCGTGCAACAGCTCGAGGCCGTGAAGCTCGCCGAAGAAACCGTCATTGGCGCCGCCGGGCTGGATTCGCCTGAGCCGGTTCACTGATCGCCTCGGATGCCGAGATGCTGAGATCGCTATGACAGAACCCGTCAGCGTCTTGTTGATCTTCGTCAACGAAGCCGACCTCTGGTTCGACACCCCGCTGTACGAAGCCATCGTGAAGCGGCTGCGTGAGCTCGGAGTGGCCGGCGCGACCGCGCAGGCCGGGCTGATCGGGTTTGGACACCACCACCTGGTGCACGAGAAAGGCCTGTTCGGTTTGCTGGCAGACCGCCCCGTCACGATCACCGTGGTTGACACGGAGCGAAAGATCCGAGACGTCATTCCCGACGTCCGCGCACTGGTCGAAGAGGGGCTCATTCTGCTCTTGCAGGCGGCGGCGGTGCCACTCGGTGCAAGGGTCACAGCAGAGGAAGGACGGCCGGACGGTGAGGCGACATGATTCGCGAGCTGCCTGCCCTGATAGGGGCCGGCTCGATACTCGTCGCGGGACTCTTCGGGCCGGGGTGTGCGCTCCTGAATCCTCCCGTGGCGGAGCCCGATCCGTCGACGGTCCTCGCGACCGTGGTGGTGAGGCCGAACCACCCCTGGACCGACACCGGCTTGACGGTTCAACGAGGTGAAAAACTCTTCATGACGACGATGGGGAACGTACGATGGGCTGCCAGCGGTCTCACCACCGACGCCGATGGCATTGACGGATTGGTGGGGTGGCGCGTCGGAGCGGGCGGCCTCGTCGGGCGAGTGGGGGATGTGGATACCCCCTTCGCAATCGGGCGCCGTACGACGGCATTTCCCGATCAACACGCCAGGCCGCCGCATCACCCCCATCCGGCGCCTCCCATCAAAATGCCGCGCGACGGCCAGCTTTTCCTGGGCTTCAAGGGCTTCGCCGCCGGAGACAACCAGGGACAGTTCGAGGTGACCATCAGACGCGCTCGGCCCTGACAGCCTGTGGTGAATGTCCGGTCCGGCTCTGTCGGATTGCTCCGCCACACACGGCAGGGAACCGTCGCCTGCCGCGAACCGTGGGAGCGGCGACGCGGCGGCAGTCGGGAGACCGCGTCGAAGGAGCCGAAATCCGCCGCCGGTCGCGGACCCGCGGCATACTCCGACGGATTGCGAAGACGCGGTTTCCCGGCCCGTCGACCGAGTTTCGGGGCAGCAGCCGGTTCTTCGCCCGATGGTCGCGCTGATCCGACGTCGTGCCAGGGCCTGCCGGTCGTTTCCAGGAGGACTGGTGGCGGCACGGTCGAAGATTGGATGAGGTCTACCCAACGGTCAACGTGTTGCCCCGCGCGCCGCACGACGCCGAGCGGCATTGCGCTGGCGGGCGTGGACGCCATGCTCGCCGAGAATGTTTCCCACGATCATCGACACGCCGCCGAAGATGGACCAAGACGGGGCGTCCATGCTGAGGCCCCCCTGGATACCGCCGTCGAACGCGAAGCGCGGGTTGATCACGTAAATCGCCCCGGCATCGATGGCCGTCACCGATCCGCCGCCAGCCTCCTGGCGGGACACCCAGAACGTCTCGGCGTATGGCGTGATGGGCCCCGGAATTTCCGCGCTGGCGGACAGTGAAACGAGATGTTGGGGAAACCGCGAGAGCCCGCCACCAGCGCCGATGAGACCGAAGCCGTAATTGACGTCGACGTGTCCGCGGGTCAGCACATCCGATCCGGTGAGCAGGGCCACCGTGAAGTCCGATTGTCCCGAGCCCAGTCCCTTGCTTTCGCTCGCTGATGGCAGATTGATGGTCGGCAGAATGGACAACACCGGGATGCCTCCCGGACTCGCCCACAGCCGCAGTTTCGCCCCAAGCTGGATGTCGCCCATGCCCGTCTGGCTGCCTTGGGGATCGGTGGACGAAAGTACGCCGTCGCCGCCCACGCGCACTTCGAGCCAATCGGTCAATCCCACGCGAAGCGTCACTGGTGTTCCAAGATTGTGGCGGCTGGCGCCTGATCGGCTGAACAGGCCGCCGAGCTCGATCTGGAGAAGTCCCACATCCACGATGTGGGTGCCGTTGGTGACGTCCGGTCGATCTGGCTCGAGGTTTGCGGCATCCTCGATGGCCGGCGGCGTGGTGGGAGTTTGCGGCTGCGCCGGTGTTCGGGCTATCGCCACCGGGGCGCTCAAGACAATCAGCAACGCTGTCGCGAGGCGCAACCGGGGCCGGAGCGTTATCAAGTCCGCTCGCATTGGACGCAGCCTCGATCGTACCTCAAACGGGCGCGATGGACTCCCGACGACGAATCACCTGTCACCCTCTCCTGACCTTCTGTGGTCTGGCTGTCCTTCGCCAAAACAGCATCGCCGTGCTCACTGCGGGCATGAGCCTTTTGGCGTGATCACAGGGCGCCAGCCGCTGCGAAAGAGCGGTGGTGACGCCGTGCGGGTTGCGGTGGCGTCGGTCGATGGTGTGGTTGGACGTATGACGCCGTGCACTCTTCCGAGCAGGCACGTTCCTCCTCTTGTCGTACGTCGCCCGAGCGCGGACGAGGGAGGTCAGGCGACGCGTCGTTCGTAACGATGATGGAGGCCGCCGACCTCCGGAAACGAGACCACCGCCCCTTCGGTGATCGCCTGTATCGTCGTGGCGTCGGTGCGTCTTTCGCTAACGACAGATGCGTCCTGGCACCGTGATAGTAGGTCAGGTACCGCGCGAGCGGGCGCCGAAGAGGCGTCTCATTCAAGACGATCACGTGATCGAGACACTCGCGCCGAATGGATCCGATCAGGCGCTCGACATAGGGATTGGCGTGAGCTGTCGATTGCACCGCAACCGAGCGGTGAGGCACAAACCTTTCGTGTTACCCATCCTTTCCATCCGCTCCGTGGCCGGACGTTCCCGTTAGTCGATTGCCGTCAGACGTGGGGCGAGGACCGCGTCTACTTCTACGATGACGTGGGACAGCTCGCCCGGCTACCGCTCCAGTGGACCGACGTTCTTCCTGATGATCTGACGGCGGTGGTTGGTGCGGACCGCGCCCATTTCCGCTACGACGACCTGTGTCGGTTGGCCGATCTGCTGGCGGGGCTGGACGCCTCGTCGTCGGGCGGCGGCTTCGAACGCGAGTGTTAAGGAAATGACGCCGCATATGTTAGAAGAAATATGCCGCTGTCGTGGGTGTCATCCAAGCCGATGTCGTCGTCGAAAGCAGGCAATAAAGCGCCTGAATATGGGCACGCGGTCTGATGCGCCGTCGCCTGGCTTGACGACGCGACGCGATGAGCGGCATAATTATCATTACTATGTCTGCCCGATCATCCCGACGCGATGCCAAAGCCGACGCCTTGCGCGCCCACGGCGCGCTCCATCCGCGTCCCCAGGCTGTCCAGGCCCCGCTGTTCGCCTCGCACGACTTTTTCGATCCCCGGGACCTCGTCCAGGTGAAGTACGAAATGCTGCGCCAGGTCGACGTCGAGGGTGCTCCGGTGGCGCGCACGGCCGACGCGTTTGGCGTCTCGCGTCCGACGTTCTATCAGACGCAGACCGCCTTCCAGCAACGCGGGATCGCCGGCCTGGTCCCTCGGAAACGCGGGCCGCACGGCGCCCACAAGCTCGACGACGCGGTGATGACCTTCGTGGCGACGCTGCGGACGGAGGACCCCGCGCTCAGTGCCCGAGCGCTGCTACCCCGGATTCACGATCGGTTTGGACTCGACGTGCACCCGCGGAGTCTCGAGCGCGCCTTGCGACGCGCGGAAAAAAAACGCCGCTGAGCGCCCCCGCCGACGTCACGTCGGGGGCGCCCACGACGGCCACGCTGGTGGCGAGTTACGAAGCGTTGCGGCGGACGGCGCTCAATCCGCATCGTCACCCTGACGGGCCGAGCCTTGAGCTGGCGATCCTGCGGCGTCAAGGCGTGGCGGCCTGGCTCGACGCGTGGGCGCTGTGTCCACGTCCCTCCGATCCGATGACGTCCTCCGCACCATCGCTCGGGATCCCGTCGTTCATCCACGCGGAGTTGGCGCAGCTCTGGGCGCACATGGCGCTCGTCCATCAGGAGGCCACATGGATCTAACCGGCGACCGATCGCAGAAGATCACCCCGCGCCACTTGCGCCGCCAGGCCTATCTCTATGTGCGGCAATCCACGCTGCGCCAGGTCATGGAAAACACCGAGAGTACCCAGCGCCAATACGCGCTTCGTCAACGCGCGGTGGCCCTGGGCTGGCCGATCGAGCAGGTCGTCGTGATTGACCGGGACCTCGGCCAGTCCGGCGCGTCGGCCGCCGACCGCGAAGGGTTTCAGCAACTGGTCCGCGACGTCGGACTCGGTCGCGCCGGACTCGTGATGGGATTGGAGGTGTCACGCTTGGCGCGCAACTCGATGGACTGGCATCGGCTGCTCGAAATCTGCGCGCTGACGGAAACGCTGATCTTGGATGAGGACGGCCTCTACGATCCGGCACATTTCAATGATCGGTTGCTGCTCGGCCTAAATAGACGTGATTCATACCACACCTCTTGTTCAACTTTTCGAGGATCAGTGAATCCGTTCAAGATCTTCCTTGGACATCTGCCTGTTGCCCGACCGTTGCGGCCGCAGATGTATCACCACATGCTGCGACGTGCATGAACGAGCGCAGTCCGTGCGCCAGCCTCGACGAGTAGCGATGTCGGTCAGTGAATCTTCTGGGGATCCTCCTGAGGCATCAGCCGCATGTGGCCCGTGCCTCGCACCAAGCCGTCACGCCGGCAGATGTATCCGACATGCTGTGACGTGAACGAGCGACCAAAAGCCGTGCGCCAGCCTTCGGCATTGAGCTGAGTGGCGATCTCCGCGTAGGTGGACGTGGGGGCGAGATCGTGGATTCGACCGACCGCCTCAGCGGGTGTCTTCAGTGAATCGGTGCCCCGACGGTACCGTTCTACCATGAACCGTGTGATGACGCCCGACCGCCACCGAATCTGTACCTCGATCTGTCCGGCGCGGCTGACGCCGTCCAGTTGCACGCACTCCATCGCGCTCCGCAGCAATTGTTTGCGGTCCTGGTTCGTCGTGGTCGAGGCGGTCCAGATCGTCGGCAAGTCCTGAGACAACGCGCCGATCGCCGCGCGCTCCTCCGCCGTCAAATCCCACTGCGCGTCGGCGTCCGCCTTCGCGTGTCCTTGCTCGAGTTGGGCCACCCGTTCCAGTTTCTCATTCCAGCGTCGTTCGAGTTCGCTGGCGACCAAGCGATTGTCCGGGTCGACGCGTTCATACTGACGTTGCGCCAGGCGCGCATCGTACCGCGCCTGTTCCATTTGCAGCTCCCGTTGCCGCCGCTGGCCCGCCAAGTCGCGTTCAATCTGATCCAAGACCCGCACCGCCACCGGCAGACTCTGTGGTGACACGGCGTCCAAGAACGCCTGCACGACTCCCGCGTCGACGGCTCGCGAGGTCATACTCTGACAGACGTGTGTGTCGCCGTTGCTGTAGCCCTGTTGACACACGTAGACCGACGAGCGACGTTCGCGCGCACTGTGGTGTTGGACACCCATCGTGCGGCCGCAACGGCCACAGACGACGAGCCCCTGCAGGAGGGCGGTCCCTTCGCGGGCGACGCCGCGGCCGCCCTCGCGATTCCAATTCTGGCGTAGGCGCGCCTGATTGCTCACGAACTCCTCCCACGTCAGATAGCCGGGATGGTGCGCGTCGATGTGGACGGGCCATTGGGCCGCGGGGCGCAGATGGGGCAGGTGCTTTCCGGTCCTGACGGATCGGCGATCGCCCGAGTAATCCATGCGCCCATACACGTACGTCCCTGCGTAGGCGGGATTCTGCAGGATCCGGATCACCGTGCTCAGCGTCGGGGTTTTCCAGACCACCGTGCCATAGCCATCTGTGGCCATGACCCGCGCCGGCAACTCCAATCCCTCCGCTTTCAGAACGCGCACGACCCGCCGCGCCACCCCGGCGCGGCGAAACAATTCGAACACGTAGTCGAGACGCTCGCGGACCTGTGTGTCGGGATCGAGCTGCCACTCGCCGTCGGGGCCATACACATAGCCCGTCGGCAACGGAAACACTAATCGCCCTTTGCGCGCTTTGTTCCAGCGGCCCTCTCATATAAACGGGTCCGTAGCGTAAAGAGTTCAGCCTCCGAGATGGTACCCTTCACGCCTAACAACAAGCGATCATTGGGATCACGCGGGTTGTAGACGGCGCCCTCGTCGCCAATCAGCGTGGCACTCAATCCACAGATCTCGATGAGACGGTACCAGTCGCTATTATTGCGGGCCAGGCGCGAGGCCTCGAGCATCAACACGATCCCGACGCGCCCCAAACCCACCTCGGACACCAACCGTTGAAAGCCGGGGCGGTGGGCGGCCGCGCTCCCCGACCGGCCCTGATCCTCGTCGATCACTTCCACGCGGCTCGACGACCATCCCAGCGCGATCGCCCGGGACTGGAGCTGATACTGCCGCTCGGTACTCTCGCGATTCTCCAGCACTTGCCACGGCGTGGATTGCCGCACGTAGACATACGCGAGCCGATCGCAATGCGTGGGCTGAATTTTCGTGACACTCATGCCGGCTCTCCTCCGTGGCCAGGGCGTGCACCCGGCGACATGCCAACTCCACCAGCAAGGTGTGGACGGACTCGACGCGGTCGCCGTTGGGCATGACACCCGGCGAATCGGCTGGCGCACGCGCACGAGACCTCGTCGTGCGTCTCACGGGCACGAATGGTGTGAGTGGGAGCGTCGAGCGGGTGAGGGAGACTGATCGCGTCGACGGGACAGACGTCGCACGGACACACCGAAGCACCAGCGGAGCGAAGACACGGAGATCGTCGAAGAACTCTGGCGCGAGCGGCGGATCGATGGCGTGTCTCAAGACGGCATCGCGCGGCACACGTGGGGCTGTCGAGGACTGCGTGCGTCCTGGTGCGGACACGACGACGCCATCGATCGCACATCGACGCGCGTCGCACAGCGGCCCGGGCCACCGTACTTGATTCACCCACCGATGTACAGCGATATTTCATATCGGCCTTTCTTCGCTGACCATCCACGCGTCACCCGGAGCCACCGGCATGGCGACATCGCTCGCGCGGTTCGCGAAGCGCACGAACCAGATCGCGCAAGGCCATCGGCGAGAGCAACACGGTCACGCTCTCGTGGATTGAAATCTCTCGTGGCCCGACTGACATGGGCAAATCCGTCCAGGCCCACGGCAACGACTGCATCACACCGTCATGGAGTCGCACCAGCACCCAGGGAACGTCGGCACGCCAGAAGACTCGGCACACGCGCCCGCGCTGACCGCAGGAGCGGCTCTCTTCAGAGACGATCGTGAGGCCCGCGCCACACAGTGCAACATAGGGTGCAGTCTGTCGCTGGCTTAAAGGGGACGATGAGTGAAGCGGAGCTGCATGTGCTGCGGGCACGGCTCCGCGGCGGCATCGTGAATAAGGCCCGCCGCGGCGAACTCGAAGTCCCCCTGCCCGTCGGCTTCGTGTATGACGCCGCTGGTCGGGTCGGTCTGGATCCGGATCGGCAGGTCCAGGAGACGATCCGCGTCTTTTTCCAGACGTTTCGGCGCACCGGCTCCGCCACCGCGACGGTGAAAGCGTTCCGCGATCAGCAGATCCCCTTTCCCCGTCGTGCACGTTACGGACCCCACCAAGGCGAGACCCTGTGGGGCCGGTTGGAGCACTCGCGCGTGCTCTGGGTCCTCCACAATCCCCGCTATGCGGGCGCGTTCTTTTTTGGGCGCAGCCGGCAACGACATACCGCCGACGCGCGGCTCGTGTCCGAGCGGCTGCCGCGCGAGGAATGGACGGCGTTGATCCCGAATGCGCATGTCGGCTACATCACGTGGGAGGACTTTGAAGAGCATCAGCGCCGGCTGCGCGAGAACGCACAGGCCAATGGGGCCGACCGACGCCGGAGTCCTCCACGGGAGGGCCCCGCGCTCCTCCAAGGGCTCGCGGTGTGCGGGATCTGTGGCGATCGGATGACCGTGCGCTATCACCGCCGCCAGGGGACCGCCTGGCCCACCTACGTCTGTCAGCGTCGCGGGATCGCGCAGGCCGCACCGATTTGTCAAAGCATTCCGGGCCGCGGGCTCGATCACGCGATCGGGCGCGTGCTGCTCGAGACCGTCACGCCGCTGACCTTGGAGATCACC
>JBDTVS010000190.1:0-125326 GCA_040007095.1 Acidobacteriota bacterium
CGCACGTCGCCCACGGCGCGCGGCGTGTTCGTGCTGACTCGCTTCCTCGGGATGGACGCGCCCGATCCTCCCGCCAATGTCCCTGCGCTGGCGGAGGGGCCCGCCAGTCAGACCGGCACATTGCGCGATCGCATGATGTCCCACAAAAGCAATCCGTCCTGCGCGAATTGCCATGCCATGTTCGACCCGCTGGGTTTTGCACTCGAGAACTTCGATGCCACCGGTCGATGGCGAACCACGGATGGTGGAGCACCGATCGATGCGTCGGGCACGTTCATCGACGGCACACGCTTCAACGGCCCGGCCGAACTTCGAGCCGGACTGCTGAGGTACCGCGCGGCGTACTATACGGGCGTCACGCAACAGCTGCTGGCGTACGCACTCAACCGCAAAGGGAAGACCCGGCGGGTGTATGACTATGAGATGCCCGCCGTGCGGAAGATCCTCCGCGACGCTTCAACCAACGGCTATCGCTGGTCGTCCATCCTTGCGGGCATCGGTGCCAGTGCGCCATTTCAGATGAAGAACGTCGTCCCCTGAGAATGTTCTGGTCACCTTCCCCCGGTGGCCGGCGCGTTCGCTCTCTTGGCGCGCTCCTGGTCCCTGATTCTCTTGAGCACCGGCAAATCGCGCTCCTCTTCGTGGCAGGCCGCCTCCATCAGATCGCCTGTGCCTACGAGCCGCTTCAATGGCATAACCATGGTGAACGGCCGCGTATAGACGATTGGGTCGGTGATCGTCGCCTCGTACTCGATGGTGTTGGCATCCATCGGCTTGAACCGCTCGACGATGTGTTCGGCGTGGCTGAAGACATCACCCACTTCGTTGCCCCAGGTCTTGCCGTTGAAGTTGGTCGTCTCGACAACCAGCGTATCGCCGTCCCAATGACCGATTGAGTCGCCCTGCCACAAGCGAATCGAGTCGGGAAGGTGGCGCGTGCGGGCGAGAGAGATCAGCCGCCACGACACCCGCTCGTGCAGCGTGATCACAAAATCGCGGGTCTGAACGATGTGAAACGGCGTTGGCACATAGATCGATCGCGGCACGCCGGGTGGAAAGCAGTGCGCAGTGGGGTCGTCATAACCGCGGACCGGCGTATCGCGGTATTCACGTTCTGCGCGTGCCCACGGCTGATAGGGGAGCCTGCCGTCTGGCGGATCGATGACGACGCCGCGAGCCGGCGGCGTAAGTGCCCCTGGGCTGGGACCGCGGCTTTCGAGACCGTAGTTGGATCCGCCGTGGTCAGACTCGAACAGCCCGTTCAGGTCAGGCTTGCCATCAGCCGTACGACGTACTGACGCAGGGGCTTTCCAGGGCTGCGCCCGCTGAACGGGCGGACCGAACGCCAGCGTCGGCGCAGGCGCATTTGGCCCCGGATACCAGGTCCGAGGTTCTGGTTCGAAGTCGCCGGCCGCTTCCTCTTTCTCCGCCTGGCAGTGATACTCGAGGACTCGATCCATGCCTGATTGGCGATGAAACGGCATGCTGATCTTCCAGGGCCGGGTGAAGACCTTTGGGTCCTCGAGCGTCGCCTCATACTGAATCGTATCGGCATCGCGCATCGTGTAGCGCTCGACCACTTTCAAGGCGTCACTGTGGAAGTCGCCCGCTGCGTCGAGCCAGGTCTGCTCGTTGTGATTGGCCACTTCGACGACAAGCGTGTCGCCTTCCCAGCGAGCGCGCGAATCGCCCATCCACGGCCGGACCCGCTCGTCGTGCGGCGTGCCGTTTGTATAAATCAAGCGGTAGACCTGCGTCCATTCGAACGCCATCGCGATGTGATCGCGCGTCTGCAGGATCTGAAATGGCCACTCCAGGTACATCATCCGGGGTACGCCCGCCATGTAGCACTTGCCCAGCGGGTCGGCGGCCGCCCGGTTCGCAAAGTTCTCCGCCTTCTTAGCGGCGGCCCATGGCTGGTACGGAATCTCGCCGCCCTCGACGACACCCAGGCTGGCCGGCATCATATATCTGGACATGTGATCCCGCAGGTCGTACGACGCACGATTTCGCACCTGCCAGATCCCGTCGAGGTTCGGTCGTCCGTCGGCCGTCCGCGGAATCGTTCGAGAGGTTTGCGCGGCGATCCGCCCATCCCCGGCACTGCCAATCAATAGCGTCACGGCGACAGCGCCGCTGCTCAGCAATCGGTTCAAACGCATATACATAATCCTGCCTCAAGTCGGGATTCTTCGGCTAGTCACGTCGGCAGCCCGAGCCGCAAAGGCGCGCGATTCTGCTCACGGCCATGCATCGTGCACGGCTGCGTCGAGCAGCGTGTCAAGGAGTCGATCGCCTCCAAAGTATCCGGCGTCATGCTCGATCACCGAGACAAGATTCCGTTTTGCTCGGTGTGCTGCCCAGAAAATGTCGGTGCAAACGTCCCGGTCCGGATGAAGCTGGACACGACGCAGTTCGTATGCGCTCACGTTTCCATGCCACGGGGTGCGCCCCGGTCCATGACGACTCGGTGGTTGACGTGTAACTGATGCACGATCTGCGGTTGACACGCGATTCGACGGTTTGTTGAAATGCGGTTGGGCCGACCGAATCGGCCATTGCCGGGAGGCGATGTCATGCGGAGCTTCGCACCAGCGGTCGAGCGCCCCGGAGCGCGAACACTCCCAGGTCGAAGTCAGTCTCACAGGCACATCGCGGCCACTCAGTCGAGACGGCAGCTTCAACCATTGCAGAATCGCTCGACCGATTCGGGTCGCGGCCCGACGCCCGAGGCGCGCCCTTTTTGGACGCGCGACGCCGTCGTGAGTCCAGCACGGGCGGTTCACGGCCATCACGACCATAGCTCGGCGGTCAGTGCTGCCGGTGACTTTCTCGAGCGTGATGCCGACGCGGTCGCCGACAAGGTACTCTCCCGAGCGGCGCCTGTTGCGGTGAAGCCGGGGCCCGCCGCAATCCCGACCAATGGCGTGCCTCGCCCCCAGGCGAGCGGGGCGTTGGCTGGTCCGACCCTTCGCGCCGCCAGAGGCGCTGGCGTCCCGTTGAGCGCCCAGCTGCGCAGCTATTTCGAGCCTCGCTTCGGCCACGACTTCGGCCGCGTGCGCATACATGCCGATGGATTGGCGGCCGAGGGGGCCCGTGCGGTGCGTGCGCGCGCCTATGCCCTTGGGACGGACATCGTGTTTGGATCCGCGCAATATGCCCCCGGCACGGTGCACGGCAAACGGCTCCTGGCGCATGAGCTCGCGCACGTGGTCCAGCAGAGGAACGCCCTCGTTCACCACACGGTCCTGCGTGCCTCTGACGACTCCGCGCTCGGCAAGCTCCCCGAAGCTGAAAAGCAGGCGCTCCAGGTCGATACCGACGCCCCGATGGGAAGCTACCGGGACTTCTTTGGCTTGCAGGGCCAACTGGTACTCGCGACCAACGTCGACGCCGACTATGACTTCCAGGCGCCTTCCATCGACGCGCTCAAGGACGAGAAAGTCAAGGCTGCTCTCTGGAAGGGGCTGCGCGCCTATGCGATGGGCCTGTTCGATCTGGTCCCCGGCAAGGACGGGAAGGCCAGCTCGAAACGACTGCACCTCGTGCACCTCGAGAATCTCGACCTCACCAAATGGGGCGGGCCGGACACGAGCTTCCGCTTCACCTCCAGGGGCCAGACGACAAAGGGCCAGATCAAGGTACAGATTCTCATCGAAGCCCTTGACCTGCCGGCCAAACCCGTCGCCGATCCCGCCGCCCTGAAAGGCATCGAAGCGACGGCCTCGAAGTACGGCCTCACGCACGACGCGGTGTTCCCGGACAGCTTATGGCAGCGGATCCTCGGTGCGTTGGGCAAAATCCCCGAGTCGCTGCTCATGCGAATTCGCGACGTCACCTTCGATGCATCCCCCGCGGAGCAGGGAGCGAAAAAAGAGGCGGCGGAATTCGCTTCGGTATTCAAGAACGGCGCCTGGACCAAGACGATCACCCTCTACCAGAAGATGGTGCGCTCCAAGGATCCGGACTTCGCCTTTACGCTGGCGCACGAGATCGGTCATGCCATCGACGATGCCCCGGCCGAAGGTCCGAAGGGTGTCGTGGCCGACGCGTACGTTCGCAACGACGCGCAGTTCAAGGAGGCGGCCAGGAAAGACGGAGGCCGCGCCAAGGCGATCACGGAATACGCCAAGACCGACGACAACGAGTTTTTCGCCGAATGCTTCGCGTTGTTCATCCAGCAGCCCGCCACGCTCAAGGCTCTGCGCCCGAACATTTACGCCTATTTCGACACCTATCAATACGGTGCGTTGAAGGATCCGAAGCTCAACCCCTACTACAAGGCGCCCGGCACACAGCCGGCAGGCAGTGGAGCAGGGACTACCGGGGCTTTCTGATTCCGTCCCGAATTCTGACGTGGCCCGTGTCGCCATCTCACCGCGCCACGCGAGCCGGCGGCCGGCGTCGGCGGCCGACTTTAACAGGTTGCTGAAAAAGCCAGCAACCTGAACTCGAAAGCGGGAACTCGGAACTTTGAAGTGCGAATTTCCTGGCAATCTCGCAGTCCTTCTAAGTTCTCACTTCTGAGTTTTCAGTTCGGGCTGCGTTTTTCAGCAGCCTGTTAAGGCTCGGCGCTCGCCTTGACAACGCGTTCGCCACGGCGATAATCACGCCGGGTGCCTCGAACGCGCGGCCTCGTCGGCGTCGCACGATCGTGCGGCCAGGCTATCGACGAACAGATTCGGAGTCCGACATGAAAGCGATATTCAACGCGGCCCTGGTGATATGGGTTGGCACGCTGTCGCCGTCGCTCTCGGCGCAGTGGCCGACGTATCCAACCTGGCCGGTACCGAAGACCGCGAGCGGCGAACCGAATCTCGCGGCGCCCGCGCCAAGAACAGCCGATGGCAGGCCGGATTTTTCCGGCGTCTGGCGTGCCGCCCCGGCCGGACAACGGGGGGCGCCTCCACCTGCCACTCCCCCGAGCGGACCACCGCTGGCCACGTTTCGCGATGTCGGTTCGGCCTTCAAGGACGGCCTGCCGCTCACGCCCTATGGGGCGGAGGTGCTGGCAAAACGGAAGGCTCGCAACAGCAAAGACAATCCCGAGGCACATTGTCTCCCCATGGGCATCGTGCAGTTTCACACCCAGGGGGCGCCGCGAAAATTTTTGCAGCTCCCCGGTTTGATTGTCATCCTGTACGAGGCCAGCTCGGGCATCCGTCAAATATTCACGGACGGCCGACCGTTGCCGAACAACGATCCGCAGCCCTGGTTCTATGGCTATTCGACCGGCAAATGGGATGGCGACACGCTCGTCGTGCAGACCGGCGGTTTGCGGGATGACGGATGGCTCGATATCATCGGGAGCCCCTTGACTGAGGCCGCGACGATCACCGAACGGTTCCGGCGAGTGAGCTACGGACGGATGGAGATCGACATCACGATCGACGATCCGAAGGCGTATACCAAGCCGTGGACGGTGAGGCACGTTCAGGAAATCATGCCCGATGCGGAGCTGATCGAGTTCATCTGCCTGGAAAACCAGCGGTTTGCCCCGCAATAACCGCGCGGTTTTCGACCAGCATCGTCGGTTGCCGGTGCGTTACGACGCGAAACGCCAGCCGTCAGCCAAGGGGCACGGGCGGCTAGGGCCCTGTGATGACTGCCTGGCCGCCAGGCGGCCGGCTCTGATGCGGACCGAATCGAAGTCTCCCGCCGACCGTGATCGTCGGGTCGCGACAGTAGAGCGGCCAGATCATGGTGGGTGCGGACACGCCAACAACGATCATCTGAGGACACCAGCATGAAAGCGATTCGCGTGCACGAATTCGGCGGCCCCGAGGTCCTGGCATATGAAGACGTGTCGGACCCGAGCCCCAAAGCGAATGAAGCGGTCGTCAAGCTCGAAGCCGCCGGCGTGAATTTCATCGACATCTACCAGCGCACAGGCATCTACAAGCTGGCATTGCCGCTGACTCTCGGCCTCGAAGGCGCGGGCACGGTCACCGCCGTCGGCGGCGACGTGCAGAGCGTCAAAGTCGGCGACCGCGTCGCATGGACGAGCGTGCCGGGTGCGTACGCCGACTACTGCGCCGTTCCCGCCGATCGTCTCGTCGTCCTTCCGCCATCGGTCACGACCAGGCAGGGGGCGGCGATGATGTTGCAGGGAATGACCGCGCACTACCTCGCGTGCTCCACCTATCCGCTGAAGCCCGGCGAGGTGTGCCTCGTGCACGCAGGGGCGGGCGGCGTCGGCCTGCTGCTGACGCAGATCGCCAAGATGCGCGGTGCGCGCGTCATCACCACCGTGTCCACCGAGGAAAAGGCCGCCTTGTCCCGCGACGCGGGCGCCGATCTCGTGGTGATGTACACAAGACAGGATTTCGAGGCCGAAGTGAAGGCCTTCACCGGCGGCAAGGGCGTGGCGGTGGTCTACGACTCGGTCGGCCTGACGACGTTCGAAAAGAGCATCAACTCACTGGTGCCTCGAGGCATGCTCGTGCTCTTCGGCCAGTCGAGCGGCCTGGTGCCTCCGGTCGATCCGCAGCACATCAGCCAGAAGGGATCGCTGTTCTTCACGCGTCCGACCCTCGTGCACTACATTGCCTCGCGCGACGAGCTGCAGGAACGCGCGCGAGATCTCGTGAGCTGGACCGCCAGCGGCGCACTCCGTCTGCGGACCGAATTCGAATTTCCCCTGAAGGATGCCGACGACGCACACAAGGCGCTCTCCGGCCGAAGCACGACCGGCAAAGTGCTGCTGATTCCCGGCTGAAGACCAAGGACTGAGCCGATCCAATGAGTCGGTTTCGTCGAATCTGATCCACGAGCTACCGCGTGCCGCGGCAGTTTACCCGAGCAGGCCGTGGTAGGATGCGCTCGATTCAGGGTCATGCCGCTCAAAGAGGTTCTCGGTCATCGTCGGCTCGTTGCGCTGATCGCTCGATCCGTCAGCCGCGCGTCGCTGCCCCCGAGCCTGATCTTTTCCGGTCCGGCGGGCGTCGGCAAACGACTCACGGCGGTCGCGACTGCGCAACTGCTCAACTGTACCAACCGAGTCGGCGAGGGGGTTGAGATCGACGCCTGCGGCGTGTGCGCGGCCTGCGCGCGCATTGCCCGCGGCGTGCACTCCGACGTCATCGTCGTCGAGCCGGGCGAGAGCGGGTCGATCAAGATCGAGCAGATTCGGGACATCGTCGATCGGGCCGCCTACCGTCCATTCGAGGGCCGCTGCCGCGTCGTCGTCGTGGACGGGGCCGACGGGCTTGTGCCTGCGGCGCAGAATGCGCTGCTCAAGACGCTCGAGGAGCCGCCGACGGCCTCGATTTTCATTCTGATTACTGCGCAACCTGATCTGCTGCTTTCAACCGTCCGATCGCGCTGCCCGTGTCTTCGCTTCGGCCCGCTCCCAGCGGAGGATGTGGTCGCCGCGCTCGTGCAGCGCGGCCGGACCGAAACCGAGGCTCGCGCGGTCGCGGCGACGGCTGACGGCAGCCTGCGGCGAGCGTTCGAATCGATTGCCGGGGATCTCGTGCAGGGGCGCGAGGTCGCAGAGCACGTGCTGGTGCGTGCGGCCGGTACTGACGATCCCCGTCGCCGCCTCGAAGGCGCGAAAGACTTGCTGACCAAGAGCGGTGGCGTCGGCGACCGCGACCAGCTGGCCGTGCATCTTCGATCGATCAGTTCGCTGCTTCGCGATGCCCAGATCCTGGCGATCCACGCGGACGTCCGGGCCCTGTCTCATCCCGACCTGATGCCGACGCTCGAGCGGCTGGCTCAGGTGTACCGGGGCGACCGCGGCCTTCGTGCGTTCGGAGCGGTCGATCGGGCGCTTGCGGCGCTGGACCGGAATGCCAGCGTCAAGATTGTGGCAGACTGGCTGATGCTTCAGCTCTGAAGGTGCCGCCGTGGCTGCGATGAACGCGTCCGATCCGGTCAGACTCGTCTCGGTGAAGTTGTCGCCCGTCGGACGGGCGCAAACGTTCCTCTTCGACGACCACGCCCGCTCTGCCCCGCGCGCCGGCGATCGGATTATCGTCAACGCCGAGCACGGGCCGACGGTCGGAACCGTCGTGCCCTCGGTGCGGCCGCTCGAGGAAAAACGCCGTCCGCCGGCCGACTCCAACCAGCGAGTGGTTCGCCTCGCGACGCGGGACGATATTGTCGCGCGCATGAAGCAGGAGCAGCGGGAGCGCGAGGCGTACCGGGTCGCGCTTCTCAAAATCCGCGAGCGCGGTCTCGGCATGAAGCTCACCCGCGTCGAGCAGGTCTTCGACGGCTCGCGCCTCGTCTTCTATTTCACGTCGGACTCGCGCGTGGACTTCCGCGAGCTCGTGCGTGAGCTCGCGGCGGAGTTTCACACCCGCATCGAGATGCGGCAGATCGGGGTACGGGACGAAGCGAAAGTGCTGGGTGGGTACGGCTCCTGCGGCCGGCCATTGTGCTGCACGACGTTTCTGACCTCGTTCGAGCCGGTGTCGATCAAGATGGCAAAGCAGCAGGATCTGAGCTTGAACCCGTCGAAGCTGTCCGGCTTGTGCGGCCGGCTGAAGTGCTGCCTGCGCTACGAGCTGCCGAACGCCAACGGCGTCGTTCACGGCGGCTGCGGCAGTGAAGGCGGCTGCGACAATCCCAGCGGCTGCGGTACCGGCGGTTGCGGGACGTGTGACTGCCACAAATAAGCCGCGTATTGCGATCACGGTTGGCGACCCCGCCGGGATTGGTCCGGAGATCGCTGCGCGTGCGGCCGCCGATCCACGAGTCACGGCCATCTGTGAAACCCGGTTGTACGGTCCGCCTCCCGGCGCGTCATTTCCACCGGGAGTGCTGAGCGGCGCGTCCGGTCTGTCGGCGCACGACTCGATCGTGCGGGCGGTCGACGACATTCGGCGTGGAGCCGCCGATGCCATGGCGACCGCACCGATCAATAAAGAAGCCTGGCGTCTGGCGGGCCTGCCCTGGAGCGGGCACACGGATCTTCTGGCGCATCTGACCGGCGCGGCCGACGTCGCGATGATGTTCTACTCCGACGCGCTGCGGGTCGTGCTGGCGACGATTCACATACCCCTTGCTGACGTGCCGGCGGCCCTGACGCGCGAGTCGCTCGAAACGACCATCACGCTCACGGCGGCGGCGCTGCCGCGATTCGGCTTTCCCTCACCGCGGATCGCCGTGGCGGGCTTGAATCCGCACGCTGGCGAGCACGGTCTGTTCGGCCGTGAAGAGGACGTCGCGATATCGCCGGCGATCGCGGCGTGTCGTTCGCGCGGCATTGAGGTGTCCGGACCGTATCCCGCCGATACCCTGTTCGTCCGCGCCCACCGCGGTGAGTTCGACGTCGTCGTCGCCTGCTATCACGATCAGGGACTTATTCCGGTGAAGCTGCTGGCATTTGGACACGCGGTCAACGTGACGCTCGGGTTGCCGATCGTCCGGACGTCGGTCGACCATGGCACCGCGTTCGATATCGCCGGGCGCGGGGTGGCGGATCCCGAGAGCATGATCGCGGCGGTGCTGCTGGCGGCCCGTCTGGCGGGACGGTCAGGCTGACACCAGGCCGACCCAGGCCTCAGGCCGATCGATCACGGATGGGCGTACAATCTTTCGGGCGCCCAGGACACTGCCCAGGACACTAGTGTCATGAGTGTATTCGTACGGGGCGCATCCGCCTCAGCGTCCGGCAGTAGCCTGGATCCTTGACGTCACTATGAAAGAGCAGACCGAGCGCGAGAAGGCGCAGGAGAACATCGCCGAAAATCGAAAGGCGTTTCACGACTTTCATCTTCTGGAGACGTTCGAGGCAGGCATCATGCTGCTCGGCACCGAAGCCAAGGCCATTCGTGAGGGCCGGGTGAACCTTCGCGACAGCTTCGCACGTGTCGAGAACGGCGAAGTCTACCTCTACAACGTGAACATCAGTCCGTACAGCCACCGCGGGTATGCCGATCATGAACCGTTGCGGCGTCGCAAGCTGCTGTTGCACCGCGACGAAATCCGCAAGCTGATCGGAAAAACCGTCGAAAAAGGCATGACCCTCGTGCCGGTCCGCATGTATTTCAAGAACGGTCGGGTAAAAGTCGGCGTCAGCCTGGCCAAGGGGAAGAAGGACTACGACAAGCGCGAGACCATCAAGCGGCGCGAAATCGATCGCGAGACACGTTCGGCGATCAAAGAGCGTCGAAGACACTAGGATGCGCCGATGAGAGTCGCTGTCGTCGGCGCGCAAGGACAGCTCGGGGCGGCAATCGTCCACGAGTTCGCGGCTGCTCACCAGGTACTGCCGCTCACCCACCGGGATCTCGACGTCACGAAGGATCGCGACGTGGCCGAGGCGATGACGACGCTGCGGCCGGACGTCATCATCAATTGCACCGCCTTCAACGATGTCGATGGCGCCGAAGTTCGGCCGGTCGAGGCGCTCAACTTGAACGCCTTCGCCGTGCGGGCGCTGTCCAGGGCCGCAGCCGATCTGAATGGAATCCTCATCCATTTCGGGACGGATTTCGTCTTCGACGGCAGGGCGTCGCGGCCGTATACCGAAGAGGACCGCCCCAATCCACGCAGCGCCTACGCCGTGTCCAAGCTCCTGGGCGAATGGTTTGCTGCCGACGCGCCGAAAGCGTATGTATTGAGGGTAGAGAGCCTGTTCGGCAGTGTCCGCGGCGCCCGGCCTGCAAAAGGCAGCGTCGCCGGGATCCTGAACACCCTCAGATCCGGCGGCACGCCCCAGGTGTTCGAGGACCGGACCGTCTCACCGACTTACATCAACGACGCCGCGGCGGTGACGCGCCGGCTCGTTGAGAAGGCGGCGCCATTCGGGCTCTACCATTGTGTGGGCTCGGGGCATTGCACCTGGCTCGAGTTCGCACAGGAAATGGCGAGGCAGCTCGGTGTGGAGCCGCGGTTGGTGCCGATTCGGATGGCGGACGTCCGGCTTCCCGCCGAGCGTCCGCAATACTGCGCGCTCTCCAACGACAAGCTCCGGTCGATCGGTATCGCGATCCCGTCTTGGAAAGACGCCCTGGTGCGGTACCTAGCGACCCTCCGCAACGAGGTCGCCCACAAGATTGCCAACGGCTAGACAGGCGGTCAAGCCCGGCGACTCGATCCCTGCCGCGTGGACGATTGCCGGGTTCTGCCGGTCCCGCCTGATCATGAAGTCGGCAAACGACTCGGCAGGGGGATGCAGCTTCGGCCGGATGCCGCTGCCGGCGAGCCGCAAGTCGGCAAGGGTCAGCCCCGGCAACAGTTGCTGTGCCGGTTCCAGGAAGTCCACCAGCGGCAGCCGGTCGCCTTCGTAGTCGTCTCTGCCTTCCTGATACCGGACGGTCGGGCCCAGGAGCACCGCCCCGTCGATCGTCTTTGTCAGGTGCGTCCCGAGCGAATGACCGCCGGCGTGGGGGAGCGGGTACACGGGAAAGTTCACCAGTGACCGCCGCGCCGGGGCCAGTTCGGCGTATTCGCCGCGGCACGGGAAGATAGTGAATCGCTCGCCGCCGAGAATGCTGGAGATCTCGTCGGCGTACACGCCCGCGGCGTTCACGACGATCTGGGCGAGAATCGATTCGCGTTCGGTCCGCAGCACGGTTCCTTCGTGCGTGGTCTCGGCACCGACCAGGGGCGTCGACGGCAGGAAGATCACCCCCTCGGCCTCGGCTCTGCGCCGCAGTGCCTTGACGAGCGTCTCTGCCTCGATGATGCCGGTCTCTGGGGAGAACACCCCGGCAACCGCGCGGATCGCCGGCTCGCGGCGCGCAATGAACTCGCGGTCGACCAGCTCCAGTCGCTCGACGCCATTGGCCACCCCGCGTTTGTAGAGGCCCTCGAGCGCGGCGATTTCCGAGTCGTCCTGGGCGACGATCAGCTTGCCGCAGCGCAAGTGCGGAACGCCATACTCGGCGCAGAAGTCGTAGAGCAAGCGCCGCCCTTCCACGCACAGCCGTCCTTTGAGCGAGCCCTCGGGGTAGTAGATTCCGGCGTGAATCACCCCGCTGTTGTGCGTGCTGGTCTCCATCCCTGGCCGGGGATGCTTTTCGAGCACGCAGGTTGTAAACCCACGCGCGGCGATCGCTCCCGCCGCCGCCAACCCCGAAACCCCTCCGCCCACGACGACAACATCGACGCGCTCCATCACTTGGGTCCTGCCCTATTCCCGTTCAGGGGCCTTATCTTAGGCCACGTTGCAAAATCAGATAATGAACCACGAAGGGCACAAAGATCACGAAGAAGACCGAGAGATTCTTTGTGTTCTTCGTGTCCTTTGTGGTTCCGGATTTCAATTCTGCAACGCGTCCTTGATGTTCATACCCGGTATCCGACCGCCGCGTAATCCTGGTACGTGAAGAGCAGGCTGTTCAAGATCGCGGCATTCCCGTTCAGGACACGCGCGGTCTCGACCAGAGCCTGCGCGGCTGCCTGAGGCGAGCTGGTGACCTCAGCCGGCAGATTGACAGCCTTCATCTTGACCTGCTCGGGCACCGGCGCGCTGTAGCGGATCGACACCCGCTCGAATCCGTTCGCGCGCAACAGGTACTGCAGGGTTTCCGGGTGCACGGGCCGGACGTGCGTCAGATCGCGGATGTAGCTGCTGAAAAAGGCGAGCCAGCAGGCCGGATTGATGGTCTCGACCACGATCGGCGCTCCGGGTCCGAGGGCTCGACGCGCCGCCTGCAGCACGCGCATCAGATACGTCGGCTCGAGGTGCTCGATCATCTGGGTCGCGATCAGACCGCCGAGGGATTCTTCGGGGATGGATGTCAGGAATGCGAGCGCATCGCCTTGCACCGCGTCCAGACCGTGTGCCCGGGCGGCGGCGATCATCTCATCGTTCAGATCGACTCCGCGCGCCGCGATGCCCTGCGCTCCGAGCAGGCGGAGAAACTCGCCGCGACCGCAGCCGAGGTCGACGACGGTGGCGGCGCCGGCGGCGGCGAACAGCGGCAGATAGTCGCGCAGCCGTGCTTCGATATTCGCTTCGGACCCGCGGAATTCGTCCTCGAAGCCCACATAGGCGACATCGTCGAGGCTCGTGCGCGAGGGAGCGTCCGTCGACCGAGCTGGAGTGGGAGACGGAGTGAGGTCCGGCGGTGCCGCGGACGCGAGCGCATGGGTCACCAGCTGTGTCGTTCGCTGTAGAACGGTCATCTGGGTACGGAGCTCGGCGACCGAGGCGATGGTCGGAGCAAGCGCCTCGACTCTGTCGGTCAGCCGCGCCTCGAGCTCGCGATCCTTGGTCTCGACGAACGCCGTGATCTGCTGGAGGAAGATGATCAGCGCGGTCGTCACGCGCGCCAGGTCGTCTCGGCCGAGCGCCTCCTGGCGGCTGATCTCGACGACGGCACGATCGAGCGTGCTGAGTGCGTCGTTGTATTGGCGGTCGGCGCTCAGCCGCGCACGCTCGAGGTCCGCAGTGGGTTCAACCATCCCCATGTTATGTTATGCGGTGCTTGCCGAGCGCGCCATTGCGTTCTCGCCGAGGCCGCGCGTAGGACCCAAGATCCATGTCAGCGAAAGTGCCACTACTCGACCTGCAGGCTCAATATCGCCCGATTCGCGACGAGCTCGTCGCCGCCGTAGTGGCGGTCTGCGACAGCCAGCGGTTCATCATGGGCCCGGAAATCGAGGCGCTGGAGGCCGAGCTTGCCGTCCAGTTGGGGATTCAACACGCGATCGCGGTGTCGTCCGGGACCGATGCGCTGCTGCTGGCCTTGATGGCGCTCGACATCGGCGCAGGCGACGAAGTCGTGACGTCGGCGTACTCCTTCTTCGCGACAGCCGGCGCGATCGCGCGGCTCGGTGCGCGTCCGGTGTTCGTGGACATCGATCGCGAGACGTTCAATCTCGATGCGAGTCAGGTGGCCGCGGCGATGAGCGAACGCACCAAGGCCATTCTGCCGGTCCATCTGTTCGGCCAGAGCGCTGAAATGGATCCGATCCTTGCCGTGGCCAGGCGCGCGGATGTGCCCGTGATTGAGGACGCCGCACAGGCGATCGGCGCGACCTATCGTGCGCAACCCGTCGGCGGCCTCGGCGCGTTCGGCTGTTTCTCGTTCTTCCCGAGCAAGAACCTCGGCGCGTTCGGAGACGCCGGGCTGTTGACGACCAACGACGATCGACTGGCGAAGCGGGCGCGCCTGCTTCGGACCCATGGAATGGAGCCGAAGTACTACCACCATCTGGTCGGCGCCAATTTTCGGATGGATGCCATTCAAGCAGCGGTCCTGCGTGTCAAGGCCCGGCATCTGGCGGTCTGGACCGCCGCCCGTCAGGAGAATGCCGCCCGGTATCGGGTGCTGTTTCGCGATGCCGGCATCGATGCGGCGGTGACGCTGCCGGTCGAACGCGCCGATCGCGTCCACATTTTCAATCAGTTCGTCATTCGAGTCCCCCATCGCGACGCCTTGAAGACGCATCTCGATCGGGCTGGTATTGGTTCAGAGATTTACTATCCTGTCCCGTTCCACCTGCAGCCGTGCTTTCATTACCTGGGCTACCGGCAAGGCGACTTCCCGGAATCCGAGGCCGCTGCTCATGAGACCCTGGCGATTCCGATCTACGGCGAGCTCACCCCTGAACAGCAGGCCGACGTCGTCCACGTGATCGGCGGCTTCGTGCGAGAGACCGCCGGAATGCTAAGATCACCTGTTACCATAAGCCTTTAATGTCCAAGAGAGCCATCATCACCGGTATTACCGGACAAGACGGATCCTACCTGGCCGAGTTGCTGCTTTCGAAGGGCTACGAAGTCGTTGGCACCGTCCGGCGCGCGAGCGCGCCAAACTTCTGGCGCATCCAGCACATCCTGGATCGTCTGACCCTCAAACCGGCGGACCTGCTTGATCAGCTGTCGTTGATTCGTCTGGTCGAGCAGGTGCGTCCGCACGAGTTCTACAACCTGGCCGCGATGTCGTTCGTGCCGGCGTCGTGGGACCAGCCGATTCTCACGGGAGACTTCAACGCGCAAGGCGCGACGCGCGTGATGGAGACGATCCGTCAGGTCGACAAGTCGATCCGCGTCTATCAAGCCTCGTCGAGCGAGATGTTCGGCAAGGTGCGCGAGGTGCCGCAGAACGAGCTCACGCCGTTCTACCCGCGCAGTCCGTACGGCGTCTCGAAGGTGTTCGCCCACTACATCACCGTGAACTATCGGGAGAGCTACGACCTGTTCGCGGTGTCCGGGATGCTCTTCAATCACGAGTCTCCCCGGCGCGGGCTGGAATTCGTCACCCGCAAGGTCACCGACGGCGTCGCCCGCATCAAGCTGGGCCTGGCCGATAGCTTGTCGCTCGGCAATCTCGACGCGCAGCGCGATTGGGGATTCGCCGGCGACTATGTGCAGGCGATGTGGCTGATGTTGCAGCAGGAGCAGCCGGACGACTTCGTCATCGCCACCGGTGTCAGCCATTCGGTTCGCGAGCTGGTGGAGGTGGCATTCGCGCACGCAGGCCTCGACTGGCAGCAGTACGTCCGACTCGATCCCAGCCTGATTCGGCCCGCGGAAGTCGAGCACTTGATCGGCGACAGCTCCCGGGCGCGGGCAAAGCTCGGATGGGTGCCGGCCGTCGATTTCTCGGCGCTGATCAAGATGATGGTCGACGCCGATCTCGAGCGCGTGGCGGCGGCCAATCCGATTCGCACGACCTGACCTGCGAGAGTCTCTCCGCAAAGCATTGAATGAGCTCGACTGTGTTCGCCACTCTTCTTGACCGCATTCAGTCCAGGCGGGCGTCGGTCGGGGTGATCGGCCTCGGCTATGTCGGCCTTCCGCTGGCCGTCGAGTTCGCGCACGCCGGATTCGACGTCACCGGCTTCGATGTCGACGCCGGAAAAACGTCGGAGATCAACGCGGGCCGAAGCTACATTCCGGACGTGTCCTCGGCCGATGTCGCCGCGGTCGTTCAGGCCGGCAGACTGAAGGCGACGACCGACATGTGTCTGCTTGCGGGCATGGACGCAATTGACATCTGCGTGCCGACTCCGTTGAGGAAGACCAAGGATCCGGACCTGTCCTACGTGATCCGTGCCGTCGAAGGCGTGGTTGCGACCCTGAAACCCGGTCAACTTGTCATCCTCGAGTCAACGACCTATCCCGGCACGACCGACGAGGTTGTCCAGCCGATGCTCGAGGCCAAGGGGCTGCGGGCGGACGTCGATTTCTTCCTGGCCTTTTCGCCCGAGCGCGTCGACCCGGGAAACCAGCGATTCACCACCAAGAACATCCCGAAGATTGTCGGGGGGGTGGGGCCCTCGAGTACCGACGTCGCGGCGGCACTGTACGAATCGAGCGTGGAGCGCGTGGTCCGCGTCAGTTCGACGCGCGTGGCCGAGATGGTGAAGCTGCTCGAAAACACGTTTCGAGCCGTCAACATCGGCCTCGTCAACGAGATCGCGTTGATGTGCCACAAGATGAACATCAACGTGTGGGAAGTCATCGACGCGGCCAAGACCAAGCCGTTCGGATTCATGCCGTTTTACCCGGGTCCCGGGCTCGGCGGGCACTGCATTCCGATCGATCCCTTCTATTTGTCGTGGAAGGCGAGGCAAAGCGGCTTCGAATGCCGTTTCATCGAGCTGGCGGGACAGGTCAACGCATCGATGCCGGCGTATGTCGTCGAGCGCGTGGCCGAAGCATTGAACAGCGTGAAAAAGCCGATCAACGGGTCGCGCGTCCACCTGGTTGGCGTTGCCTACAAACGCGACGTGAACGATCTGCGCGAGTCGCCAGCGCTCGACGTGATTGAGTTGTTGGCGAAGCGCGGAGCGGCGTTGAGCTATACGGATCCGTTCGTGCCGGAACTGAGCCACGGCGGGCAGGTGATGACATCGGTCGAGTTGGCGACGGCGCTGCAATCGGCGCCCGACTGCACCGTGATTTGCACCGACCATTCCGTGTTCGACTACGCGATGATCGCCGCAACGACCACGCCAGTGGTAGACACGCGAAACGCGTTGCAACAGTACGACGCGCCAACCATCTTCCGCCTCTAGCCGGTCGGATCGTTCACGTTGTGAACAAGGGCCGCCGTCCCTTGACAGCGCCGGGCGACTCAAGAATAATTCCACGTTCACTTCTTGAACGACATCAGTCGCTCAGCCGCGCCGCGCTTGGCCCCCGAGTCGCCGCGCCAGTGGGGTCGAGTCAGACGGCCGGACGCTCGCCCGTCTGCCGTAAACCTGACGCATCGGCTGTAAGTGACAGAGCGGTAGCTTGCCTTGTCGACCCCTGCTGACGTCATCGCACAGTTGTTTCGGCTCGACGGCCAGGTGGCGATTGTCACCGGGGGCATGGGGCGACTGGGCACTCAATACGTGAAGACGCTGGCCGCCGCGGGCGCGGCGGTCGCGATCTTCGACCTGCCGGGCCGGAGCCACGCGGACGTGCAGCGGCTCATCGACGAGGGGCAGCCGGTTGCGCTGTTTCCCGTCGATGCGACCGATCGCCCGTCAGTGGATCGCGCCGTTCAGGCGCTCACCGCGCGATTCGGTGCCGCCACCGTGCTGATCAATAACGCCGGTCTCGGCGCCTCCCCGGCCGATGCGGCGCTCGAGACCGGTCCGTTCGAGACGTATCCAGAAACCGCGTGGGACGCCATGCTCGACTCTCATCTCAAGAGCGCCCTGGTGGTCTCGCAATCCTTCATCGCGCAGTTCAAGATCGCGCGCCGGCACGACCCCCCGCTGACCGGCAGCATTGTCAACGTCTCGTCGACGTATGGCCTCGTGTCTCCCGACCAATCGGTCTACGACTACCGCCGCCGTGACGGGTCCGAGTACTACAAGCCGGTCGGCTACAGCGTGGCGAAATCGGGCATGCTGAATTTCACGCGATGGCTCGCGGAGTACGGCGCGCCATTCGGGCTCCGGGTCAACACGCTCGTGCCAGGCGGGGTGCGAGAGCCCGCTCACGCGCCGGAGTTTCTCGCCGCCTACGAACAGCGGACGCCCCTCGGCCGAATGGCCAGCGAGGACGACTACAACGGCGCGGTCCTGTTTCTCGCGTCCAGGGCCTCCGCATACATGACGGGCGCGATGCTGGTCGTCGACGGCGGCTGGACGATGCGCTAGTGTCCTGCGTTCGACGATTTACTACACGGCTTCCGGCGCGCGGCGCCCGCGTGGCAAGGAGCGACGACCGGGGATAGCGGGAGTAGCTGAGGGAGGAGCAACGCCGCCAGGCTTGGGGTGGAGGAGGGATGCCCCGCCCGGAAGACGTCCTAAAGCGTCGGACGCAGGACACAAGGTACCAAGGCGTAATGGCTGAAAAAGATCACTCGGACAAACCCTTCACGGGCGCCGGCGGACTCGGGTACGTGTCGCTCGAGTCGATCCGGCGCGTGCGCGCGACCGTGAAGGATCCGTTCGTCTCCGCGGCGGTCGTCGCCGATATCTGCCGGATCAACACGCTCTACATGATTACCTTCGCAGGCTCGGGCCATATCGGGTCGAGCTTCAGCGCCATGGACCTGATCACGTGGCTTTGGACGACGCATCTCGTCAATCCCAACAGCGGTCAGCCGGACGCTGATACGTATTTCTCCTCCAAGGGCCACGATGCCCCGGCTCTCTATTCGCTATTGATCGCGCTCGAGAAGCTCGATTTCGAATTGCTGCACCGATTGCGACGGCTCGATGGTCTGCCGGGGCATCCGGATGTGCACACGCCTTTTATCGCCGCCAACACCGGCTCGCTCGGGATGGGCATTTCCAAGGCCTACGGCATGGCCCGCGCCCAGCGGCTGAAGGGCGCTGGCGGACGGATCGTCGTGATGACCGGCGACGGCGAGCTGCAGGAAGGCCAAATCTGGGAGTCGCTCCAGCCCGCGGCCAACGAGCGCCTGTCCGAGATCACCGTCATCGTCGATCACAACAAGCTGCAGTCCGACTCGGCGGTGTCGGCGGTCAGCGACCTGGGACCGCTCGAAGACAAGTTTCGCGCCTTTGGCTGGCATGTCGCTCGAGTGGACGGCCACGATCTGCAGGCCGTCAGCGAGGCGTTCTCGTGCTTTGCCGCCGTGACCGATCGCCCCCACGTCCTCCTCGCCGATACGATCAAAGGCAAAGGGGTGTCCTTCATGGAGGGGCTCGCATGCGGCGACCAGACCTATCATTTCCATGCCGGCGCTCCCTCGCTGAAGGACTACACGGCCGCACTCGCCGAGCTTGTCGCCCGCGTCAATGGCGCGCTGGGCTCGCTCGGGCAAGCGCCCGTCGACGTAATTCCCGTGCCGGTTCCGATCCGCCAGGCGCCGTCAAAACCGGATCGGCTCGTGGTCGCCTATGGGGACGAACTGCTGCAGATAGCCCGGCAGCGAAACGACATCGTCGTGCTCGACGCCGACCTGCTCTCTGACTGCGGCATCGAAGCCTTCAAGGAGGAGCTGCCGGAACGCTTCATCGAGTGCGGCATCGCCGAGCAGCACATGGTGTCGGCGGCTGGCGGGATGGCGCTGCGCGGTCTGCTGCCGGTGGCGCACTCCTTCGCGTGCTTTCTCTCGACCCGCGCCAACGAGCAGATTTACAACAACGCCACCGAGCACCGCAAGATCATCTATACGGCGACGCTCGCCGGAGTGGTGCCGGGCGGGCCGGGCCATTCGCACCAATCGGTCCGCGACATCTCCGCGATCGGATCGGTTCCCGGTCTGACCGCCATCGAACCGTGCAGCGAGCGCGAGGCACGGTTGGCCATTCGCTGGGCGATCGAACAGAACCCGGAGAGCACCTACCTTCGATTCGTCAACGTGCCTCTCGACCTTCCGTACGAATTGCCGGCGTCCTATGCCTTGGCGGTCGGACACGGGGTGGTGCTGCGGCCGGGAACTGACGCGGTGCTGGTGGGCTACGGCCCTGTCCTGCTCAGCGCCGCGTGCCGCGCCGCCGACGAGTTGGCGACCCAGGGCATCCAAGCGGCGGTCGTCAATCTGCCATGGCTGAATCGTGTGGACGAAGGCTGGGTGAGCGCCGCCTTCGCGGGCGTCCGCTTGATCGTCACGCTCGACAACCACTACGCGACGCTCGGCCAGGGCGTGATGGTTGCTGCGGCACTGGCGAGGACCGGGACGCGCGCCGGTGTGTTGTCACTCGGATTGACCGATGTGCCCGCCTGCGGTTCGAACCTCGAGGTGCTCGCCCATCACGGCCTGGATGGGCCGTCAATCGCACGGGCGGTGCTCGACCGCTTCAGTCAGCAGGCTCCCTGATCGTGCGTCCACGCAACCAGACCGCGCGCCTCGTGTCTTGCCGGGCGGCGTTCGACGTCACCGCAGCATGCCGGATTGTTCGAGACCTCTGACGTGAGTTATCCAGACCACTGTCTTCACTGGATCGACGATGCCGAAGTGGCGGCATCGGGCGGCGCCGCGTTCGACAAGCGCTGTCCGATCGACGATCGGCTGCTGACCCGCGTGGCGCGCGGCGGATCCGACGATGTCGCGCAGGCCGTCGACGCGGCCGCACTCGCGGTCGATGCATGGAGTCGCACTCCGGCGCCGGTGCGTGGAGAAATCCTCGGCCGCGCTGCCGGGCTGCTGCGCGCGCAGGAATCGCGCCTCGCAGAGATCGTGCAGGCCGAAACGGGGAAGCCCTGGAAGAACGCGCTGGCTGAAGTCCGGTCGTCCGCGGACCTCGGCGTCTTCATGCAGAGCGAAACGAGTCGTCTCTACGGTAAGACCATGACCAGTCCGATTCCGCATCGGACGGTCTACACCGTGCGGCAGCCGATGGGAATCTGTGCGGCGATCATGCCGTTCAACAGCCCGTTGGCCGGCGTGGCCTGGAAGGTCTTTCCCGCGCTCGCGTGCGGGAATGCGGTCGTCGCCAAGTCTCACGAGCTGACCCCGTATACCGCCGTCGCGTTCGGACAGCTGCTGCGCGAGGCGGGCGTGCCGCGCGGCGTGTACTCGGTCGTTCAAGGCCTCGGCGCCGAGGTGGGTACGCCGCTCGTCAGCGACGCTCGCGTCGCGCTCGTGAGCTTCACGGGGGCGGTCGCCACCGGAAAGCTGATTCAGAAGACGGTCAGCGAACGGGCGGTGCTGGCGAAGGTGTGTCTGGAACTGGGTGGCAAGAATCCGCTCGTGGTCTGCGACGATGCGGACCTGGGGCTGGCCGCGGAGTTGGCGGTCGCCTCGGCGTTTATCGATGCAGGACAGCGCTGCGCGTCCGGCAGCCGTATCATCGTCTTCGATCGCGTGTACGACGCATTTTGCGATGCGATGCTGAAGCTCACCGCGGCGACGAAGGTGGGGTCGGGTCCGGACGACGATTGTGGACCGGTCATCAGCAGGCAGAGCCTCGAGCGGCTGGTGGCGGAGGTTGAGGCGGCCGTGGCCCGCGGTGCACGGCTGCTGGCTGGCGGTCACGGCGTGGACGCGCTCGCGCCGGGCTATTACATGGCGCCGACGGTGCTCGACCGGATCGCCCACGATGATCCCGTTTCCACCGGAGAGCTGTTCGGGCCCGTGACGTGCCTGTATCGCGTCCAGGATTTCGACGAAGCCGTGGCACTCGCGAACGCGACCGACTTCGGGCTGACCGGCGCGATTCACACCTCGAGCCTGCACCGCATCGAAGCGTTCGTCGCCAGGTATCGTGCCGGTCTCGTCTCGATCAACGGCGCGACCTATGGCGCCGGGCCGCACATGCCGTTTGGCGGCGTCAAGAACTCCGGAAACGGCTTCAGGGAGCCGGGCACCGAAGCGCTCGACGTCTATGCGGACTGGAAAACGGTGGTAGTGAACCACGATCCCAGACGCGCGTGAAGGATCGATCCGGTAGCCGATGACCACACTGATCGCTTCGGCCGCCCGCAAGCTGGCGCGCGGCGGAAAACGCCGGATCTGTTTTCCGCTGACCAATCGGGCGTACTACGGGCGCAGCCAGTTGCTGATCAGGAAGCTCCACGCCCATCCGGAGCTTGAGCTGGAGCTGATGCTCGGCGGTTCGATTCTGCTCGACAAGTACAGCCAGCACATCGCGGACGACATCGAGGCCGGCGGGTTCACCATTTCCGCCTCGCTGTTCAACGTCATCGAAGGTGGGAACCACGTGGCGATGGCGAAGACGGCGTGTCTCACCGCGCTCGAGTTCACCAACGGCCTGCATGCCATCAACCCCGACGTCGTGATTATCTGCGGAGATCGATTCGAGCAGCTCGCCATCGCGATGGCGGCCGCCTATCTCAATCTGACCGTCGCGCACATCGAAGGCGGAGACGTCAGCGGGTCGATCGACGAGAGCGTTCGTCATGCGATCACGAAACTGGCGCACATCCACTTCGTCACCAATGAGGATGCGCGGCGGCGGGTGCTGGCGATGGGGGAAGATCCCGCCTACGTCTTCAACACCGGTTCGCTCGACGTCGAGCTGGCGTCCCGGGTCGACACCGCTCTGGACGGCGATCGCGTGAACAGCCACGGCGTCGGGCACGCGGTGGATATCTCACAGCCGTTCCTGATGGTGATTCAGCATCCGGTGACGACCGAGCGGGACAACCGCGAGCATCTCGAAACGACACTGCGGGCCGTCGCCATGCTCGACATGCCGACGTTGTGGTTCTGGCCCAATCCCGACGCGGGCACGGCGGAGATGGCGGAGAGCCTGCGGCACTTCCGCGAGCAGCACGGAGCGGCGACCGAGAAGATGCGCTTCATCACGAACGTTCCGGCCGACGAGTTCGTCGCGATGCTCCGGCAGGCCGCCTGCCTCATCGGCAATTCATCCGCGGGGATCAAGGAATGCTCCTTCCTCGGCACGCCGGTGGTGAACATCGGGGGACGACAGCAGGGGCGGCTGGCCGCCGAGCATGTCGTGCAGGTCGGGTACGACAGCGAGGCGATTCGCTCCGCGGTGGCAGCCCAGCTCCGGCATGGCCGCTACGCGGCATCGCACATCTACTATCAACCGGAGGCCAGCCAGGCGATTGTCGATGTCCTGGCCGGCGTCGAGCTCTACACCCAGAAACGCTTTCACGAACCCGCGAACGACAGAGTGAATGTGCCATGACAGACGACAGCGCAGTCTTGACGATCGGCGATCGAGAGGTCGGCCGCGGCCGCCCGTGCTTCATCATCGCGGAAGCCGGGATTAACCATAACGGCGACGTGAAGGTCGCCGCCGAGCTCGTCGAGGCCGCTGCCGAAGCCGGCGCCGACGCGATTAAGTTTCAGACCCACCTTCCCGAGCACGAGATGCTGCGCGATGGCGCCACGGCGTCGTATGTCGGGGAGTCGCTGTTCGACCTGTTGACGCGCACCGCCCTTTCGCCGGAGGCGCACTACACGCTGCGCGACCTCGCGGCCCGCAAAGGCATCGTGTTCCTCTCCACGCCGTTTTCGCGCGAAGCGGCCGATTTTCTGGAGACGCTCGACCTGCCCGTCTTCAAGACCGGCTCGGGAGAGCTGACCAACCTTCCGCTGCAGCGTCACATCGCTCGCAAGGGCAAGCCGATGATCATCTCGACCGGCATGTCCACGCCCGAGGAGATCGACGGCACGGTGTCGGCCGTCAAGGCTGTCGGCGCGACCTTCGCACTGATGCATTGCACCTCGACCTACCCCACCCCCTTCGAGCACGTGCAGCTTGGCTGCATCGACGATCTGCGGCGGCGCTATCGGGTGCCGGTCGGTCTGTCGGACCATACGCTCGGGAATTACATGGCGTTTGCCGCGGCGGCGCTCGGCGCGAACCTGTTCGAGAAGCACTTCACCGTCTCGCGGTCCCTGCCTGGTCCGGATCAGCAGGGTTCGATGGAGCCGGCGGAACTTCAGGATCTGGTGCGCGGGGTTCGCGCCATCGAGAAAGCGCTCGGCGCGACGAAACAGATTCAGCCCGGAGAGCAGGATGTGCGGGACATGGCCCTGCACAGCGTCGTGTCGGTGCGCGAGATCGCAGCGGGTGCCACTATCGGCGTCGCCGACGTGTGGGCCAAGCGGCCCGGGACCGGCATTCCGGCCGGTCAGTTGGACAAGATCGTCGGACGTGTGGCGAGACGCGATATTGCGAAAGGGCGTCTCGTGGCCTGGGACGATCTCGTCTGAACACACGGCACGACACGACGACGGACGGATCGTGACGGTCAGGTTGTGTTCATGAACCACAGCGATCACAAAGCGCACGAAGACGTCTGGATGCGAGCGTGTGACGCGCTCAGGGCGTGAAGGTTCTCGGTATCGTGACGGCCCGTGGCGGTTCCAAGGGGATCCCCGGGAAGAACCTGAAACCCCTGGCCGGCAAGCCCCTCATTGCCTACACGGTCGAAGCGGCACGGGCATCGGGCGCGCTGGACCGTCTGATTCTGTCCACCGACGACGGCGCGATTGCCGAGGCGGGTCGGGCGCTGGGGTGTGACGTCCCATTCCTCCGGCCCGCCGAATTGGCGCGCGATGATACCCCGCATCTTCCGGTCATTCAGCATGCGGTCCGATGGCTGGACGAGCACGCCGGCTATCGGCCTGAGGCCGTGATGATCCTGCAGCCCACCTCGCCGCTCCGGCAGCCCGAGGATATCCGCGCGTCCATTGCGCTGCTCGAGCGGTCGGGCGCGGATTCGGCGTTGAGCGTCAGCGAGATCCCGGCGCACGTGCACCCGATGCGCACGCTGCGGGTCGATGAGACGGGCGCCGCCGTCCTGTTCGTCACTGGCGGGCCGGTGCGTCAACGCATCAACCGCCGGCAGGACCTTCCCGCTGCCTGGGTGATGAACGGAGCCATCTATATTTGCCGTACCGGCGTGCTGTTTGCCGGCCAGCCCAGCCTGTACGGTGACCGCGTCGTGGCGTATCGCATGCCGGCCCGCCGCGGCGTCAGCATCGACGATGCCGAGGACTGGGCCGCCGCCGAGCGCGCGCTCCTCGATGTTCGTTGAAGGCACGGTCCTGCTCGAACCCTCAGGCCTTGGCAGCACCCTGGAAATGACGAGTGCACCCCAAACAGTCCGATGAATGTTGAAGAACACCGCGATTTGAGGATGCTCGAAGCTGTCCACCGGGACTCGCGCGTGACGCAGCGCGGTCTGGCGAGCCAGCTCGGGATTGCGCTGGGGCTGGCCAATGTGTATCTCAAGCGGATGATCCACAAGGGTTTCATCAAGTGCGTCAATGTGCGGTCCAATCGCATTACCTACCTGGTGACGCCGCGTGGCATCGCAGAGAAGGCGCGCCTGACCTACGAGTTCATGGACTACTCGCTGCATCTTTACGGCGAAGTCCGGCGGCATCTGCGGACGGTGCTGTACGATTGCGCGGCGGCCGGACAGCGCGTCGCCATTTGCGGCCGGGGGGAGGCCGCCGAGCTCGCCTATCTGTCGCTGAAGGAATCGGGGCTGGAGCCGGTCGCGATCTTCGATACCGAGGGCGGCGCGCAGTTTCTCGGCATGCCCGTGCTCTCCATCACGGCGCACGACCAGGTCGAGTACGACCTGGTGATTGTTGCTACGCTCGAACCCTCGGGGCCGCGGCTGGCCGATCTGCTCGGCGTCGGCGTGCCGAGGGAGAAGCTGTTTCCGCTGCGTAACGATCCAGCGACCAAGCGTGGCAGAAGCACCGCCCGCCGCTCGGGCAACGGCAAACACGGGTAGTCGCCGCTCGGTTCGTGTCCCACCCCGGAATCTGTTACGACGTCACCAAGACACGAAGGCAAAAGGCAAAAGCTTCCTCATGGCTCTGACCAACACGCGGATCTGCATTACCGGCGGCGCCGGATTCATCGGCTCTCATCTGGTCTCGCGTCTGCTCGAGCAGAACGAGGTCGTGGTCTACGACAACCTGCACCGCAACGCGCTGCAGTTTGCCCACCTGGATGCGCATCCGCACCTGCATTTCATCAAGGGCGACGTGCTCGACTACGACGCCACGAGAAAGGCGATGGACGGCTGTCGAGTGGTGATCCACTGCGCGGCGATTGCCGGCGTCTACACCGTCGATCGCAGTGCGGTTCGCACCATGGAGGTGAACCTGCTCGGCACCCACATGGTGGTGAAGGCGGCGCTCGACGTCGGGGTCGATCGCTTCGTCGAGTTCTCGACCAGCGAGGTCTACGGCCCGTTTATTCACAAGGGCAAAGAGGAAGACCCGACGACGATCGGCCCGATTGGCGAGGGTCGGTGGGTATACGCGGCCAGCAAGCTTGCGTCCGAGCACCTCTCGTACGCACACTACCGCGAAGATCAGCTACCGCTGACCATTGTCCGGCCGTTCAACGTCTACGGTCCGCGCCAGGTGGGTGATGGCGCGATTCGGGGCATTGTCATTCAAGCGTTGCAGCACTTGCCGATCACGCTCTACAACGACGGCACGCAGATTCGATCCTGGTGCTACGTCGACGACTTCGTCGACGGCGTGCTGCGGTGCGCGGAACAGCCTGCCGCAGTCGGCCAGGCCTTCAACCTGGGCAACCCGCAGGGGACGGCGACGAACTTCGAGCTGGCCAATATGATCATCCGGCTCACGCAATCGCGGTCGGAGATCGTGTTCAAGCCCCATCCCGGTCCCGAAGTGGATTTGCGGGTGCCGTCGATCGAAAAGGCGGCGACGCTGCTCGGTTTCAAGCCGACCGTCTCGCTCGAGGCGGGCATTTCCCGAACGATTCCCTGGTATGCGGAGAATTTCGCGGCGGTGACGGGCAAGCGCTGATGCGGGTAGTCGTCACGGGCGCGTCGGGATTCATCGGGCGCAACGTCCTGCTGCGCGCGCCCCGCGACTGGGAGATCGTGGCGGTCTGCCACCGGACGCCCGGCCTCGAGGCGTTCGTCGCCGAGCACGGCCTGAGCCACGTGCGGCCGGTCCGGTGCGATCTCCTCGACGCGAGCGCGGTGCAGGAACTGGCGCAGGCGGTGGGCGGACGCGCCGACGCGATGTTGTACCTGGCGGCCAATGGCGATCCGGCGGTTTCGTCCGAGCGCCCGAGGTGGGATCTCGAGTCGAATACGCTCAGCCTGATCACGTGTCTCGAGCACTGTCCGGCCGACCACGTGGTCTACGTCTCCTCCGGCGCCGTGTACGACGGTCTGGTCGGCCCCGTCTCGCCGGCCGCGGCGGTGTCTCCGCGGCTGCCCTACGCGATCTCCAAGTTGGCCTCCGAGCAATACCTGCGTTTCTTCGTCGAGCGCCGACACACGGTGACCAGCGCCATCAACGTCCGCTTTTTCGGCGCGTTCGGTCCGTATGAGGCGCCCCGCAAGATCACGACGCGCTGGCTCGATGCCATGGCGGGAGGACAACGCGAATTCGTCGTGCGCGGCGATGGCGAGAACCTGATCGACTTCATGTACGTCGACGACGCCGTCGACGGCTTTCTCGCGCTGGTGAACGCGCGCGGCGCCTCGATGACGGTGGATTTCGCATCGGGAACTCCCGTGAGCGTCAATCATGTCGTCGGAGCCATGGCAAAGATCCTGGGCGTGGACGTCACCATTCGCCACGACGGCCGGGTTGCGGAGTACATCGAGTTCCACTCGGTCGATCCCACGATGCGCGAACGGTTTGGCGTGGCGCCCGCCATCTCGTTCGAGGACGGGTTGCGACGGCTCGCCGATTCCCTGTCGCGGGAGCGCCTGGCTCGGACCCAGAGCCGGTTTCAGAGTCAATGCTGATGCAGAGGGCTGGCACTTTTTCGCGAGCGGCACTCGCCTCCCCTCGTGAGCCATCGTCTTGAGCCGCCGGACTCAGTACTGCGTTTCACAATTGCGGCAACGTATCGGCCACCGATGCATCCCGCCTCGCTGCGTTGCTCGTCGGTCAAATGCTCCCGGCATTCTCCCTTCTCGCGCCTGGCGATCCGGGCGCCTCGGCGCCCGAATACGTCACCGTAATTATGAAACGCAGTACTAGGGTCGATCCGCGTCGTTTGTCGGAGCGCGAGCTGCACGAGTACGTGGCCGAGGTCGAAGGCCATGAGTCGCAAGTCACCGGAGTCGTCGGCTATTTCTATCGCATGTATCGCGCCGAAGTGCTGGCGCGGCTGGACGGTGTGAAGAACCGCGAGATCCTCGAGATTGGTTGCGGCGAGGGGATGATGTTCGACGGCACGACGATCGCCCCGGTACAGATGGATGTGTCGATGCGGCGTGTCGCGCGCGCGAAGGCCAAGGGTCGCGCGGCGCTGTGTGCCGACGGATATGCCCTGCCATTTGCGAACGCCTCGTTTGCCGTGGTGCTGCTGGTCGCGGTGCTCGAGCACACCACCGAGCCGTGGCGCATCCTGGCCGAGGCCCGGCGCGTGCTGAAGCCCGGCGGCCGCACCATCATGGTCGTGCCCAACGACGTGACGATGAGTGTCGGACGCTTGCTGCTGGCGAAATTCCCCATCCGCTATCCGGACCATCTGATCATGACGCCGCCGAGGCGGATGCGACGGTGGCTGCGCGACGGCTTCCGGATCGTCGAGGGCTTTACGCTGCCCTTCCGCCGCCTGCCGTTTTCGATGAACCTGTACTACTTTGTTGTTGCCGAGAAGACGACGGCAGGAGAGGGGCGCTAGCGGCGTGTCGTCGGAACCTATCGTCATTCTCGGAGCGGGGCCGGCCGGTATTTCGGCTGCCTGGCGCTTGTCGGCGCTGGGACACAACGTCATCGTCCTGGAAAAGGACGACGCGGTCGGCGGCATGGGCAAGACCATCACGGTCGGTCCCTACCACGTCGACTACGGCCCCCACACCTTCCACATCCGCGAGACCGAAGAGAGCCGAGCCATCCACGAGGCGATTCAGCCATTGTTCGGGCCCGACCCGCTGATCCTGACGCGCGGCACGCGGGTGCTTCTGCGCGGCAAGGAATACGTCTACCCGCTCGAGATGCTGCAGGTGCTGACCGGGGTGAGCCCGTTGCTGTCGGCGCGCATCATCTTCGACTACCTCTTCGCAACACTGAAATCCACGTTGTCGCCGGCGAGGAAGGAACATTCGTTCGAGGAATGGGGCGTGCGGAACCTCGGGCGGACCCTCTACGACCTGTGCTTCGGGATTTACTCGGAACGGGTCTGGGGGCTTCCGACATCTCAGATTTCCTCGAAGCAGGCGCAGCGTGTCGCGAAGCTGAACCTGAAGAACGTCATCCTGCGTTCACTGGGGATCAAGGCCGATCCGGCGACCTACTTCACGAAGTACATGTATCCGCAGCAGGGCATCAGCGTGCTGTTCGAGAATATGGCCGCCGGCGTCCGGGCGGCGGGCAGCTGTGTGCGCCTGGAATCGCCGGTCGTGCGTCTCGAACGGGATGGAGAGCGGATCGCTCGCGTCATCTATATGCACGACGGGCACGAGGAAGCCATTGACTGCCGCGGCGTCATCTCGACGTTGGCGCTGCCACAGCTCGTGAAGATGGTGACGCCGGCGCTGCCGCCGGCGGTGGCGGAGCATGCGTCGAAGCTACGGTATCGCAGTCTGAAACTGATCTACATCGCGCTGAAGCGACCGCAACTCACCAACTACCACTGGATCTACCTGCTCGATGATCAGTTCCGCGTGAACCGGATGTCGGAGCAGAAGAACGTCAGCGTGAGCATGGTGCCGGCGGACCGGACGGTCCTCTGTATCGAGCTATCGTGCTGGCGCGACGAACCGGTCTGGCAGGCGAGCGACGAAGAGATCTACCGGATTGCACTGGCCGACATGATGAAGATGGGCTACGGAGTCACGGAAGCGGAGGTCGATTCCTACCACGTCGCCGAGATTGCCACGGCGTATCCGGTCTACGAGCTGAACTTCGAAGACCACCTCATCCCGGTGCTCGAGGGGGTCCATGCGGTTGCGAACCTGCTCACGATCGGCCGCCACGGGTTGTTCCTGAACAACAGCATGGACGACAACGTCCTGCTCGGGATGCAGGTGGCCGAGACGGTTGCGGCGAGCGGGTTTGACAGCCGCGCCTGGCTCGCCCAGATGCTCGCCTTCATGAACCTGAGGTTTCAGGGGAAGTGAGGCTGGTTCCTCACGTCATAGGTCAGAGCGGTGCGTGTTTCATGCGCGCGACGCCGATCGTCGCCAGCACGAGCACGATCGGTTTGACGGGCAGCGACTGGCGGGTTTCGCAGAGCAGCGGCAGATGGACGCCGGTCACATAGAGCAGCGGCAGCGCGAGCAGGGCCGCCTGAGTGAATCGGCCGCGCGTCACCAGCGCGACCAGGCCGAGGGCGGCGGCCGCGAGCAGGCCGACTTGCGCCAGCCACAGCAGCCGGATGATCCAGGTTGGCGTCGCATTGATATCGGTGTAGCGAATGGGAATGTCAGACGCCCAGAGCACGAACAGCCCGCGCGTGAGACGGCGAACCGCCCAGCCCGGGACGTCCTCGCCGATGTGGCGGCGCGCGGCGCGCAGATATTCCTGGTCGGCGGTCACCCGCGCCCGCGCCCGCGTCATCGGGTCGGTCGGTTCTTCCCAGATGCGGCGGATGTCGCGCCATTCGTGCACGTAGTCGAGCATCGGCCCGGCGGGAAACTTCGTGTTGGCCGCGACCGTTTGGACGCGGGCGTCGAGCGTTTCGCGCGGGATCTCCTCGTCGGCAATCGTCGTCAGCTGCGCGTGCACGCGTCCCGGCCATCGTCCTTGCCAGGAGCCTTCCCACAGTCCTCTGCCGACGCCGCCGGCAGGCGACAGCGTGAACCGGCCGAGGTAGACGTAGTTGTAGGTGAGCCACGGCACCAGCGTCAGGCCGCCGACGACTGCGAGCGTCGCCCAGCAGGCCAGGCGTTGACCGGTTCGCCGTTCGGCGGGCACGAGGATCGGCAGTCCGAGCGCCAATCCAAACGGCAGCAGCACGAAGGCCGGGCGCACGAGCGTCGCGCAGCCGAACAGCAGACCGGCGATGGCGAAATCGCGGACGCGCCCGCTCTTCGTGGCGCGGAGGCAGACGAGCAGCGCGCTGCTCAGCACCAGCGTCGTCCAGACTTCGGTGAGCACGAGCGCGCCGAAGTATGGGATCGGCGGGAACAGCGCCGTCACCGCCGCGGCGGCCAGCGCGACGCGTTCGGATGCCGCCGTTCGAGCGATGCCGTAGACGACCAGGCAGATGGCAGCAAAGACCAACGCCTGCGCGATCGCCACCGCGAGATGGCTGACGCCGGCGATGCGGTAGACGGCGGCGACGAACGCCGGGTAGCCGGGCGTTCTGATCACTTCCGGCACGAAGACCGGGCTGTCGGGATAGCGCGTGAAGCGTCCGGTCGCCGCGAGGACCTCGCCGAGGCGCCGGTAACCGTCCTGATCGGTCCAGGCCACCGCGACATGCCAGTCGGGACGCTGATAGACGATAAAGAACGCGGCGTGGGTGAGCGCGACGAGAGAGATCAGGAGCAGATACGAACGCTTCATGCTGCGCAGCATGATAGCCCAGCGAACGCGCGCGCTCGCGCGCGCCGATCACGCGCCGCCGATCAGTTCGTGGTAAAGGCGGGCGACGTCGCTCGTCAGTCTTTCGATATCGAAGTGATCGAGGACGTGGCGCCGGCCGCGTGCGCCCATCTCAGCGCGCAGCAACGGCTCGGTCAGCAGACGGAGGACGTTGTCGGCGAACCCGGCGGTGTCGTCGAGCGGCACGCGGATCCCCATGGTTCCGTCCTGGATCACATCGCGGACGCCGCCGACATCCGTGGAGACGCCCGGCACGCCCGACGCCATCGCTTCGATGAGGGCGACCGGTGTGCCCTCGTTGCGCGAGGTGAGGGCGAAGACGTCGGTCGCGGCGTAGATGGTCGCCAGATCGCGACGCCACCCGAGAAACCGCACCTGCGAGCCGAGACCGAGACGACTCGCGTGCGCTTCCAGATCGGTCCTGAGCTCGCCATCGCCCACGAGCAGGATCACGGCATCGGGGTGCCGCGCGATCAGCTGCCCGGCGACCTCAAGGAAGAGATGGTGCTGCTTGATCGCGGTGAGTCGGCCCACCGTGGTGACGACCGGCGCGTCGCCGGCGATCTGGAGCGCCTGGCGCGCGTGGGTGCGCGCCTCGAGATCGAGGGTCGCGAAAGGCGACAGATCGAAGCCCAGGGGGATCACGCGGTACTGCTCGCGCCGGCCGATCCGGTACTGATCCAGCAGTTCGCCGCGAACGGCAGGGGAAATGGCGACGATCGCGTCGCTCAATCTTGCCAGGCCTCGCTCGAGCGCGATGAAAATTGCCGTTCGCATGCCGCCGAAGTACCCCTCCAGCACGTGGCCGTGATACGTGTGCACGACGCGGGCGCGCGGTGCGTTCCCCCGCGTCAGGTTGTAGGCGCGGGCCGCCAGGCGGCCGAGCAGTCCCGCTTTGGCCATGTGCGTGTGGATGACGGCCGGACGGAAGCGCCGCAACTCGCGATAGAGGGTGATGAGCGCACGCAGATCGTCGACCGGCGCGATCGCTCGACGGAGCGGCGCAACGAAGACGAGTCGATCGTCAGGCCCCGCCAGGTAGCGCATGTCGCCCTCGCCAGGCCCGAGACGACCGTGCAACAGCATCGTGGTGTGACCGCGCGCGGCGAGACGGGAGGTGAGGGTAATCGCCTGGATCGATGGCCCGCCGATGTTGAGTCGGGTGATGATGCGCGCGACCTTCATGCGCAGCTATCGTTCCTCAACCGGACCCTGCGCCACAACCTGACCGTGCGGTTGGCGGAGCTGTCATCGTGAGAATGCGGCGAGTTGGGGCGTCGGCAGCCCGTGGTAAAAGTCCGTCTGCATTCGGCGAATGCTGCATCCCGCCTCGCGGCGTTGCCCAACGCTCAAATACTCCCGGTATTCTCGCGTCTCGCGCCTTGCGATCCGGGCGCATCACCCGCCTCGGTGCGACGACGGACTTTCACCACGGGCTGCTAAACTGATGCATACGGCGCTGTTACCGCTTTTGATCTGTCCCGAATGCCGGGGCCCAATCACGCTTGACGCAGGCGCGATCACGGTCGCCGATCACGTGCAGAGCGGCACGCTGTCGTGTCCCGCGGGCCATCGCTATCCGATCATCGATCGCGTGCCGCGCTTCGTGCAGCACGCGGTCAACGTCGATCAGGCCCGTACGCGTGACTCGTTCGGGTACGAGTGGACGGCACTGTATCCTGAACACGGTCACGCGAAGCCTGAGTGGCAGGCCGAGCGGGACATCTTTCTCGAATACACGCGGTCGCTGCCTTCCGAGTACCGAGGGCGGCTCGTCCTGGACGCCGGCTGCGGCAATGGGCGTTACGCCAAGCTGGTGAACGATTGGGGCGCGCGCGTGGTGGCCGTGGACATCTCCGCCGCGGTGGAGATTGCCTCGAAGAATCTCGCCGATCGCCCGGACGTCGACGTCGTGCAGGCGGACCTCTTCCACCTGCCGTTCCGTCCGGACGCCTTTGATATCGTCTACTCGATCGGCGTCCTGCATCACACCCCGGATGCCCTCGGGGCATTCCGCGCCATCGCCCCTCTCGTGAAGCCAGGAGGGTTCTTCTCGATATTCATGCACGGACAGGGGAACCGCGTTCTCTATGCGGTCAACCGGCGGCTGCGGCGCTGGACGGCGCACGCGTCGTACGCCACCACCTGGCGGTTCTGCCGGGTGCTGACCGCAGCCGGCAAGATCCTCGAACGAATCACGTTTGTCGGTCCCATGCTCTATCTGATGGGCCGGCAGATCCTCTTCTTTTCCCCGGACCAGCACAACAACTTCGATCACTACAGCGCGGGCTTCACCAGTTTTCATCGCAAGGAAGAAATCCGCGGCTGGTACGCCGGTTGGGACGATGTGGCGGTGAGGTACGCCGGAGTGGCCAACGAAAGCATCTACGCTCGGGGTGCGCGGCCGACGACATCTGAGACGGCACGCTGAGTCTGATATGCGTGTCAAGTCTGACATGAGTCGAAAGGCGATCATCGGGACGCTTGTCGTACAGCTGCTTGCGCTGGCCTCGCTGCTGACGCTGGCACTCGATGTGCGAGCCCACGCACGGGTTGAACAGCTCGGCGGCGTGAACGTCTGGGGGTATCGCGGTCCCGTGATGCGAACCAAGCGGGCGGACGAGGTTCGGGTTGCCGTCGTGGGCGGGAGTCTGGCGTTTGGGTGGGGAGTGGCCGCGAGCGAAACAGTAGCGCCCACCATTCGTCAGCTCCTTGCCCTCGTGCTCGATGTTCGCGGTGGACCGTCAATCACGGTCACCGCGGTCAACCTGGGCGCGATGGGCGCACCCTGGTCCGAATACCGCAGTCAGATCGCCCATTTCGCCTACCTGCGGCCGGACGTCCTGTGTCTGTACTTGGATCCCGACGCCCGGTCCGCCGGCCAGCGGTTGCCGCCGGCCGACTCCGGCATCGCGATGCTCACCGGCTACGTGCCAATGCTTCCACTCGTGCTGCAGGAAAAGGCCGAGAGGCTGTGGACAGGCGGTGCGGTGGTCGCCGGGACCGGCCGGGCGCTCGGGGCTCTCGATCGTTCCCTGCACCGGATCCTCGGCGCTCAGCCGGCGGTTGCCGCCGATCTCCCGTTTGACGAGATCGCCGGGTCAGTGTCCGACGCTTTGACAATTGCACGCGGTGTCGTGGTCATCATCCCACCGCCTTTCTCGTCGCGAGATACCATCGCGCGGGACGGGTTCGCCGATCGGATTCGTGCACGGTACGCCGGCGAAATGCGCGTGCGGATCGTCGATCTCGACCAGGTGCCCGATCTGGCCGATGACGGTTTGCGTCTTGACGGTCGCAACTTGAGCGTGGCGGGCCACGCCAGAGTCGCTGAAGAGGTGGTGCCGACAGTGCTCGACCTGCTGCGCCAACGCCGATCCTGATGCGCCGCCGCCATCTGCTGTTCGCGCTCATCGCCGTGACACTCGCGACGCTGGTGCCCCTCTGCGCGCTGCTCGCCGTTGACGTGTATCTGCACGGCAAGTTTCAGAAGTCGGCGGGCTACAACGTCTGGGGATACCGGGGACCCACCGTCCCGAAGAAACGTCCGGGGGAATACCGCGTCGCCGTCCTCGGCGGGAGCACCGCGTACGGATATGGTGCGAACTGGGACGAAGCGATTCCCGCCCAGCTGGAACGCGACCTTGCCCAGCCGGCAGGACCGCACCCCATCCGCGTGCTCAACCTCGGCTATAACAATGAAGGGGCGTTTTCGTTCATCTTCACGCTGAAAGACTATCTCTGGCTCGACTACGACCTGGTCCTGCTCTACGAAGGCTACAACGACATGATGGGCGACCCGCGAAAGCCCAACCTCCAGGTCTTCCGGCACGAGTCGCCGGTGTACCGCCTCACGGGTTACCTGCCGATTTTTCAGATCGTCTTCAAGGAAAAGGCCGCGGCCATGCTGACGGGAGACAGCGCGTCGCTGTACCGCAGCGACAACCGGACCGTGTTTCGCCCAGGCGTGGCCGCCCGTGGCGCGGCCGAGGCGCTCACGATGGCCGCCGATGTCGGCAAGTCCCTCGAGCAGCAGCTGGGACGCGTCACCACAGCGCCGAGCAAAGAGATTACCGACGCTGCGGCGACCGGCTGCAAGTATCCGTGGCAGGACTACTGCCGGTCGATGCTGGTGGCGGTCGATTTCGCCCTCCAGCACGGCAAGCAGGTGTTGGTGGTGGCACAACCGCACCCATTGGAAGCACTTCGCGACCGTCACATCGCGCAGCAGACGGAGTTGACTGGACTGCTACGCCGCCGATTCGCCGACGAACCCAGAGTCCAGTACGTGGATCTGGGCGACACGGTCGACCTCAGTGATCCAAGACACTCTTTCGATCGCATGCACTTGACGGCGCCCGGTAATGCCATTGTTGCGGCCGCGCTGGTCGATCCGGTCAAGGCGATGGCGGCCCGTCGCCCGTGACGGCCTGTGACAAGATATAACCAGGTGATTTCCTCACACGCTTCGATATGAAAGGTCCAGCCAATCCTGAGCGCGCATTCGGCCTGTCGGTCGGCACGGTCCTGCTGATCGTCAGCGCGCTGGCCGTATGGCGCGGCCGGGTGCCCACCGCGCAGATCACGGGCGGCATCGGCTTCGTACTGGTCGTGCTGGGTCGGCTGCGTCCATCGCTTCTGAAATGGCCGAGCGCCGTATGGTGGCGCTTCGCGCTCGCGCTCGGATACGTCAACGCGCGCATCATTCTCACGCTGGCTTTTGCCCTCGTTCTGATCCCGCTCGGCCTGATCTGGCGGCTGATCGGTCGCGATCCGCTGGGGAAGCGCCGCGCCACCTGGCCGGGATGGTCGCCCCACCCCGCCCGCTATCGTGATCGGTCGCACTTCTCACGGATGTACTGAGGGAATAAATGGCAAAGAGTCGCGTTCTCAAAGAGTTCTGGCAGTTCCTGCGGGTCGAGAAAAAATACTGGCTGATGCCCATCGTGCTCGTGTTCGTGCTGTTCGGGCTGCTGATCGTGTTCTCGCAGAGCAGTGCGATCGCCCCGTTCATCTACACGCTGTTCTAAGCACGACACTTGCCGACCCGGATCCTCGGAATCTCCGCCTACTATCACGACTCGGCGGCGTGCCTGGTCGAGGACGGCCGGGTCGTGGCCGCGGCTCAAGAGGAGCGCTTCACGCGCAAGAAGCACGATGCGGCGTTTCCGACTCGCGCCGTGGACTACTGCCTGCATGAGGCCAACATCACCACCGGCCAGCTCGATTTCGTCGGCTTCTACGAAAAGCCGATGGTCAAGTTCGAGCGTCTGCTCGAAACCTACACGGCGTCGGCTCCGCGCGGCTTGAAGTCGTATCTGATGGCGATGCCGCTCTGGCTGGGCGAGAAGTTGTGGATGGCCGACGACATCCGCGATCGGGTTGAGGGATTCGAAGGCGAAGTGCTCTTCGGCGAGCATCACGAATCGCACGCCGCGTCGGCGTTCTATCCCTCGCCTTTCGAGCAGGCCGCGGTCGTCACCATCGACGGCGTGGGGGAGTGGGCGACCTCGTCGATTGGCGTCGGACGTGGCCACGACCTCGAGATCATTCACGAGCTGCGATTCCCTCACTCGCTCGGACTGCTGTATTCCGCCTTCACCTACTTCGCCGGGTTCAAGGTGAACTCTGGCGAGTACAAGGTGATGGGGCTCGCGCCGTACGGCGAGCCCAGGTACGTCAAGACCATCAAGGATCACCTGATTGAAATCAAGGACGATGGCAGCCTGTGGATGAACCAGGACTACTTCACGTATTCGCACGGCTTGACGATGACCGGCCGTGCGATGGAGGGGTTGCTCGGTGGTGCGGCCCGCAAGCCGGAGAGTGTGCTGACACAGCGGGAGATGGATCTCGCGGCGTCGATTCAGGAAATCACCGAAGAGGTGATGTTGAAAATGACCGCCTTCGCCCAGCGCGAAACGGGGATGCGCGATTTGTGTCTGGCCGGGGGGGTCGCGCTCAATTGTGTGGGGAACGGCCGCATCCTGCGCGAGGGGCCGTTCGAGCAGATGTGGGTGCAGCCGGCGGCTGGAGACGCCGGGGGGGCGCTTGGCGTGGCGCTGGCAATCTGGCATCGGCATCTCGACAAGCCGCGCCGCAGTCCCGAAAGCGAGGGGACGTGGGAGCGGCCGTCCCGCGCGGGTGGCCGATCGGTGCCCCGTTATGCCGACGGGATGAGCGGCTCGTTTCTTGGCCCACGATTCACCGAGAGCGAGATCGAGGCCTTTGTCGAAAAGCATGGATATGTCGCGCGACGCGTGGCGCCCGCGGGGCTCGCCGATGAGATTGCCGCCCTGCTGGCCGACGAGAAGGTGATCGGCCTGCTGCAGGGACGCATGGAGTTCGGTCCGCGCGCCCTGGGCGGCCGCTCGATTCTCGCCGATGCGCGCTCGACCAGGATGCAGTCGGTGCTGAACCTGAAGATCAAGTTTCGCGAGTCGTTCCGGCCGTTCGCGCCGTCGGTGATGCGCGAGCACGTCGCGGACTGGTTCGAGCTGGACGACGAGAGCCCCTACATGCTGCTCGTCGCCGACGTGCAGGCGTCGCGGCGTCTGCCGGTGTCCGACGCGGCGTCTGCGCTGTGGGGCATCGAGAAGCTGAATGTGCCCCGGTCGACGGTGCCGGCGATTACGCATGTGGACTACTCCGCACGCATCCAGACGGTGCGGCGCGAGGCCAATCCCTTGTACTACGACATCCTCGCGGCCTTTCATCGTCGAACCGGCTGCCCGATGCTCGTCAATACGTCCTTCAACGTGCGGGGTGAGCCGATCGTGTGCACGCCGGAGGACGCGGTGCGGTGCTTTCAACGCACGCACATGGACGTGTTGGTACTCGAGAATTTCATCCTCGAGCGTTCGGCGCAGGCACCGATGCCGGTCGACGAGTCGTGGCAGTCGGAGTTCGCGCTCGACTGAAGAACCGGGGGCGAAACACGACGTCCTAACGCGGAGCTCGCTGAGATCGCAGAGAATTTGTCGATTTTCCTGCAGCGGTCTCTGTGGCCTCTGCGTTGAATGCGGTTTGTCTCTCACGACCTGAGTTTGGGGTGCGGGTTTCAGACTTCAGACTTCAAACTTCAGACTTCAGACTTTCAAGTTCCAAGTTCTAACTTTCACCGTAACTTTTGTCTCACCCGCTGACCGATCGTCCCGAGCGCATGTCGCTCTCCGCCTATGGGGAGCTGCTGATGAACCTGACGCGCCGCGAGGTGAAAGGTCGCTACACGCAGTCGCTCTTCGGCATCGGCTGGGCGATTGCGCAGCCGCTGGCCACGATGGCGGTGTTCACGCTGGTTTTTTCGCGGCTCGGGAAGATTCCTTCAGGCGGCGTGCCCTACCCGCTGTTCGCGTATTGCGCCCTGGTGCCGTGGTTCTTCTTTTCGAACTCGGTCAACTCCGGCACCCTCAGCCTGATCACCTACCGGAACATCGTCACCAAGACGTACTTTCCGCGCGAGATCGTCCCGCTCGCGCAAGTGTGCTCGCGCCTGGTGGATCTCGCGGCCTCGGCGGCCTTGTATGCCCTGCTGATGGTGTACTACGGCGTCGGCGTCGGGCGATGGGGCCTGATGTTGCCGTTCTTCTTTCTGCTGCTGGTGCTCTTCACGGTCGGCGTGACGCTCGTGACCTCGTCGGTGAATGTCTTCTACCGGGACGTCAACCCGGTCGTGCAGATCGGCCTGCAACTCTGGATGTATCTCACGCCCGTCGCCTATCCGCTGTCGGCGGCACCCGAACGCTACCGGGTCTTCTACATGCTGAACCCGTTGACCGCGATCGTCGAGGGGTTTCGCTCGTCTCTGGTCTTTGGTCGGGCTCCCGATTGGCAACTGGTCGGGATCTCGACCGCGATGATCGTCGCGCTGCTTGGCGGAGCTCTCGTCATGTTCAAGCGGATGGACAAGTACTTCGCCGATGTCATCTGACATCGCCATCCGGCTCGAGCAGGTCACCAAGCGGTACCGCACCGGACGATCGCGGACGATTGTCGACCTGGTCGCGTCGGGCGTAGATTCACTGCGCGGGCGGTCGATCGAGGTACACAGCACGACGCGTGGCAGGATCGACGGTACCATCTCGGCGCTTCGGAATGTGTCCTTCGAGGCGCCGACGGGGACGGGCCTCGGGATTATCGGGCGAAACGGCGCCGGCAAGACCACGTTGCTCAAGCTCATCTCCCGCGTGACGTGGCCAACCAGCGGCACCGTCCGCGTCGCCGGCCACGCGGTATCGCTCATCGAGTTGGGGGCGGGATTTCATCCCGAGCTGACCGGCCGCGAGAACGTCTATCTCGGCGGCGGCCTGTTCGGGCTGACGCGGCGAGAGATCGATCGTCATTTCGACGACATCGTGCAGTTTGCGGATGTCGAACGTCTGATCGATACGCCAATGAAGCGGTATTCGTCCGGGTTGTATGCGCGGCTGGGCTTCAGCGTCGCCATTCACAGCCGTCCCGACATCGTGCTGGTCGACGAAGTGTTGTCCGTCGGCGATGCCGCGTTCCGGCGCCGCGCCCTCGAGGCGCTGCGGCGGCTGATCACGGAAGGGAAGACCGTGCTCTTCATCTCGCACGACATGTGGAACGTGCGGCGGCTGTGCAGCGACATTCTCTGGATGGAGGACGGGGGGGTTCGGGCGTACGGTCCAGCCGGGGAGATTGCCGAGCGCTACATGAACGAGGTGAACATCGAGGCGCTGGCCAATCAGGCGACAGCGTTACAGAGCCATCGTGGCGGCACCGGTGAAGTGCGCTATCGCACGGTCGACCTCATCGACGAAGCCGGCGCGCCAACGGGGATGCTGGCCGCAGGCGCCACGCTGATCGTCCGCTCCGCCTATCACGCCGGCCAGCAGGTCGAGCGGCCGGTCTTTCAAGTGGCAATCGTTGACGTCGATACCGGCCTCGTGATCACGACGGCCACTTCGCGGGTCGGCGACAGCCCCGACCTGGTGACGGGCGACGGCGTGATCGAGTGCCGGTTTGCGCGGCTGCCGCTGCGGCCGCGCCAGTATGTCCTCCGGTTGTCGATTACCGATCAGCACCAGCTCGCGTCGTACGACGTCGTCACGGCGGGGCCACGCTTTGCCGTGACCGGCCAGGGCGGCGGCGTCGAGAGCCTGGCCGATGAGGAAGACGGCCTGGTGTCGCTGCCCTTCGAGTTCAGGCACCATACCCAGTGAAGACCGCCACAGTGTCCTGCCGCCCAGGTCGCAGCGATTGCCGGATATTTCCTGCCGGTGCTTGCTCCTGCCGCCCCGTCCCGCAGCGGGAGCAGGTCGACCTTGAGCGCGTCGAAGGGCCGGTGGTCCCGGCGGTCGCGGTGGCTTCAGACCGGCATCGGCCATGACCGACACGACAGCCGGCCTCGTCGTGATCGTGTCGATTCCGCACGGTGGAGCGGCGGGCAACATCCTGCGGACGGGGCTCGTCCGCCGGTTGCTCGATGCGTTCGCGGCCGTCCGGGTCGTGATCGTGTCGCCGTTGGCGAACGATGCCGCGTTCGTCAACGAATTCACGCATCCGCGCGTCACGTTCGACGATCTCCCGCCGCACCGGCCGGCCGGTCTGGAAGCGCGGCTGCTGGCGTTCGTTCAGGCGGGATACCTCGATTCGGGCGTCACTGAGTCGGTGCGGATCCGTCGCGCGGAAGCACTGGAGAAGAAGACCATCCGCTGGATTCGGGCGAAGCGGCTGCTGGCGGGCGCGATCGCGCCGTCCCTGCTTCGGAAGGAGAGCCGGTATGAGCTGTCCGATCGGCTGGTACGGCATGCATGGGCCGAGCGGCTGTTCGACACCTACCGGCCCGCTCTGCTCATCACGTCGAGCCCCGGCCTCATCTACGCGGAAGTGCCGCTGCTCCGCACCGCGGCGCGGCGCCGGGTGCGGTCGATGGCGGTCGATCCCAGTTGGGACAACTTCACGAACAAGCTCCTGCCGGTGCGACGCGTCGATCGGCTGATTGTCTGGAACGACTTGATGAAGGCGCAGGCGGTCGAGCTGCACGGCTATCAGAGCGACGAGGTGAGTGTCGCCGGTACCCCGCAGTGGGATCTCTACTTCAAGCCCCGCCAGTCCGCATCGCGCGAGCAGTTCTTCAGCGGCGTCGGCGCCGATCCCTCGCGCAAACTCGTGACGCTCACCACCACGCCGCACGAGCTCTATTCCCACCACGACCACGTGCTGCGGGTGCTGGTGCGCGCGATGGAGGATGGCCGATGGCCGTCTCCCGCTCAGATCCTGGTGCGCCTGCACCCTCGCGACGACCTGTCCCACTACGAGCCGTTTGCCCGCACGCCTCATGTCATTCTCGAGAAGCCGTTTCGTGAGTCGGTGCGAGCGGGTGACGGTCTCGCCGTGGACATCACTGAGGGCAATCAGCGACATCTCGCCGACACGCTTCGCCACAGTGACGTGGTGGTGAACGTGGCGTCGACGATTGCCATCGAGTCGGCGATTTTCGACACCCCGGTCGTCAACATTGCGTTCGATGGGGATACGCCATCACCGTTCGCCCGATCCGCGCGGCGCTACTACCGGTTCACCCACTACGCGAATATCACCCGGCAGGGTGCAGTCCGTGTGGCAGAGACGCCGGAGGATCTGGTGTCGCACGTCGGACGGTACCTCGCCGATCCGTCGATCGACCGCGACGGTCGACGCCGCGTGGTGCTGGAGCAGTGCCAGTTTCTCGACGGTCAGTCGGCCGAGCGCGCGGCCCGCTTCGTGATCGCGGAGCTTGCCGACGCGTCCGGGATAGTGCTCGATTCTTCATCATGTGTGGCATCGCTGGCTTCGTCTCGCTGACCGGACGTCCGCCCGATCCGCGGCGGCTGGCCCGCATGGTGGGGACGCTCCACCATCGCGGTCCCGACGATCAGGGCCTCTTTATCGAGGGACCCGCGGCGATAGGGGCCGCGCGATTGAGCGTGATCGACGTGGCCGGCGGTCATCAGCCGATCACGATTGACGGCGGCGCGACCACGGTGGCGCAGAACGGGGAAATCTACAACTTCGTGGAGTTGCGCGAGGAGCTGGCGCGGGCGGGACGGCATACGACGACCACGTGCGACACCGAAGTGATCGCGCATCTGTATGCGATGGACGGCGTCGCGGGTTTTCGTCGCATGCGCGGGATGTTTGCCGTGGCCATCTGGGACGCGCCGCGGCAGCGGCTGGTGTTGGCGCGCGACCGTGTCGGCAAGAAGCCGCTCTACTACATCGACCATCGGGGCGAGTGGCTGTTCGGATCCGAGACGAAGGCGCTGCTGGCGGCCCTCGACGAAGTGCCGCCGGTCAACCCGGCAGCCCTGTTGAGCTACTTCACGTTCGGTTACGTGTCCGGCACCGACGCGATTTTTCGGGGCATGCACCGGCTCGAGCCAGGTACTGCGTTGACCATCGACGTGCGGGCTGGCTCGGCGACGGTCGAGCGTTTCTGGAGTTGGCCCGGCGAGGACAGCGTGACGGACACGCGCAGCGAGGCGGAGGCGATCGAGGCGCTGCGTGCCGAGCTGGACGAAGCCGTCCGCATCCGCATGCGTTCGGACGTGCCGCTCGGCGCGTTTCTGAGCGGCGGCATGGACTCGGCGGCGGTGCTCGCGCTGATGGCGCGGCATTCATCGCGCCCGGTGCAGACGTTCACGATCGGCTTCGGCGATCCGGCCTACGACGAGCTCGACGAGGCACGAAAGACCGCAGAGGCTTTTGGCGCCGACCATCACGAGCAGGTCGTCACGCCGGACGGCGTCCGGGTTGCCGAGGTGCTCGCGCGGCACTACGACGAACCGTTTGCCGACGCGTCGGCTATTCCCACCTACTACCTGTCCGAGCTGGCGCGACGTCATGTGACGGTGTGCTTGTCAGGCGATGGCGGCGACGAGTTGTTTGCCGGATATACGCCCTATGCCGATGCCCTGGCTCGTGTCGGCGCGCCAGGCGTCGGGCTGCTGCGCTCGGCGATTGGCGCCGGCGCCCGCCTGGTGCCTGTCCACGCGCGGGGCAAGGGCCGGCTGAGCACGATGGGCCTTGGGCCTGAAGGCTGGTTCGTGTGGCGGCGCACGGTGTTTCCCGACTATCTGCTCGAAGCGGTCGCCGACCCCGACCTGATCGGGGCGGCGATGCTTCCCGAGCAGGAAGCGGTCGATCAGATCCGCGATGCGGCAGGACCGTTACTCTCGCGTCTGCAGCGCTGGGACCAGCGACACTATTTGCCTGATGACATTCTCGTCAAGGTCGATCGCGCCACGATGGCGCACTCGCTGGAGGCGCGTTGTCCATTGCTCGATCACCGTGTGATCGAGCTCGCCGCGGCGCAGCCCGCGAGCCGTCACGGGGACGCGACCACAACCAAACGCCTGTTTCGAAAGGTGATTGAACCCTGGGTGCCGGCGGACGTGCTGCAGCGCCCCAAGCGCGGATTCGGGGTCCCGCTGCGCCGCTGGTTTCACGAGGGACTGATCGGTTGGGCCAGGGACATCCTGGTCGACACGCGTACCTGCCAGCGCGGTTGGACGCGCTCGAGTGAGGTCACCGCGCTCCTGCGCCAGCACGAGCAGGGACACCGGGATCACGCCAAGCGCATCTGGGCGCTGGTCTGCCTGGAGCTGTGGGCGCGGGAACACGTCGATCGCTCACCGGGTGCTCGCGCATGCGCGTGACCATGCTCGTTCGCTGTCTCGCCATGATGCGGGGTGGCGGCGAGACGCGGCATCTGGCGTGGATGCGCGAGTTGACGGCGCTCGGTGTCGACGTCGATGTGATCACCGGCCGGCCGCTGTGGCTGGGAGGACAGAAACATCCGGTGACGGGCGTGAAGGCCACCGTCCTCCGTTCGCCTTACCTGCGCGACGCGGTCTATCGCTGGCAGCACACGCGGGGCTTCGGCCGCCTCACGATGACGGCGCTGCACGTCGACGAAGAGTGGTTCTGCCGCGCTGCGTGGCGGCAGATCAGCGAACGATCCCATCCGCCGGACATCGTCCACGCGCACGCGCTCTACCAGGCGGCCCGGCTCCGGCGAGCGAATATTCCCGTGGTGATTAATTTTCCCGGCGCGCCGAACGTCCGGTACCACGCCGATATTCAGCAGGCCGATGCGCTTGTCGCCGATGGCTGGGCGGCGGCGAACCTGCCGGGGATGCTCGGCAGGACGGTTCACGCCGTCCCCAAAGGGGTCGATGCTCAGCTGTTTCGGCCCGACGGTCCGAGCCGACGCGCCGAGCTCGGTCTCGCCGATCGTCGCGTGGTGTTGTCGGTTGGACGCTTCGTACCGATCAAGAACATGGCGCTGCTCGTGGAGGCGGCGGCTCATTTGCGTCAGGCGGATCCTGCGATCCACGTGCTTCTCGTGGGCGAGGGACCGGAAGAGGAAGCGCTGCGGCACCGCGTGGCACACCTCGGCCTCACGGATGCGGTGACCTTTGCCGGGTATGTCCCGCAAGAGGACATGGGGCCTTACTACCGTGCCGCCGATGTGTTCGCGCTCGCGTCGGACTTCGACAACTCTCCCAACGTCGTGCTCGAGGCGATGGCGTGCGGTCTTCCCGTCGTCGCGACCGATGTGGGCGGCGCGTCCGAGTATGTCATGGCCGATCGCGGTGGAACCCTGGTGGATCGCGGGGATGCCTGCATGTTGGCTCGGGCGCTCGGCAGTTGGTTGGGGGATGACGGCCGCAGCCGCGACGCCGGGGCGTTCAACCGGCAGCGGGTGCTGGAGCGTTTTTCGTGGCGTGCCAGCGCACAGCGCCTGCTCGACGTATATGTCGAAGTGCTGGCCGGGCGCACGGCGACGGCGAGAGCGTCCGCGTGAAGATCGCGATACGAGACGACGACACGTGCTATTTCACGTCGCCGGCGGCGCTCGAGCGCGTGTATCACGACGTGTGGGACCAGTTGCCGATCTGCCTGGCCACCGTGCCTTTTGCCATCGGCTACGAACGGCCGGGGATCGCGCGAGAACACTGGCACTCGGGTCGGGCCTTTCCTCTCGAAGAGAATCGCGAACTGGTACCGTTTCTCCGCGACGCGATCACGCGGGGCCGCGCCACCATCGCGCTGCATGGATACACCCACCAGGACTATCCGGATGGCTTCGAATTCCAGGCCGCACCGGATCCCGAGCGCCGCGTCCGGGAAGGGTTGCGCTATCTGCGCGGCACGTTGGGCGCGCCGATCTCGGTGTTCGTCCCACCGCACAACGCGCTGTCGAAGCGCGGCCTCGCCGCGGTAAGCGAGGCGGGGCTCAATCTGCTCGGCTCGTTCCTGTCGTTTCGGCCGTCGCTCCGGCCGTGGGATCGCGACACGCTCGGCAACTGGTGGCGCGTGCGCGGGTATCGCGCATCGACGGGGCGGCGGCGGACGGACCAGTTCGTCTATCCGTTCGTGCTGCGCTACCGGCGTCATGCCGAGTTTGGCTGTCACAGCCTCGTGCCCGGCACGACGCTCGAGTCGCTGGTGTCCGGCTTCGAGGAAGCCCGTCGTGCTGGCGGCGATTTCTGTCTGGCGACCCATTATTGGGAGGTGGATGGGGTGCTCAAGGATGTGTTGCGGCGCTTTCTGGATCACGTGGCTCGCGTGCCCGACGTGAGGTTCGGTTCGACCGCCGCGCTTTTCGAGTGACACACGTGGAGCACACAAGCCGGTGGGCCGCGAAGGCCTCGTCGCTCTACGACGAGGCCTATGCCGAGCGGTACCGATCCCACGACGACGACCTCGCCGACGCCGCACCGTATGCCGCGTTTGTCTCGCGCCTGCGAAGTGCCTGTGATCGTTTCACATCGCCAATCGATGCGCTGGACCTCGGCTGCGGGACCGGACGCTACTTTTGCGCGTTACGCGGCGTGCGGACGCTGATCGGGCTGGACGCGTCGGCGGCGATGCTCGAGCGCGCGCGGCATCCGATGCACGAGGACCAGATCACCATTGGGCACACGACCCTCGTGCACGGGGACCTGCTCGGCCAGGATTTCGGTGCCGACCGCTTCGATCTCGTCTACTCGATTGGCGTGCTGGCGGAGCACACGCCGTTGCGGCCTGCGCTCGTGTCGCAGATCGCCCATTGGCTCAGACCGGCCGGGCGGTTTGTTTTTTCGACCGTGCATCCCGAATCGGCATCGGTGGAGCGGACCTTGAAGCGTCGCCTGGGGTCGGTCGTTGCGCCGCGGCTCCCCGCCTTCCTGAGGCGCCCGCTGCGCGATCGCCTGCTGGCCAGCGGGTTGTACGCCGACGAAGCCCGCGTCGAAGAACTGCTCGCCCGCGATTTCGTCATCGAATCGCTGGAGCGGCTTCAGTCTGAAGCCCATCTGCATTGCCTGTGCATCGCCCGCAAGGTGACGGCTTGAGCGTCCCGTCGCGTTCGCTTGTCATCGGGGGACTGGGGTTTATCGGCGTCAACCTGACGGATCGCCTCGTGACCGAAGGACAGACGGTGACGGTCGTGACGCGGTCGCGCGCAACGCACGCCGACCGCGCCTCGGCGCTGGAGGCCCGCGGCGTCCGCATCCTCGAGGGTGACATCCGTCACGCGGCGGCAATGGCAAAGGCCGTGGCGGGGCAGGACGTCATCTTCGACCTCGCGGCGGCATCGGGCGCCGTACGCAGCATGGTGGATCCCTGGACGGACCTCGACGTCAATTGCCGGGGCAATCTGGTGCTGCTCGAGGCCCTTCGTACGGTCAATCGCGACGCCACCTTGGTCTTCGTGGGCTCACGGTTGCAGTACGGGCGGCAGGCCGCGCAGCCGGTCGACGAAGACCGGGTACCGGAGCCGCTCTGCCTGCACGCCATCCACAAGGCTACCGTCGAGAGTTACCTCAAGCTCTACGCCACGCTATACGGCCTGCGCTACACGATCGCGCGCGTCACCAATCCATACGGTCCTGGGCAGCCACCTGGCCGCACGGATTACGGGGTGGTGAATCGGCTGATTCATCTGGCCCTCGCCAACGGCACCCTGACGCTTTACGGCGATGGCTCCCAGCGACGCGACTACATCTATGTGGATGATGTCGTGTGCGCGCTGATGCGGCTGGCGGCTTCGCCGTCGAGCGGTGGCCGCGCCTTCAACGTCGGGTCCGGTCTGGGCACGCGGATGATCGACATGGCGGATACGATTATCGAGCTGGCCGGCGGCGGGCACGTCGAGCACGTCGCCTGGCCCGCGCTGGCGGAACAGATCGAGACGGGCGACTTCGTGTCGGACATCGGCCGTATTCGCGAGGAAATCGGCTGGAGCCCGACCGTGTCTCTTCGGGATGGGCTGGAGAGGACCATCGCGTTCCATCGCGCGCACCAAACCTAGGCGGCTGCACCCTGCTTTTAGCGTTTTCGTGACACATCCTGGCTTTGCGGTGACGGACAGGACCGGGCGCGATTGACCGCCCGGCGGGCGCGCGTGGTCTACCTGGCTCACGCCTTCATGGTGGGTGGCGCCGAGGAGATGGTGCTCAACCTGGTTCGCCACCTGCCCGAGCGATTCGAGCCGGTCGTGTGCTGCATTCACCACGCGGGGCCTATCGGAGAGGAGATTCGCAAGACCGGCGTGTCGTTCCGTGTGCTCGGCCTGAATCCGGGGCTGCGCCGGCTTGGACACGTGGCCGGAATCACGCGGGCGCTCATGGACATTCAACCGGATATCGTGCATACCTTTCTGCTGACGGCCAGCCTCTACGGGCGCCTCGCGGCCATGCTGGCCGGCGTGCCGATCATCGTGGGCACGGAAGTGAATATCTACCAACACAAGCGCGCGTCGCACGCGTTCGCCGAGCGGCTGCTGATGCGCGGGACCGATCGCGTGGTGGTGTCGGCTGAGTCCGTGCGGGAGTTCTATATCCGACAAGTACATGCCGAGGCCCGGAAGGTCGACGTGATCTACAACGCGGTCGACTGGTCGCAGCTGCAGACAACCACGTCCCCGGCAGCGACGCGCGAAGCGCTCGGCGTGCCCGCCGACGTGCCGCTCTCGGGCATCATCGCGCGCCTCACCGAGCAGAAGGCGCATCGTTATCTATTCGACGCGATGGCGGTCACGCCCGGCCTCGCGCAGATGCATCTGCTGGTCGTTGGTGATGGTCATCTCCGCGACGAGCTTCGGTCACAGGTTGAACGCCTCGGGTTGTCCAAACGCGTGCACTTTGTTGGCGCCAGGCGCGACCTCGGTGCCCTGCTGGCCGCGCTCGATATTTTCGTGATCCCCTCGCTCTGGGAGGGTCTCCCCCTCTCGATGGTGCTGGCGATGGGCGCCGGTCTTCCCGTCGTGGCCACCCGCATCGCCGGCATCCCGGAAGTCGTCACCGACGGCGTCACCGGTCTGCTGGTGCCGCCTGCCGATGTGCCGGCACTCGGCGCGGCCCTCGAACGCCTCATCGCCAACCCGGCGCTCAGGCGAACGCTCGGGGATGCAGCGGCCGCCTTCGTGCGCCCAAGGTTTGGTGTGGACGGCTACATCGCTGCGGTGACCGGCCTCTACGATCGCCTGCTCGCCGCGGAAAGTCCTGGCCGCGCGTGAAGCTCGGCATCGTCTACCACATGCCGTTCTGGCGAGCCGCCGATGGCACGCTCCGCGAGGTCGAGGGATCGTTTGCGCGCTACGTCGACTCGCTGGCGCCGTACTTCGACGAGATCTCGCTCTGCGTGCCGGTGTTGAGCCAGGGCCGCGGCGAGGGCACAGCGATTCGCGCACCGAACGTCACGCTCGCCGCGCTGCCGCCGTTCGACGGTCCGGTCCATTTCTATCCCAAGCTGCTGACGATGCTGCCGCGGCTGTGGCGGTGGGTCCGTGAGATCGACGTGCTGCACTGCCGGGTTCCCAGTCCGGCGGCGATGGTCGCCTTCGTGATCGCGCAGTTGATGGCCCGGCCGCGCGTCGTGCTCGTCGTCGGCGACCTGCAGGCCCTGCTGCCGACTGTTCCCTATACCGGCCTGAAGCGGGCGTTGTGGCGGCTGTACACCGCGGTCGAAGAATGGAACGTCCAGTGGATGACCGATCACTCAGTCGCATTTGCGAATGGCGCGGCGCTCGCGGCCAAGCACTCGCGCGGCGGTCATCCGGTGATCGAAACGACCACGACGACGATCAGCGCGAGCGATCTCGCGACCCGGACCGATACCTGTACGGGTCGGCCGGTCCGGCTGCTGACTGTCAGCCGCATCGATCCGCGCAAGGGACTTCGCGTGCTGCCCGACGTGGTGCGGCGGCTGCGCGATCGCGCAGTCGATGTCACCCTCGATATCGTCGGACCGGTCGTCGGCCGTCCTGGTGACGAGGAGCGCACGCAGATTCTGGCGGACGCGGCTCGGCTGGGGATTGGCGCCTGCGTCCGGACACTGGGCTCCGTACCGCTCGACCGGCTGTTGCCGATGTATCGCGACTACGACATCTTCGTGCTGCCGACGCTGCCTGGCGAGGGCATTCCGCGCGTCTTGCTCGAAGCCATGACGGCGGGGTTGCCCATCGTCACGACGCGCGTCTCGGGCATCCCGAGCCTCGTCACTCATCAACTGAACGGCTGGTTGGTGGAGCAGCCGACGGCGGAGGCCGTCGCGGACGCGGTGGCGCAGCTCATCGGCGATGCCCCGCTCCGCCAGCACCTGATCGCCAGTGGCTACGAGACCGCTCGAGGCTTCACGCTCGACGCCCAGGCCGCACGGCTGCTCTCTGAGGTGGTGGCGCGCTTGCCGGTCACGCTGAGGCAACCCGCCACCGTGCGGGTGGCCTGACCTGCTCGCGATGGCCCGCAGGAAGATCTGCTTCGTGCTGCCGTCCCTGGCTGGTGGCGGCGCCGAGCGCGCGGCGGTGCAGATCCTGAATGCGCTCGATAGCGCCTTGTGGGATCGTTCGATGTATTTGTTTCGCAAGGAGGGACCGTACCTGGGTGACGTCTCGTCGTCGGTTCGCGTGACGGCAGGTACGACCGATTCGCGGGTCGGTCGGTGGCGTGCGCTGCGCCGGTTCGTGCGCGAGACCCGCCCCGATCTCGTCGTCTCGTTCCTGAGCTACTTCACGGTGTTGACGGCTGTGCGGGCGGCGGCGGTGGACGCACGCGTCGTGTTCAACCAGCAGACGCCGATGTCGGCGTTTCTCGCCGATGGTGATTATCCGTGGCGACATCGATGGCATCGGCGGGTCTTCACGCTGGTGACCCGCGCCGGCTACGCGGCGGCCGACTTGATCATCACGACGTCGAATGGCGTGGCCGACGATCTGGTCGAGGCCTTCGGCGTGGCGCGGCGCCAGGTGCGGGTCGTGCACAACCCGGTGGACCTCTCGGCCGTGGCGACCGCGGCGGCCGCGCCGCTCGAACCGGCGGATGCAGGACGATGGGAGCCGCCGGTGATCGTGGCGGCGGGCCGGCTGGCGGAAGCCAAGAACTACCCGCTGCTGATCGACGCGCTGGCCCTGCTGCGCGCGTCGGTGCCGGCGCGGCTGTTCATTCTCGGGCAAGGTGATGAGGAGGCGGCGATTCGCACCAGCGTGGCCGCCCACGGCCTCGAGCAGGCCGTGGTGCTGTGCGGCTTTCAGACCAATCCGTGGAAGATGATTGCGCGCGCCGATGTGTTCGCGCTGACCTCCCGCTACGAAGGATTTGGCAACGTCCTGGTCGAGGCGATGGCGTGCGGTGTGCCGGTCGTCGCGACGAGCTCGGCCGGCACGCGCGATATCGTGCACGATGGTGTGGATGGTCTCCTGGTGGATCGGCACGAGCCCGCGGCGGTCGCGGCCGCGCTCGCGCGCGTGCTGACCGACGAAACGCTCCATCACCGCCTCGTCGCCGGCGCGGTATCGACGGCGCAACGCTTCGCGGTGGCGGCGATCGCGCTGGAGTACGATCGAGTGCTGAGCGAGGCGCTGGCATGAGCGGCGGCGAGGCGTTTGGCGTGCCAGTGAAGAGCTGGCGATTGGCGACGCTGGCGGGTGTCGGCATCGGGACCGCGTACGCGCTGTCGCCACTGACCGTCTGGTTCGGCGTGGCGATGGTGCTGCTGGTTGGGTCCGCGGTGATGGGCCTCGATGATCGCGAACGCCGCTGGATTCTCACGCTGCTGGTCGCCGCGATCGTCCTGCGGCTGGCCGCCATCGGCGGCTTGTTCCTGCTGACCAATCACGGTCAGCTGCCGTTTGGCAGCTTTTTCGGCGACGAGGAATACTTCATCAAGCGATCGATCTGGCTCCGGAATGTCGCGCTCGGCATTCCCGTCCACGGCGCGGACCTGATCTACGCCTTCGACGAATACAGCGCGACCAGTTACCTGTACGTGCTGGCGTTCATCCAGGTCCTCGTCGGGCCCTCGCCCTATGGCGCGCACCTGCTTGGCGTGGCGTTCTACCTCACCGGGAGCGTGATTCTGTATCGAATCGCCAGGCCTGCCTTTGGGCGGATGCCGGCGCTCGTCGGGTTCGGACTGCTCCTGTTTCTCCCGAGCCTGTTCGCCTGGTCGATCTCCGCCTTGAAAGAACCGCTGTTCTTTCTGCTCACGGCTTCGAGCCTGTCGCTGGTTCTCCGGGTCATTCGTGGCACAGGCGCGTGGCGCCGTCTGCTGGCAGGGACCGCTGTCGCGGCGATAGCGATCGCCATCGAAACGGTTCGGCCCGCCGGTGGAGTGTTGAGCATCGCCAGCCTCACCTGCGGCGTGGTCTTTGCGGCCCTGGTCAGGCGGCCGCGACTGCTGATCGTGTCGATGGCCGCCTTGCCGATTGTCGCCGGGGCCGTGCTGGCGTATCCCGAAGTGCAATTGAAGGCGTACTCCAGCGTGCAGGCCGCCGCCAGGCAGCATTGGGGGCACGTCGCGACCCCCGGTTACGTCTATCGATTGCTCGACGAACGCTTCTATCCGGACCGGTCGGAAATTGCCGACATCGAATTTCGCGAGAGCGCGAAGTTCGTCGCACGCGCGATCGGGAAGTATCTGACCGTCCCGCTGCCTTGGGAAGTCCAGTCGCGTCCGGCACTGGCGTATGTGCCAGAGCAGATCATCTGGTACATCCTGGTCGCACTTCTTCCGGCCGGCGTGGTATTCGCGTGCCGGCGCGATCCGCTCACTGCGGGTCTGCTGTTCGCCCACGCGCTGATCGCGGCCGTCACCGTCGCGCTGATCAGCGGCAACGTCGGCACGCTGGTGCGCCACCGCGGTCTGGCGCTGCCGTATCTCGTCTGGCTGAGCGCGGTGGGTGTCTGCGGCCTGATCTCGCATGCGACCCGCTTCGGGCGCACTGCCGGCTCTCCATCGTTCTGAGGGGCAAAGTCTGATGGCGATTGTCGATGATCGCGGCCGCCTCGGCGGCCGCCTCAACCTGGTGGACGCGATCGTCGCTCTGGTCATCGTCGTGCTGATTCCGATGGCCTACGGTGCGTATCTGCTGTTTCAGACCCCGCAGCCAAAGCTGCTCGGCATCGAACCAGCCAGGCTGTATCCCGGGCCGAACCTGCGGATCGCCATCAACGGGCAGAATCTTCGGCCGTTCATGCGCGTGTCGTTCGACACGGTCCAGGGCCGCACCTTCCAGATCGGCAGCACCAAAAGCGCGTCGGTCGATTTGCCCGATCTCGCTCCGGGCACCTATGACGTCGTGTTGTACGACTACATGCAGGAGGTGGCTCGGCTGCCCAAGGCGCTGACCATCCTCCCGCAGGCGGCTGTGTCGATCCTCGACATGCAGGTGGCCGGCTCGTTCAAGCAGCTGTCTGACGCCCAGGCCAGCGAGTTGAAGAGTGGCACGGGATTCCCGTCAACCGGCCCGATTGCCGAAATCGTCAGTGTCGGGTCGAAAGTGCCGGGCCAGTTACGCGTGCGCGCCGGGGATGTCACGCTTGGAGTGCCAACCGATCAGACCGACTTGCCCGCGACACTCAAGCTGAAGTGTTGGCTGGCCACCAATCCTGACGGATCCGTCCGGTGCATGATGTCTGGCCCCGTTCAGCCGGCCGCCGTCGCGCCCGACTCCGTGTTGACGCTCGCCGGACCATCGGGACTGGTGAACTTCCAAATCAGCGAAGTACATCTCGCATCGAGTCCCCAGACAGTTCAGGCGCGCGTTCGCTTCATCGTCACGTCCGAGTTGCTCGCCGCCATGAAAGCCGGCGACGTGGACACGAGTCCGAATGCGCGCGCCGAAGCGCATGGGGCAACACTCCTCGCGCTCGGGGCCGCGCGTGCCGTATCAGCGGCGGAGGCAGGCGCGCGTATGCCGCTCGGCGGCGGGGCGCGTGTCGTCGACGCGACCGTACAGGTGCCGCTGGAGCCGACCGGCGGCGGCTGGACGTATAAGGACCAGCCATTCAAGACCGGGGCTCCATTCACCTTCGAAACGTCTCGCTATATCGTGCAGGGCGAAGTCAGCGATGCCATGCTGAGCTCGCTGTCTCCGAAGGAGCCGGCGGGCCGGTGACATTCCCGAGACGATCGATCGCGTGGTGGTCCCTGGCTGAGAACGCGGCCTCAACCTTGACGCGGCCGCGATGCGATGTGGCGCGCTCCGATGTCGAAGTCGAACGGTTGCTGACCGACAGTTGGCTGTTCGCAGTCGGCCGGGCGGTCGCGGCGAGGGTCCGTCGCGCGTGGATCGAATCACGAACGTCCCGCTGGTCGCAACCAATCGTTGGGGACTGGGCGCGCCTTTCGCCGTCAGGCCGCGTCCGCATGACCGGGTTCATCGCCGTCGTAAGCGCCGTGACCGCGCTCGCGCTCCGGGCGGTCGGTTCGGCGCACATGCGGTGGTTCGACGCGATCCTTCCGGCCGGGATGGTCGTCGCGGGCGCGATCGTTGCCGCCGCCGCCCGGCCCATTGCCCGTGCCGTCGCGGATAAGCACTAGTGCCGTCGAAACCGATTCGCGTGCTGGCGCTGTCGCCGATTCCGGAGGAGGGCGCCGGTTGTCGTTTTCGCATTGCACAGTTCATCCCCTACCTCGAATCGGTCGGGATCTCCGTCACGCTCAACTCCCTGTTCACCCCGGAATTCTTTCGTCTGGTGTACAAGCGCGGGCATTATGTGCGGAAGGCCGTGACGTTTGCGGCCCTCTCGCTCAAACGGCTCGACTCGCTGCGCGATGCGCCCCAGTTCGATCTGATTTTCATCTACCGGGAGATCTTTCCGATCGGTCCGGCGATGGTCGAGCGCCTGCTGGCGCTGCGCCGTCGTCCGCCAATCGTCTTCGACTTCGACGACGCGATTTTTCTGCCGAGCGTGAGCGACGCCAATCGTCTGATCGGCGCGTTGAAGCGGCCGCAGAAGGTCGAGTCGATCATCCGGCGCAGCCGGCATGTCATTGCGGGCAATGAGTATCTGGCCGGGTACGCGCGGCGGTTCAATCCTGATGTGACGATGATTCCAACCTGCGTGGACACGGAGCGCTTCGTGCCGGCGCCCGATGCGGCCCCGAAGATGTCGCCCACGGCGCGCGACCTCACCGTCGGCTGGATCGGCAGTCCGACGACCGCGTCCTACATCCGCAGCCTGGCGGGCGTGCTGCAGCGGGTGAGAGATCGGCACCCGTTCACGTTGCGGGTCAGCGGCACCGGCGGGCCGTTCGAGTTGCCCGGCCTCTCGGTCGACAACCTGACGTGGTCGCTCGATCGGGAAGTCGAGCTGTTCAATACCTGCGACGTGGGCGTCTACCCGCTCGCCGACGATGAATGGTCGAAAGGCAAGTGTGGTTTCAAGGCGATCGAGTTCATGGCGTGCGGCGTACCGGTCGTCGCGGCGGCTGTCGGCGTCAACCGGGAGATCATCCAGGACGGCGAGAATGGCTTCCTTGCGTCGACGGCCGACGAATGGGTCGATAAGTTGACACGGCTGTTGATGGACCCCGGGCTCAGACGGCGCTTCGCCGCGGCGGGCCGCCGGACCGTCGAGGAACGATACTCGCTCCACACCAACGCGCCGAAGCTCGCGGCGACGCTCAGGGCGGTCGCCGAGGGCCAGTCGACCCACCGGGACGGATGATGGCCGAACACCCGATCCAGAATTTCGCGCTCACCGGCGCCGCCGGATATGTGGCCCCGCGGCACCTCCAGGCCATCCGGGACACCGGCCATCGGCTCATCGCGGCCGTCGATCCACACGACGCCGTAGGCATCCTCGACCGCTATTCGTTCGAGGTCCGGTTTTTCACCGAGATCGAACGCTTCGACCGGCACCTCGAGAAACTTCGGCGTGGACCCGAGGAGCGCCGCATCCACTACGTCAGTATCTGCTCGCCGAACTACCTGCACGACGCGCATATCCGGTTGGCGCTGCGGGTGGGCGCGCACGTCATTTGCGAGAAGCCGCTGGTGATCAATCCGTGGAACCTGGATGCGTTGGCGGAGCTCGAGGAAGAGACCGGGTGCCGCGTGTCCACGGTCCTGCAGCTGCGGGTGCATCCGCAGCTCATCGCGCTACGCGATCGGCTGAGCGCCGACCCGTCGCGTCGCTACGATGTATCTCTGACCTACATCACCGGGCGGGGCGGCTGGTATCACGTCTCCTGGAAAGGCCGCGAGGATCGCTCCGGCGGGATCGTCACCAACATCGGCATTCATTTCTTCGACCTGCTGCTGTGGCTCTTCGGCCCCATCCGTTCGTCGGAAGTGCACCTGCGCGAGCCGCAGCGCGCCGCCGGCGTGCTCGATCTCGCCCGTGCGGACGTGCGTTGGTTTCTCTCGACTGAACGCGCTGACCTCCCGTTTGCGTTGCAGCCAGGCGGGAAAGCCACCTTCAGAGCAATCACTGTCGACGGCGAGGACGTCGAGTTCAGCGAGGGGTTCGCCGACCTGCACACCCGCGTCTACGAAGAAGTGCTGGCGGGACGGGGCTTCGGCATCGCCGATGCGAGGCCGTCGGTAGAGCTGACGTCGCAGATCCGGCAGGCGGCCGTTCGGCCCGCAACAGCACGGGCCCATCCGAAGGCGGCGGTGCGTGGCTGAGTATTTCGCGCACGAGTCCTGTTACGTCGACGATCGCTGCGAAATCGGCGCCGGGACGAAGATCTGGCACTTCACGCACGTGATGACCGGTGCCCGCATCGGCCGCCGCTGCAACATCGGCCAGAACGTGGTCATCTCACCGGACGTGGTGATCGGCGACAACGTGAAGATCCAGAACAACGTGTCCGTCTACACCGGCGTGATCCTGGAAGACGACGTGTTCTGCGGCCCCTCGATGGTGTTCACGAACGTGATCAACCCGCGCAGTCATGTGTCGCGCAAGGACGAGTACCGGCCGACGCTGGTGAAGCGTGGTGCGACCCTCGGCGCCAACTCGACCATCGTCTGCGGCCATACCATCGGGACCTATGCCTTTGTCGGGGCTGGTACGGTGGTCACTCACGACGTGCCGGACTACGCGCTCGTTGTCGGTAATCCCGGGCGGATTGTCGGCTGGGTGTGCCAGTGCGGCGTCAAGCTGACGGATGCTGCTGTCCCGGGCGACGCTGGCTGTCGTGAGTGCGGTAGCCGCTACCGTGCCAACGGTGTGTCGCTGACGCGGATCGGATGACAGCGTGACGAAGCGCACCGCCTTCCTGATTGCGGCCCCGCTGCTCGGCCTGTTCTTCGTCGTCGCGGCGATCGAGGCGGCCGCGAATGTCTATCTCTACGTGAGGGACGGCCGCTACATTCCGGCCCGTCAGCGCCTCGACACGATCGGGAACACTTTCACGAACAGCGTGACGAGACAGAGAAGCGACTGTCGGTATGCGGACACGTTGTTTCCGCATCCGTATGTGGGATTCGTGCACCACGCCAACCCGCCGTGTAACCTGTCGGTCAACAACGTCGGGTTGTTCGGTCCGGATTTTCCGTCCGAGAAGCCGGAGGATCGGTTCGTCATTCTGGTCACCGGCGGATCCGTGGCGGCTCAGTTCGCGAGCCCGGGGCCTGAACGCGTGCCGTACCTCGAATCGATCCTGAATCGGGAGTACGTGTCGCCGAACGGCCGGCCGTTTCTGCTTCTCAACGGCGCCGATGGCTCGTGGCACCAGCCGCAGCAGGCCATCCTGTTTCTGCTCTACGCCGACGCGGTCCACGCCGTCGTGACGCTCGACGGCTACAACGAGCGCTACATGGTGGGTGCGGGGGTGCGGTTCGAGTTTCCGGCCAACAACTTCATGGACGCGAATCCGCTCGTGAACAGCGCCTACTCGTACGTTGTGAAGCAGTGGATCCTCGGCAGGCTGTACGGCTATGCGGCGGCCAACCGATTGCTCTCCCGCTCGGAAGCCGCGTACATCGTCCTGGCGCGGATCGACGCCTCGCTCCGCCAGCAACTGCAGTCGGCTCAGCCCAAAACCACGATTAACACCATCTTTCAATTGCCGTCTGATTGGGACGAAGAACACCGCGTCGCCTGGGCCGATCGACAGTATCGGAAATACATTCGGGCGATGGACGCGATCGGCGTGCAGAATGGGACACTCTTCGCGCACTTCCTGCAGCCGGTACCCGCGATTGGCAAGACCTTGACGGAGGAGGAGAAGGCGGTCGTAGGCGATTTGAGCTACCGGGCGCGCTACCAACGGATCATGAGCGACGTCCTCAGTCTGGCCGACGATGGCACGCCGATCTTCAGCTTGCTGGATCTGTTCGAGCACAACCCTCGCACGCTCTATGCTGATGTGATTCACTTGCGGCAGATGCCAGACGGTGCCAGCGAGGGCTATCAGTTGATGGCACAGCGGATGGCGACGGTATTGGCGCGAACGTGGCAGCTCCGGCCCAAAGGATCGGCGCCCGGTGTTGCGCGTCAATGACGAACAGCAGCCCGTGGTAAAAGTCCGTCTGCATCCGACGAGCGCTGCATCCCGCCTCGCGGCGTGGCTCAACGCTCAAATACTCCCGGTATTCTCGCGTTTCGCGCCTTGCGATCCGGGCGCATCGCCCGCCTCGGTGCGACGACGGACCTTCACCATGGGCAGCTAGTGTCGTGTCTCAGAAGTTCGTTGTCGTTTTCCGGGCGGGGCATCCCGCCTCGCTGCGTTGCTCATCGCTCACTTATGCCCAATAAGCTCGCTCTTCGCGCCTTGCGATCCGGGCGCCGCGCCCGGAAAATTCGCCAACGAACTTCTGAGACACGACACTAGCGTGTCTGAGCGAGTACGGTCGTTGGAAGATGTCGAAAGTCGCGGTGTCGCCAAGAATCAGTCGGCAGTGTTTGATATCGCGGGGTACTATTACGAGCAGCGTCACCGGATCGTGGAAGACGCGAGTATCCTCAACGCTCTCATCGACGCCACGCGGGCCGGACACGATCTGACCACTCAACAGTGGGCGCAGTGGTACAGTGTCGCTCTTGGCTTCCAGCCGGATCTGGTCGTCGAGCTTGGACGTTCCAAAGGTAATTCGACGGCGCTCTTCTGTCAGGCGGCGTGGCGGCTCGGTGGCACACGGGTCGTCAGTCTTTGTAACAGCCGGGACTGGGTCGATGAAACCCTTCCCCGCTTGCGGACGGTGGTGCCGGCGGGTTGGTTCGACGCGCTCGACGCGAGGATCAGCGACATTCTTGACGTCGATTACGAAACGGTCGTGAAGGGCGCGCAACGCGTCCTGCTGCTATGGGACGCACACGGATTCGAGATTGCGGAAATCGTCCTCGGCCGGATCCTTCCGCTGATCGCCGACCGGCCGCACCTTGTATTGATGCACGACATCAGCGACAACCGATACGCCGGGGTATCGCGGTCCTATGACGGCCAGCCGCTATGGAAGGGCTCGACGTGGGACAAGGGCACCGGGCGATCGACCAACCGTGTCAACATCGGGTGGATGACCTCGTTGCAGGATCAGGTGATTGCCGTCGCGGACTTCGCGTCGCGAAACGACATCGAGATCGGTTCAGCCGATCACGAATATGCGATGTTCCTGCGTGCGCGCGCCAGCGATGGCGACGACATGCGACGAGTGCTCGGCGACCGCTTTTTCTCGCCCCTGGCTCACTGGGCGTTCTTTTCCCTGACTGGGCGGCAGCCGCCGTTCCATTTCCCCGCCGTCCAGCACAGGTTTCGACACCAGGTCGAGGTCGACTTGCGAGACATTCACCCGAAGCGCTGGTTCGGCGCGGCTCGGCCGCTGCCTCGGGTGATCGAGACGAGCGCAGTCCCCTGGGCCTATGCGTCGGTGATCGCCGTGAGCGCGCGACGCGAACCTCCGGCAGGCGTCCGGCGATCGCTGAGGCTTCGCGTCCACGTGGATCAGGCGGCGGTCGGGATCGGATTGTTGAACGCGGATCGATCGGCCTTTCTTCAGTCCAGGCGGCTGCTTCCCGAAGTCGACCCGCAGACGGTATGGCTGGCCATCGATGATCCCGCGACGGTTGGGCCTCTCGTGGTGCACACCTGGGACGAACCAAAGCCCGGCCGGGCACGAATCGACGAGATCGTGATGGTTTGGTAGATCATTGATACAGACTTGGACGAGGACTTTCATGGCAGACCGGAATACTGATGGGCTGGTGGTCGTAACGGGCGCGGGTGGCTTCATCGGCGGACATCTCACCGGCGAGTTGCGTCGACTCGGCTATCAGCACGTGCGCGCGGTGGACGTGAAGCCGCTCGACGAGTGGTACCAGACCTTTCCCGATGTGGACAACCGGCAGCTCGATCTGCGCCAACGGGAGGCCTGCGACGAAGCGGCGGCCGGCGCGCACGAAATCTACAATCTCGCCTGCGACATGGGGGGGATGGGTTTTATCGAGACGCACAAGGCCGAATGCATGCTCTCGGTACTCATCAATACTCACATGCTGGCGTCCGCGCGGGACCAGCACGTCGAGCGCTTCTTCTATTCCTCGTCGGCCTGTGTGTACGCCGCCGACAAACAGACGCGTCCCGACGTCGCGCCGCTCAAGGAGGAGGACGCGTACCCGGCCATGCCCGAGGATGGCTACGGCTGGGAAAAGCTCTTCAGCGAACGCATGTGCCGCCATTTCCGGGAGGACTTCGGCCTCGAGACCAGGGTGGCCCGGTATCACAACGTGTACGGTCCGGAAGGCACCTACCAGGGCGGCCGCGAAAAGGCGCCTGCGGCGATCTGTCGGAAGATCATTGCGGCGCAGCTGGCGGGCGACGCTGAAATCGAAGTATGGGGCGACGGCGAGCAGAGCCGCAGCTTCATGTATATCGACGATTGTCTGCACGGCACGCGCGCGCTGATGGCCAGCGACATCACCGAGCCGCTCAATATCGGCAGCGACGAGCTCGTCACCATCAATCAGCTGGTCGAGATTGTCGAAGAGATCGCGGGTCGGCGGTTCAAGCGGCGGTACATCCTCGACGCGCCCAAGGGCGTGCGCGGCCGGTGCAGCGACAACACGCTGATCGTTCAGAAGCTGGGTTGGGCGCCCTCGGTCCGGCTGCGCGACGGTCTCGAGAAGACCTACCGATGGATCCACGACCAGATGGCGGCCCCCGCCGGCCGCCGCGTCTACGCCTGACCTTCACCCATGACCGACGCTCTTGTCATCGCGCTCGCACAGTTGAACCCGACGGTCGGCGACATCCAGGCCAACCTCACGCTTATTCGCGAGGCGCGAGCCGCCTCGGGCGGGGCCGATCTGCTGGTGTGTGCCGAGCTCGCGCTGATCGGGTATCCGCCGGAGGATCTCGTCATGCGGCCCGCCGTCATCGAGGCGACGAGGAGCGCGGTTGAGGAGCTGGCGGCCGATACGCGGACCGGACCGGCGATTTTGGTGACGGCGCCGTGGCGCGACGGTCCCGCCATCTACAACGCCGTGATCCTGCTCGATGGCGGCGCCATTCGCGCGGTGCGATACAAGCACGAGTTGCCCAACTACGGCGTGTTCGACGAGAAGCGGGTCTTTGCGGCGGGTCCGCTGCCGGAACCCGTCGACTTCCGCGGAGTGCGCCTTGGCGTCCCGATCTGCGAGGACATCTGGTACCCGACCGTCGTCGCCCATCTGGCGAAGCAGGGCGCCGAGATTCTGATCGTCCCGAATGGCTCGCCGTTCGAGCGAGAGAAAGTGGGGCAGCGCATCGCCCTTTCGACCGATCGCGTGCGCGAAACCGGGCTGCCCCTGGTCTACATCAACCAGGTTGGCGGCCAGGACGAGCTCGTGTTCGACGGCGGATCGTTCGTGATCAATGCCGACCGGCAGCTCGTCATCCGGTTCCCGGTCTGGGCCGAGCAGACACACGCCACTCGTTGGAGCCGTATCTCTGGCGGATGGACGTGTGAGCCGCAGGATCTGGCGCCCCTGCCCGACGAGCCGGGCAACACCTATCAGGGGTTGATGGTCGGGCTGCGTGACTACGTGAGCAAGAATCGATTTCCCGGCGTACTGCTGGGGCTCTCGGGCGGGATCGACTCGGCCCTGACGGCGGTCATCGCCGTGGATGCGCTCGGTCCCGAACGGGTGCTTGGCGTGCGGTTGCCGTCCCGGTTCACGAGTGACGAGAGCCAGACCGACGCCGACATCTCCGCCGAGCGACTGGGGATGCGGCTCGAAACGATACCGATCGCGGGTGTGGTGGATGCCGTCGAGCAGGCGCTCGCCCCGTTGTTTGCCGGTCGGCCGCGCGACATCACGGAAGAGAACATGCAGGCGCGTGCTCGAGGCCTGCTGCTGATGGCGGTGTCGAACAAGTTCGGCTCGATGCTGCTCACGACCGGCAACAAGTCGGAGATGTCGGTCGGCTATGCCACGTTGTATGGCGACATGTGCGGCGGCTATTCGGTGCTGAAGGATCTCTACAAGACCGAGGTGTACGCGCTCGCCGAATGGCGGAACCGCTGTGTCCCCAAGGGCGCGCTCGGTCGTGGCGGCGAGGTGGTTCCGGGAAACGTCCTGACGAAGGCGCCGACGGCCGAGCTGCGGCCGAATCAGAAGGATCAGGACTCCTTGCCGGAGTATTCCGAGCTCGACGCGATGCTGACCGGTCTGGTCGAGCAGGAGCGCAGCGTGGACGATATCGCGGCCGAGGGCCATCCGCGCGCGCTCGTCAGCCGGACGCAGAACATGCTCTTCACGGCCGAATACAAGCGCCGCCAGGCGCCTCCCGGGGTCAAGACGTCGAGCCGCAGCTTCGGCCGCGATCGGCGTTATCCGATCACCAACAGATTTCGCGATCGCTAAGCCGTTGGCATCAACCGTCACCAGGTCCGCGCCCTCTTTCGTCCGGTCGGCCGTCCATTTGCCCGCGCTCATCGGGTCTGAAACGACGGGACTGCTGGCGAACCTGCGCCGCTCCTGGCGCGTGCTGTGGACGCTGACCATGATTGAGTGCCGCCGGAAGTACGCCGGCTCGATCCTCGGGACGCTCTGGTACCCGCTGTACTCGATGCTCCTGCTCGGCAGCTACTGTTTCCTGTACCTGGTCGTGTTCCGTGTCCGCTACCGCGAGCTGGGTACCTATGAGTTCGTGCTGTTCGTGTTCTCCGGCCTGATTCCCTATCTCGGTTTCAGCGAGGCCGTCGCGACCGGTCTGGGATCGGTGAAAGCGAATCTGGCGTTGCTTCGCAACGCGGTGTTTCCGATCGAGTTGGTTCCGGTCAAGTACGCGCTGGCCGCGATGGTGGGCCTGTTCAGCTCGTTGGCGTTGCTCATCCTGATGATTCTGCCGACGTCCTACCGGGGATGGCATCTGCTGTACTTGCCGGTCCCGCTCCTGTCGCTGCTGATCTTCACGCTCGGCGTCATCTGGTTCCTGTCGGCGATCGCGGTCGTCGTGCCCGATATCGCGCAGATCGTCAACATCGCGCTGCTGCTCTTCATGTTCATTTCGCCAATCGGCTTTACGATCGACTCGGTCCCGGCCCGGGTTCGTGCGCTGGTGTACTTGAACCCCTTGACCTACCTGATTGAAGGGTTCCGGTATGCGTTGATTGGCGTCCGGGTATCGCCCGTGTGGTACGACCCCCTGTTTCTGGCGGTCTCGCTGGGATTCGCGCTGGTTGCCGCGACGTTCTTCCGTCGGATGTCCCCCATCTTCAGCGACTATGAGTGACGCGCTGCTCGGCGTGCCGCATCCTCTCGCCATCGGGATCGAGGGAGTCGTCAAGCGGTACCGGTTGCACCAGAAGCCGATGTACCGATTTCTCGATTTGTTCGGACTGTGTCCGTCTGGTCCGGCGTACTACTCGGAACATACGGCGCTGCTCGACGTGTCGCTGTCGATCGGCCGTGGTGAAAAGGTGGCGATCATCGGCCGCAACGGTGCAGGGAAATCCACCCTGCTGAAGATCGTGACTGGACTGGTGCGTCCGACGTCGGGAACGATCCTCGTCAACGGAACGGTGAGCAACCTGCTGCAGATCGGATCCGGTTTTCATCCCGACTTCACCGGTCGTCAGAACGTGTATGCGAGCCTGGCCCATCAGGGGATTACCGGCGCCGATGCCACGCGCATCTTCGCCGAAGTGGTCGATTTTGCCGAGATCGGCGAGTACATCGACCAGCCGATGAAGACCTACTCGACCGGCATGTGTTCCCGCCTGATGTTCTCGTCTTCAGTGGTCACCAAGCCCGAGGTGCTGATCGTCGACGAAATTCTCGGCGTGGGCGACGCCTACTTCTCGCACAAGAGTTTCGAGCGCATGCGTCAGCTCTGCGCCGACGACGGGACCACGTTGCTGCTGGTCACGCACAGCATCTACTCGGCGCTGAACCTCTGCGACCGGTTCGTCTGGCTCGATCGCGGCCAGGTCAAGTTCGACGGCGACGGCAAGGCGGCGATCTCGCTCTACGAGAGCTCGGTCAAGGATCAGGAGGAGCAGCACCTTCGCCAGCGCAACGTGGCGACGCTCGGGCCCGTTGAACACCAGCCAATCGCTCACGTCCTGATCCGCAGCGGCACCGGGTTCTCGCCCGATCGCCCGGTGGCGCTGGAGCTGATCGAGCTCCAGTTGCATGACGGCAAGACGCTGACGCTGCAGGTGGCCGACGGAGCGCCCGGTTGGACGCTGATTCCGGAAGGGAACCTCGGTCGTCCGGAAACCGTTGGCGGCCGGCGGTGCCGGGTGCTTCGCGACGTTGGCTCGATCTATCACAAGGCCGAATGGATCGTCTCGTTGCCGCCGCACTCGGCCGTGGCCGGCGTCCGGGTGCGTTACCAATACGATGGGTCTGATGCGATGGACGTTCGCGTCTTCACTCCGGATCGCAAGCTGGTCGCCGCCGGTGAATTGACGTCGAGCGGGCAGTGGAGCGACTCGACGTTCGCAGGGAATCCGACCGGTGCCGGTGAGCTCGAAGTGCTCAAGCAGACCAACTATGGAACCGGACTGGTCCGGATCAGCCAGGTCGAGTTTCTCGGTCGCGACGGCGAGGACGTGGTCGAGGTCAGGCATGGCGATCCCCTGGTGGTCCGCATCGGCCTGCGGGTCGCGCCGGAGCTCCCCGACCGCGCCGTCACGTTCTTTCTCGGCTTCGCCCGCCATGAATCTCCGTACTCCGCCTATGTCTATGAGCCGTGCATCTCGCTGCCGGCGGCCGAAGAATGCGTCATCGAGGTGCGGCTCGACTCGCTGCTGCTCGGCAGTGGGCAGTGGTACGTGAACATGGGCGTGGGCGAAGTCGGACTCTACGAGCGCGCGGTGATCAACTACTTCACGATCGACGCGGCCTGGTATCACATGCTGGCGGCGCGCCTCGAGCTCCGGGTCACGTCGGCGACCAAGGTCGATACCTACGGCTGCTTCTTCATTCATCCGGCCGAAGTGACCGTGTCGGCCTCCGCCCCGGCGACCACCGTCGAGCACGTGCATTCCGCATGAACCCGATCGACACCGTTCCTGTCGATGACCTCCAGCATGTGTTCGGCTGGACGGAGGCGATCGAGTTTCCCGCGAAGTACCGGGCGCTACTGCTGTCGGCGTGGGAGATGGCCGCCGATGACTGCACCCTGCGGTATGTGTTCAGGAACTTCCGTCCGGCCCGTCATCTCGAGTTCGGCACCTGGCTCGGCGATGGTGTGCTCCGGTGCGCTGAGGAATGCGACGCGACGGTGTGGACGATCAACCTGCCGGAGGGCGAGAGCCGCGAAAACGGCGAATGGGCGTATTCCACCCTGGCCGAGGGCGCGCTGCTGTCCGGCGTACAGGCCGCGGATACGCTCGTGACCAGCGTGGGGACCTGGGTCCGTACCGACGCGCACGGCCTGATCGGCCGCAAATATCTGCGCGCGGGGCTCGGAAACCGGGTCTGCCAGATCTATTCCGACAGCCGAACCTGGGATACCCGCAACTACCCGGTCGGATTTTTTGATTCGGCGTTCATCGACGGTGGGCACGCCTACGACATCGTCGCCAACGACACCAGGCAGGCGATCAATCTGGTCCGGCCTGGCGGATTGGTCGTGTGGCATGACTACTGCCCGCTGGGCGAGGTGAACAGCGTGTGCCGCAGCACCCGCGACGTCGTGGCGTTCATTGCGGCCCACGGCGAGGAACTGGCCGTCTCATTCGAGAAGCTGTTCTGGGTCCACCCGAGCTGGCTGCTATTCGGCATCAGGCGAGGCTGATGCCGTGGAGATTTCCCAGAGGACTAATGAGTAGACGATTTTCGATCGTGGGACTGGGGAAGCTCGGAGCGAGCATGGCGGCGGCGATCGCCAGCCGCGGCCATGAGGTGATTGGCGTCGACATTACCCAGCGCGCCGTCGACGCCGTGAATGCCGGGCATGCGCCGGTCCAGGAAACAGGTCTTGACGAGCTGATCGCGGCCAATCGGACGCGCCTGCGCGCCACGATGAGCCACGAAGAAGCGATCTGCGAGTCGGAGCTGACCTTCGTCATCGTCCCGACCCCGAGCGACGATCGCGGGGCGTTTTCGCTGCAGTACGTCGCCTTCGCGTTTCGCGAGATCGGCAAGGCGCTGGCGAAGAAGGATCGCGCGCACACGATCGTGCTCACCAGCACGGTGCTGCCGGGCGCCACCCGCTACGGCCTGCTGCCGATTCTGGAACGGCACTCGGGGAAGAAAGGCGGCGCCGATTTCGGTCTCTGCTACAGTCCGGAGTTCATCGCGCTCGGCTCGGTCATCCGCGATTTTCTCAATCCTGATTTCCTGCTGATTGGCGAGCTCGACGCAGCATCCGGCCAGCACCTCGCCGCCTGCTATGCCGACATCATGGGCCCGGCGGTGCCGGTCCGCCGCATGACGCTCGAGAACGCGGAACTGGCCAAGATCTCCGTCAACTCGTTCGTGACGATGAAGATCACGTTCGCGAACATGCTGGCGGAAATATGTGGGGCGATGCCGAATGGTGACGTCGACGTCGTGTCGGACGCGATCGGGCTCGATTCGCGGATTGGCCGCAAATACCTGACCGGCGGCCTCGGGTTCGGCGGTCCCTGTTTTCCGCGGGACAACGTGGCGTTGGGGTTCATTGCCGGGATCCTTGGCGCGCGCCCCGATCTGCTGCTGACCACCGACACCCTGAACCGATCACTGGCCGACCGTCTCCTGACGCAGCTGGGTTCGCGCGTGTCGCGGGATGTCACGGTCGCCGTGCTGGGCCTCGCCTACAAACCGTTCTCCCACGTCACCGAGGAATCGCAGGCGATCCTGATCGTCAAAGCGTTTCTCGAACATGGCGCCCGGGTGCTCGCCTACGATCCGCTCGCCCGCCAGAATTCGGACGTCGAGCTCGGTGGACGTGCGTTGATCATGGACAGCGCCCGCGACTGTCTCCGCGACGCGGACCTGGTGCTGATTGCGACCCCGGATCCGGAGTTCAAGGCGTTGAAGGCCGCCGATTTCCGTCGGGACGGGCGCACGGTGGTCGTGATCGACTTCTGGAGAATTCTGGCGAATGAGCTGACCGCTGTTCAGGGTATCGAGTATGTGGCGCACGGCCGCGGACCGGCGGCGAGCGGTGCGGTCGACGTGCTCAAACAAATCTGGGGTGAGACACCGGAGCATTATGGTTCCTGAGCCGTTCTCTGACGTACCGATCGACGCGGTCCGGACATTCTGGAATACGCGGCCGTGCAACATCCGACACTCGGCGCAGGAGGTGGGGACCCGGGCGTTCTTCGACGAGGTCGAGCATCGCAAGTACTTCGTCGAGTCGCACATTCCCACCTTCGCGGACTTCGATCGGTGGCGTGGCAAGCGGGTGCTGGAGATCGGCTGCGGCATCGGTACCGACACGGTGAACTTTGCCCGGGCCGGTGCGCAGGTGACCGCGATTGACCTGTCGGATCAGTCGGCGGCGCTGGCTCGCCAGCGGCTCGAGGTGTATGGGCTGGGCGGCCGCGCGACGATTCACATCGGCAACGCCGAGGAGCTCCCGGACATCCTGCCTCCGCAGACGTTCGATCTGGTGTACTCGTTCGGCGTGATTCATCATTCGCCGCATCCGCGGCGGATCGTCGAGCACCTACGGCAGTACATGACGCCCGCGAGCGAGCTCCGGCTGATGGTTTACAGCCGGGTCAGCTACAAGCTGTTCTGGATCATGAAGGAGGAAGGCATCTGGGACATGAGTCGCATCGACGAACTCATCGCGCGCAGCTCGGAGGCGCAGACCGGGTGTCCGGTGACCTACACCTACACCCAGGAGACCGTGGGGACGTTGCTCGACGGGTTCCGGATCCTCGACGTCCAGAAGGCTCATATCTTCACCTGGGACGTCGATGCCTATAAGCGCTACGAGTATCGCAAGGCGCCCGAATGGGCGAGCGTCAGCGACGATGAACTGTTGCGACTCGAGCGCGAGCTTGGCTGGCACCTGCTCGTCCGCGCGTCACTCGCCTAGACTCGGATGAACTCGGCGGGCAGGTTTCCAGTGAGACAGAGACCACATTGAGTCAGACGCAAGAGCGAGAGAGTGCCGCGACACTCGCCCTGTTTTCGATCTCCCGGTACGATGTCGGCCACGTGACGACCGTTGGCGGCGCCACGGACGTGCGAGTGGTCACCGACCCGCGCCAATGGTCACATGCCGTCGAGTTCAGGCCCCGTGCGCCACTGGATTTCGAGGACGGCCCGCTGGCCATCGATGTTTGCCTCGAGGTCGAGTCAGGACGCATCGAAGTCGGCGCGTTGAGCACAGCGGGCACGGCGTTCCTGTCCTCGTCAATCGTTGATTCGGGCACTCATACCATCACGCTTCACGTCCCGACGCTGGCCCTTTGTCAGAGCATCTCCATCCGCAACGCCCAGTCGGTCGCATCTATCGTGCGGGTCGTCAGCATCGACGCGCGTCGCGACCAGACGCCGAGCCACGCCGCCGAGCTGTCGGCGCCCTATGGCTCATCCAAGCGGGGTTTCTGGGACAAGAACATCTTTGCTGACATCCGGCGCCTGGCCGGCCCGGAGTCCCGTCTGGTGTTCCAGGTTGGTGCACATGACGGAGGAGAAACTTCTCTATTGCTTCGGTCGTTTCAGCACGCGCGGGTGCACTGCTTCGAGCCGTCTCCGAAGACGTTCCTTGCGCTTCAAGACAGATTCGCGGGTGACCCTCGCACCGACGTTCACCAGCTGGCTCTCAGCGACCGAACCGGTGTGATGCCGTTTCACGTCAACGAGCGTTCGGAAACCAGCTCGCTGCTGCCGCTGCTGCCGACCTGGCGCGACCGCGAATTCCCTGCGGCCTCGGTGATTGACGTCGAGACCTCCACGCTCGACGAGCAACTCGGGCGCCTGCGCGAACCGCTCGTCGACGTGCTGTGTCTCGATACCCAAGGGGCGGAGTTGGCGATCCTGCGTGGGGCTTCCGACACGCTGCGACAGCGACGGGTCCGTGTGCTGATGGCGGAGTTGATCTGGGTGCCTGTATACGAGGGGCAAGGCACGTATTACGATGTACTCCATTTCCTTGGTCACGCCGGCTATCAGCTGTACGACTTGTACAACTTTCACTACAGCGAGTCGGGACGGCTGTTGTGGGGCGATGCGCTCTTTCTGCCCGGGTCTCCTGCGCCAGATTGGGCCGGGAGTGTCTGATCGCGGTCAAACAACGCTCGACGCAATGACAGCGCGATGAAGTCTGGGCCTCGCTGGCTGTGGTGGATACTGCTTGGCGGCTTGACCGTACTGCCGAGTCTGTTCGCGATTCGGCAGTATCAATGGACCGGCCACCTGTTCTACGCCAACGCGTTCGACGAGCCGACCTATCTCTCGTACGATGGCGCCAGGGTCACGGCGTCGTCAACGCACCTCGCCGAGCACCTGGTCGTGATCCTCCATCGTCTTGGACTGTCCGGGGGGGGCATCAACCTCTTGCTCGACATCGTATGTCCGATGGTCGTCGTGGTGTTTCTCCGACGTCTGGCGGTGGTCCTGGGTTTCTCGATGCTCGAGGCGACGGTCTACCCGTTTGCGGTGATCGCCATTCCCTTGCTGTTCGGCTATACGAATCCGTATTACGCGACGTTGTACAACGCCAACTACAACTCGTCCGGATTGTCGTGGGTCACATTGCCGCAGGCGTACTATCCGCCTTTCCTGCGCACTCCTGAGCCCCAACTATCGCTGTGCGCGCTGGCGATTGCCACCTGGATCGGCGTCCGGCGCCGATCGTTCGTCGTGCCGTTTGCGGTGTCACCATTCGTCTACGCGTTTGTCGGGGTGCCCTACGCGTTCATCGTTCTGGCGCTGTTTCTCCACCATCGCGGCGCGGTCATCGCGCGAAATCCGGCGGTTAGGGGAGCGATCTCGATTGCGCTGAGTTATCTCGCCATCGCCGTCGTGCTGCGCATCGCGCATTCGGTCCTGGTTGCCGGTACGCAGATGGCCGATTACCTTCCCTCCACGCACCTGCCGCTCGTGTCCGGTACCGGCGTCGCGGGATTGCTTGTGTTCGCCATCGTGCGCACGAAATTGGCGCCATCGCATCGTATGCCAGCGCTCGTTCTGGCTGTTGCGCCGCTCGCCGTCGTCAATACGCAACTGGTGGCGGGATTTTTCGAGCAGCCGAACAACCTCGAGCAGAACTTCGGCGTGGTGGCCCTGGCGATCGTTTGCGTGCTCGCCTTGCGAACCCTGGGACGAGGCCGTTTCCAGTTACTGGCGTCTGCCGCGGTCTGCTGCGCTCTGCTGGCTGCCTACTCGTCCCATGTCTTCGCGGTGAACGCCTCGGTGTGGCAACGAGAGCGTCTGTCGGATTCTTTGCTCGACGCCCTCCGACACCAGCCGGAGTCGCTGGTTATCGGCGACCCCGATCTGGCCGATCTCTTTTCTCTCGTAGCACCGGGCGTTCACTTTTCGGCGTTGGCCCGGTCCCAGGCCCTTCCAGAAGCCGGGTCCGGCCGGACCTCGACCGCGCAGCGGTTCGAGAACTATCAGTGTGTGAAGCGACTTCTGCGCGCGATCCAGCCGCCGGTGGTCAATCCCGACGTCTTTGTCGAATTGGACCGCGTATTCCGTTTTCTGAACCAGGATTTTCCGTTGATCCACCTGAATCGACCGCATCGGCTCAGGCAGTACTTCGACCCGGCACAGGAACCAGACAACTGCTCGAGTCGCCACCTGGCGATCTTTCCGGCGGTCGCGTTGAGCGATGAACTGGAACGCGTCAATCTCCCCGCTGAGGTTCGGACACCTGCGCCGCAGTGGGCCTATGCGGCCCAGATCGCGCTGTCCGGACAGACCTCCCGAAAAGGACGCCCCGGCGGTCGCATCAACGTTCGGACGACCCTCGCCGTCACCGGCGGCTGCGTCGGTGTTGGCGTGCTGACCCCCGATCAGCGGACGTTTGTCAGTCATACCGAGATCACTTCGTCTCCGGAGACCACGGTAGCCGATCTCGTATTCGAGGAGACCGACCAACCACACTGGCTCGTCCTGCGCAATTGTTCCGCCGCCGGCGCGTCGACCGCGCTCGTCGGTCAGGCGCAAATCTTTCGTGTCATCGGAGTGACGGTCAGGCCGTTGACGACGTCGGTCCCCGCGACGTGATGGCGTGCCGGGAAGATAGGTGACGAATGGCCCAAACGCCGAGCACCTTCAACCCGAGGTCCCGGTCCGAAGACTGCTTCACAACTATTGCGTCGATTGGTTGTTCCGCATTCACCGCGATCGTAGAATCGAACGACTTTGCAGGGGCGAATGCGGGTCGAGCTCAATCGCCTTCCGGAGTTTTTGGGCCGGCCGCTGCTCTGTGTGACGTATTCGGATCGGCCGCTCGATCCGGAGCGGTGCGATTTGGAGTTCTTGCGGGCGCGATATGCCAGGCCGGATCGCCTGCCTCCGAGCGCACCATTCGAATCATTGCCGCCGTTGTCCCACTACTCGGGGACTGGCGGCGGCATAGCCATCTACGACGTGGGTCGCGACGGCAGGTCATCCCCGGTGCTCGTGTCCGCCTTCCGGCCCCCGACGTTCAAGGCGCAGCACGCGATCTGGCGGGACGGGCTGGTGTGGGTGCTCGGTGTTGATCGCATCGTGATTTACGACCCGGATCTCCGGTGCGTCGGCCTGGTGACAGACCCCTGGCTTTCGGGTGCGCACACGATGGCGTCGGACGGAAACGGGTGCTTGCTCCTGTCTTGTTCGGCGAGCGACAGCGTCTTATGGCTCAATATCGCGTCGCGCCGAATCGTCAACGCTGTCCGGCTGCCGGATCGCGTCTACGGTCACAATTACCACCTGTCGAGAACCGATTCGGTGGTGGATCACTACATCACCAACGATCTGCAGACCACACACGTCAACTGTGCCTGGCCCTGGCGAAAGGGCGTGTTGACGTCGTCGCTGATACCAGGAGCGCTCGGGTGGTTCGACGCGACCGGAGACTATCGCGAGTTGCTCAGCGGCATGGTCGGTTGTCACGGAGCACGGGTTCGAGCAGACCGGGAGGAATTGTATTTTTGCGACAGTTGTACCGGCACCCTGGTGTTCCTGGATGAAGGCGGTCGGATCGTCCGCCGCCTCGACACGGACTCGGATTGGCTCCACGATTCGGTGCAGCTATCCGGGGATCTCTTTGCCACCAACCGCTACGACAAAGGCGATGTCGTCCTGTGGGACGTCGCGACCGGGACCAGGCAGACAACGATCGATGTTTCGATGCATGGACTGCCGCAGTTCTTATCGTTCGGCTCGTAGGTGCGCGCGAACAGCTGGAGGCGTCCGCTCCACCGTTTTCGCACTCTCATCAGCTGCTCACCGCGGCCTGTGCCGTTGAATCCTTGGCCTCGAGCCGGATGGTCGATTCTGAACGATGACGATCGACAATCAGACTGTCGCGTTCGAGCAAAGACTTCGCGAGAAGTGGCGCGAGCTCCCCGCGACGCGGCGCCACCGGATGTTTTCGTCAGACCTGCTCACGATCGCGGATGACGTGCTGCTCGAGTGCTGGGAGCGATCCAGGGAGGAGACGTGCACGCCGGGCGTGCGGGGATGGTATCAGGAGCTCTACAAAGAGAAGCTCAGTGGAAAAACCGTTGCCGACATCGGTCCGGGCCTCGGCCTGGACGGCATTTGGTTCGCCCAACATGGCGCTCGCGTCACGTTCGTGGAGATCGTTGAAGACAACCTCGAACTGCTGCGCCGTCTCTGTCGACTGAAGGGGATCGACGCCGACTTCTATTATGTCGATGACTTCTTCGAGTATCGATTCGAGAGCAGGTTCGACTGTTTCCTGTGCGTGGGGTCGCTGATCAACGCGCCGTTCGGCTTCACGCAGCGCCAGGTCAGAGCCCTGAGCCCGTTTCTCGAAGTCGGCGGCCGCGTGCTGATGCTGGGTTATCCGAAGGAGCGGTTTGATGCGTCCGGGGCCGCAGACGGCGCCGCATTCGCAGCCATGACGGATGGCCCGCGAACGCCATGGATTGAGTGGTACGACGAGGAAAAGGCCCGGACCCTGTTTGGGTCGAGCTTCCAGCTGCAGTGGAGCCGCAATTTTGGCAGCGACGGCACCGAGTTCAACTGGTTCGATTTGACGAAGGTCGGCGACGCCAGTCCGATCTCGAGCACGTGTGGTGATGCGGTTTGATGGTGTCGCTGGCGGCGTCCGCGCTTGAGCTCGCTGACACTGTGTCGCTTCATGCCTGGTCCTGGCGAGACCGACGCGAGTTCGGTCTCGCCGCATTCGTCGATGTCCTTCACAAACTGGTGAATCCCAGGCATGCCTGATCTCGTGCCCGATGTTCCTGCCGCTGACACCCGCAACTGGTCCCACTCCAGTGGATTCACTCATGATTGAACCGGCCGTTGTCGTCGATACTGAGATTCTCAAGCGTTTCCGTCCGTGGTCCGGCGTTGTTCCTGCCGGATTCTTCGCCTATTTCCTCGGTAATCTGACACGGGCGGATTACTGGGCATTCTCAAAGGAAATTCGCGAAATCTACGACCGTGAGCGTCACGAGAACTTCTCGACGCCTTCCATCGACGACAACATCTTCGACTGGTTGGTGCTGCTCGAGGCGGTCGCCGAGGCGAAAGACGCGTTTACGATGGCGGCGCTCGGCGCGGGCTGGGGCCGCTGGCTGGTTGCCGGGGCGTTTGCCGCCAGGCAGTGCGGCATTCCGTCCCGCTTGATTGGCGTCGAAGCGGAACCGACCCACTTCCACTGGATGCAGCAGCACTTTGCCGATAACGGCATCGATCCGGCCGATCACCAGTTGATCGAGGCCGCGGCATCCGGCCGAAGTGGGCGCGCGTGGTTTTACTTCGGCAAGCCGGATTCATGGTACGGCCAGTCGATCATCAACGATCGCACCTTGGATCAGGCGTCAGGGGCGGAAACGGAATACAACGGCGAGAAGGCTCGCCTGGTGCGCACCATCGACCTGACCGAATTGTTCGCGAGCCACCGTCGCATTGACTACCTGCACATGGACATTCAAGGCGCGGAACTGGATGTGCTGTCGAGCGCTCCCGAAGTGCTGACCGACAAAGTCAGGCGTGTGCTGGTCGGGACGCACTCGACCGAGATCGAGGCAGGGCTCAGGCGACTGTTTGCGGACATCGGCTGGCGCGCGCAGTACGATTTTCCACTGAATGCACAACTGCGGGTCGCCGATGCGGTCGTTACCCTCGGCGACGGCGTGCAGGTGTGGATCAACCCCGGACTCTGAGTCCCCTGAGGTTCCGAATGGACAACGTCAGCCGCTGCCCTGAAGTACCGTTGCGGGTGGTCAACGACGAGCTCGTCCTGAGCGAACCGTTCACGTTGTTCGATGTCGGGGGCTCGGACTCGATCCCGCGCGGCGTTGACGAAGCGGCTGAGCTGACGCACCTGGTCGAGCGGTTTGCGCCGCGGAGGCGTCACCCTTGAGCGTCGGTTCGCTTCACTCTCGCGGCACGGCGTTCCTTCTCGTCTGGGCAGTCGAGGTGGCAGCGCTTGCGGTTATTCCGGTCGCCGCCGTGTTCGGTCTTGGCATCAGCGTCGTGGACCAGTTCGGCTCTGCCGATCCCGCGTACTACACCGGCTACGGACTTTCCTTCGAGCGGATGTGGCACGCCTTCGGCCTGACCTACTACGCCGCCCGGTTCCCCGTGATCGGCTTGAATGCGTGGTCCCAAACTGTGTCTCCCGGTCTGTCCGGTTACACGATGGTGCGGGTGCTGGTATTTCTGATGTGCGCCGCGCCACTCTATCTGCTGAGCCGCCGTCTCTATGGGCCGCTCGTGGCGATGGCCGCCTACGCCTTTCTGGTGCTCAATCCGCTTTTTCCGCGCGTTCTCTGCTGGGACCTGACGACCTTTCTCTCGATTCCCGCTGCCCTGGGGGGGATCGTGCTCTGGTATCTGTCCGCCGGTTCGTGGAGCCCGATCGTCCTGCTCTCGGGTTTTCTCTTCGGCGTCTCGATCAATTCACACGTCTTCACCGCGACCGCCATCGGTGTCTTTCTGGCTGTTGAAGCGGCGTTCGCGCTGAGACGACCGGGCGGAATCGAGTGGTTCGCTTGCCGACTGGTGACCGCAGGCGCAGGTGTGCTTGCCTGCGTGGCGCTCGGCCTGCTCTATTACTCGTCGCACGTCGGGTACGTCGCGCCTCAACAGCTCTGGAATATCACGCTCGTCGCGCTCCGCATGGGCCAGCAGTATGTGTCGGTGCATTTCTTCCCGTTCTCTTCGTACTACGCCGTCAACTACGAGATCTACATCCCGGTATTCACGACGCTCCTGGTCGTGGCGCTGAACGGCCGTCGGCTGTTGGAGGACTCGATCGAGGCGAGGATCAGCGGCTTCGCCGTGGCGTATCTATCGATGTACTTGGTCGCGGTGTTCGGCCTCCACATGAACATCGTGCAGTACTTTTGGTACTTCGGGCATCTCACGATTGTTGTCTACTTGTCCGTTCCAGTAATCCTCGGGCGCTTCGCCGAACGCGCGGGCACCTCCGTGGCGTTGGTGTTCGTGGCCGGGCTGCTCGGTGTTGCGGTGCTGGTCGCGCAGGATTTCAACGCGGCACGGCGCATGTCGATTGCCGCATCCGGCAGCGCCCCGACGGTGATGGCCGTTTGTGGAGCGATGCTGTTGTGTGTGTTGGCCGTCTTCTGGCGGCGACGGCTCGCGTATCTCGTCGCAGTAGCGGCGATCGCCGTGGTGCTGCAGGTGCCGTTCTTGTCCGCGACCCATCTCAGCTTGTACGACAGGGTCGCCAATCGTAATGAAAAGCCGTTGTTCGCCGCCATTCAACAATTCCACGCGCTCATGAATCGCTACGAGAAACCCGGACAGCGGCTCATGTTATGGTACCCGAGCGGGTTCCCGGCGCTGTCGCCGGCTCTCCTTTCGCTCGCCTCGAGCGATCTGCTCTATGACCTGCAGGACCCATTTACACCCGCGGCCTTTCCGTTGTTCGGCGCCGCCGAACAGAAGAAGCTGGATGATCCTTCCGTACGATTCCTCTTGCTCATGGGGGAAGATCCCGCGACTCTCGATGACGGCCTGCGGGCGCTCGACGCGGTGCCGGTGAGCTATTCAATCCTGGGCGAGGAAACGTGGGGATACGACCCCTTGATCGTGCACGCCCGGCTGGTGGATCTGCGTCCGTCCACAACGCGATGACCGGTCGAGCCCCGAGCGCTGTTGCCGACGGTGCGCGTTCCGAGGTCATGTGCGAGAGCGCCGATGTTCTCGAGATATTATCGGTTCGACTACCGATGATTTCCACCGCGGTAATCGGCGCCAGGCCGGTGCGCGCCGGCAGCGCCCAAGGATGACGCTGCCTCGAGGCGGCCACGACGGTCGAGAACGCGAACGGTGATCGCGTTGTCGGCCAGGCCGTCGTGGCCCCGAGGGTGTCAGTGCGTCGAGGCGTCGAGCCTATGATCCAATACTCGGTCGTCCTGCCGATCTACAACGAAGAGTCGTGCTTGTTGGAGGTTGTCGGGCGCGTCGCCGGCGCGATGGATTCCCTGCAGGCTCCCTACGAGATCATTTGTGTCGATGACTGCAGCCGAGATGCCACATGGTCGATCATCGAGGCGCTTCACGCGGACAATCCACGCGTCAAGGGGCTGCGTTTCTTCAGAAATTTCGGTCACCAGATCGCCGTCTTCGCCGGGATCAGCCATAGCAGTGGAAACTATATTGCCGTGATCGACGCGGACGGCCAGGATCCGCCGGAGTTGCTGCCTCCGATGTTTCGGAAGTGCGGAGAAGGCTACGATGTCGTCTACGCGGTCCGCCGCAAAAGGAAGGAGCACCTGTTCAAGCGGATGGGCTATGCGCTCTTTTATCGCCTGTTCAAGCTCATGGTGCCCTTCGAGGTGCCACTCGACTCGGGGGATTTCTCGGTGTTCTCCCGGCCGGTGGCGAACTTCATTTCCTCCAGGACGGAGAAGCGACCCTTTATTCGCGGTTTGCGCAGCTGGCATGGCGGGAAACAGATTGCCTTCGACTACGAGCGACAAAAACGGACGTCGGGTCAGACGAAATACACTGTCCTCGCGCTGATCACGCTTGCGCTGAACGCGTCCGTCTCGTTTTCCAAGCTGCCGTTGCGGATCATTTCGGTCGCGGGCATGATTATCGCGCCGATTGCGTTTCTGGCCGGGATCAGCATCGTGGTCCTGAAACTGTCCATCGGCGTCAATCTCTCCGGGTGGACGTCGATCGCCACCCTGATCATCTTCTTTGGCGGCATCCACCTCTTTGTGCTGGGGATCATCGGCGAATATGTCGGCGACATCTTCGACGAAGTCAAGAACCGTCCGGTGTTTCTCACCGAGCAGAAACTCGGATTGGATTAGTTAGAGATACACAGACCAACCATGTCACAGGCCCCCGTCAGGATCTTGTCTCCTCGGAGTGAAGTGTCGTTTGTCTCCGGCTGGTATGAGCTCGCCAGCAGTTCGCACTTCTGGATGGAAGGACGTTTGGCCGCGGCGTTGCGGCAGTTCGGAAAGAACGATATTCCGCTGGATCAGGATTGGAAGGGGTTGGAAATCGGTTGCGGCGAAGGCGTGTTACGCGCCCAGCTCGAACAGCATTCCCGGTGGACGATCGACGGCTGCGACCTGGATCTCGCATCGTTGAAGAACAATCCGCCCTCAACGAGGGGGCAGGTATTTCTGTACGACATTTTCGAGCGTCTCGATTCGCTGCACGGTGGCTATGACTTTCTCGTGCTCTTTGACGTGATCGAGCACATCGAGAATGTCAAGGCGTTCATGGACGCAAGCTTGTTCCACCTCAAGGCCGGTGGTCTCGTGTTCATCAATGTGCCCGCGCTCGACTCACTATTCAGCAGGTACGACAAGGTGGTCGGTCACCAGCGACGATATGACAAGAGGATGATGAACCAGGAACTGATCAACTGCGGTCTTGAGATGGTTCACCAGAATTATTGGGGCCTGTCATTCCTGCCCATTCTGCGGCTGCGTAAACGCTTGCTGCGGAACGCGACTGAACAGACGGTGGTGCGAAGAGGATTTCGTCCGCCTGGAGCGTTCATGAACGCGATCTTGAAGCAGATGATTCGTGCCGAAGTCACTCTGATGCCGAATCCCTGGTCGGGGACGTCCCTGATGGCGATTGCCAGGAAGCGGTAGTGGTCGAACCGATGCCGGCGGAGATCCCCATGCCGAAGCGGTTGCTGCATGCAATCTTGTCCGTGCCGGTGATGTATGACTGCATGCAGTGGTGCTTCGGACTGAACCGGAAGAAAGCGAAGTTGCGCGAACTGCTCAGGTTCGATGGCCGCGTCGAGATTGTGGTGGATGTCGGAGGCGGCACGGGACTCTACAAGGACCTGTGGCCGGCACATTTTCAGTATGTGTGTCTCGATACCGATATGGAGAAGCTGCGTGGGTTCACCGACAAGTATCCACGAGGGCAGAAGGTCCAATCCGATGCCGGAGCGCTGGGTCTGCGGTCGAATTCAGTCGACAACGCCTTTTGCAGTTCCATGTCGCACCACGTCCCGGAGGGGCCGGCACTCGAGCGAATGATCGCGGAGATGGCGAGGGTCATAAAACCGGGTGGTCTCCTGATCTTCATCGACGCGGTGTCGATTCCCGAAAGCCGATTGAATCGGTTTCTGTGGCGTCTGGACCGCGGCGAGCATCCTCATACGGCCCGTGTGTTGGAGACATTGATCGGTAAGTACTCCACAATCGAGACGTGTGAAAGGTTTTCGATCTATTACGACTATGTGCTGTTTGTCGCCAGAAAGACCTCGGCGTAGCGGAGCGAAGCGTGTCTGAGCCATCTGATATCACCGGGACGGCCGAACCGTATCTGAGCGTCGTGGTCACGACGCGCAACGACGATCATGGCGGCGATCCGCTGAAGCGGCTGCAGGCCTTCGTCAACACCTTCGACGAGCAGTGCCGGCGGACCGGACTCGACACTGAAGTAATCGTGGTCGAATGGAATCCGCCGTCTGACAAGCCCCGCGTCTCGGAGCTGTTGCGCCTGCCGTCGGTGCCTTTCTGCGAGTATCGCTTCATCGACGTGCCCACAGAAATCCATCAGCAGCTGCGCTTCGCCGACGTGTTGCCGCTGTTCCAGATGATTGCCAAGAACGTCGGGATTCGACGCGCCCGGGGTCGCTTCGTGCTCGCGACCAATATCGACATCATCTTCTCCAACCATCTGGTCGAGTACCTGGCTGACCGATCGTTGCAGCCGCGTCGCCTGTATCGAGTCGATCGTCACGACATTCAGCCGAACGTCCCCCTCAATGCGCCGCTGGAATCGCAGATGGCCTACTGCGCGTCGCATCAGCTGCGCGTCCACACGCGATGGGGCAGTGATCCGGTCGATTCCAGGGGCCGTTCCGTGAGCCATTCCGAGGATGTGGTCGACGGCGCTGGCGTCCGACTGGGCGCAGGATGGCACGTCCGCGAAAGCGCCGGGCCCGAACGGCCCTACCGGTGGGCTCGCGAGGTGGCGACGCTGGTGGTGGATCCATTGGCGGCGGGTCTCAGTGGCGAAGTGGTCCTCGATGTGGATATCGAGTCCAATCCGTACGACGCCGCGTCCTGGGTCGACGTGGCCGTACGCGACGGTGACGACACCCTGACGACCAAGCGTGTCTCCGGCCGAACGCGCCTTCGCGTCCCGATCGTGTCGGCCGGCTCCGGCCCCCGGGAGATTCACTTGTGCGTGGCTCAAGCGCACCCGGAACATCGACGGCAGCTGCCGGTGTTCGAACGGCGCGACGAAATGTTCTACCGCGTCTACTCGATGACTGTGGCACAGGTGCGTGCTGACCCAGCGGCGTTCGAGTATCCGCTCCAGCGCTGGGCAAACGCGAACCCGCGGTCGGGGCTGACCACGGTCTTCACGCCTGACGGGCTGCTCGTGGCCAGTGACCGCAAGCGATGGTCATATTGTGTCCGCTACGGGCCTCTCCGGATGCCGCGGCGAGTGACGCCGCAATTTGAGCTCACCTGCACGATTCTCGAAGGACGGATTGCCGTCGGTCTGTTGACCCGAGGCGACAGCTTCTGGATTCCGTGCGTGGTCACGCCGTCCGATGATCCGCCTTACCGGCGTTTTGCTTTCTCGGTCGATCTGCCGGCCGACGAGGAATGCTTCATCGTCGTCTCGAATGATTATCCCGACGGCGACGGTGTCACGCGATTTGTCGTTCACCAACTCACGGGGACGTGCGATCCAGGGCAAGCCATTGTCGAGGCTCCAAGAACGTGGCGTCGGTTCCCGCTCGCCGAGCGTAAAGCCGTGGTGTTCGCGAAGTACGCGCCTCGCGTGCGCGCGATCCGAAGCGGTTGGTCGGCCGGTTCCTGGAAGACGGGTTCCTGGAAATCGAGGTTCGCCGACTGGCTGGCCGTGTGGATTGGGCGCGTCGCCGGCAAGGGGTTGCGGTATCGCATCGCGAGATTGTCGCCAGAATTTCAGAACCTCGAGCAGTCGCTCCGCGCCGCCGATGAGCAGGTGCGCAAGCTGTCGTCGCTGCAGGATCTGGCCGACGTGCACCGGTTTCTTGGCGATCGCCGTCCGGACAACCTGCACGTGAATGGGTGCGGCGACTTCCAGTTGATGGCCCGGGAGGACTGGCTTGAACTGCGCGGGTATCCTGAGTTCGAGACGTTCTCGATGAATATCGACGGACTGTTTTCCTATATTGCCGACGCCGCCGGCATCGGCGAGGAGCTATTGCCGATGCCGATTTATCATCTCGAGCACGAAGTCGGGTCGGGATGGTCGCCTGAAGGCGAGGCGGTGCTGCGCCGCCGAATCGCGGAGCGCGGCATCACCTGGGTCGATGCATCGACCGTGTACATCTGGGCCGCCTACATGCGGTGGCTCGGCCGGCCGATGATTTTCAACGGCTCGGATTGGGGCATGGCAACTGCTCAACTACCCGAACGCCGTTCAATTCCCTCCGCCGGCAGCCCCTCCTGAATCATGTGTGGCATCGTCGGTAGCTTTCATCCCACCGCGCACGGCGCCGATGCCGCCGTCATCGAGCGCATGCGCGACCGCATGCCGCACCGGGGCCCGGACGGCGCCGGCCTCTGGACCTCGCGCGACCGCCGCTGCATTCTCGGACACCGCCGGCTGTCGATCATCGACTTGTCGGACGTCGCCGCGCAGCCGATGTCGAACTGCGCCGGCACGGTGACGCTGACCTTCAACGGCGAAATCTACAATCACGCCGATCTTCGCACTGAGCTGCAGGCGCTTGGGAAGTACGAGTGGAAGACCGACCACTCCGACACCGAGGTGCTGCTGCACGCCTACGAGGAGTGGGGCGTGGATTGCGTGAAGCGGTTCTACGGCATGTTCGCCGTCGGCATCTTCGACGCCCGCGATCCCGAGCGGCCGGTCCTTCATCTCATTCGCGACCGCGTCGGGATCAAGCCGGTGTACTTCACCAGGACCCACCACGGCGAATGGCTGTTCGCGTCCGAGATCCGGGCCCTGGTCGCCCATCCGGACGTGCCCAAGGAGATGGACCGTACGGCGTTCTGGCACTACCTCACGTTCATCGTGGCGCCCGCGCCGCTGACGATGTTCCGCGGCATCTTCAAGCTGCCGGCCGGTCACGTGCTCACGATCGACCACCGCGGCGATGCCCGGGCCACCCAGTACTGGGACTGCGCGCCGGACCGAACCACGACGCTGAGCGAGCGCGACATCAGCGAGCCGCAGGCCGTCACCGAGCTGACGCGACTGCTCAAGCAGTCGATCGCCCGGCGGATGGTGTCGGACGTGCCGTTCGGTGTCCTGCTTTCGGGCGGGGTCGATTCATCGATGAACGTCGCACTGATGAGCGAATTGATGGGGCGGCCGGTCACCACGTTCACGATTGGTTACGAAGGGAAAGAGGACTACAACGAGTTTCAGTTCGCCCGTCGAATCGCCGCCCGCTACAAGACCGACCACCACGAAACGCTGATCAACCGCGAAGAGATGCAGAAGTTCCTGCCGTTGCTGGTGCGATTGCAGGACGAACCGATCGCCGACAACGTCTGCATCCCGCTGTACTTTCTCGCGAAGCTGGTCAAAGACAGCGGCACGACCGTGGTGCAGGTCGGTGAAGGGGCGGACGAGAACTTCCTCGGATATTGGTGGTGCGAGCACTACCGGCGGATGGACGAAGCGGTGTATCAACCGGCACGGCGGCATCTCCCCTGGTGGCGCCGTGTGCAGGCAGCGATTGCCCAGCCAAGGGCCGCGCTGTCGGGTGAAGCGCTCGAGGTGCAACAGCGGGCGCGGCGGGGTGAGGAACTGTTCTGGGGCGGCGCCACCTGCTGGTGGGGCGACCGCAGGCAGAAGCTGACGCCGAATCTGTCGCCGTTTCAACAGGCGATTGAATGTCCCGTCCCGGGCCTGGTTCCAGACGGCCACCGCACGCTGGACAGTCACGCGGTCGTGCGCGAGTACCTGGGGCGACTCGACGGACACCTCGACGAGCCCTCGTTGCTGCAGAAGATTCCGTACATCGAGATGAAGCTGCGTCTTGCCGAGCACCTGCTGATGCGCGTCGACAAGCTGACGATGGCCCATTCGATCGAAGCGCGCGTCCCGTTTCTCGATCACGACGTGGTCGACTTCGCCAAACGGCTGCCTGCCTCGTACAAGCTGTCGGACGCGATCGGCAAGAAGGTGCTCAAGAAGGCGGCCGAGCCGTATCTCGACCACGACATGATTTACCGTCAGAAACAGGGCTTTGGCGCGCCGATGGACGAATGGTTCCGCGAGGGCGACTTCGGGGCCCGCTGCCTTGCCGCGTTCGAACGGTCCGCGCTCCGGAAGGAGGGCTTCATCGACGACCGCTACTTCACCGGCCTGCTCAAGGATCAGATCGCCGGCCGCGCCAGCGCGAGCTTCCACGTGTGGACGGTCATGAATGCGGTCCTGTGGCACGCGTCCTGGATTGAGGGACGGGAAGACTGCTTTTGAAGAAGTGTCTCGGCTGCTCCGCGGCGTTCGCGGGGGTCGATTGGCGCTGCCCCGCGTGTGGCCATGAGCCCGGCGCCGACGACGGCATCGCCATCTGCGCGCCCGAGCTCGTCTCGGGCGACGGCACCGACGCGGATTACCCGTTCGACGTGCTGGTCGCCGCCGAGGCCCGGCACTTCTGGTTTCGCAGTCGTGCGGCGCTGATTGCCGGCATGATCGCCAGGCATTTCCCGGCCGCGAGATCGTTCATGGAGGTCGGCACGGGCGCCGGCGGCGTGCTGCTCGAGGTCCATCGACGCGACCCACGCATGCGGCTGGTTGGCAGCGAGCTTCTGACCCGTGGGCTGCACGAAGCCAGGCGCAGGCTGCCCGGCGTAGAGCTGCTCCAGATGGACGCGAGGCGCATCCCGTTCACATCCGAGTTCGATGTGATCGGGGCGTTTGACGTCATCGAGCACATCGACGACGACGAGAGGGTCCTGGCCCAGATGCAGGCGGCGGTGGTGCCTGGCGGTGGCATCATCATCACCGTCCCTCAGCATCCGTGGCTGTGGAGCGCGTTCGACGAGTTCAGCGGCCATCGCCGACGATACACGCGGCGCGAGCTGGTCTCGAAGCTGACCGCCGCCGGGTTCAACGTCGTGCGGGTCACGTCCTTCACTTCGTTTCTGCTGCCGCTGCTCGTCGCCGCGAGGCGGCGCCGGCGCGCGATCGATCTGGCGCGTGAGCTGACGGTTCCACTCGGACTGAATCGAGCCCTGCTCGCCATTGGTGCGCTCGAGAGGGCGGTCATCCGCGCAGGTGTATCGTTGCCGCTGGGCGGCTCCCTGCTGGCGGTCGGAGTGCGGCGCCAGTGATTCCGTTCAACCGACCGTGCCTGGTGGGTAAAGAATTCGAGTACATGCGCGCAGCCCTGGAGCAGGGGCACCTGTCCGGGAACGGGCCGTTCACGAAACGCTGCAGCCGGTGGCTGGAGTCGAATACCGGCTGCGTCAAGGCGCTGATGACGCACTCCTGCACCGCGGCGCTGGAGATGGCGGCGCTGCTGCTCGACTGCGGGCCCGGCGACGAAGTGATCATGCCGTCCTTTGCGTTCGTCTCGACGGCCAATGCGTTCGTGCTGCGCGGCGCGACGCCCGTCTTCGTCGACGTTCGGCCCGAGACGATGACGATCGATCCGGCGCTGGTCGAGCGAGCGGTCACTCCACGGACCAAGGCGATCGTGGCGTTGCACTACGCCGGGGTCGCGTGCGATATGGACGCTCTCTCCGACATCGCCGCACGTTACGCCATCGCCATCGTCGAGGATGCCGCGCAGGCGATTTTTGCGTCGTATCGGGGGAAGCCCCTTGGCAGCATCGGGACGTTTGGCGCCTTGAGCTTTCATGAGACGAAGAATGTGATCTCCGGGGAGGGCGGCGCGTTGTTGATCAACGACCCCCGCCACGTGGAACGCGCGGAGATCCTCTGGGAAAAGGGGACGAACCGGAATCAGTTCTTCCGGGGCGCCGTCGACAAGTACACCTGGGTGGACCTCGGTTCGTCGTTCCTGCCGAGCGAGCTCATCTGCGCCTTCCTCCAGGCGCAACTTGAATCAGCGCAGCAGTTGACGTCGATCCGTCTTGGTCTCTGGCGGACCTATCACCGCGCGTTCGAGGATTTGGAGGCCGCCGGTCGGATCAGGCGGCCGATTGTTCCGGACGCCTGCGGCCACAACGCGCACATGTACTACCTGCTCACCGGCGATGGTGTCGTGCGTGCGAATGTGCTGGCGGCGTTGAACGAGGCCGGCATCGGCGCGGTGTTTCACTACGTGCCGCTGCATTCATCGCCAGCGGGACGGCGCTACGGGCGCGCCGTTGGACCGTTTGCGGTGACCGACGATGTGGCCGCGCGCTTGATTCGCCTTCCGCTGTGGCCCGACTTGAGCGTTCAACAGATGGACACGGTCATCGGCGGAGTTCACAGAGCGTTGGCGCGGGCGAGACACGCGTGACGCATCCTTCCGTGTCGGTCGTCGTGCCGGTGTACAACAGCGCCCAGACCTTGAGGCCGCTCGTTGATCGTCTCACGACGGTGCTGGCATCTCGCGGGGCAGCCTACGAGATCATTCTGGTCGATGACGGAAGTCGCGACGACAGCGGGGCTGTCGCACGGGCGCTGCGGCGGGAGTCCGAGAGCGTTCAGTCGATACGTCTCCTTCGAAACTACGGTCAGCACAATGCGATCCTGTGCGGGCTTCGCCGCGCGCAGCACAGCGTGGTCGTCACGCTGGACGACGACTTGCAGCATCCTCCCGAGGAGATCCCTCGACTGCTGGAGACCCTCGGCGACCGCTACGACGTGGTCTATGGAACGGCTGAACGGGAGCAGCACGGGCTGTTGCGGGATCTCGCCTCTCGGCTGACGAAAATCGTGATGCAGCAGGTGCTCGGTGTGGAGTCGGCGAAAAAGGTGAGTGGATTCCGGGCGTTCCGGCGCGAGCTTCGAGTTGCGCTCGACGATTTCAGCGGACCGTACGTGAACATCGACGTCATGCTGACCTGGGCGACGACCAGAATCGAAGGGGTTCCGGTTCGCCACGAACCCCGTCGCGTCGGCAGCTCGAACTACACGTTTCGCTGGCTCATGAGACATGCGCTGAACATGCTGACCGGGTTCAGCGTTCTACCGTTGCGCGTCGCGAGCGTCCTCGGCTTCGTGCTCACGCTGTTCGGCGTCGCCGCGCTCGCCCTGGTGTTGGGTCGTTACCTGTTGTTCGGTGTGGTTGTACCTGGCTTCTCGTTCCTGGCGTCAATCATCATCGTGTTTTCAGGAACCCAGTTGTTCGCGCTCGGCATCATCGGCGAGTATCTGGCCCGCATGCACTTCCGTTTGCTCGGTCGGCCGACGTACGCGATTCGGACCGACGAAGAGGAACCCGTCCGCACACAGGTGTCATGACCACGGCCAGAGTCGTCGGAACGAGGCTGGACTGGGACTCCGCGTTCTTCGGCGTGCCGATCGGAAAGGCGCAGGCAGAGATGCCGTCCGATGTCGACGTGACAGAGGCCTGGGCCGCACACGAGGGCATGCGGTGTGTGTTTCTCCTGATGAGGGCCGACCGTCTTGATGTGGCTCAGGCGGCCGAAAGACACGGGTTCTTTCTGACCGGTGTCCGCGTGACGTTCGAGCGCCTCGCCGCGCTGGACGTAGCGACCGCGCCGCAACACGGCGTGGTTGTCCGGCCTGCCCGCAGTGCCGATATCGCGGTCCTGGAGCAGATCGCCGCGAGATCACATCGGGACACGCGCTTCTACGCCGACCCGAATTTTTCACGAGCGTCCTGCGGTCGGCTTTACGAGACGTGGATTCGGCGAAGTTGCGAGGGCTGGGCGGACCATGTGCTGACCGCGGAGCACGACGGACGATTGGCCGGGTATATCACTCTGCATTGTCGAGCCGAAGGGCAGGGAATCATCGGGCTGGTCGCGGTTGCGGAGAACTCCCGGCGGCTCGGTGTTGGCCGAGCGCTGGTCGGCGGCGCGCTCGAATGGTTCCGCGATCGAGGCCTGAAGCGCGCGAGCGTCGTGACCCAGGCGCAGAATGCGGGCGCCCAGGGCCTCTACCAACACGCCGGTTTTTCGGTCTGCCAGGTTGATCTGTGGATGCACAAGTGGTACTGACATCTGTCCGGTATCTGGCCCGATGACTGGCCTGCGTTTGTTCCTCGATTTCCGGGCCGGACGCTTAAAGGCGCTGACGTTCGAGGAGGCCGCGCGGCTCCTGCCCGCCGCGACGGTGTCGGCGGCCGCCCTGTCGATCGGCCTCGTGCTCTATAAGATTTGGCGCACACCACACTTCCCGTATGCCCCGCTCGTGGTGATGCTGGCGGTGTCGGCATCGGCCTTGTCGTTGATTCTCAGCATGCTGCTTCGTCGCCTGGCGACCTCATGGTCAGGCCGGGTCGCCCAGTGCAGCGCGACGGCTTGGATCATGGCGATCGAGCTCGGCGTGTTGCTGCTCGTGGTCGCGGTCTTCTTGCTCGTCAAGAGTGTGCCCGAGGAAGACATGACCGGCTGGCGATGGCCGCTGGTCAACAAACGCTGGCTGCTCGCCCTGTACGGTCTCGCGGTTGCCACCAGCCTGCTGTTTCCGGCCGCGATCGCACGATGGCGGGCTGACCCCACTGACCAGCCGGCTGAAGGACGTTTCTCGCATCGGCCTCGCCCTGGCCGGCATTGGCTCGGTACGGCTGCCGGCCAGCTTGCGGTGGTGGCGCTGTGCTGGTACTTCGCCGGACCCCCGTGGCACGTGGAGAACTACCACCGCAGCATCGAGTGGCACGAACAGATGCATTTCGGTTCGCTTCAAGCGATTGCCAAGGGCTATCTGCCGTCGGTCGGGCCCGCGGCCACGCCGTACGGCGCCGGTTCGCAGATGCTGGTCGCGGGGGTCATGAAGCGCCTGGGCGGGTTCAATCTCGTGTCGTTCCGGGTTGCCTGGCTGACGCAACACTTCCTCGCCGCGCTCGTCGTCGGCACGGTCGCCTACTGGTGGTTGGGGTTCCTGCCAGCTGTCGCCGTGATGTTCCTCGCGAGTGTCTATTCGCCGTTGGCGTTCTTCTACACCCTCGTCGATGGCACGATGGCGGGGTTCTTCGGGTGGGCCAATGCCCTGCGATATATCGCGCCGTTGGTCGTCGTTCCGATTCTCGGGGCAGTCGCGCTTGGCGATGCCGGCGCGTGGGCCGTCGTGCTGGCCGGCGGCGCGTGGAGCCTGGGCGCCTGGATGGCTCAGGAAAATCTGACGTCGACAGCGGCGTCGACGATGTTGTTCCTGGCACTGCTCTGGATCACCCGGACCGTTTCGCTGTCGCGGGTCGCATGGCTGCTGGGATACCTGGCGGCTGGGTTCGCGTGCGTGGCGATCCCAATCCTGGCGTACTACGCGCTGCACGGGGTGGCGGGCAGTTTCGTCCATTCGTACTTTTTCTTTGCCCGAGCCATCGCCGTGGGCTACAGCAACATGTGGTGGCCGGCGAGTGAGAGCGCCACGCCGGCGCGGTATTCGTATTACTTCACCCTTCCGTTTCTGATCGCCGCCGCCATTTGCACCGTCTGGAAGCTACCCTCGCTGCGGTTGGTGGGTCCGCTCGGCCCGCGGCGGACGCTCTTTCTCGCCTTCATCTGCGTCCAGTTGGTTTGCTATCAGACCTCGCTGCTGCGCAGCGATAGCAGCCACGTGATGAACACCATGATCGCGTTGCCGTTCATCCTGGTGCTGGGCTTCCTCGATCTGCCTGGATGGATCGCCTCCACACCGGCCAGTCGTTGGCTGGTTCGCGCGGTCTTCGTCGTGCTCGTTGTGACGATCTACCCCACGTTGACCACAGTGAATTGGCGAACCGTGTCGGACCCGGCGCGCAGGTTCCAGGCGGGCGCACGGTTGCCGGTGCAGAGCAACGAGAGCGAGGATGCGCTGTCTCGGGTCCGGCCGCTCCTGCCGAGCGAACCGATGTTTCAGGGAGAGCTCATTTCGGTCCGCGAATTTCTGGCGCCGGTTGCCGAACTGCACCAGGTCGTCGGTCACCGCAAAACATATCTGCTGCCGAGCGATCACATTGCTGGCGGGCTGATCGCCTTCGCGGCAGACTTGACCCCCGCCCCCCACCCACCGGGCGGCGACATTCTGACGGTCAACGACAACGTCCGCGCTCAAATTGCGGAGGACATCAGAAACCACCCTCGAGATTACGGGGCGTTTATCGGGCCTTCGCTCGACCAGCCAGAGCCGCGGGCCTTCCTCGAAAGCCATCCCGGTACTGTACAGCTTGAAAGAAAGCTGGGCGACGCCAGCTTCCATATCCTGCTCGCGCCGGAGTGACGCGCGTCGATTCAATGACCGGATTCATTGGCCGGCTGAGGCGAGCCTCGAGACGGTCGCCGCAGTATCTGCTGAAACGCGTGCTGGAGATCGTCGTCGTCAAGCTGCGCAGGCCCTGGGCGACGATTCTTCCGCGGATTGTGACGGCGAACTCGGTCGTGAAGGCCGTCGGCGCCGACTCCGTCGATACATTGTGGGAGCGCCAGCAGAAGGCGCCCTTCTTCGTGGCGCCATCCGATCGAGAGGAATGGGCGCAGATTTTCCGCGCCCGGTTTCCGGAGGCTCCGGCGCTGGTGGTCGCTGCCGCGGACCAGACGCTGCGCCATGAGTTCGATCTGCTCGGCTCGGGCCCCGTCGATCTCGGTCCCAGGCTCCCATGGCACACCGACTTCAAGAGCGGCCGCGAATGGCCGTTGCAGTTTTCGCCGAACCTCAACTATCAAGAGCTCGATCGTCCGACGGACGTCAAGGTGCCGTGGGAGCTCAGCCGCTGTCAGCATTTCACGGCGCTCGGCCAGGCCTACTGGCTGACCGGCGACGAACGGTATCCTCGCGAGTTCGTCGACGAGACCAGCGACTGGATGGCGCGCAACCCGTGGGGGCACGGCGTCAACTGGGCCTGCGCGATGGATGTGGCGCTGCGCGCCGTCAGCTGGATCTGGGGCTTCTACTACATGGGCGGTTCGGCGGCCTGCGCTTCTGGGCCGTTTCGCGGCGAGTTTCTCCGCGTCCTCTACCTGCACGGCGAGTTCATCGCGGCCTACCTCGAGCGGGCAGACCTCAACGGCAACCACTATCTCTGCGACGGCGTCGGCCTCATCTTCGTCGGCGCGTTTTTTCGGTCGGCCAAGAAGGGCCGCCGGTGGCTGGCCCTCGGCAAGGAGATCGTCTTCACCGAGATCTTCAATCAAACGACAGATGATGGCGTCGACTTCGAGAAGTCCACGGCCTATCACCGCCTGGTTCTCGAAGCGTTTCTCACCTGCGGCCTGTTGCTGGATCGGCTCGGCGAGCCGCCGCCCGTGGAGTGGCGGACGCGGCTCGAACGGATGCTGGAGTTCGTCGAGGCGTACGTCAAGCCGGACGGCCTGGTGCCGCTCATCGGTGACGCGGACGACGGCCGGGTGCAGAAGCTGGGTCCGCAACCACTGACGGACCATCGATACCTGCTGTCGACCGGCGCTGCCGTGTTCGATCGAGGGGACTTCAAGCGTGCCGCCGGCCGTCTCTATGAAGAGACGTTCTGGTTGCTTGGTCCGGACGCGGTTGCCCCGTTCGACACGATGCGTGTGCCGGGGTCGGGGAGCGAATCGATGGCCTTTCCCGACGGCGGCTTTTTCGTGCTGCGCTCCTCGCGCGCGCATGTCGTCGTGGATTGCGGCGAGGTCGGAATGCGGGGCCGCGGCGGGCATGGCCACAACGATATGCTCGGTTTCGAGCTCTGGCTGGACGGCACCAACTTCGTGACCGATTGCGGCGCATACCTTTACACGGCGTCGCGCGAGTGGCGCAACCGGTTTCGCAGTACCGCGTTCCACAACGTGGTGCAGGTCGATGACGAGGAACTGAATCGCTTTCTGGTGCCCGATAATCTGTGGCAGCTTCAGGATGATGCGCGTCCGCGCGATGTCGTGTGGCAGCCCGGCGAGAACGTCGACTATTTTCGCGGGTCGCACTCGGGGTATCTGCGACTCAATCCGCCCGTCGCAGTCACTCGGGAGATCGCCTTGGTCAAAGATGGCCCCGCGGTGTTCGTGCGCGATTCAATCGACGGGGCTGGAAGTCGTGAGCTGACCTGGCGCTTTCACCTGGCGCCATTGGTGAGCGCCGAGATCCGCGACGGCGACGTCCGGCTGACCTCGGGAGGTGCCGAAGCGTGGCTGCAATGGTCATCGCCGATGGATCGGTTGGCGATGACGATCGAAGACGGCTGGGCCTCGCCGAGCTACGGCGTTCGTACCGCGATTCGGGTGGTTGTCCTCAAAGGGCGCGTCACGCTTCCGCAGTCGGTGTCATGTCGATTCGGCGGAATCCGGATGGCGCCCGATCTGATGAAGGCCATGGGGGCCTCACTGTTTGCCGCTGACGTCCCGGCTCGCGTAGGCGTGGGCGGCGGTTGAGTCCATGAGCGTGGAAGAAGGACTGCTCAACGCCTCGGCGCGCCGAGACTTTGTGGTGCGGTCGGCCGTTCCGCGCTTGTACGATGCGTCGCTCGAAGCGGCGATTGCGCGACGCTGATGTTCTCTCCGCAACCACGCCGTGTTGGTCGAACCGCCCGGCTGTGGGCGGCGCGGCTGCTGATGACGACGCTCGTCCTGGTCGGTGGCGTCTTCGGCGGGGAAGTGATCTGCCGGGCCCTGGATGGCTATCGTCTTGATTCGATCGCGCTCCGAGCGGCAAGGGAATCGCGGCGGCGCGTGAAAGATGACACGCCCGATTTGCAGTACGTCGCGAAAATTCCTAGAGCGCCAGGGGTGAACGTGGGCTGGTACGTCGAAGAGCCGAAGGAGATCCCGCGAATCCCGCTCACGCCCGAGTTGCAGCAGCGCGCCGCCGCGTATCCCACCGAGCCGTGGTCCGCGTTCTTCGAGTGGAATTTGGCGTACCTGCGCGAGCAGGCGTGTCGGCCGGAGCGCGACGTGGTGATGGGCAACCTGCGGGACTTCTACTACTTCGAAAGCGTCGACGGATCGCGGTATCCCTCGTATCGGCACCTGCCGCACGTCAGCCCGCCGAATTGGTTCGTCACCAGTACGTTCGGCTGGCGGGGGCCCGAGGTCGCCCTCAACAAGCCGCCCGACACGATCCGCATTGCCTTTGTCGGTGCCTCCACCACGGTCGACGCGTTCGGCGTGCCGTTCTCGCATCCCGAGCTGGTCGGTTACTGGCTCAATCGATGGGCGGCGGCGAAGGGCCTGCCATACCGTTTCGACGTCATCAATGCGGGCCGTTCGGGCATTGATTCCAATTCCATCGCCGCCGTCGTGACGCAGGAACTCCTGCCGGTCGAGCCGGATCTGGTGATCTACTACGAAGGCGCGAATCAACTCTGGCCAGGGCAGCTCGTCAGCGTTGACGACGGGCGCAGCCACGAGCGACCCACGACCACATTTCGGAAGCGGACTGCTGCCGAAGATTATTCGGCAATGGTCCGCCGTGTGATTGCGCTCGCCGATCGGCTGCAGGCTCGCGGCGGCTACGAGCCGCACAAGCCTTCGTCGAGAATCAACTGGCCGGCCGACGTCGATGAAGCCGACCCCGCGCTCGCCAGTCCGAAGCTGCCGATGGACCTGCCGAACATCGTCGCCTGCCTCGACATCATCCGCAAGGCGCTGGCCGGCGCGCAGTCGGAGCTCGTGCTGTCGTCCTTTGTCTGGATCGTCCACGACGGGATGCGGCTGAATCTCGATCGCGACCTCACGCTATACAATTATCTCAACCAGACGTATTGGCCGTTCAGCTACGCACAGATGAGGCGGATTGCCGATTTTCAGAACCGGGTTTTCGAGAAATACGCGCGAGCGCACCAACTGCCCTTCATCGACATGGCCCGGGAGTTTCCCCAGGACCCAGCTCTTGCCGGTGACGCCATCCATTTGAGATACCGGGGCCTGGTCCTCCAGGCATGGATCTACCTGCAGCATCTGATCCCCATCATCGAAGACCGGCTTGCAGATGGCAGACTGCCAAGAACCGGAGCGGTGACGCGGAGCGTGCACCCAGCGTTCACCCAACCCTCGCCCCGGCTGATCACGCTCGACCAGCTCCGTGCAGGCTGCCGCTAGACATCTTCTGAGGCCGAAACGTAGATGACTGGAGCAAGTTTTTGCCGAAGCGCCTCAGAAGCTGTCTTAGGTGCCGATTGAAGCGTGATCAATGCGCCAGATTCTGATGAACATGAGCGGTGTCGTGGTGGCGCGAATGCCCCGGCCGACCGTGCAGCGAGGCACGGTCCTGATTCGCGTCCGTTATTCGCTGATCAGCGTCGGTACCGAAGTGGCGCCGCTCAGGCCCGCCAGCGTGACCGCGCCGGATGTGAGCTCGATGGACCGCGGACTCGAGCGCGCGCGGCTGGCCCGACACTACTTCCGAGCCAGCCTTCGAGATCCGCGCAAGGCGGCCCGGCGGATCTCGCAGATGGTGGAACATCGGCTGTCGCGCCGGCGCCACGCGTCGAGTCCCGGCGTGGCAGCCGCCGACGTGCCGGCCGCGTCCGATTTGAACGCTCAGGGCTGGGCGGTCGGCTATTCGCTCGCCGGCGAGGTCGTGGCGGTCGGGGACGGGGTCAACGATCTCGCGGCCGGGGATCTCGTCTCGGCTGCGGGCGCGGGTCAGGCGGCGCACGCGGAGTATGTCAACGTGCCGCGGAATCTTGTCTGTCGCATCCCGCCCGGCTGCGATCTGAAGCAGGCCGCGTCGGCGACGATCGGCGCGATCGCGTTGCAGGGTGTCCGGCGCGCCGCGCCCCAGCTCGGCGAACGCGTCTGCGTCGTCGGTCTGGGTCTCATCGGTCAGATCACGGTCCAGTTGCTGAGGGCCGCCGGATGCCGGGTGATCGGCCTGGATCTCGACGCCGCGCGGGTTCAGCGCGCGCTCGGACTCGGTCTCCACGCCGGCGCGAGCCATGCCGACGCGGTGAAAGAGCTCGTCCGCGATCTGACCGGCGGTCAGGGTGCGGACCGCACGCTGCTGACGGCCGCGACCAGGTCGAACGCCGTCATCAACCTCGCGATGGAGTTGACGAGAGCGAAAGGCACTGTCGTGATCGTCGGCGACGTCGGGCTCAACGTGGATCGCGCGGTGTTCTATCGCAAGGAAATCGATCTCCTGATGAGTACGTCGTACGGACCCGGGCGCTACGATCCGGCCTACGAGGTGGCCGGGCACGACTATCCGTTCGCGCACGTCCGCTGGACGCTCAATCGAAACATGCAGGCGTATCTGGAGCTCCTCGCCGAAAAGCAGATCGCCTTCGACCCGCTCATCGATCGGGTGATCGAGGTAAGCGAGGCACCCGCCGTCTACGATCAGCTCGCGAAGGCGGACGGGGTGCTGCCGCTCGGCGTCCTGATCCACTATCCAGACGAACCGGCTCCTGAAGCGGAGCCCACTCGCCTCACCGTCCGTGGACATCGCGCGGCGGCGACGGGACGGATCAACTACGCGCTGGTCGGCGCCGGCGCGTTCGGCACCGGGATGTTAGTGCCGCAGATGCGGAAGCGCGCCGATCGGTATTTTCTGCGCGGCGTCGTCAGCCGCACCGGGACCCAGGGCAGCAACTTCGCGCGGGACAATCAGGTCGAGGTGCTCACCAGCGAGCTCGACGCGATCCTCGCGGATCCCGAGTTTCAGCTCGTGGTGATTGCGACCCGGCACGACGAACACGCCGAGCAGGTGGTACGGTCGCTCGGTGCCGGCAAGCACGTCTTTGTCGAGAAGCCCCTGGGAATCTCGTGGGACGATCTCGATCGGATCGTCGCCGCGCGTCCGGACGGCGACAGTGCGCCGCTGCTGATGGTCGGCTTCAACCGACGATTCTCCCCGGCGCTCCAGAAGCTGCAGAAGCTGGTGACCGGGAGGCGGGCGCCGCTCGTCATTCAGTACCGGCTCAACGCCGGCTATCTCCCGCTCGATCACTGGGTCCACGGCGCGCAGGGCGGCGGGCGCAATGTCGGCGAAGCGTGCCACATGTACGACGTGTTCAGGTTCCTGGCCGGGTCGCCGGTGCGGTCGATTGACGCGACGGCGATCGATCCCGGCGCGCTGCCGTACGCACGCAACGACAATTTCGCCGCGACGATTGCCTACGAGGACGGCACGCTGGCGAGTCTCGTCTATACGGCGCTCGGCCCGAAGAGCGGCCTTGGCAAGGAGCACATCACCGTCTTCTGCGACGGCGAGGCGTTCATCGTCGACGATTTCAAGAAGCTGACGAAAGCGAGCGATGGCTCGGTGCTGTGGCAGAGCTCCGAGCCCGACAAGGGCCACTTCGAGGAACTGAGCCAGTTCGCCGACGCCATCGCCTCCGGCGGTTCGTCGCCGATCTCGTTCGACGAAATCGTCGAGACCACTGCGGTGTCGCTGCACATCGAAGACCTCATTCTCGGGCGATTGGAGTGACCGAGTACCTCTACGTCTCGCCCAGGCTGGATGGGACTGCGGTCTTTTCCAGCGAGGCGCTGGCGGCGACGACCGAGCGCCACAAGGTGTCTCTCGACATCGGCACGATGACGAGCGGCGATCCGATCGCTGAGATCGAACGACTCGGCGGTCTTGGCGGCGTGGTGATCGGGCTCGGCAGCGGATTGCCGGACCGGGCGAGGCTCGAGATCGCCGGAACGGTTTTGAAACGGGGCCTGCGGCTCTGGCTCTACTGGCCCAACGAGCGAGCGGTCGAGTGCGTCGACCAGGAGCGGCTGGCCAGCCTGCGGCGTCACCGGCGCGCGGTCATTGCGCTGGAGCGCGCGGGCCGGCCGATCCATCGTGTGATGGAGAGCTGGCAGCGAATGCGGCCGGGACTGCGATGGATTTACCGCGGCGCCTTCCCGGTTCGACGCTACGACCTGCTGTCCCAACTCGAACGATACAGCCTGGATGCGCGTCCGGTCCCTTTTCCTCCGTCGGCGGAACTGCCTGCTGCGTCGAACCGCATCGATGCGGGGCTGTATCTCCGGACCGACTTCTGGGCCCCGATCACGTCGGGCGGCAGCTACGGCCACACCTGTTACGTCGCGCGCGAGCTCGCGGCGGTCACCGAACGGTTCGTCTGTCTTCTGGCGCACCCATTCAGCCTGCTCGACGACTTCGGCATCCGCCAGGTCGTCATGGATGCGCCGACCACGATCATCAACGAGGACGCGATCGTCAGCGCCTCGGAGCACTACTACCCGATCGTCAAAGCCGCGTGCGGGGTGTTGCGCCCGGCGTACATCTATGAGCGCCTCTGTCTGGGCAACTATGTGGCGGCGCTGCTGAGCCGCGAGCTGCAGATTCCCTACATCGTCGAGTACAACGGCTCCGAGATCTCGATGCAGAAAAGCTTCGACAAGACGGCGCCCTTCTATGCCGACGTCTACCTGAAGGCCGAGGAGGTGGCGTTTCGTCAAGCGGCCGCGATCTCGGTGATCTCCGAACCCGTGAAGAACGATCTGGTGTCGCGCGGTGTCGACGCGCGAAAGATTCTGGTGAATCCCAATGGCGCCGACCTCGAGAGCTACGCGCCGGCGCCGCCGGAGGAGAAACGGCGGCTGAGAAGCAGCCTCGGCTTCACCGACGACGATCGCGTGGTGGGCTTCACCGGTACGTTCGGCGGCTGGCACGGCATCGACGTGCTCGCGGCAGCGATTCCGCGCATCTGCGCCGCGGAGGCGGCGATCAAGTTCCTCGTGATCGGCGATGGCACCAACAAGCCGCAGCTGGATGCGGAAGTGGCCCGGCACGGTCTCGAGGTCCGCGTGCGGTGCGTCGGCCGCGTTCCTCAGGCAGAGGGCGCGCGGCTGCTGAAAGCCTGCGACGTGTATGTGTCGCCGCATAACACGCACATGGTGGACAGCCGCTTCTTCGGATCGCCGACGAAGATCTTCGAGTACATGGCGATGGCCGGGGGGATCGTGGCCAGCGATCTCGAACAGATCGGCGAAGTCCTGTCGCCCGCCTTGCGCGTGGCCGACCTGCTAAGGCCCGATGTGGCCGTCACTGATCAGCGGTCGGTGCTCTGCGTGCCAGGCGACGTCGACGAGTTCGTCAACGCAGTGGTCGGCCTGGCGCGCCGTCCGGATCTCAGCGCCGCGCTGGGCCGTAACGCCCGCCAGGCGGTGACGGATCACTATTCATGGAAGCGCCACGTCGCGCGTGTGTGGGCGTTCGCCGACCAGTTGCCGCGTGGCGCTCGAGCCGGCCAGGTCGAGACCGGCGACGCCTACAAGGACCAGGTCCAGAACCAGTGGAACAACAACCCGGTGGGATTCGAGACCGCCAGGGGCGCCCAACCGCACACCTTGGAATGGTTTCTCGAAGTCGAACGATACCGGCACGGCGTCTATGCGCCGTGGATGCCGGAGGTGATGGAATTCGCGGGTCACGCGGGTGAGAAGATCCTCGAAGTTGGCGGTGGCATGGGGACGGACCTGGCGCAGTTCGCGCGCCACGGCGCGATCGTCACCGATGTCGATCTATCGCAAGGACACCTGCAGATCGCGCAAGAGAACTTTCGGCTCCGGGGTCTGACCGGCCGCTTCGTTCACCACGACGCGGAGTCGTTGCCGTTCGACGACGGAGGTTTCGATCTGGTCTATTCAAACGGCGTGCTCCATCACACGCCGAACACAGTCCAGGCGATCGCGGAGATCCGTCGCGTCCTCAAGCCGGGCGGTCGGGTGATCGTGATGGTGTACGCGGAGAACTCGCTCCAGTACTGGCGGAACCTGGTCTGGCACTACGGTCTCAAGAGCGGCGACCTGGCGAGTCAGTCGATGGCTGACATCATGTCGCGCACGGTGGAGCGGACCGGCAACGACGCCCGGCCGCTCGTCAAGGTCTACACGAAGCCGAGGCTGCGTGCCCTGTTCGGGGCGTTCGAGGACATCCGGATCGTGCAGCGTCAGATTTCGCCGGAGCTGGTGCCACGCCGGCTGCGACGTTTGCTGCCGGTGGTCGAGCGGCTCGCCGGTTGGAACCTGATTCTCAAGGCTCGCAGGCCAGTGCGGGGCTGATGCGCCAACTGGCCGGGCGACTCGTCGCACGGATGCGCCGCCTGACGGCACCGTCACCGGTGGCGGTGCCGCCGCCGCGTCGATGGGCCCAAGAACTAACCGATGCGGGCGTGACAGAGGATCAGTGGATCACCAGGCGCCAGGCGAAAGCTGCCCTGTTCGCCGATCTGCCAGACGCACGCATTGGCGACTGGCGCAGGTCACCATCGCCGCAAGTGCGCGACACCCTCGACGCCGCGACCCGCATCCTTCGTCACGAGTTCAACCTGCTGGGCAGCGGTCCGTATACGCCGGCCGATCCGGATCGGTCCGCTGACGGCAGCGGCTACCAGCCGATCGACTGGTATCTCGACCCCGTTTCCGGCCTGCGTTTTCCGCGTGGCATCCCGCTGGCGCAATGGAGCCTCGAGCTGATGCGGCCGGGCCGCGCTGATATCAAGCTGCCGTGGGAGCTCGCCCGATGTCAGCATTGGCCGCTGCTCGGACAGGCGTATCGCCTGACCGGCGACGATCGATTTGCCGTCGAGGTCGAGCACGAGTTGCACGACTTCATGGCAGCCAATCCGATCGGGATCGGCGTCAATTGGACCTGCACGATGGACGTCGCACTGCGGGCGGCGAACTGGGCGATCGCCCTGGACCTGATCCGCTCGTGCGCGAGCCTGACTGTGGGCTTCTGGCGCGCGGCCCACGAGGCGCTGTTCGATCACGGTGTCTTCATCGAGGGTCACCTCGAGAACCATTACGAAGTGACCAGCAACCACTTCCTCAGCAACGTCGTCGGTCTGTTCTACCTCGCCGCGGTGTTCGACGATCTGCCGCGCGGCGCGGCGTGGGATCGGCAATGCCGCGGGTGGCTCGCGCAAGAGGTCGAGGTTCAAGTGCTGCCCGATGGCGCCGACTTCGAATCCTCGGTGCCCTATCACCGTCTCGTGACGGAGCTGTTCCTTGGCGCGGCCCGCCTGGCCGAGTACCGGGGGCGTCCGTTGCCGCCGGCGCTGATCGGGCGTGTCGAGACGATGGTGGATTTCCTTGCGAACGTGCTGCGGCCCGATGGTCTGATGCCCCAGGTTGGAGATGCCGATGATGGTCGGCTGCACATCCTGAGTGGATATGGCAGCCGGCCGCCGCAGGACCCGCGGCATCTGTTCGGGCCGGCCGCGTGTTTTTTCCGGAGCGATCGGTGGGCGCGGCTGGTCGATGAAGGGGCGGCGTGGGAAGCCGAATGGTGGGGGTATGATTCGCCCGGCATCGACGCTCAGGGGCCGGACGAGCCCGACACGCTACGCCATTTCCCGCACGCGGGACTCACGGTCGTGCGCCATGCGCGCCGGTACCTGCTGATCACGAACGGCGTCGTCGGCACACGCGGATTCGGCAACCACAAGCATAACGACCTGCTGGGGTTCGAATATCACGCGCACGGCGGGCCGGTGTTCGTCGATCCCGGAAGCCATGTCTACACCTCCGACCCTGATAGTCGAAACCGGTTCCGAAGCACGCGTTCCCACAATACGATCTGCGTGGACGAGGAAGAGCAGAACGAGTGCCGTCCGGACTGGCTGTTCCGGATGTTCGAAAAGGCCTTTCCCGAACACCTCGAGGTTGTCGAGGGCGACGAGTGGGTCGGGTATCGCGGCCGTCACAGAGGCTACACGCGTTTGCCGCAACCTGTCGTCCACGAGCGGACGTTCAGGCTGGAACGGACGACCGGAGGGCTGTCGATCGTCGACGTGCTCGAAGGGCAGGGCAGCCATCGTCTGCGGTGGCATTTCCATTTCGCCCCGGGAGTGACCCCCGCGATCGTCGATGCCGGCGCCGTCGAGATTCGCGCGGCCGGCGGCGTCCTGTTGATGACCTTTCCACAGGGACTGCGGCCGACGATCAGCCCGGCCGAGTATTCGCCGTCGTACGGCGTGCGTGTGCCATGCATGGCGATCGACCTGGACGCCGTGGAGCGCATTGACGGCCGTCGCGAGTACGTCTTTCAGGTCGTGTCGTGACCATGTCGAAATTCACCCTTCAGGCCGGGCTTTGGCAACGGACATGGCTGAAGGGCGCGCTGATCGTCGTCGCGATAATCGCGATCGGGCTGCAGTGGGTCAACACTCGCGTCGCCATTCTGAAGTTGAATCAGAATCCGTCCAACCCGGTTGTGCTTGCGACGTATCCCATCTATCACTCGATGGCGACCGGCATGCGGGAAGGGCGGGTCGGACAGGTCGATCTGCTCGCGGTTCGCGACTATTCACTGCTCAACAATCTCTCGGCGCCGTTCGTACGACGGCCAGCGAACGCCGAGCAGCAGTGGGTGAACTTTTACACGCTGGACATCGGCTATTCGTTCATCGTCGAGGTCGCGCGACTGGCATTTCCGACCCTGCCCGACAATCACCTGCGGGCATTGGCGCTGCAGCTGGTCTTCGACCTGGCCCTCGTCTGGTTCGTGTTCTTCTTGTTTTCCCAGTGGCACCTCGTGCTGGGCTTCGTGGCCGCCTATCTGTACGCGTCCAACGGCATCTTTTACGACCTGGTGTCGTTTGCGTACTACTACTACTGGGATATCCCGCTCACCTTCGTCGTGCTGGGATCGATGCTCCTTGCGTACCGACGGTCGTCGGAGGCGGCGGGGTGGCTGGCGCTTGGCGGTATTGCCCTCGGGTGCGCGGTCTGGCTGAGAGGTTCGTGGTGGCCTCTCTCGCTCTTCCTGTGCGGTGTCGCCGCCTGGGAGCCGTCGCTGCGGAGAAAACTCTGGATCCCGGTGCTACTATTCGTGATTATCGCGGCACCGTCGGTGGTCCGGTCGACGCGCGCCCGCGGCCAGCTCACCTTCACGACGCGAGCGGTGTGGCACGTCGCGCTCGTCGGTCTCGGTTACTACCCCAACCCCTACGGCCTCGAGGCAAAAGACGGCACGATCTTCGAGCTGACCAGGCAGAAATACGGGGTGACTTTCAAGTCGGAGGACTACTGGCTGCATGACCAGGCCGCGAAGAAGGAATTCTTCTCGATCTGGCAAAAGGACAAGGCGTTCGTCATCCGGTCGTTTTTCGGTCGACTCTGGGAATCGATCCTCGGCACGACCCAGACCAGCGTCCTCTCGTTCGTGTTTCTCTCGAACCTGACCTATCGCATCTTGTGTCTGGCGGGCTTTGGAGCGATGGTGATTCGTGGTGGCGACAGGCGGATGCTGGCGATTGCGGCAGCGGGCACGTGTGCCATCTACACCGTGCTCACCTGTCTCTTCTACTTCGTCGGCCTGGCGTACGAGAATGTCTCTGAAGCCACGAGGTTCATACTGTTCATCGGGGCGCTCGACGCCGCCTGGTATGCCGCGCAGCGCGCGTATGGCAGCACTGTCGTCTTTCTTCCCGAGCGCGCGCGTCGTGGACCGGGTGTGGTCCTGTGAATAGACCCCGACTGTTGATCCTGATCGTTGCCTACAACGCAGAGAAGACCATCAAGACGGTGCTCGCTCGAGTGCCGGAGCGATTGCTGGAGGAGTATCACGTCGAGGTTCTGGTACTCGACGATTCGTCCCAGGATCGCACGTTCGAGCAGAGCCGGGAGGTTCAGCGCGACGGCGCGCTGCCGTTCCCGCTGCATGTGCTCTTCAACCCGGTGAACCAGGGTTACGGGGGCAACCAGAAGATCGGTTACCACTTCGCGCTCGAACACGGCTTCGACTTCGTGGCGCTGGTGCACGGCGACGGGCAGTACGCACCGGAGTGCCTTCCGGATCTGGTGCGGCCGCTGCGCGATGGTGAAGCCGACGCCGTCTTCGGCTCGCGGATGCTCGAGCGAGGCGGCGCCCGACGCGGCGGGATGCCGTTCTACAAGTTGGTCGGCAACCGGATCCTCAGCCGGTTCCAGAACGTCGTGCTCGGGGCCTCGCTCAGCGAGTTCCACTCCGGTTATCGAGTCTATTCCGTCGCGGCGCTCGCGAAGATTCCGTTCTCGCTGAACACCAACGATTTTCACTTTGACACGGAGATCATCATTCAGCTCGTCCTGGGCGGTTTGCGGATCAAAGAACTGCCTATCCCCACGTACTATGGCGACGAGATCTGTCGCGTGAACGGCGTCAAGTACGCGAGGGACGTGACGAAGGCCGTGCTGGTGGCACGCTCGCAGCAACTGGGACTGTTCTACGATCGCCGGTTCGATTGTCAGGCGCGGCCTGTCGAGAATGCGCACTATCAGCCGAAGCTCGACTATGCGAGCCCCCACACCACGGCGCTGGCGTTGATTCCGGTTGGCGCTCGAGTGCTCGATCTCGGTTGCGCCGGCGGATACGTGGGGGCGATGCTTCGCCGCGAGCGGGGATGTCGTGTGACCGGCGTCGATTGCTTCCCCCTGGGCGCAGGCGTGGAACTGGACGCGTTCCTGCGGCACGATCTCAACGACGGTCTCCCGCCCGTGAACATGGCCGATTTCGACTATGTCCTGCTGCTCGACGTGATCGAGCACCTGGCGTCGCCCGAAGCCTTTGTCGATCGCCTCCGCGACGCGCTCAAGCTTGCGCCCACAACGAAAGTGCTCGCCAGTACCGCGAACATCGGGTTCGTGATCAACCGCTTGATGCTCTTGAGCGGTCAGTTCAATTACGGGAAGCGCGGCATCCTCGACCTGACGCACACCCGGCTCTTCACGTTTGCCTCCTTCCGGCGGTTGTTCGAGCAGGGGGGCTTTCGCGTTCTCGACACACGCGGCATTCCCGCGCCGTTTCCGCTGGCGTTTCGCAATGAAAGGGCGAGCCGCGTGGTCTTCGCCGTCAATCGCTGGTTGATCAAACTCGCCCGGGGCCTCTTCTCCTACCAGATCTTCTTTACCGTCGAACCGCTGCCTTCACTCGACTATCTGCTCCAGGCGGCGCATCGGCAGTCCGCTCTTCGACGTGACGCCGAGGCACTCAAGGCCGCGGCCAGCTGACCGCCTAACCGCCTGCCCAACCTGTGACCGACGCGAACCTCACTGTCGTGAGAAGCGGTGTGCCGTTGCCGGTTCCTGCGCCCGGGGAACTGGTGATCGCGGACGAGCTGGTGCGGGCGTGGGTCCTGGACGGCCGCATCTTGCTCCGCGTTCAAAAGTATCGAGTCGCGCGACTGCTGACCGAACGCCTCTCGACATCCGGTCGTCCGATGCTGCTGTGGGCGCTGTGGTTGATGTCGCGCCAATGCTATGTCGCCGATTCGGAGGGGAGTAGACGCGACGTCACCATCGCGTTGCTGGTGCGCTGGACAGCCCAATACGCGCGCGAAGCCCTGTTGCGGAAGCGATTGCTGGAACGGGTCGAACACGAGGTGGATACCCTGGCTCGTGCGGCGCGCGGCCCCGTCTCCGCCACCCGACAGGGATCGGTCCTGTACCTCCGCACCGACCTCAGCTTCGTCGTGCGGGCCGGCGGTTCCGTCGGCCACATCGCCGGCGTGCTGAACGAGCTGGCACGCCAGGCCGGCCCCCCGATCGTGTTGACGACCGCGGTGGTGCCCACGCTCGACCCGGAAATCGAATTGCACCTGGTGACTGTCCCGGAGGCATTCTGGAATTTCAGGGAGCTGCCGACCCTCGGGTTGAACGAGGTGTTTCACGACGGCGCGTTGCAGGCGCTGAACGGCCGCCGCCCGTCGTTTGTCTACCAGCGCTACAGCCTGAACAACTACGCCGGTCTGCGGTTGGCGCGGCGCCTCGGCGTGCCGCTCGTACTCGAGTACAACGGTTCTGAAATCTGGATGAGCCAACACTGGGGCCGGCCGCTGAAATATGAGCGGCTCTCGTCAAAAATTGAGTTGCTGAACCTGAACCACGCCGAGCTGGTCGTCGTGGTGAGCCGGGCCATGCGCGATGAACTGGTCGGCCGGGGAGTCGCTCCCGATCGAATCCTGGTCAATCCGAATGGCGTGGATCCCGATCGCTACTCCCCGATGGTGGAGGGCGGATCGGTCCGGGCGGCCTACCATTTGGAGGGCCGGATCGTCATCGGATTCATCTCGACATTTCAGCCCTGGCACGGCGCCGAGGTGCTGGCACACGCGTTCGTCACCTTGATGCACGCTCACCCCACGTTGGGAGATGCCGTGCACATGCTGATGATTGGCAGTGGGCCCAGCCTGGCCGAGGCCAAACGGATCGTCGCTGCTGGCGGGCTGGAGGCGAACGTTCATTTCACGGGCCTGGTCGCGCAGGAAGACGGGGCCCGCCACCTCGCCGCCTGCGACATCCTGGCATCCCCGCACGTCCCGAACCCCGACGGCTCGCCCTTTTTCGGCTCGCCGACGAAGCTGTTCGAGTACATGGCCATGGGGAAAGCGATCGTCGCGTCGAATCTCGATCAGATTGGAGAGCTGCTCCGTCACGGCGAGACGGCGTGGATGGTGCCGCCAGCCGATCCCGACGCTCTGGCGAACGGCCTGGCGAGCCTCGTCCAGGATCGACATCTGAGGGCGGCCCTTGGCGGGGCGGCGCGTCACGACGTGGTCGCGCATCACACGTGGCGCGCGCATGTCTCGCGGATTCTCGAAGCGCTCGAGACTCGCGTGCACGATCACGTCGCATGAATCGACGGCTGCTCGCCATCAGCTGGGACATGCCTCCGCTATCCGGACCGCGTGCCGTCCAGGTAAGTCGAACCCTGAAGCACCTGGTTCCGATCGGCTGGGAATCCTCGGTCGTCTGTTTCGGGTCGCGATCCCGCCGCTACAATCAGGATGTTGAACTGGCATCCCGACTGCAGGCATCAGACGGCGTCACGCTCGTGCCTGTGCCGTCGCTCGAAGAGCGGCTGGTGTTCCGCGCGCTCTGGCGCGTGCTGCCGCCGCTCAAGCTCCTGCCCGACGAAAAATGGGTGTGGATTGGCGCGGCGTCTCGGACCGCGCGCCGCCTCGCCGCCGAGCAGCGGTTTGACGTGCTGGTGTCGTTCGCGCAGCCCTGGTCGGATCATCTGGTTGGCCTTCGCGTGCATCGCGCGACCGGCCTCCCGTGGGTCGCGCACTTCAGCGACCCGTGGACCGACAGTCCGTACCTCCGGGGCCGCCGCTGGCAGCGAAGGCTCTGGGAACGCATGGAAGCGGACGTCGTCCGGCACGCGGACGCCCTGGTGTTTGTCAATGCACAGACCGCCGAACGCGTGATGCGCAAGTATCGCGAGGAGTGGCGGCGCAAGGCGCACGTCGTACCGCATGGGTTCGACGGTGACATCGTCCCGCATCCGGCTGCCAACCGCCTGACGTCGCGCACCGATGGCCGCGTGCACCTCGTGTATACCGGTCGTTTTTACGACGGGATTCGCACCCCGGAATCGCTCCTTCGGGCGCTTGCCACGCTGGCTCGCCGGCGGCCGCTCGAGAGCGAGCTCAGCCTGACGTTGGTCGGCACGCCGGTCGCCGCTCATCAACGCCTCGCCAGGAGCCTCCGGCTGGAGCAGGTGGTTGAATTTACCGGCCGTCTGTCGTTCGCCGAGAGCGCCGGCATCGCGGCGGGCGCCGACGTCCTGCTGCTGATTGACGCGCCGTCCGACGACAGCCTGTTCCTGCCGAGCAAGCTGGTGGATTACCTGCCGATGTGCAAACCGATCCTCGGCTTGACGCCGCTCCGTGGCGCGTCTGCGGATCTCCTTCGCTCGCTCGACTATCCGATCGTGGCACCGGACGATGAGCCGTCGATTGTCGAGGCGATCGAATCGCTCATCGTCGCGAAGAGTCAAGGTCGTCTCGGCGTGTCTGCCCGGCACCAGGAGGTGGCACAGGCGTATGATATCCGTCGCACGACCGAGGCGTTTGCGGCGATTCTCGAACAGTGCGCGTGAGCATGTCCGAGAGTCTCGCGGCGCGCGCGCGGTCGAGGTGGTCATCGCCCGCCGTCTTGATGGTGACCGGCGCGTACTATCCAGAGCTGAGCGGAGGCGGTCTGCAGGCCCGCGCGGTCGTGCGGGCCCTTCGAGGTGCTGCAGCGTTCACGGTGATCACGACATCCATCGATCCGTCGCTGCCGAGGCAATCAGACGAAGACGGGGTCACGATTCGGCGCATCGCCGTGGACGTACGCAGCAGATCGTCGGAGCTGGCCGCGGCGGTTCGGCTCGCCGCGGCGTTTGTGCGCCTCGCGCCCCGCTTCGACATCGTGAATCTGCACGGATTTTCCAGGAAAGCCATCCTCCTGGTCGCCCTCAGTCGTCTGTTGCGGAAGTCGTTCGTCCTGACGCTGCAGACGGGCATCCACGACGAGCCCGAGTCGGCGCGAGCCATGGGCCGGGCGGCGTATTGGGCCTACGCGAACGCGGACCTGTACTTGAGCGTCAGCCCGGGCTTGTCGCGCGCCTATCTCGCGGCGGGCCTTCCTCCGGCCCGCTTGCGGCAGGTCTGTAACGCCGTGGACGTTGAACGATTCAAGCCGGCCAGCGCGGACGAACGGCGATCGCTGCGCGATCAATTGGGCCTGCCCATCGACCGGGCTCTCGTGCTTTTCGTCGGCTATTTCTCGCGAGACAAGCGGCCCGACCTTCTCTACGAGGCGTGGTCCCGGATGCAGGCCGACACTCGATCGTCGGCGATCGTGTTCATCGGTACGACTCGCCCGACCTATCAGGAAGTGGACGCCACGCTCGCCAGCCGGATCAAGGAACGGGCGCGGGCTGCCGGCGTCGGGGATCGCCTGTTCTTTGTGGAGTCGACCCGCGCGGTCGAAAAATATTTCAGGGCGGCCGACCTCTACGTCCTGCCCTCAGTGCGCGAGGGCCTGTCGATTGCACTCCTCGAAGCGATGGCGTCGGGGCTGCCCTGCATCGCGACGCGTCTTGCCGGTTCGACCGATAGCCTCATCGAGCACGACGTCAACGGAGTCCTGGTCGAGCCCGACGACGCGGAGGGTTTCGCGGAGTCGATGCGGACGATTCTCTCCGATTCGGACCGGGCGGCTCGACTCGGGTGCGCCGCGCGCGAAACCGTGTTGGCCCAGTATTCGATTCAACGAACCGCCCCGTCGTGGCTGTCCGCCTATCGTGAGCTGGCCTCGGTTTCGCGGTTGGACGCCGCTGTGAACGACTTGTCGTGAGCGCATCGTGGCATGGGTCAGATGATGCGCTCCCGCCCGCCTCGGCGAGCGCCGCACCGGGAACCGCAGATTTCACCAGCGGCGGTTAAGCTGACATTGAAATGATGCACCGCGCGGACGTTCTCTGCATCTCGTCGATCGACTGGGACTTTATCTGGCAGGGTCACCAGGAGATCATGTCGACGCTGGCGGCCGACGGTCACCGCGTGCTGTTTATCGAGAACACGGGCGTCCGCGGGCCAGCTCTCGGCGATTTCCCGCGCGTCCGCAAGCGGGTGCTCAGTTGGTGGAGGGCCACGAAGGGGTTTCGCGAGGAGCGGCCCAATCTGTTTCTCTTTTCGCCGCTGCTGCTGCCATTCCCCTACTCGCGCGTCGCGCGCTGGGTCAACCGCTTCTTCATCCTGCGGGCGCTGCGACGCTGGATGCGCGTCACCGGGTTTCATCGGCCCATCGTGTGGACGTTTCTGCCGACGCCCCTGGCGCTCGACCTCATCGACGCCATCGATCCGCAATTGACGATCTACTACTGCATCGATGATCTGGCCTCCAGCTCGCCGGGCGCCCGTCGTATCGTCTCCAGTGAAGAACGACTGTTTCGCGAAGCCGATCTCGTCTTCGTCACGTCCGAGAAGCTTCGCGCACGAGCCGCGCGTGTCAGTCCACGGGTCTCGGTGTTTCCGTTCGGCGTCAGTTTCGATCGCTTCGAGACCACGCGGGCGAGCGACGAGCCGCTCCCGGCCGACGTGTCGGCCCTGTCGCGCCCGGTGGTGGGATACGTCGGCGGGCTGCATCAATGGGTCGATCAGGATCTGCTGGCCGCGGTTGCCGCCCGGATGCCCGAGGTCGCGTTCGCGCTGGTGGGACCGGCGCAGACCGATGTCTCGCGACTCGCGCGTTGCCCGAATGTGCATCTGCTGGGCCAGCGGCCGCATCCGCAGGTCCCCGCCTACATCAAGGCGTTCGACGTTGGACTGGTTCCGTACAAGCTTGCGGAGTACACGGCCAACGTCTACCCCACCAAGCTCAACGAATATCTGGTGATGGGCAAGCCGGTGGTGGCGACCGACCTGCCGGAGATTCGGCGCTTCAATGCCGACCACGGCGAAGTCGTGCGCATCGCGGGCGACGCCGCCGCGTTCGAGGCGGCCGTGCGATCCGCCCTCGCCGAGCGTGCCTCAGACCTCGTCCCGCGTCGGATTGCCGTCGCGCAGGCCAACAGCTGGCAGAGTCGTATTGCCGCGATGAAGGTTTTGATCGACGCAGCGCTCGACACCCGGGCCTCGAGCGATCAGGGATGGGATGCGGCGCTGCGGCGCGTCTATCGCCGCGCGCGCGGACATACCGCGCAGCTCGTGCTTGGCGCAGCGGCTGTGTATCTCCTCGTGTTCTACACCAATCTCGCCTGGTGGTGCGCGGAGCCGTTGAGGTTTTCGGCGGCACCCGTCAAGGCCGACGCCATCGTGGTGTTTGCCGGCGGCGTGGGTGAGTCGGGCAAGGCGGGTGGCGGGCACCAGGAGCGGGTGAAGCGGGCGGTGGACCTCTACAAGGCGGGCTACGCCGACGTGCTGGTGTTGTCGTCCGGTTTCGTCTACAGCTTCAAGGAAGCCGAAGTGATGCGCGCGCTCGCCATCGACCAGGGCATTCCCGCGGGACAGATTGTCCTCGAAGAGCACGCCACGAACACGCATGAGAATGTGACCTATGTCAGTCACATCCTTCATGACCGCAAATGGATGCGGATCCTGCTGGTCAGCTCCCCGTACCATATGCGGCGCGCGTTGCTGGTCTGGCGCAAGGTTGCGCCCGACGTTGACGTGGTCCCCACGCCGCCCGAGAAGACGCAGTTCTACGAGCACACGCAGGGCGCAAGCCTCGAACAGATCCGCGGCATCCTGTGGGAGTACCTCGCGACATTCTCCTATTGGCGCCGCGGCTGGCTATGAAAGGCGCCCCGATCGGGAAATTCCTCACCATCACGCTGCCGGCGCTGATTTTGACCGTGCTGGCGGCGGGCGCTGGCGTCGAAGCGTGGGTCCGTTGGCGGTGGGATCCGCTGAAGGGCTCGCCGGGGTTTTTCGAATCGGATCCGATCCGCCGGCAACGCCTGGCGCCCAACTACACCGGCTGGTTCGCGGGAGTGCCGGTGCACATCAACGGGCTCGGCTTCCGCGACGATCGCGAATACTCGTTGGCCAAGGGGTCGTCGACCTTCCGAATCCTGGTGCTCGGCGACTCGGTCACCTTCGGGCACGGATCGGTGGGCGAGCACACGTATCCGTTCCTGTTCGAGCAGAAGCTGAAAGCCTGGCGGCCGGACGTCGATTGGCAGGTCTGGAACATGGGCGTTCCCGGCTATAACACGAGCCAGGAACTGGCCTATCTGCTGCAAGTCGGTCCCACCTTCCATCCAGACCTCGTCATCGTCGGGTTCTTTGAAAACGATCTGATCCAGAACGAGGACGTGCCTTCTGTCATCCAGAACAACACCGTGGCGTCGGTGCTCAAATCGCTCGTCCAGCGCCACCTGTACTCGCTCGAATTGTATCGACGGGTCTACCTGACGTTGTTGTGGAAGGTCGGACACAGCAATGCGTATTATCAACGGCTCGAGCACCTGGCGGTCGAAGACGAACTGCTCGCCAAGACGGCGCAGGTGAACGATCTGGTGCAGCAGCGCTTGACGCCGATCGAGCGGCTCACCGACGAACAGGTTCGAACCTTCAACTGCGTCTACGGGCAGCGGCCCAATCCGGCCCTGATCGGGGACATGCAGCGCGACGCCGGGTTTGCGCCGTGGCTCCGCGCGGTCCGGCGTTTTCAGGCGTTGAACACCTCGAATCAGTACCGCGTGCTGTTCTTTCTGAATCTGACGCCGCCGGTGTGTCCCGACGGAGACATGTTCTACGACGGCGGATCGGTCGCGATCAACGATTTTTTCCTGAAGACGTTCTCCGACGGAGCGCCCGCGGTGAGTACCTACGACGAGCTGCGGCACCGCCGGCCATCGCAGATGCCAAACGCGTGCTGCCATGCGATCGGCAACACCAATCTGGTCAAGGCGGACGTGTTGTTCAACTTCGTGCGCGATCGAATGCCGCCAGCAGCGACAGCGCGATGAAGGCAAAGACGAGCGGCTGCACCGTCACGGTGTATCGCATGTTGGTCAGCACCCACATGATGGTGGCCGGCACGTAGAGGACCGGTGTCAACAGCACGAGGAGCTGGCGGCGCTGTCGCAAGGCAAGTGCGATGCCCACGAGCAGCAGACACAAATACGCGCCGCTGGCCGCCGTCGCGACCCCGTAGATCATCCGGCTGCCCCGGAATTGCTGAGCCGTCCAACGGTCGTCCGTGCCGGAGACGACGAACAGGCGCCACGCGCGATAGGCACAGGAGCGCAGGTACGCGGGGATGTCGCGCCGGATGTTGTCCCATGCCAGCGCCGTGTAGCGGTTCATTGCGTCGGGTTCGGCCTGAGCAAACCGCTTGTTGACGGCGAGATTGCGCAGGGAGCGGCACGCCGCGGCCGGGAGGGGGCCTTGGGCTGCCGCGGCGATCGACGTGAACGGCACCGCGGCATTGATGACGCGCAGCGCGTATTCGCCGATCGGGACGACGTCGCTGAGGCGCCCGGAAGACGCACGCGGCACGGTCAGTGTCGAACCGTCCGTGAATGCCACGATCGCGCGCGAGGTCTCGGTGGTGAGCCTGGACATCGTGGCGCCCGGCGGGATGTCCCCTGGCTGGACGCGAACGAGGATGTTCAGCGCCAGACGCAGGTCGGCTTCGGTGATGCGTCCGTCGCCATCCAGATCGAGCCGGTCGGCATGAGAGAGAGGAATGTTCCACGCGATGGTCCCAACCAGCCGAACGACATCGAACGCATCGAGCAGGTCGGCGTGGATGTCGGGGTCGGTCAGGTGGGCATCGCTGATAAAGTACACGGCGGGCTGCGAGGCTCCGCGAAAGGGCAGGCGCTCGACCAGCTCAGCGTCTTCTCCCTGTGGCGGCCAGCGCGCCTCGACGAAGTAGTAGACGACCGTAGGCAGCGGCTGTCCAGGAATCTTCCACTGCACGTGACCGTCCATCAGGCGACTCGCCGGAAGACGCACTGTTTCGGAGTGACGGTCCGTCCAGTAGACGAGGCTGCTCGACGTCGGCGGCGAGCTGCGGCACGGCGCGATCTCGGCGTCGACCAGCAGCGGGCGCCCGGCCGCCGAGGAGTAATCGAACGCCGAGAATTCGAACGCCGATCGCGGATTGTAGGCGCGGCTGGTCAGGTATGGTCCCGTTTGCAGCGAGCCGTACCAGAGTTGCACGCCGCCGCGGCTGCTGGTCGGCAGCACCAGGCCGAGGAGCCGATAGTTGCGAACGGTCCAGGGCGCGAGCATCAATGCGGCCGTACCGACGCAAATCATCATGTGCCCGACTTTGACGATGCTTCGAGGGCGAGCGAGGACGTGCAACGTGGCGAGGACCGCCGGAAGGAGCAGCAGGTTTGGACGAAACTGGGGCGCCAGGCCGAGCAACAGCCCGGCCACTGCGAACGGCAGCCAGCGGCCTCGACGGCGGCCCTCGGCGAACGCCAGCAGGCCGGCGACAAACAGCACCGTACAGACCGCATCCGAGGATTGTGTCGATGCGTACACCGTGTTGAACGACGCGACGCCTGTCAGCAGCGACGCGGCGATGGCGGTGCGTCGGTCGAATTCAATCGCAATCAGACGGTACGCGAGGATCGGCACGAGCGCGTTGAGGGCCGCCTGCGCGAGCAGCGGTACCCACAGCCTGTCGCCGAAGGCGCGAATGAACGCCGCCAGGAAGTACGCATATCCCCACGGCACGTCGGTGGTCGGAAAGGGTTCACCGCGCGCGAGCAGCAGGCCGAGGTCGTGATAGTGGTCGATGCCTTCCCAGCCCCAGGGGTGCGGCGCCCAGGCGAAGATGAAGAACACCGCAATCAGCAGCGACGCCAGCGACGACAGATACACGGTCGCCGTGCTGTCCAACACGCGATTCAGCCAGTGCATACGGGAGCGCCTCGTATCATAGCGTGCGGCCCCGGCGCTCCGAGTCGCGGATGAAGCTGTCGATCATCATTCCCGTCTACAACGAGGAACAGACGATCCACGAAGTGATCGAGCGGGTCTGGGCGGTCGATCTCGGCGGCATCGATCGCGAAGTGATCATCGCCAACGACGGGTCGAGCGACGGCACGCGTCGGGCCATGGACACCAGCCGCTGGATCAACGACCCGCGCGTGAAGACCTACGACAGCCCGATCAATCTCGGCAAAGGCGCGGCGGTCCGGCTTGGCCTCGCGTTCGCCACCGGTGACATCCTGCTCGTGCAGGACGCGGACCTGGAGCTCGATCCGAACGAGTACGGGCGGCTGCTGGCACCGATCCTGGACGGCCGTGCCGAGATCGTGTACGGCTCCAGATTTCTCCAGGCCACCGGCACCGTGGCATTGCGGCGCCGGTTGGCCAATCGCTTTCTGACCCTCCTCACCAACGTCCTGTTCGGGGGGCGCCTGACCGACATGGAAACGGCGTATAAAGCGTTCACGCGCGAGGCGCTCGCCGGCATTCGTTTGCGCTGCGTGGGCTTCGACTTCGAGCCCGAGATCACGGCGAAGTTCCTGCGGGCCGGTCATCGGATCCTGGAGGTCCCGATCGCCTACACCCCGCGCCATCAGAACGAGGGCAAGAAGATTCGCTGGATCGACGGTGTCGATGCGATCTACGCGCTCCTGAAATGCCGCCTCGGGGGACTCTGATCGAGCATGTGCGGTATTTGCGGTGAACTGTCGTTCGATCGGCGGCCGGTCTCGCCCGAAGCGGTCCGGTCGATGCGCGATCAGCTCGTCCATCGCGGCCCCGATGCGTTCGGCATTCACGTCTCGGCCGACGGTCTGGCGGGGCTGGGGTTCCGGCGGCTGAAAATCATCGACCTGTCGCCGAACGCCAACCAGCCGATGGCCAACGAGGACGGTAGCATCCAGCTGGTGTTCAACGGAGAAATCTACAATTTCCGCGCGATTCGCGAACGATTGGTCGCGGCCGGGCACCAGTTCCGATCGCGCTCCGATACCGAGGTCATCGTCCACCTGTACGAAGAGAAGGGCGAGGATTGCGTTGAAGACCTCGACGGAATGTTCGCGCTCGCCCTCTGGGACGCCCGGCGGCGCCGGTTGGTCCTGGCGCGTGACCGTGTCGGCAAGAAGCCGCTCTTCGTCTACCGCGACGAGCGCCGGCTGGCGTTCGCCTCCGAGATCAAGGCGTTTCTTGCGCATCCCGAAATCGAACTGGTGGTCAACGAGCCGGTGCTGCCGTACTACTTCCTCTATGGATATGTCCCGGCCCCAGAGACGTTCTATCGGTCCGTCACGCAGGTCGACCCCGGCACAGTCGTCACCGTCACCGCCGACGCCGCGATCACCCACCGCGTCTACTGGAAGCCCCGCTTTCCCCCCGCGTCCCGGCCATCCGGCCCGGCGATCGATCGCCGCCAGGCCACGGCGACCGTTCGGTCCCTTACTACCCAGGCCGTCGAGCGGCGTCTCGTGAGCGACGTGCCGCTGGGGGCGTTCCTCAGTGGGGGTGTGGATTCAACGATCGTGGTGGGTCTCATGGCCGGCCTGACACGGGAGCCGGTCAAGACGTTCAGCATCGGCTTCGAAGGCGACGCGGCGTACGATGAAACGGCCCATGCTCGCGAAGTGGCCGAGCGATTTCGTACGGATCACACCGAGTTTCGCGTCTCGCCGTCCGCCGTCGGGCTGATCGACACGCTCCTCTGGCATCACGACGGCCCCTTCGGTGATTCGTCGGCCATCCCCACCTACCTGGTGTCGCAGTTGACGCGACAGCACGTGACGGTGGTCCTGACCGGCGACGGCGGAGACGAGGTGTTTGCCGGGTACTTGCGATTCCACGCCGCGCTGACGGCAGGCGCGCTGCCCCCATGGTCTGGGCGGATGCTGTCCGCGCTCTTGTCGCCGCTGCCCGCGCCGCCCAATGAGCGGCATTTCCTGTCCCGAGCCCGCCGCTTCGCGCGTTACATGCACCGGCCACTACTCGAGCGGCTCACGCGGTGGAACAGTTTCTTCGGTGAAGACCTCGAGTCGCTCCTGGCGCCACGTTTTCGACGCGCACCAACAGGCATCGACCCGCTGTTTCATCTACGACGCGATCTGGACGATTTGCGGCAGATCTCTCCGCTCAGCCAGCTGCTGTTGGCGAACTTCCGCTCGTATCTGCCCGGCGACCTGCTCGTGAAGACCGACCGTATGACGATGGCAAGCGGGATCGAGGCCCGATCGCCGTTTCTGGATCGCGCGCTGATCGACTATGTCGCCACGCTGCCCGATACGTGGAAGCTGTCACGCCGCGGCCAGACCAAGGTGATCCTGAGAGAAGCCTTCGCCGACCTCATTCCCGAACGCATCAATCGTCGCGCCAAGATGGGCTTTGGCGTTCCGCTCGATCGCTGGTTTCGCGGAGAGCTCCGCGACTACGTGCGCGACACGCTGATGGCCTCCGACGCCCGCTGCCATGCCTATCTGGACCGCTCCGCGGTCGAGGCCATCGTCGGGCGCCATGAGCGGGGCGAGGCCAATCTCGGCCAGCAGTTGTGGTGCCTGCTGGCGTTCGAGCGCTGGTTGCGCCTGCTGCCGGAATGGCGCCGAACCGGCCGCCGGTCGCCGCGAGCGGTGGCGTCAGAGGCGCGTACTTGATTTTTTAGCCTTGGAACGTATGTGCTTTCCAGTCTACGATTTATGATTAAAGCTCGTCAGGAAATACGTGGATGGCGCAGTGATTTCCTGACGAGTCCTTAAGTCCGTCCCACGCATGATTGCTGTCTTCACGCCGTTTCTTGCCGCCTTCGCCTTGTCGCTGGCGCTCGTGCCGCTGTGCCGACTGCTGGCGATCCGCATGGGCCGCATGGCTCACCCGCGCGAGGACCGGTGGCATCGCCGGCCGGTGGCTCTGCTGGGCGGCGTGGCGATCGGCGTGTCGCTCTTTGCCGGCGCCGGTGTCTTCGGGCTGGTCACCCAACTGCCGGTCCTGCTGATCTGCGCGCTGACGGCCTTTCTGACCGGTCTCACCGACGACCTGATCAACTTGAAGCCGTCGACGAAGCTGGTGATCCAGATCGCGTTGGCCTCGACCCTCCTGTTCTTCGACTACCGGTTGAACTGGATTCAGTCCGTGACGCTCGACAGCCTGCTCACCCTGCTCTGGGTGGTCGGCATGACGAACGCGTTCAACCTGCTCGACAACATGGACGGTCTCTGCGCCGGCGTCGCGCTGATTGTTGGCACCGCGCTCCTGATCGATCTCCTGCCCGGGGCGACCGGCGCCGCATTCGCCGACGTCCGCTATCTCGCGATCCTGCTGGGCGCCACCGGCGGCTTCTTCGTCTACAACGTGCACCCGGCGTCGATCTTCATGGGCGACAGCGGTTCCCTGCTGCTCGGCTTCAGCTTTGCCGCCGTGACGCTGAGCTCGAATCACGACGGGGCGGGCCGATCGGACGTCTTGTCGATCGTCGCGGCGCCGGTGCTCGTCCTGATGATTCCGATCTTCGACACGACGCTGGTCACCGTGTCGCGGATGCTGTCGGGCCGATCGGCGGCGCAGGGCGGCCGCGATCATTCATCTCACCGGCTTGTCGCCATCGGTCTGTCCGAACGCCGGGCGGTGGCGGTGTTGTGGCTGCTGGCGGCCATCGGCGGTGCGATCGGCGTGGCCGTCGACTACGTCAGCCGGAGCTGGGCGGGCCTGGCCGCGCTCATCTTCCTGGTCGGGATGGCGTTGTTCGCCGCCTATCTGGCCGGGACCCGCGTCTACGACGAGAACGACGAGCACATCAAGGCGCGCAATTTCACGCCGATCGTCGTCGATTTCATGTACAAGCGCCGCGTGGCCGAGGTGCTGCTCGATTTCTGCCTCACCACGATTGCGTACTACGCGGCCTACAAGCTGCGATTCGAAGACCCCGAAGACTTCATGAAGAACTTCGCCAACTTCACGCGGTCGTTCCCGATCGTGGTCGGGGCGCAGATGCTGGCGTTTTTCGCCGTGGGTACATATCGCGGCCTGTGGCGCCACTTCGGCATGCGGGACACGGTGGTCGTCGCCAAAGGCGTGTTTGTCGGCGTCGTCACGGCTCAACTCGTGATCCTCTACGTCTACCGATTCTTCAGCTACTCGCGCACGGTCTTTGCCATCTACGCCGTGTTGCTGTTGCTGGCGGTCACGCTGTCGCGTGCCTCCTTCAGGCTGGTGGGTGATTACATCAAGCGCCAGAAGCGTTCCGGCCGCCGAGTCCTGGTCTACGGCGCGGGCGAAGGCGGCACGCTGGTCATGCGCGAACTTCAGAACCGCGACGAGGCGGTGCGCCTGGTCGGATTCATCGACGACGATCCGCACAAGACGGGCAGTCGCGTTCACGGCGTCCCGGTGATTGGCAATTTCGAGGCGCTGGTTGGCGTCGTGAGCCGCGGCGGCGTGGATCAGGTCGTCATTGGCGCACGCGAGCTCGATGCGAATCGGCTGGGCGAGCTCAGGGCATTGTGCGCCCGCAGCGGCGTCGCGCTGTCACGGCTCCACCTCGGGCTCGAAGATCTGGTGGTGGTCACCGCGGAGGTCCCTCACGCCAGGCCTTACATCCGCCGTGTCGAACCGTAGCGAATCTACGAAGTCCGGTCACCTCAGCCACCGAGTGTTCACCAGCGCGACCCGCTGCGGCGTGGTTGAATCTTCTGTAGTCGTCAGCCTTCGGCCATAGTTCAGCACCCTACTACCCACGTGGGCGTCCTCGTCGATTTCCTCAAGAACAATCTGCACCTGGCTTCACCGCAGACGATCGTGATCGTGTTCGGCCTCGGCGTGGTGTGGTCGTTCGTCCAGCCGGCGTCGCGCGCTCCCCGTCGCTATCTGGCGGGCGCGGTCTTCGGTTTCTGGTTGATGGCCACACCGCTCGGCGCCGGCGTGCTGTCGTGGGGCCTGGCCCACGGCCTGACCCAGGTTGCGACGCTTGACGAGGCGCGCGGCGCGACGGCCGTGGTGGTGCTGGGCGGCGGCGCCCAGACCTACTCGGCGGGGGGACAGGTCGTGGGCACGTTGCCGCCAGCCAGCGTTTTTCGCAGCCTCGAAGGCGCCCGAGTCTCGAAGTTGATCGGGGCAGGCCTGGTCATCGCCTCGGGCGGGGTGCCGCGTCCCAAAGAGCAACTCAAGCCTGAGAGCGAGATGATACGGGGCGTGCTCGTGCAGGCTGGCGTGCCCTTGGAAACGATCCTCGAAGACTCCGCGTCGAGGACCACACGCGAGCAGGGGCACGTCATTGCGCCGTTGCTGCGCGCCAGGGGCGTCCGTCAGTTCGTCCTGGTGACCTCGCCGGTGCACATGCGCCGCTCGCTCGCGGTATTTCGTCTCGAAGGATTCGATCCGGTGCCGTCCGTGTCGCTCATGCGATCCGAGCATCTCCCCCGGCCATCGCTGCTGTGGCCCAACAGCTCCTCGCTGGATCTATCCCAGGAAGCCATCTACGACTACGCGGCGATGGCGTACTACTGGAGCCGAGGCTGGTTGTAGCACACTAGAGCACTGCGGCGCCGTCGGTGATTCCACTGAATTCGGGCCCGCCGGCCGCGACGTAGCCGTGGCTCGAGCCGCTCGGCGAATCGCTGACCCAGAACGCGTAGAGTTGCGCGGCTGACAGGTGGAATCGAAAGCGGATCGGCTCACCGGCGAGCGACGCGAGATCCGCACCCCACGCGACGCGAACCCGCGTGCTGTCTTCGGCGATCGGAACGCATTGTGCCGTCCCGTACGGCGTGATGACGCGGCCACCCCGATCGAGCACCTCGACGCGCAACGTGCCGCCCGCGGCATTCACGTTGACGAACAGGTGGCGACCGGTGAAGCGCATCGGCCTGGTGGTCAGCGTGCCGGGTGCGGTCGAACTCTGAATCCGCCTGGTCGATCCCGCCGCGGGATGATCCATCGACACAAAGCCGTCGCGCCGGAGCGTGGCCAGGCCGGTGCTGCAGATGCCGGGGAGATTTGTCCCCGGAACGCCCTGCCGGCCGCTGACGTAGAAGTGCAGCCGATCACCGCGAACGAGACAGCACCCACCCGCGGACTGCACGTTGGCCCAGTTCCAGTCCCCCACGTTTTCCGACACGGGCAGGAACGCCGCCCGATCGGGCCGCGACCAATGGAAACCGTCGCGGCTGTAGCCGAGACAGATGTCGTTCGGCTTCTCCCGCGTGTCGCGCTCTCCCCGATAGATCGTGAACAGTCCGAGCACGAGGCTTTCGTAGGCGACGCAGTCCAGGTTGTAGATCTCCGAAGGCACGTTGTACTCGGGCCGCCTGGGGTCGGCCGAATCGGCGGCGACCCAGGCGACCGGTTGACCGATCTGCCAACGGGTCCCCTCGACGAAATCCGGGGATTCCCAGTAGCGCCGATACCGCCCCGCACCGCCTCCGGGCCCTGAGCTGTCGCGCAGGCTGAAGACCCAGACCTTGCGGAACGGATTGTAGAAGAACGTCGAGCGATCGCCGGACAGGCCGCTCTCTCCGACCTTGCGCCAGTGAATGCCATCTGGCGACAGGAACACTTCCTGCGTGCCGTGCCCGCCGTTGAAGTACGCCAGTTTGTATCGTTTCGATCGATCTGGATCGCTCGGGTCGAGCCAGACCGTGCTCGAATCGCGCAGCGTATTCGTTACGATGTTCGTGCCGGGAACGACATCGAGCGACGGCTTCTCCCACTCGAGCCCGTCGTGCGAGTAGGCGTAGCAGGTGTTCTGCGAATACCCGCCCATGTACCACATCTTGAACAGGCGCGATTCGGGATCGTAGAAGACGCCGTCGCTGAAGACCATCGCCGCCGGGTTCGACCGCGTCTTCGTGCGCTCGGCGGCTTCGTCGCGCCGTTCCCACGCCTTGGTCGGACGCAGCACCGGGCTCGCCGGATGGTACTCGGGGCGATGGAACGTGCGCGCCAGCGACGTCTCTTCGATGAGGAAGTCGTCGACGAAGAGTTGGCGTCCGACGTCGATCGGGATCACCACCGGCGGATCCACCAAGTACGGCGGCTCGACGATGCGATCGCTGAAACTTCGGCGCTGCGGCGGCCAGGGGTGCGCCAGGCGAATCCCGTTGTACAGTGTCGAGGACGCGGCCGTCGGGCTCGCCGCCTGCGCTTGGGCGGAGCAGCCCAGCACACCAACCGCCGCAGCCTTGAGAAACGCGCGACGGTCAATGCCTCCTCTGTCCGATGCCCTCACAGCCGCTTAGTGTATCAGCGCGTCTAGTCGGAACCGCGTGCCTCGGGCTCCTGCTCACCGCCGGATGCCGGGGCGCGCGCACGGCGCCCGCGCGTTCCGGTCAGGCGTCCATGGTGGTGCCCGGTTCCGCGATCGAATTGGTGGTCAGCCTTCAGCCGGAGCACGCGCGGGACATTGATCGGTTTACCCGTGCCGCGGCGACCATCTTGGAAGCATTCGGAGACTGGATCGGCCCACTGCCTTACGACAGGCTCACGATCGTCGACCCGGGTTGGCGCTCGAGTCCGGACCGCGACCCGGGCGCGGTCATGCTGGATCGCACGCCATGGTGGAACGCCCGCGCGTCATTCGCGCCGGAACTGGCGACGGCGCGGGGCCTCAGTCGGCGTGTGTGGCACGATGCCATCGGCAACGGGACTCTGCCGTCGTGGCTCGTCGAGGGATTTGCCGAATACGCCGCGCGCCGCGTCGTGGTGCCGTTGTTCCAGAAAGAAAACAACCCGCCGGGCTTCGCGTTCCTTGAAGAGCGGTATTTCGGCGGGTTCGTCCCACACTTCGTGAGGATCCGCCTGCGACCGGAAGCAGACGGCGATCCAATCCCGGCGTACCGCGCGCATCCCGCGGCGCCAATGACCGCCACGCCGCTTTCGAGTCGCGACGCGCGCAGTCTGACCGCGAAAACGGTGCTGGCGCTCGGCACGCTCGAACGATGGGTGGGGCGGCCGGTGTTCGACGAGGCTTTGGCGGTATTCGTGCGCCTGTCCAGGGACCACACGCCGACGCTGGTCGATTTCGAGCGCGTGACGTCGGAGGTCGCCGGGCAGGACCTCTCGTGGTTCTTCGATCAGGCGTTTCGGACGTCGGCGAGCTTCGACTACGGGGTTGAGCGCCTGGCCAGCGAGCGGCAGGCCGAAGGCGGCTATCTCACCACCATCGTCGCGCGCCGGTACGGCGACGCGACATTCTCCGGGCGGAGCGCGTCGCGCGAGGGACCGTTTGAGAGCGGGCGGGGGGTGTTGCTTCGAGTCGCATTTGCAGACGGCACGGCCGTGACGGACCATTGGGACGGGCGCGACCGCGACAAGACCTTCACCTATCAAAGCCTGACGGCGGCGATCTCGGCCGAGATCGATCCGGAGCAGACGATTCTGCTCGACGTGCGCCGCGCGAACAACAGCGTGACGCGAGAAGGCCGAGGCGACACGGCGGCCGTGCGATGGGCCGCTCGCTACGTGAACTGGGTCGCGAACGCGCTGCTTCAGTACGCCGTTCTGGTCTGAAGCGCACGATCGTTCTTGAAAAAGCGTGTAGCGAACCACAAAGGTCACAAAGACACAAAGACACAAAGCCGGAAAGCAAAAGCCCTTAGTCTTTGTGCCATACGCAGTTGGAAAACGCCATAGTGGGACACTAGCGCAGCAGCTCACAGTCGCCGACCTGAATGCCCACGCTACGCAGGTCCCCGCTTCCGGCGATGTACAGCGCGGGTTGCCACGTGCGGTCCATCTTGAGATCGATGCGCTTGAAGCGCGTCAGCGGATCGGTCTCTCGCAGGGCGACGCTGATCGTGCTCCATGATTCGCCGACGAGTATCCGGCCCTGATCTGCGCCGGCGACCATCACTTCCACCCCCATTGGTGCGACGGCGCGGGTTTGTGTCGGCACGCGGACTTGGATGTTGGCGTGCGTGACGTCTCCCGGCACGAACAGGCTTGCGTAGCGTCCCGTCCATCGGAACCTCCGCCCATCGCTCCCGGTCTCCCAACCATAAAATCCGTCGACCGCCTGTGACGCACCGGGCTCAATGTGTCCGCGTGCTCCGCTGATGATCGCCGCCAGGAGAATGCCGCCGGCGAGTGCCGCGCTCGTGCGTCGCCACGCCAGCGGTGCGCAGGGGGCTTGACGGGATCCCGTGGGCGCCGCGACCCACAGAATCGAGCCCGCAAGACCGACGACGAGGCCGAACTGGATCCAGAAGGGGAACGCCACCTCGTCGACGAGGAGAGGATGCCCGGTCAAACACGTGCCGAGCAGGGCGATGATGCCCGCGGTGCTGCCAAGCAGCCGCGCGTCGCGCGGCCGTTCGCCGAGCGCGCGAATGGCCGGCCAGAGTCCGGCGCCGGTCCATGCAGCGAAGAGCGCAAGTCCCGCCAGCCCTAATTCCGCCCCTACCTGCAGAAAGTAGTTATGCGCGTTCTCGGCGCCGTAACTCCAGGCCAGCTGAGGACCGAGAAACAGCCGCGACATCCGGTAATACTGGCCCATGCCGACGCCGAACAGCGGCCGGGCCGCCACCATCCTGAGGCTGGCCGCATTGAATTCGGTGCGGAAGCCAGCCCCGCGATACGTCGGGTCTCGTTCGAGGAGACTGGCGCGCAAGGCGCCCGCCGCCAGCGCCAGCACCACGACAGAGGCAAACGCGGCCAGCCGCCACTTCGGCTGCCACGTGGACGAGGCGATCCAGGCGACAGCCACGGCAGCCGTCACGCCGAGCGCAGCCAGTGCGGTTCGCGACTCGGAGAACCACAGGCCGACGGCCGTGGTGGCAATCGCGACGAGCCAGGGCGCCCGCTTCCAGCCGCGGGCGCGGGCCGCCATCCCCACTGCCAGGCACAGCACCATCACGAAATAGCTTCCGGCGGCGTTGACATCCGCGACGTGCGCGCTGACGCGATAGCCGATACGGGAGTACCGCGCCAGGATCCCCGCGGGTGCGACGCCGAACCAGAGCAGGACACTCGAACAACCGGCCGCGGCGGCGGAGAGGGCCAGGGCCGCCGGCAGCCGCTCGGCGAGCCGAGGCCGCTGGCGGAACAGCGTGACCGTCGCGGCCATGAGCCCAAGGCCTTCCAGCAGCCGCGCACCATCCACCAGTCCCACTCGGTCGCCCAGGAAGTCGGTGTGGTAATACGCGTACAGCACCACGTTGCCGGTCCGTACAAGCAAGTCCTGATACGCTGCGATTTGCCACGCCAGCCCGATCATCGAGCCGACGATGCACGAGGCCAGGAGCCATCCGAGGGTGGGCGCTACGCTCGGGCCGCGTCGGTCGGTCGGCGCCGAGAGCAGCCAGCCTGTGAAGAACGCCAGCACGAGCGCTTCACTGACTCTGAAGTGGTCCAGGCCGACAAACGCCGTGAGGAACTGGTCGAGCGGCACGGTCGCCGCGACGAGGAGCAGACCGGCAGCGGGGGAGATCAGACTCGTGAACAGGACCGCGGCCACGGCCAGCTTGATCCACACGGGGATCGAAAAGATGAGCACCGCGATGGTGAACCACCCCGGAAGCATTACGAGAGCAATTCTCAAGGCCGGCGAGCGCCAGACCAAAGCCGGCGGCTCCTCGCCGCTACGCATGGCCCGAGCCGCGGTCAGGCAACGCCTGCATCACCTCATCCAACTGTCGGCGAAGCTCGGCCACCTGAGTCTCGAGGTCCGACACGCGCGTCTCGTGTCTTCGTTCGCGCGCCAGCAGCGCTTCGGTCCGCTTCATGGTTTCGTCGGCCACGGCGTTGATCGCGCCCGAAAGCCCGCGCAGCAGTCCTGCGACCTTGCGGTCGCGCGTATCGACGTAGGGAGTGATCTGCTGAAGAAACATCACCAGCAGGCTCTCGAACGAGACGAGCGCCTCCGCCTGGTCCCGCACGACGGCGAGCGTGGTCTCGATCGATTCACGCGTCTGTCGGGCGACAGGAACGCTCCGGTTGACGTGGTCGACCACCGCCGAATTGAACGCCTGCTGCCGGCCGAACAGCGGCGCGACGACGCGGCGCACGGCGGCCGCGAATCGACCGCGCAGGCCGACTCCCGCGGGCGGCTCGTCGATTTCCCAGAGTGTGTTAAGCGGTCCAATCTGATGTTCGTCGAAGGGGGGCGGCGGGTGGGGGAACGAGGCCGGAAGCGCTTGAATGGCGCGGTCGAGGCGGGTGAGCGCGTCGTTGTAGTCGCGATCCGCACTGTCGCGCTCGGCCTTCAGCAGCTCGAGATCGTCCTCCTTTCTCACAGCCACCGCGTTTCACAACCAACCCCGAGGTCGCGGAGAGCGCTGCGCACCAAGCGCCCTGCCAGGGTCGCACCGACCTCTGCGTTGATCGTGGTCACCGTCCGACCATGCCCTCGATCGGGCTGCTCGCAGTCGCGTACATCTTGCGGGGGATCCGGCCGGCAAGGTATGCCAGTCGACCCGCGCGGACCGCCAGATTCATCGCCTCGGCCATGGCCACCGGGTCCTGCGCTCCGGCGATCGCGGTGTTCATCAATACCCCGTCGGCGCCGATTTCCATCGCCACCGCCGCGTCTGACGCGGTGCCGACGCCCGCGTCGATGATGAGCGGGACGCGCGCGAATTCACGGATGATTCGAAGATTGTTGGTGTTCTGGATGCCCAGGCCCGAGCCGATGGGCGCGCCCAGCGGCATCACCGCCGCCGCGCCCGCCTCTTCGAGCTTGCGGCACACCACGGGGTCGTCGGTCGTGTAGGGCAGGACCACGAATCCTTCCCGAGCCAGCACGCGGGTCGCCTCGATCAGCGCCTCGTTGTCCGGGAACAACGTCCGCTCGTCGCCGATCACTTCGAGCTTCACCCAATTCGAGAGCCCGGCCTCGCGGCCGAGCCTGGCGGTGCGAATGGCTTCATCGGCGGTGTAGCAGCCCGCCGTGTTCGGCAGAAGGAAATACCTGGACGTGTCGATATGGTCCAGCAGCGATTCTTTCGTCCTGTCCGAGATGTTCACGCGCCGGACCGCGACGGTGATCATGTCTGCGCCCGATGCGTCGTGCGCGCGCACCATCATCCCGTGCGACGAGTACTTGCCGGTGCCGACGATGAGCCTGGACGAAAAGGTCCGGTCGGCGATAACCAGGGTGTCTGATGAACTCATAAGTACGATCCGATCTCCAACGACCATCTGCGCCTTTCGCCGGGGCACACGCCCCAATCGTCGCGCTGGTGCGACGCCGTCGAGAAGCAGCCTGTTTCAGGCTTCTCGCGAACGCCGCAAGAACAAAGCCGCCGAGCTCTGGGCCTCAGACGTTGAGGTGCCAGCGCTCTGACCTCCCCCCACGAAGTTGACGATTTCCAGCTGATCGCCCGCGTTGATCGTCGTCTGGTCGAACGCTGCGCGCTTTAACACGACGAGGTTGTGCTCGATCGCCACGCGCCGCGCGTCGATCTCGAGCCGGACGAGCAATTCGCTGACAGTCAGCGGACCGTCCAGCTCATGTTGGTCGCCGTTCAGCGTGATGGTCACGAATCGTGCTTCATTTTAGAACGTTTTTGCCCAGCGCATGGTCGTACGACAACGGAAGGCTTTGGAACCACAAAGAACACGAAGATCACAAAGGCTGTTTTGCTTCCCGATCTGGAGAACGCCTTGGTGCCCTTTGTGCTCTTAGTGGTTCGACTTGACCGGATACAGCGCGCGGGCCACCGGTCCTACTTGACTTCGTGAAGCGTGAGGCTGAAGGACCCGATCGGCAGCTCGGCCTGCAGTTTCATCGGCAGCCTTCGGGCATCGTTCGACATCCAGAGGGCGAAGTTTCGTCCTTGCGGCTTTCCGGCCGCGTCGGTGATGGCGAGTTTCAGCTTCCATGCCGCCGCTTCTCCCATCGGCGTCTTGATCCGCTCGGCGGGCGCGACATCCACCTGCACCTTGTAGTTCGTGCCGTTGTCGGTGACCGGCATGGTGATGCGCGCGCCGTTTTCGAGCGGGATCGCGCGAAGCACGTAGATCGCCGACAAGGCATCCTGGACATACGGTTGAACGGCGAAGGTGTCGGTGACCTTGCCCGAGGACTCGTACTCGAAGAACACCTTGTGCGCGGCGTGATCGAAGCGAGAGGTCTTGAAGCGATGCCGGTTGCCTTCTTCGCTGTAGACGGAGCCGCGCTGAGGCAGCAGCGTGTAGACGTCCACCAGCGTGTCCATCTTGTAATACAGGGAATAGAGCTTCGAGACCAGCGCCGAGGGTCGTCCCTCGGCGACGATGTAGTAGGCCGTGGAGTCGAACGAGGGCTTCTTTTCCTTGACCGTCGTCGTGACGGTGCCCGCCGTAACGTAGGAGAGCCACGAGACGTCGTAGATCAACGTCTCGCCGACCTGGAATGGCACCGTGCGCTCCGTGCGCCGAGCCTGAGGAGCCGGAGTCTTCGGCGTGGGCGCCGGCCGGCGCGAACGCTGAGCCTCGAGCGTGAGCGGCGCGAGCAGCCCGGCCGCCAGCGCGACCGTCAGGAGACGCTTCATGGAAAAATCGTACCACAGCGGCGCGCATCCGGCGCCGGACCGCGCTCGATGGTGGATCAGCTTCAGTATTCAATCTCTACCTCGACACAGACGCCCCAAGTAGCCCGTGGGAAAGCCCGTCTGCATTCGGCGAGCGCTGCATCCCGCTTCCCACCCCAACGCGGGTGCCGC
>JBDTVS010000191.1:0-54154 GCA_040007095.1 Acidobacteriota bacterium
GCGGGCGCCGCGCGCCGGAAGCCGTGTACTAAATCGTCGAACGCAGGACACTAGTCAGGGAATTCCGCGCACGATCATCGGTCCGATCGCACGTGTCACGGCCAGCGGCAACCGCCGCCAGACCGATATCATCGCGGTGAACTTGGGATTTTTCGGGCTGCGGTCCGGGAGACTGCGGCCTTCATCCAGCCAGTACTCCCAATAAAGCGGCTTGGCTTCGGCGCCCCATTGTTTCTTGAACGTGAACGTCCCTCCGTCGGGCGTCGAGCGGCCGAAGTCGAACCGCGCGAAGCGCCGCTCGATCGAGAATCTCAACATCTCCCAGTACAGCAGGACGTTGGGACACATCGGATTGTAGGCGCGCAGCGCCGACGCCCAGGGCACTTCGATCTCCGCCCCGTTCCAAATCATGAACGACGCGGCGACCGGCTTGGATCCAAGCGACACACACAGGAGTTGCGTGCGATCGGGAAACGTGGCCAGGATGTCTGCGAAGAAGCGCTTGGAATGGACCGGCGATCCCAGGTCGCGCAGATTGTGCGCGAGCACGCCATGGAAGCGGTCGAGGAGCTCGCGCCCGCCACGTCGCACCGTCAGACCGGACTTCTCAGCCTTGCGGATCTGATTGCGCAGTTTGCGGTCGAGCACCCGCCACTGCTCGTCTACCGTTGGCTGAAGAGCCAGGACCATCTCGACCTTGTGGGCCTGGACCGGCGAGCGTTCGAACATGCGCCGCGTATGCCGAAGCTCGAGATACGCCCCGCGCGCGGTTTGTGTTTCGTGAATGGCCGCCGCCAACAAGGCGTGTGCGGCTTCGCGGGTGTCGGCCACGATGCCTCCGTAGTTCACAAATGGCATCGAGGTTGCGAATCGGCCGAATAGCGGCGTGTTGAAGAGCACCAGCGGAAGAATGCCAACGATCCGATGTTCGTGGTATGCGGCCAGATAGCGCGTCCGATGTCCGAAAACGCGTGTGATGAGATCGGCCCACGCCGCGAGGTGGTAGACCGACGAATCCTTCCGGCTCGCCGCGTACTCGTCCCAGGCCCGCGCCGGGACATCGGCACGCACGGTGGGCGCTTGACGCTGCTCGGCCACGGGCGTGGCGGCGCTCATCGCGCGGCCGACGCCGCGCGAGGCAGTGGAATCGGGAAGGTGTGACTGCCTGTCTTCGGGTGGGCCTGCTCAACCAGACGGCCGACGGTGCCGAATCGGACGTCCTCGAGGAGCTGACGAAGCCGATCCTCGGTCTTTCCGAGGTTTCGGTAATGGCGAAGCCGGGTGGCCAGCGGTACGGCGAAACGCGGTTGGCCCGGATCAATCTCCCACGGATGCACGTAAAAGATTGCCGGCAGCCGTTCGACGCGATTCAGGCGGTTGATTCCCCAGCGGGTCCACCAGTACGGCAGCAGCCGGAAATAGCCGCCGCCCGCGATCGGCAAATTGACGCGCCCACATCGCACGGTCGATCCCGGTGCTTCCACGATCGAGCCGTGCGGCCGCGTGACGACGTGCACGTGGCGTGGCGCGCCCGGGATGCCGTACCGGTCATGATGGATCGGGAAGATGCTGGTGTCGTACCGGTAGCCCTCGTCGATCAGCACGTCGAGCGCCCACAACGAGCGGTTGGTGACGGAGTAGCTCGGGGCGCGGTAGCCGTGCACGGCCGCGCCGGCGATGTCTTCGAGCAGGTGTTTGGACCGGCGGACGTCTTCGCGGAATTCATCCGGAGCGAGCTCGTACACCAGGCGGTGGGCGAAGCCGTGGGACGCGATCTCATGGCCGCCTGCGGCGATCCGTCGCACCAGCGCCGGAAACCTGACCGCAACCCATCCCAGTACGAAGAACGTCGCGTGCACCCCGGAGGCCTCGAAGAGTGCCAGCAGCCGCTCCGTGTTGGCGCAGACGCGGCTCTCCGCCCGGTCCCAGGCCTTGCGATCGACGACCCGATCGAACGCACTGACCTGAAAGTAGTCCTCGACGTCGACGCTCATGGCGTTGACGATCGCGCCCTCGTCAGAGGACGCCAGGGCGTCGGCCATCAGGCGCCTCGTCTCAACACGACGGTCTTGACGGTCTCGAAAATGATGAAGAAATCCAGGCTGAGGGAAAAATTCTTGATGTAGTAGAGGTCGTACTGCAGCTTTTCCAGTGAGTCTTCCACCGACGCGCCGTAGGTGTAGCGGACCTGAGCCCAGCCGGACAGGCCCGGCTTCACGACGTGGCGCTGCCCATAGAACGGAATCTGCTCGATCAGACCACTGACAAGCTCCGGCCGCTCCGGGCGAGGTCCCACGAGGCTCATGTCTCCGCGCAGGATGTTCCACAACTGCGGCAACTCGTCGAGCCGGGTCCGCCGCATGAATCGTCCGAGCGGCGTCACGCGGCGGTCGCCGGGCTGGGCCCAGACGGCGCCCGTGCCTGCCTCCGCGCCGCTGTACATCGACCGGAATTTGTAGACGGTGAACAGCTTGCCCTGCAGGCCGACGCGCTGCTGGCTGTAGAGCGCATGGCCTCGCGACGTCAGTCTGACGGCGACGGCCAGGATGGCCAGTACCGGCGCGACGAGGACGCCGCCGAGCAGCGCCGCGCTCACGTCGATCGCGCGCTTGACGGCTTCTTTCCAACGGCTCCTGCGGAAGCCAGCGGAGAAGATCAGCCAGCTTGGTCGCAGGTTCTCGAGGGCGATCTTGCCGGTGTAGGTTTCGTAGACGGTCGCCAGGTGTTCGAACGCCACGCCCTCGAGCCGCATTTCGAGGAGCTTGTCCATCGGCAGCTTGCCGCGCGCGTCGGCCATGCTCACGACCACCTTGTCGATCGATCGCGCGCGCACGATTGCCGGGATGTCGTCAATGGTGCCGATGATGCCGGGGTTGAAGATGGGCGTGCCAATGCGAGCCGGGTCCGCGTCGATAAACCCGACCACCTCGACGCCGAGCTCGTGGCGCTCGTGCAATTCGCGGGCGAGGCTGATGCCCGCGTCGCTCGTGCCCACCATCAACAGCCGCTCCCTGGGTCCCACGCGCGCGACCATCCAGCTGAATGCGAGCCGCCAGCCGATGATCGCCAGTGCGGCCAGAGCCGCCGAAATCGCGAAGACGCCGCGGCCAAGGATCAGATCGGGGAACCAGTAGTAGAGAGCCGACAAGATCAACGAGGTGGCGCCGAAGGCTTGGAAAATCCGGATCAGCAGTGCGCGGTGGTCGATAGTGAGGCGCGGATTGTCGTAGAGGTCGCCGTAGTAGAGACAGAGCTGGCACACGAAGGAGATCAACAGCGCTTTGAGCAGTCCGTGGTCCAGACGAATGAGATCCCAGGTGTCGTCGCCCAACCGGATGTAGGCGCCTGCGCCGATGGCCGAGACAATCAGGATGCTTTCGAACAAGACGAGGGTCCGCGAACGCCACGTCACATCCTGAATCAGGCCCTTAGCCATGTGGTGAATGGGTGCCGCGGACGATCATCGCTTGGACGAGTAGTACGACGAGTAATAGTAGGAATCGGCCTCGCTGCTATGTCGTTTTTCCGCCTGATTCAGCACCACACCCAGGATCTTGTCGCGGCCGAGCGCCTGCACGGCGCGCTGTACTTCGACCGCGGACGTCTTGCCCGCCCGGACGACGAGCACGGCGGCTTCGACGATCGAGCCGAGCAGATTGGCGTCCGTGAGGATGCCGACCGGCGGCGTGTCGATAATCACCCAGTCGAACGAGGCGGCCGCGTCGACGAGCAGATGCCGCATGCGGTCTGAAGTCAGCGCGCTCATCGGGTCGGGATTCGGCTTCCCCGCCGGCAGGAGCCACAGTTGCTTGGAAATTTGAATCAGGGCGGCTCGCCGTTCCGGCTCGGACGTCAACGCCTCGCTCAGTCCGAAGACCGACGGCACCTGGAAGATATGGTCGAGCGAGGGACGTCGCAGGTCGCCGTCGATGAGCAGCACGCGACGCTGGTAGGACTCGCTCAGGGTCAGGGCGATGTTGGTCGCGGTCAGCGTCTTGCCCTCGTTGGGCGTGGCGCTGCTGACCATCAGCAACTTCATCCCGTTCGCCGCTTGCGCGTGATGAAGCATCGCGCCAAGGCGCCGGAACTGTTCGCGCACCGACGCCGGCAACGATTCGGACGTGACCAGCTTTTCGGCATGCGCCGGATTGAGTGTCTGGAAGCGTGCATCGAGCGCCTGCTCGCCGGCTGGCGCGTCGACGACGGCGACCCGGTGCGGCCCGGGCGTCTCGTGCCGCACCAGCATCCGTTCCGGAGCCGGCACCGGTTCGACGGGGAATTCCTGTTCGGGCTCCTCCGCGCCGGGGTCGGGAGGTTCGACGACGAACCCCGTGGTGGCTCGATGGAGCGCTGCTTCGAGTCGACTCATCGAGCTGCAGTCCTGAAAAACAGTGATTGAAATCCCCACCAGGGTTCCGATACCGGTGGCGTCACGGAGAGGAGTGCCGGCACGGCGGCACGACCGTCAAATGCATGCAGACCCATCAACGCCACCACAGCAGGACACTGCGAAAGTTCCAAACCGCCGCCGCCGTCACCCCACACAGCAGAAACGACACGCCGATGCCTGCCGCGATGAGACGCCGACGTCTCGCGATCCGTCGCTCGGTCGGCGTCACGATGGCGGGCACGGTCGCCAGCACCGGGAGCGACAGCACGGTGAGGATGTCCTGCTCGGTTCTGAACGTGGAGTTGCGAAACTCGATCACGGCCACCATGCCGAGTCCGAGCAGCAGCCCGCCGATTGCGCCCATGCCGTTGAGCCTGAGGCGGTCCGGGCTGTACGGACGCTCGGGCACACGCGCCGGATCGATCACCTTGAACTGCTCGCCAATCTGCCGGCGTTCGAGATTCGCGGCGACCTGGGCCTCCTGGCTCTTCATCAGCAGATTCGTGTACATCCGCTGAATTGTCTCGTAGTCCCTGGTCAATCCGATCAAATCCAGCTCACGGCCAGACGACGCTTCCACACGATGCTGGTAGCTCGAAATCGACGCTTCCAGCTTGGCCTGCGCCTCCGCCTTGCGCGCAATCTGCTGATCGAGGTTCTCCATCTCGACGCGCAGATCGCGAATCTTGTTCTGGCGGGCGGTATCCACCGGGGCCACCGGTGCCGGCTCCGCGGAAACGGGCGCCTGCAACGCTTCGGCTTCGGCTCTGGCCTCCAGATCGCGGATCGCGCGCTTCAGGCGGATCACGTCGGGATGTTGCGGCTTCAACCGCAGCTCGACGATTCGCAGCTGGCCTCGCGCGGCCTCGAGCTGCGCGGCGGCAGAAGGGGTCGGGGTCGGCCCTGCCGCCTCTGAAGACAGCGGCGCTCGCCGCGCCGGGGTCGCGACCGGAGTGTCGGCGCTCGCGTCCGAAAGCATGCGCTCGAGCATCAGGCGGCGGTCGCGGTCGCGGTTGATCGATTCCGACAGTCCCTGGGCCTGACTCTGACTGCTCCCGATCACCTGCAGGTTGGACTGCGTTTGCGACGGAAGCTCGCCGTTGTATTGCCGCTTGTATTCCGAGAGCTTGGTTTCGTGCTCGACCAGCCTGCGGCGTGCCTCGTCCAACTGGCTCTCGAGAAACTGGTTGGCGCCTTCGGCCAGGCCTTCGCGGTCCCGCAGGTTCTCGTCGATGAACAATGACGCGAGCCGCTCCGTCACCTTCATCGCGGTCCGTGCGTCGTTCGACGAATAGCTGATCTGAAAGGCGTCCCCCTTGACGATCTGCACGCTGACGTCGTCGCGCATGCTGGACACGACGTCTTCCATGAGCTTGTTCTTGCGCTCTTCGGCGTACAAGTCGAAATCCTGAATGACGCGCTCGAGCCTGGTCCGGCTCATGATCTGCTGCGAGATCACCGGCAGCCGATCCGAGAGGCGGGCCGTCACGGTCGCGCGGACGTATCCCTCGGGAACCCGCGGAGGCACGACCTGGATCAGGCTTTCTGAGCGGTACGCGTTGGGCAGCCGCTTGACGACGAGGAACGTCGCCACCGCCACGACGATCCACGGCAGGACGATCAGCCAGCGCCACTGCCACGCCAGGTGCAGCACGTCCTCGACGGTGTAGCGCTTGCCAGGCAGCACGCGGCTAACTCCTTTGGCGGACGCGCTCGTGGACCAGCGGCAGTCCGAACATCACCCCAGCGTAAAGCGTGTGCCGGCGATCGTGGTTCGGCAAGCGACCGAGCAGCTGCACGGCGGAACCCACGTCGTGCCGGTAGTAGTTGTAGCCGACGTGAAACGACGATCGACGAGTGAAACCGACGAAAAACTGTCCGGCGCCGTTCCAGGAACCGTAGCTGTTTCCCCCCGGAGAATTCCCAACCGTGCCGTAGACATAACCGATCGCCGACGACACCCGGAGCCGGGAAGAGAGGCTGCTTCCGGCCGTCGCGGTCAGCGAATCGGTGAAGAGCGGCGCGAGCAGGCCTTCGAGCAGTCTCACGCCGCGCGAATAGACGAGACCGAGGTGGCCAGTCCGGCTGACCCGATGGTCGAGGGTCGCCGAGCCGGTGGCCATGTAGTGACGGCCGTCGAAATCTTTGTAGATCGACGACCCGGTTGCGAAATTCAGGGTCGTCTTGCGTGACCGTTTGAGCGACAAGACTTTGTTGTAGTCGACGCCGAGGTCGTAGTCCTCAATCACTGCGTCCGGAACCAGCGTCGTGAAATCGTACTGGCCCAGGCGGCGCCGATATCCGGCGTGAAACGTCGCGTACTTCGTCAGACGATAGGCGAGTATAGCCTGTGCATTCGAGCCCTTCAGGTCCGGTTCGTCGGGGCTGGTGAAGCGCACGTTATTGATGCCGTAGCCGACGGTCACCGAGGCGCGCGAGGTCAGCGCCTGCGTAATCGAGATGTTCGTGAGGTTCGTGTAGTTCGGGCTCCTGACCACCCCGTAATCGAGGTCTGCCAGTGCCCTGCCAGGGTCGCTGGACAAGACCGGGAGCAAGGGCACCAGCGAGTACGTCGGCGAATAGGTAGCGGTTTCCCGAGCGGCGATGGTCGTCCGGCCCCCCAGCATGAACGACAAACTGCCGCCGGCGGATTGTCCGCTCGGCAGCACCTCGTGCAAGCTCCCATAGTACCGCACACCCGTCGAGGCGTTGACTTGCCAGTTGAACCGCTCGTGTTGGGGCGCCACCTCCACAGCGGCGGACAGGGCAGAGTAGACGCGACGGCCTCGATACTGCGGGTCGCGCACGTCCTCCGTCTCATTGGTGGAGCCGTTCTCGTCCGCCGCGGTCAAGGCCGACAGTGTGAGAGTGCCGGCATCGCGCACCTCGACCGGCTTTGCCTGCTGCGCCGCGAGTGTCGCGGACGCCAGGCCGCCGAACAGGCATGCGCAGCCGAGCCGCCGCAGTGGCAAAGGACGACAACCGCTCGTGGGCATTTACGGCGTCTTAGGGCACGACAATCGTATCCCCGGGCTTCAGGAAGATGTTCTGCTGCAGCTTCTTCCGTTTCGAGACCGACGAGTAGTCGAACGTGAACGCGATCTGACGGCCGGCTTCCATGCGCAGAATCATAATGTCTTTCTTCTGCGCGAACTCCTGCAGCCCGCCCGCCATCGCGATGAGCTGGAGGACGCTCGTTGGCGCGGTTAGCGCGTATGGCCCCGGTTTGAACACTTCCCCGGTGATGAACACCTTCCGGCTGTTGATCTGTTTGACGACGACGGTGGGCGAGGGGTCCTCGAGGTAGCGCGCGGCTTCGGTGAGGACCTTCTCTCGCAGTTGATCGGGCGTGAGTCCGGCCGCGTAGACGTCGTTGATGAGCGGCAACGTGATCTTTCCGTCGGGCCGCACGACCACATCGGTGGAGAGCTCTTTTTCCCGCCAGAAGCTGACCGTCAACAGGTCGTCGGTGCCAATCACGTAATCTTCCCCCGGCTTGGCGACGTCGGCCGGGGCCGCGCCAGGCTTGTCGGCAGCCGCGGGCGCCGCCGGGGCGGGTCGAGCCGGTGCCGGTCCCTGCGCGGCGGCCTCTCCAGCGCACACCAGCAGGACGACTACAGAGCCGAGCACCTGGGCAGTCCTCATCGGTATTCCCTGAACGGCACCTGGCATTCGTGTTTGCGCAAGAAGTTGAGGAACTTCTTGTAGTCGCAGACATCCATGTTGAACAGGCGCGCGACGATCTTGTAGTTGCCTCGCGCCTGCTCTAATCCCTTTCCCACGAGGTCGCGGACGTTGGCCTTGGTAATCTCGCGATTCATGTACAGCGGATAGACGGCCGTCCAGAACGACTCACGCTCATCGACAATCCGCTTGAACAGCTCGTCGGCGACAGTTCGCCGACGCTCCTTACGCGGCCGGGGCGACAGGGGGCCTTTCCGGAGCTCGGGAGGCAGGTCGTCGACGGAGGCGATCTCGTTGCGGCCAGTGACCACCAGGCGTTCGACCACGTTTTGGAGCTCGCGGACGTTGCCGGGCCATGAGTACTCCGTCAGTGCCTGCATCGCCTCGGGACCGATCGCCCGAACAATGCACCCGTTGGCACGGGTGAAGTGCTTCAAGGCGGCGTCGAGGAGCAGTGGCACGTCGGCCCTGCGCTCGCGCAGCGGCGGCACGTTGAAGCGAATGACGTTCAACCGGTAGAACAGGTCGTCGCGGAATTGCCCCTGGACGATGAGATCTTCGAGCTTGCGGTTGGTCGCCGAGATGACGCGCACGTCGACGATGCCCAGGGCGCGATCGGCGCCGACTTTCTGCAGCTCTCCCGTCTCGAGAAACCGCAGGAGGAGCCCTTGCATTCGAAGGGTCATCTCGCCAATCTCATCGAGGAACACCGTCCCGGAATCGGCCAGTTCCAACTTGCCGGGCTTGTCGCGATACGCGCCCGTGAAACTGCCCTTCATGTGTCCGAACAGCTCCGATTCGAGGAGCGTTTCAGGAATGCCGGCGCAATTGACCGGCACAAAGGCCCGGTCCGCACGGTCGCTCTGGGCGTGAATGGCCCGAGCCACTACCTCTTTCCCGGAGCCGCTTTCGCCTGAAATCAGGACTTTGGCGTCGGAGCGCGCCACGCGATCGATTTCCTGCTTCAGATCGACGATGACCTGACTGGTACCGATGAGATTCACTACAGTGCTTTTCATGTAATTCGCCGTCAAACAACCAGTAACAGAACCGCAGTCCGAAGCTTCGCGACGCGGCATCACACTAGATTGGTCGTGTGCCCCACTCCGATGAGGATCCAACTCTGCCTCGGCAATGTGCAAAGGTGTCGCCAGCTCTCCAGTGCATGAACAGCGAATGGCAAAGACTGACAAACTGGAGCCTTTGGACGGGGTATCAACGGATTACCTGTGCCGATTCTCTGGCCTTGGCGCATTTTAGAGTACAACCACGAACTTGGGGGTGCGAATTCGCCGTAGCGGTGGCGTCTTTAGTTTCATGTTAGGCAGACAATACTCTGCCGTCAACTATGTTCGCCATCGTGTGTTCGCCATCGTGCGTGGAACGCGCCGAAAGCCAGTAGCTCAGGAAAATCAGTTTGGGGAATGACGAGAAAGACGGGATGGAGAAACCTGGACGCTCGCGAGCGTTCGACGTGATGGCGAATCCGCTCGACGCGCGAAAGGGATGCTTACAACGCCCGCAGTGTCCACTGGCGACGGGCTGGGCAGTTCAGCACCACGCCGCCCAACAGAGAATAGGCTGACTCGGCCCGCTCGCCGTTCGACGTGCCGTCGTCGGCCGGCAGCGGTGCTAAGTACAGCTCAGCTCCCGGCGGCATGTCATCAGACGTCACGGAGTCGAGCAAGGCTTCGCCGGCGAATTTCTTCCGCGTGAATGGTCGTCCTGGCGGCCGACCGATGGACAACTTCGTCGAGTCGGTCAGCTCGAGCTCGGCATCGACATCGAACGTGCCGGAACTCTCCTCGAGATCCCGGCTGCCTCTGAACTCGGTGCCGACGGCCCAGCGGTACGTCGTTGACGCCTTGCCGCTCCACCGCAACCCAGGCGCCTTGCTCACCCGGCGCGTCAGCTCATAGGTGGTGACGATGCGGTTGTGGATGAGGGTTCTCGAACCATCGATGGCCACGCCGTCGCAGTCCGAAATCACCGTGACCTCCGCGCTCCATTTCTTCACGCCCGCGAATTTCGTCGAGCGCGGCGAGCTGGCGGACCGCTGTGGTTCTGCAACGAGGGTCGACGAGAGTGCGGCCACCAGGCTGGCGCGCGCGAGGATCGAGGTCAACATCATGTGTCGGCTCGTATTATGTGCCAAGATACTCGCCGCCCGTGGTGAAAGTCCGTCGTCGCACCGAGGCGGGCGATGCGCCCGGATCGCCAGGCGCGAAACGCGAGAATACCGGGAGTATTCGAGCGGTGAGCAACGCCGCGACGCGGGATGCAGCGCTCGCCGAATGCAGACGGGCTTTTACCACGGGCTGCCAACCCTGAGCGTGCAGATCCCATCCGTCGCGGCGCGGCTGGACCGGCTGCCGCCGACACCGGCGCACCGGACGGCCACCATCATTGCCGGCATCGGTTCCTGCTTCGATCTGGTTACTACGGCTTTGGCACTTGTCCCGACGGTCCTTGCCGCGAAGGGCTACTCGATCGTCACGTCCCTCGAGTTTACGTCGCTCACGTTTATCGGTTATCCGGTCGGCTCGGCGCTCTCGCTGCCGATCATCGAGCGCATCGATCGCCGATGGCTCATCATCGGCTCTGCATTCCTGATGAGCGTGTTTGGTCTCTGGGGCCCGGGCGCGATGTTCGGCGTCATTGCCGCGGCGCTCTGGATCGTCACGGCCGTGATCGCGCTCTTCGCGCCAAGCACGACGGGGCAATCACTGGAACAGGTCAGCGGTTGAGAGATCAGACAGAGCGGGAAGGCGGGGAAGGCAGGGCACCGCGCGATCGGGTGACTTGACTGTCAATCGACCAGGCACGCTCTCACGTGGAACGCCAGCGCTTTTCATGCCTACGGAGTGTCCGGCTTTAGCCGGACCGCGACAGTCCGCTGAAGGCGGACACTACGTACAACAGAAAGCCTCCAGCCGGACCGCGGAACGCGGAGGCTTACGGCCGCTGACTGGCCGGGGGCACCACGCCGTTCAACCGCAGGTAGACGGCCATCTGGCCGTAAATATCCTGGGTGTGGCCGTTCAAGAAGAACATCACGCGCGCGCGCGTTGATGGTCCCATGAACGGCGCCTGCACGGTCTCCTGGATCGTCATGTTGTTGAACTCGTTGATGACCTTGGTTCCATAGTCGAACGAGTCGGACAACGCCTTGACGATCTCGGCTTTGGCGGTGGCCTTCATGTTGACCGCTGCCGGCGCCGGTGTTTTCCCGCCGATGGCGGCGGTCAGCATGTTGTTGACCTGTGCGATATGAAGCACCTGCTCGCCGAAGCTGCGCTGCGCCGGCGTGGGCTTGAAGCTGAACTTGTCTTCCGGCATTGCGTTGGCGATCTTCACGAGCATGTCTTTCTGGCTCGCCCAGTCCTTGAGCAGATCCCCGTGAATCGTCGCCTGTGCAAATGCGGACGATCCGGTCAGGGCAAGCGCGGCGGCGGCAAGTACAAACGAACGCATCACGTTTTTCATCATCGGACCTCGTGTTCCGCGCGCCGACATGGACGCGCGTGTGTTGTGCTGACTCTCTGTGGACGAATCACTGGGACAGGGTGCCGGCGGTGGAGTTGGCCAACAGCTGGCGGATCAGCGCGGCGGTGCTTTCGTGCACATCGGTGCGGTTGCCGTCGAAACCGCCGTTGCCGAGCTTTCCCATCGCCGCGTCGAGCGGCGTGAGCCCCCGGCGGTCTTTCACGTCGAGCGTGCCGCCCTTCGATGCGAGGAATCGAACCACCTGATCGTAGCCCTTCTGCGCGGCGCCGTGCAGCGCCGTTCGGCCATTGCTGTCCGCGGCGTTGACGTCGACGCCGGCCTGCAGCAGGAGCTGGATCGCTTCGACGGCCTCTGTTTCGGTCTTCTGTCGACCGGTGCCGTCCTCCTCCTTGGTGCCGAGGCCGGCGGCAGCCATCGCGGCGTTGATGCCGGCGCGCGTGACCAGCTTCGGATCGGCGCCTTTGGCGAGCAGCGCGCGCACGACGACCACGTCGCCGGCCTTGGCGGCGCGCAACAGCGGTGTCGTTCCAGTGGTCAGCACGGTATCGTTGCCGCGGTCCACCTTGGTCCGGTAGGGCTGCGCCGTCTTGAGCTGCGCGTTGACGTTCGCCCCTCGCGCCAGGAGCTTGGTGACGATGTCGAGGCTCGTCAGCTCATCGTCGGATTCTTTGGGCGACGGCCGGTTCGAGTACGGCATCGAGTGGTCGTCCACCGCGGCGTAGAGCGCCGTGCGGCCCGTCTTGTCGGACAGGCCCAGGTTCGCGCCCTTGTCGATCAGGAATCCCGCGACGTCGTAGTGTCCGTTGATGAGCGCCGAGATGAGCGGCGTGATGCCGTCCGGATCGGCGGCGTTGATGTCCGCGCCGGCGTCGACGAGGACCCTGGCGCACTCGGTGCATCCTTCACGGGTGGCGAACAGCAGTGGCGTCATGCTGCCGAGCGGCAGCCACTTTTCCCTCGGCTCCGCGGTCGTCTGGCGTTCCCATTTCTCGAGATTCGAGTGCGCGTTGACGTCGGCGCCATGCGCGAGGAGCTCCCGAATGACGAGCGGATGCCGCTGCGCGGCGGCCCACATCAGAGCGGTCTGTCCGTGCCAGCTCTCGCGGGCGTCAACGGCCGCCCCGTGGCCCAGCAGCACCTTCGCGGCGTCGACGCTGCCGGTTCTCGCTACGGTCATCAGCGCAGTCTCGCCTTCAGGACCCATCGCATTGGCGTCGACACCAGCGCCGAGCAGCCGCTCGATCAGCGCGGCGTTGCCGTTGACGCCTGCGAGATGGATGGCGGTCACGCCATAACGGTTCGCCGCCTTCACGTCGGCGCCCGCGCGAATCAGCCTGTCGGCCGTCTCCAGATCGTTCCCGCGAACGGCCCAGTGCAGCGCCGTGGTGCCGTCTGCCTCCGGTGTGTTGACGCTCGCACGCTGGCGAAGCAGGGAGGCGATCGCCGCTTTGTCGCCAGCCTTCACGGCCTCGACAATGCGACGGTCGGGGCCGCGGTCCGCTTGACCAGCCTCGGCTGACGCGACGGCGGTCCGCTGAATCTGCCGCGAAGGCAGAAACGGGAGGCGGCGTGCGCCGCCCTGGACTGCATCGACACGAACTGCGGCCACGCTGACGGCAAGAAGCGACAGAGCCGAGCACCATGTCACGCGCATCTGTACTCCGCAACGGAAAGATCGAGCCCGCCGAAGAGCGTCAAGCGCCCACCAGCGCGCCGGTGCTGTCGCCCAGGGTCTCCATCGGCACGCCGACCTTATCGAGCAGACTCAAAATCAGGTTCGTCATCGGCGTATGGTCCGAGTACTTGAGGTGCCGGCCGCCCGCGTGCCGGCCGGTCGCGCCTCCGACGACGAGATTCGGCAGCGGGAAGTGGTTGTGCGCATTGCTATTGCTCATATTGCTGCCGTAGAGGATGAGCGAGTGGTCGAGCAGCGTGCCGTCGCCGTCTTGAATCGCATCCAGTTTCTTCAAGAATTCGCCGAAGAGCGAGACGTGGTACTGCTGAATCTTGAAGAGTTTCTCGAGCTTCTCCGGGCGGTTCTGGTGGTGCGAGGTGGCGTGATGCCCTTCGTGCACGCCGATCTGCGGGTAGGTCTTGTTGCTTTCTTCCCGTGCCACCATGAAGGTCGCCACGCGTGTGATGTCCGCCTGGTACGCGAGGGCGAGCAGGTCGTACATCAACGTGATGTGCTCTTCGAACTGGAACGGAATACCGACCGGCGCCGGTGGCAGCTCGAGGTCGATCTCCTGCTGCTTCTCCGCCACCTGGATGCGGCGCTCGATTTCCCGCACGCTCTCCAGATAGTCGCTCACGGTCCTGCGGTCTTTCGAGCCCAGGCCCCGCTGCAGGCCGCCAATCTGCTTGGTGATGGCGTCGAGCACACTGCGGTCTTCTTCACTGCGCGCCTGCCGGTCGGCCGCCGATCCGCCCTGCCCGAACATCCGCTCGAACACCTTGCGAGGATTGATCTCCATCGGCATCGGCGTGGTCGGCGTCCGCCACGACAGCGTGTTCATGTAGATGCAGCCGTAGTCGCGGTCGCAGGCGCCAATCAGCCCCGATTGGTCTTCGGTGGCGAGCTCCATCGACGGCAGCAGCGTGTCCTGCCCGATTCGCTGCGCGGCGATCTGGTCGGCCGTGATTCCGGCATAGGCATCGACACCCTGTGTCGGCTTCGGCCGCACGCCGCTCAGCCACGTCGTCGGACTGAGCGAGTGCACGGCGGTGCTGTCCGCGGCGCGGTGGCCGAGCCCGCTCACGACGTCGAGGTGGCGCCGGAACGGTTCGAGCGGCTTCAAGATCGGAGAAAATTCGAACCCCGCACCCTCGCTGGCCGGCGTCCACTTGTCCATGTTCGCGCCGTGGGGGAGATAGACGAAGCCGAGCCGCGAGGCCGGCGTGGCCGCCGTCTTCGCCAGGACCGTTCGCGCCGGCACCATGGCGTCGAGCAGCGGCAGCGCGAGCGTCGCACCCATCCCGCGTAGGAACGTGCGGCGTGGCAGGCTTTTCCGGGTGATGAACATCATGAACCTCTGATCACACTAATTTCCGCTGTCCGCGCCCTGTGCCTTCTTCATTTGAAACGCCGAGCTCTTGACGACGGCCGTGATGAGCGATGAGAAGCGATAGTTCTGACGAGCGGCGTCGCGCACGATCGAACGAACGACCGGCATGTCGTAATACTCCAGGCCGCGGCCGAGGCCGTAGGTCAACAGCTTCTCGGTCATTGTCCGCACGAACTGTTCGGGGTGCTTGAGCAACGCGGTTCGAAGCGCCACCGGGCCATCGACCGGCGTGCCATCGGCCAGCTGGCCCGTCGCATCGACCGGCACGCCCACGGCCTCCTTGATTCGCCATTCGCCCGTGGCATCGAAATTATCGAGCGAGAAGCCGAGCGGATCCATGACGCGGTGGCAGGTCGCGCACGCCGGGTTCTTGCGATGCTCTTCCAGCCGCTCTCGCACCGACGACACTTTGCCACCCTCGCTGTTTTCCTTGAGCGTCGGCACATTTGGCGGCGGCGGGGGCGGCGGCGTGCCGAGAATGTTCTCGAGAATCCACTTGCCCCGCAGCACCGGAGAGGTGCGATTCGGATACGAGGTCACCGCTAGCATGCTGCCCTGACCGAGCAGACCGCGCCGGTTCTCGTCGGGCAAGGTCACGCGACGGAAGTGGCTGCCGTAGATGTTCGCAATCCCGTAGTGGCGCGCGAGCCGCTCGTTGACGAACGTGTAGTCTGCCGTCAGCAGGTCGAGCACGTTCCGATCCTCGCGAATGACGCTCTCGAAGAACAGCTCGCTCTCCCGCCGGAACGCCTGGCGAAGGTTGTCGTCGAAGTTTGGAAACGTCGCCGTGTCGGGCAGGAAGCTTTGAAGATTGCGTACGAACAGCCACTGTGCCGCGAAGTTGTCGACGAGCGCCTTCGACCTGTGATCGGCCAGCATCCGGCGGACCTGGCGTTCGAGTACTGCCGAATCCCTGAGTTTGCCCTGGGCCGCGACGCTGAGCAGTTGGTCGTCCGGGACACTGCTCCACAGGAAGAACGACAACCGCGAGGCGAGCTCGAAGTCGCTGATCGGGTAGACCGAACCCGGTGCGACGTTGGCCGGATCGGGCTCGTCGCGGAAGAGAAATTTCGGGCTGGTCAGCATGAACCGCAGCGCGTCCTCGACCCCGGCGTCGAAGGTGCCTTTCCTGCGGCCGGCCTCGTAAAACCCGAGCAGCGTGTCGATCTCGGTATCGACCGGCCGCCGGTAGGCGCGCCGCGCAAGCGCCGACAGGATCGACTTGGCGCAGGCCGGCTCATCTCGACCGTCGGCCCGGGTCGGTCTGCAGACGAAAATCTTTCGCCGGCTTGGCGTGTCGCCCGGTCCCGTCGCGTTGAACGGTCCACCGATCTGGACGTGCTCGATGAGCGGGACCCCGTTCATGTTCTGCATGTCGAGATCCCGCGTGAATGGCTGCAGCGGCTCGACCGACTCGGCGGAGCTCTTCTTGATGAAGGCGACGCCGACGACGCGCGGTCCGGCCTTGACCGGGATCCGCGTTCTCAAACGCTGGTCGAGGGTCTCCTTCGCCAGCGCCAGATTCGTATCCGACATTTTGTTGTCGGCCTCGCCGCCGACCGGCGCGGTGAACACACGCTCGCCATCGATGGAGATTTCGAGCGTGTGCGGCCATTCGAGCCCGGGCACGTAGCCGACGATGTTCTGAAGAAGGTTGACGCGAAAGTCGTAGTCGGCGTCGAGCGGAAAGTTGTGCGTGATGACAATGCCGCCGCGGGTGCCAAGCGGGAGGCCCTCGACATGATCCCCCTGCGCACGATCCGGAGGGACTCGATAGACCGTGCTGGCCGGTAACACCTTCGTGTCGCCGACGGCGAGGCTCGCGACCTTGCGAGACGCCGTCAGGTACTGCTCCAGCAGCGATGGGGACACCTTCAAGACGTCGGCGATATTGTCGAATCCGTTCGCCTCATCGTCGGCCGGAAGCAGCGCGACAGCGTCGATGTCGAGCGAGAGCAGATCGCGAATGGAGTTGGCGTATTCGGCGCGGTTGAGACGGTGCAGCGGCGAACGGCCGGGGTTGGGCTTCGAGAGCGCGGCCCGGTCGATCGAGGTCTCGAGGAACGAGACGAATCCGTCGATGGCGGGTTGATCGGGCCGCGGCGCGCCGAGCGGAGGCATCATGCCGGCGCGCAGCTTGCGCGAGACCTTTTCCCAGGTCTCGGTCGCCTCCGCATTGTCGAGGGTGATCTGCTGCAGACTCAAACCGCCGGTCTTGGCGCGATCGCTGTGGCAGGTGATGCAGTACTTGTCGACGAAGGCGCGCTCGGGCGCCGGCGTGCGCACTTGGGCCGCCGACTGGCGCATCCGCGGTCCGGCGATGACGTAGGCAGGTCGAGCAGGCGCGACTGACGGGCTGCCGGTCCAGGTAGACGAGCGCCGGTGCGTCCGGTCCGTGGAACCGGCGCCGCGCATGGTGGAGCTCACAGCCGCCACGAAGAACGCGACCGTGAGAATCGACACGCCACGCAGCTTGACTTTCACCATGAATGCAGCCAAATTCTACCACGTGGCCCGCGCGTGGATGCGCCGCGCCTGCCTTCGACCATGCTCCGTAACTACCTGAATATTCAGCGATCTCCGCACGCTCTCCGTTGAGAGTCGAATTTCTCACGCGCGCTCAGAACCTGTTCGTCGGCTCCGCGCCTGACTGACCGACTGCACCCGCCGTGTAATGGAGGAATGACATGATTGCTCCCTTCTTGTTGGTCGCCAGCCTGGCTGCCGCGGCAACGCCGTGTGAGAGTTTGAAGTCGATGGCGCTTCCGGACGCGACCATCACGGTCGCGGAGCTCGTGCCGGCCGGACCCTACACGCCTCCTGGACCTGGCGGCGCGCCGCCGCCGGCGCCGGTTGCCGGTCGTGGTCAACCAGCCGCCGGGGGCGGGGGACGCGGTGGCCGTGGCGGTCAGGCGCCAGCGGCGCCGCCGATCATGCTGCCTGCGCATTGCCGGATAGCAGCGCTTCTCAAGCCCTCATCGGACTCGGAGATCGAGATGGAGGCCTGGCTGCCGGTCGAGAACTGGAACGGAAAATTCCAGGCGGTCGGCAACGGCGGGTGGGCGGGCGTGATCAGCTACGCGGCGATGGCCTCGGCACTGCAAGAGGGTTATGCCACAGCGTCCACCGATACCGGTCACAAGGGCGGGAACGCGCTGTTCGGGGTCGGTCATCCAGAGAAGATCGTCGATTTCGCCTACCGCGCCGTGCACGAGACGACGGTCAAAGCGAAAGCCTTCATCGGTGCCTTCTACGACCGCGCGCCGCGACTCTCGTACTGGAACGGCTGCTCGACCGGCGGACGACAAGGCCTGATGGAAGCGCAGAAGTATCCCGAAGACTTCGACGCCATTCTCGCTGGGGCCCCGGCCAACTATCAGACGCACCTGCACGCATGGGATCTCAGCGTGGCGATCCCCACCCTCACGGACCCCAGCAGCGCCGTGCCTGCCCAGAAGCTCGCGATGTTGAACAAGGCGGTCCTCGACGCATGCGACACGCGGGACGGCGTCAAGGACGGTCTCTTGAACGAGCCGCGTACCTGTCATTTCGACGTGGCGACCCTCTTGTGCAAGGGCGCCGACGGCGACGGCTGTCTGACCGCGCCGCAGCTTGAAACCGTCAAGCGGATGTACGCGCCTGCGAAAACCAGAGGGGGCGACACGATCTTTCCCGGCAAGGACCCCGGCAGCGAGACAGGGTGGAACGTCGTGAGCGGCGGGCCGCAGCCGCCGGGCGTCTCGGTCGGCTCCTTTCAGGTGGCCTACAACGACGCGAACTGGGACTGGAAGACCTTCGACCTCGAACGCGATCTCAGACTGGTCGACGAGAAGGTCGGCTCGATCGTGAACGCGATCAACCCGGATCTCTCGGCGTTCAAGGCGCGCGGCGGCAAGCTGCTCATGTATCACGGCTGGAACGACACCGCGATTTCGGCCGGCAATTCCATCAACTACTACTCGAGCGTGCTGGCGAAGATGGGGCAGAAGCAGGACAACTTCGTGCGGCTGTTCATGGCGCCCGGGATGCAGCACTGCGGCGGCGGACCCGGTCCGAGCCAGATCAACTACATGGGCGCGCTCGAGCGGTGGCGCGAATCGAGCGCCGCGCCGGATCAGCTGATCGCCTCGCGCGTGACGAACAATCGCGTAGACATGACGCGTCCGCTCTGCCCATACCCGCAGGTGGCGCATTACAAAGGCGTCGGGAGCACCAACGATGCCGCGAACTTCGTGTGCAAGCCGCCGGCGAGAGTGAACGCATCGCACTAGCGCAAACCACCAGCGCGGCCTCGGTGGTTGATGTCGCCACCGGTCATATCGCGCTACCCGACCACAGGGGGGCGCTTGTTCGTCACGCCCGCGTGCTGCTCGAACGCGTATGCCAGCTTGAGCACGTCGAGATCGCGGCGCGGGCGGCCGACAATCTGCAAGCCGATCGGCAGTCCGTCCGGGGTGAATCCGCATGGCACGGAAATCGCCGGGAGCCCGGTCAGCGTGATGGCGTAACAGGTCGCCATCCAATCGATGTAGGTCTTCATCGTGACGCCGTTGATCTCTTTGACCCACTCGACGTCGGCGGGGAACGGCGCCACCTGCGAGACCGGCAGCACCAGAAACTCGTAGCGCTCGAGGAACTCGCGAACGCGCTGGTAGAGCGCCGCGCGCTTCACCTCGGCCCGCGCGACCTCGGCGCCGGACAGTTTCAACCCTTGTTCGGTGTTCCAGATGACCGTGTCCTTCATCAGGTCGCGGTGCTGTTTGAAGTCCTCGCCCCGCTCCTCTGCGAAGGACCAGGCGCGCAGCGTCTGGAACGTCTCGTCAGCCTCGGCGAAATCCGGCTCGCCGTCTTCGACGCTGCACCCCGCGTCGCTGAAGACGTGGCGCGCCGCGTCGCACACCTGGGTGACGATCGGCTCCACCGGATAGCGTCCCAGATTGCGGCTCCAGGCGATCCGCGCGCCCTTGAAATCACGCTGCAGCGAGCCGCGGAACACCGAGCCCGGTTCCTCGATCGCAATCGGCGCCCGCGGATCCGGCTCGGCGATGACCGACAACATCAACGCGATATCGCGCACCGATCGCGCAATCGGCCCGTCGACGCTCATCGAGCTCCAGGGCTGCGCTTTTGGCCAGGCGGGAACTCGGCCAATCGATGGCCGAAAACCGACGACGCCGCAGAAGCTGGGCGGGTTTCTCAGCGATCCCCCGTGGTCGCTCCCGTCGGCGAGCGGCGTCATGCCGCAGGCCACCGAGACGGCGGCGCCGCCACTGCTGCCGCCGCAGGTTCTCGACAGGTCGTGGGGATTTCTCGTCACGCCGAACACCGCGTTGAACGTCTGCGATCCGGCGCCGAACTCCGGTGTATTGGTCTTGCCGATGACGATCGCGCCCGCCGCCTTCAACCGTTTCACGATCAGCGCGTCGTCGGCGGGCACGTTGTTCCTGTAGATCGGCGAGCCGTAGGTCGTGCGGATGCCGGCGGTTGGCACCAGATCCTTGACGGCGTGCGGAAAGCCGTGCAGTGGGCCGAGCGTCCGCGATTTGCCGGGACGCTCGTCGGCGGCACGTGCCTGACGCACGAGTTGATCCCGGTCGACGAGCGTGCAGATCGCATTGACCTTGGAGTTGACGCGATCGATCTGGGCCAGACACGCCTGCATCACCTCGACGGCCGAGATCGCGCGCGACTTGATGAGCCGCGCCAGATCGGTCGCGTCCATGAAGCAGATCTCGTCGTTCGAAGATCGGCCGTTCAAGGCTCGTGTCCCGCCCGATCGGTTCTGCAAACCTGCCATCGCGGGAATCGCAGCGGCCGCGGCGAAAAACTCGCGTCTGTCCACGTCTTGCTCACACCGGTAACCGCCGCGGGTCGGAAGGGAACTACTTCTTGGGCCAGCCCGGCGGCGGGACCCAGGGACCACCTTTCGGACCGACTTCATCCGGTCTCCCCGCCGGCAGTACCTTGTCGGTCCTCGCCTGGACGTAGTAGTACAGCTGCGTGATCTGCGTGTCGTCGAGAAGCTTCGACCAGGCCTGCATCCCTTCATCAGGGAATCCGTCCCGGACCGACTTGAGAAACTCCTTCAACGGCACTTTTCGGTTGAGGTCGGTCAAGTTGGGCGCGAGCGGGGTGCCATTGGCGTCTGTTCCGTGGCATCGGTAGCAGTAGACGTGCCACCATTTCCAGCCGTTATACACGCTCTTGTACAGATCCTGGGCCGGCGGATCCGCCGGCGCCGGAGCGGCGGGCAGACTTTGGGGCAGGGCAAGGTTCCACGCGACTCCCATGAACATCGCCAGCGCGAACATGACGATGCTTCTCGGTATCCGCACCAGGCGATACCCTGAACCGACTGACTGGCTCGACCTCATTTCGACTCGACCTTTCCCTCTAGAAGAGGCACACCGTACTCTTTCAAGATATTTGTGATCTCGGCGTGCTTCATCAGCAGCACCTTTTCCAGTTTCGCCCGCAGTTCGTCATCCCCTGGTTTGACGCCCATGGAAATGTCAAAGGCGAAGGGCAGGTCGGTCGTCGAGGACGGGACCGGCACCATCTCCATCTGAACCTGCTGATGTTTGACAAAGTAGCCCGCGGCGGGACCCCAGACGATGGCGACGTCGATCTTTCCGGCGGCCAAGGCATCGATAATCCTGCTCGGCGGGTTCTGCGCAGAGTAGAAGGTCTCGAACCCGGTCACGTTGCCGACAATGCCTCTCTTGGCCAGCGCGTACGCCGGAGGCGGATTGTTGTAGTCGTCGCCGATCAGGTGCACGCCGATACGAAGCTTCTTGAGCAGCGGATCGTCGAGCGACTTGATCTGAAAGCCTTTGTCCTTGCGATACACGAAGACATAGGTGGACCGGTAGTACGGCTTCGTGGTGCGAACCAGGTCATACCCCTGCGGAGCGCCGATCATGATGTTGCAGCGGCCCTCTTTCAGCGTCGCGTTCATGGTGTTTCTGATGAAACCCCTTCGCTGTCCCCACCAGACATAGCTGGGGGACGCGTCGAACGCCTTTGCAACCACGCTGGCGATCTTGTTCTCGAATCCCTGCATCTGCCGGTTGGAAAACGGCATGTTCTCGGGATCCGCGCAGACCCGGAACTCCTTCTTGTCCTGGGCGAGAGCAACCCCAGGGGCGAGCACGCACACCGCGAGCAGCAACAGGCTTCCCGCCGTGATTCGTGAGCGCCGGTTGGTGCGCTTCCTCTCGTCATTCATGCTTTCTGTGCTCGGGAGCGTGTCTGGTCTGACCACGCGTCTATTATGACGGGTCAGCCGCCGAAAATCGGCTGGAATTTACCATTCGACCGTGGGTCAATTGCGATCTGAGAGGAACGACTTCTTGCTCGGTGTTGCTCGGCGAACTCGGCGGTTGGTTCCAACCCGACCCAGCACTCGCCCAGCGAGAAGAGGGAGCCCGCGCGCCGTCGCGTCGCGGGCCCCTCGCCTGGCAGTTACGGCAGCGAAAACACCGTCAGAACGCCGCCCTGGTTGCTGAAGTTGGAGACGTCGCCGAACGCGCCCAGCGCGCCGAGCGCCGCCGTCGGATCCTCGGTGCCGATGTCGGCGGCCACCGCGATGCCCGACCACCCGCCGATGCCCGAAAGCACGGCGATATACTGCTTGCCATCCGGTCCCACGTAGGTGATCGGATTGCCGATGATCCCGGAAGGCGTCTTGAACTTCCACAGGACTTCGCCGGTCTTGGCGTTGACCGCCTTCATCCAGCCTTCCATCGTCCCGTAGAAGACGACGTCGCCCGCGGTCGCGAGCGCGCCGCCCCAGTTCGACAGGCCTTCCTTGATGCCCCAGACCTTCTTGCCGGTCGTCGGATCCCAGGCGATGAACTCGCCGCGATTTCCCCCCGGACCGGGGTGGCTGACCACGATCGCGCCTACGTACGGCTGCCCCGCCTGGTACTTGACCTCGACGCCTTCGTAGTCCATGCAGAGATTGTTGGTCGGCACGTAGAAGAGATTCGTCTTCGGCGAGTAGGCGACAGGCTGCTGGTTCTTGCCTCCCATGGCCGAGGGACAGATATCCTTGGTGTTCTTCGTCGCCGACGTTCTCTTCTCGGGGTTCTCGATCGGCTTGCCCGTCTTGAGGTCGACGCCCGTGGCCCAGTTCACGTTGACGAAGGCGTCAGCCATCAGCAGTTCGCCGGTGGCCCGGTCGAGCACGTAGGCAAACCCGTTGCGGTCGAAGTTGACGAGGGTTTTTCTCGCTTGACCCTTGATGTTGAGGTCGGCCAGCACGTTCTCGTTGATGCCGTCGTAATCCCACGCATCGTGCGGGGTCTTCTGATACGCCCACTTGGCCTTGCCCGTGTCGGGGTCGCGCGCGAAGATGGTCATCGACCACTTGTTGTCGCCCGGCCGCTGATCCGGATTCCAGGACCCCGGGTTGCCGGTGCCGTAGTAGAGGAGGTTCAGGTCGGGGTCGTAGCTGTACCAGCCCCACGTGGTCCCGCCGCCGGTCTTCCACTCCTCGCCCTTCCAGGTCTCCACCGATCCCGGGAAGCCGACTTCTTCTTCCGGCCCGGTGCTGTACATGCGCCAGATCTGCTTGCCGGTCTTGACGTCGTTGGCGGTCACGAACCCCCGCACGCCGTATTCGCCGCCGCTGATGCCCGAGATGACCTTGTCTTTGATCACCAGCGGCGCCGACGTGATGGTCTGACCGTTGGAGTAGTCGCCCTGCTTGACCTTCCACACTTCCTTGCCGGTCTCCGCGTTGAGCGCCACGGTCGTGGTATCCAGCTGATTCTGGAAGATCATGCCGTCGGCATAGGCCAGACCGCGGTTCACCGTGTCGCAGCACGCCACGGGAATGACCTGCGCGTTCTGCTTCGGCGTGTACTTCCACTTGATCGGCGCGCCTTCCTTGGTCAGGTCCAGGGCGTAGACGATGTTGGGGAACGGTGTATGGACGTACATGGTGCTGCCAACCACGAGGGGTCCGCCTTCGTGTCCGCGCAGCACGCCAGTGGAGAACGTCCACGCGACCTTGAGATTCTTGACGTTGTCGGCGGTAATCGAATTGAGCGTGCTGTACCTGGTCGATGCGTAGTTCTTGTTTTGCATCGTCCACTGCTTGTCTTCGTCCTTCGGCGGCTCGCCGCCGCCGCCGCTGCTGCTCGAGCAGGCGGAGGCGAATACCTGCAGTAGACATGCGGCCACTGCGAGCCGTATGGCGGATCTCGTCATCTCTCTCTCCTTCTTATTCACGAGGTTATTTCTTGGCGGTTTGCTTCGACTTCGAGGACACCGCCCCGTCAACCCAGTTCAGGATGACGTCAGCGATCTCGAGGTTGTTGGTGCCGAGCATCATCATGTGAGTCGTACCGTTGAAGATCGGGTTCCCGAGCTCGTCGAGCTTGATGTATGCGGCCTTCGCGGTTCCCTGCCCGGCGGCGCGCCGCGCCTTGATGGCGTTCACGGTCGTATCGCACACCTCACTGGACGCCGCGTAGTCGCCCTTCATGGCCATGTACGGGATGTTGTCGAAATCCTCCGCTTTCAGTCCGCTGTTCGGGAGCGAGCAGGACCCCTCGATCGTGATGAGGCCCTTCAGCATGTCCAGATGGCCGCGTTCCTTCAGGATCCGGGCCATGTGATGCCCCATGATGCCCGACTGCGAGTGGGTGGCGACGATGGCGCCGCCGAGTTTCTCGACGAGCCTCGCCAGGTTTTCAGGCGTCCAGGTGTTGGCGGGAGCAATCTCCTTCGGATCGCACGTCGCGCAGATGGACCCGGGCAGCGTGACTTCGGCGTTGGGCACCAGCTGCTTGTAGTAGTCGAGCGCATAGTAGTTGTTGGGTCCCGCCGGGGCCTGCGCGATGGCCCCGGTGCGAGACACGATGCTCGAGTCTACGGACGCGAACGGGTAGGCGGGGAAATACGTGTCTTTGTGGTTCGCGTCGTCGGTCGGTGGGTCGCCCGGATCGCCGTGCCGGATCAGGGTGCCGTTCAGAATGGTCGAACCGGGAGGCGTGAGGTGCCCGAACCACGCCGTCCACGCGCCGTTGTCGGTGATCCGGCCGAAGCTGGGAATCTTTGCCGTTCCACCGGCGACGTCGCCACTGCGAATGACGGCGGCGGCCTCGTGAATGACCGCCTCGTCGAATCCGGAGCGTCCACGTCCTGATTGATCCACGAGGTAGGTGGAAATCCCCTGGCGCACGAAATACGGGGCCCAGCCTTCGCGGCCGTCCGGCGTCGATTCCAGACAGGCGGCGGTGTGGCTCGAGCCGTGCACCATGATGACCGGCGGCATGTTCCCCTTCTTGTTCGCCGGTATCTGGAAGGACACGTACATCTGGCCGATCGTGATCTGATTGGGAACGTTGGCCGCGGTGGCCGGCGCGTTGGGCCCCGGCACGGTGGCGTACGGGGTGACTTTCGGCACGCCGCCGATGAAGAAGCTGCCCTGGTCCTCGATGACCAGCGGCTTCTTCAGGAATTTCTTTATCTTGGTGCCCTCCTGTGCCAGAAGGCTGGCCGCCATGCCGACGAGAAGGACGCCTGAACATACACACCAGCCGACGAGCCTCATCAAACGCGTGTCGTGCTTCATTGATACTTCCTCCTGCTTGGGCCCGCCCGCCGGCGAGACGTCCCGCCCGTCCTGGTGCGACGCCGCCAGATTGTCACCACGGGCTGTTGCCGGCGCGTGCGTGCCGCAGGCTATCCCCGACGCTCCGACATGTCAACCCGAATACGTGCGTGTGTCAACGCGAATACGTGCGTTCTGAACCTGCACCCGGCATCGACATGCGCGTCTCGCCGCCTCGGTTGGCGGACGTTATTGATATCACGTCTTTGCATCGCACGGTCGGCGAGGTCGTCCAGACTCCGCGAACAGCGTTCCGCCTCAGAGTCTCATCGAGTCATGAAGGGAAGCGAATGCGCCGCGGAAAGACGAACGCGCCTCGGCGCCGCGCGTCAGCGCGTAACCGCGACCTTGACCAGCGCCGTCGTCCAGCAGCACTGAAACCCACCGCCCCCATCGCCCGAATAATCGTTCGCGGTGACGTGCAACACGTAGTCGCCAGGTTCGCTGAACCTGGCGGCGGTTGTCGCCGTGCCGTTGAACGCGGCGGCGCCCCCGGGCAGTTTCTCGAACAGCGGGTTCGATTTCTCGAACGTCACCTCGCCGGGGCCGCGGAACTTCGACCACGTCAGACGGACGGGCGGCGGGGGATTACGCATCGGGGCGTTCGTGCCGCTGGTATATTTTTCGTCGTCCGACGCCCAGAGCGGCAGACGAAGTGCCGCGCCCACGACGGCGGTTCGCGTGGCGGCAGCGATCATCGACGCCACGGGCCCCTGGATCGACGGGCCGTTCTGTGCAAATTGCAGGGCGGGCGGTGTGTTGCCCGCCGCGATTTCCTTGAACGGACTGACCACGTAGTCAGGATGCAGGCGAAGCGGGATGCTCGTTGCCTGGCCGTTGACGACAATCGTCCACGTCAGGCGCTGATCGGCAGGGAAGTCCTTCGGCACCGGTACGACGAACATCCCGTAGCGGCGGCCCGGAAGAAAGTGCGTCGGCTGACCCAGGTCCGGTCCGCCAGGCTCGATCCGGTTGTTCGGCCCGATCGGCACGTCCAGCACCTGCGTGGTGTTGCGGTTCAGGTACCCGACGAGGAAGCTCCGGCTGCCGTCGGGACTCTCGAACCAGCCCTCGAACGCGCCCGTGATGCCGGCGCCAAACTGCCTGCGCGGCTCGCTGGGCAACTGCTGGGCAGATAGCCAGACACCGCCGGCACCCGCGGCCGCGGCGCACAGAATCGCGACGAGTGTGACAGCGGATCGCTTTGTAGACACGACCGTGAACCAGAAGCAATTACAGAATTCCCCGAGGCCGTTTCCAGGTGCCAGGGTCCGCCTCAAGGCGAACGACGAAGGAACCGGCAAATCTCGGACACCTCGCATGGTGGCCGAAACAACCAGCGACCTGAGCTGAGAACTCAGAACTTTGAAGTACGAATTCTCGAGGAATTTCGCGGGCCTTCCAAGTTCTGACTTTTGAGTTTTTCAGTTCGCGGTTTTTTGGCGGTCTCCTAGTGGTTGCCGGCGGTTGGAATCGCGACTTTTGTCTTTCGCTGTTCGAGCATCGTGGTGTATTCAGCGTCGGTCAGATAGACCACATTCATCCAGGCGTGCGCCATCTCGTCCACGGTCCGATCGCCGTAGCCTACCCACTGATCCGGATCGGGGTTGTTCTTGTTGGCCCGCGTGTTGTCGTACCACGCGCTCACGTGGATGATCGTGCCCTTCTTGAGCAGCGGCGCCGCATCGTCGGCGTAGATGTAGTTGGTCATCCAGTTGAAGTTGAAGTTGCCGACATAGCTCAGAATCTGGGAGCCGCCGCCCGGCAGCAACGCTTCGACCTGCATGGCCTTGCCGCGCAGATGGAAGTGCGGCTGGAAGTTCGTGATGAGCGCGTTCTCCTTCAACACGGTGAAGCCTTCGGTGTGCGACACCGAGTTGGGGGCGATGTCGAGGAATCGCTGCTGCCTCAACCCGGTGAAGCCGATGAGATAGCTTCGCTTCTTCGGCTCCTGACCCTTCGGGTAGAACCAGATCCCGATCTCAGAGCCGGCGGAAATCTCTTCGCCGACGGCGTGAATGTGCTGATCCCACGAAATCTTCTCTCCGGGCAGAAGCAGCTTGCCCGTGTCCGGCCGGAAGAGGTCGTAGCCCTTGCCAATCGCCCACTCCATCAACTGCGGGCGCCGGTTCACGAGGTCGTTCACATCACCGCCCGGGTCGGGTCCGCTGGCCGTGCCGGTGTTGACCGCCTCCGGATCGTTGTTCAGCACGAGATACGCGATCGCATGATGGAGAACCTTCCGACCCTTCAAGTTCGTTGGCCGAATCTCCACCAGCTTCGCCCATCGTGCCTCGGTCAGCGGGAGGTCGGACATCGGCCGGTACCACACATCCTGGTGCTGTGCCGGCATCTTGTATTCGGACGAGCGGACGACGAGATCCGGTGGTCCGAACCCGTCCCTGACCGCCTTCCATTCGTTGTCGGTGACGAGCGGTTTCGCGGGCGGCAGATCCTTCGGATCTCCCTGCAGCGCGCCGCCGTCGACCCAGCCGACGATGGTGTTGATCTGCTGATCGGTCAGCGACATGTCGTTCTTGAAGTGCTGGACACCGACGCTCTGGTCGATGTGCCACGGTGGCATCTGGTGCGTCGAGACGCGCTCCTTGATCGAGCGCGCCCAGGGCCGGGCCTCCTGGAAAGTGATGAGCGACATCGGCGCGATCGAGTTCGGCTGATGGCACTCCTGGCATTTCGCCTGAAAGATCGGTGCGACATCCCTGGAGAATGTCACCGGTCCCGCGGGTGTGTCCGCGGCCCTGGTTGCCGCGCCGAGCGCGAGAATCGTCGCGAGCGCCGCCGTGCCCGCCTGCACACCGCGCCACCGCCGGGAGCCGCGATCAGTCATGGTGCCTCCCCGAATCGAGTCATTCTACTGCGCCGCCTACTTCTTGGATCCACCAGTTTCATACGCCTTTGCCTGGCGTCCGACGACCTCCACGAGGTTTCCCATTGCCAGGCTCACGTCAATCAAATGGAGTCCCCAATTCGCCTGAATCTGGCCGTTGATGGCCACGTCGCCCGCGATGTCGTCGACCCGCGGGTCGGACGCGACACCATGAACGGTCACTTCGAGATATGCCGCGTGGTCATTTGAGGCGCACTTCGCGCTCAGCAGCCCGGGCACGCTGACCCAGGGCGTCGAAACCGGCCGCTCCGGAATCGCCCACGGTCGTGGTGCTGAGTTGACGGTAATTGTCCCGCCCGTTGCGGCGAGGTAGGCGTGAAGCTGGCCGCCGCTGCCGTCCAGCTCCGCGGGATTGGTACACGGCGCTACCATCCCGGTGTCCGTCACATGACCAAATATCGTGTTGGCGGGCGGTGGCACGGTCGAACGGAACGCGGTGTACATGATGACGCAGCCGACCTGAGAGCCCGTGCGGCAGAGTGGGACATGCTGAAAGGCGCCGCCGACGTCCTTCCCTCGAGGAACGGCGAAAGTCGCTCCCGGCAGGATCGCCGACACCATCCGCGACTGGATCGGCTTGCCTTCGATTTCCTGTCGAATCAGCTCGGCGAGCACGTACGAGCCCTGCGAATGACCGATCAGCACGAAGCCGCGGCCGTTGTTGTCGTGCTGCAGGTAGTGGCGCCACGCGTCGCGGACATCGTCGTACCCGATGCCGCGATCCAAGACGGCGCGGCCGCCTCCGGACATCGCGCGGGCCAGGCCGGCCAACGTGACCTGACGATAGAGCGGTGCATAGGGCCTGCACGCTGAGGCGAAGCGAGCGAATTGTTGGCCGATCACATTCAGCTCCGCCGGGTCGGCGTACATGTCGCTGTGCTCGTCGGGATCGGTCGAGACGGTCGGATACACGTAGAAACAGTCGATCGGCGCGCGCTCGTTTGCCGTCCACGTTTCCCTCGCGAACGTGCCGTCCGCGGCGACGACGGTCGTCGTCAGATCGATGTCGCAGGCGTCGTGGCGTCCCGGACGACAGAGCCACGAGGCATCTTTGGTGTAATCGTTGGGCTGCTGGATTGCGACGCCGGCGGCAGGCGGAGTCACTGCTGTTGAATGGGACAACCTTTGCGCGCCTGCCCACAGCGTCGCCGCAATGACTGCGACTCCGATCGTATGCGTCGCTCTCATTCAGATCGAGGAATTCGTGTAGCCATCAAGGAACGGCTCGCCAGCTCGATACGCAGGATTGTCGATCCGTACGCCTTCGGCACATGAACGCTACCACGGAGGGCAACCCCGTGGGCCAAAAAGAAACGGGGCGATTGCCTCGCGCCTTGCCATCCGGGCACCTCGACACCCATAATGACGCACTTCACGTCGTGATCTTCCTCCAGGGACGCGGCGGTTTCATGGAGTCGGTTTCATGGAGTCGAATGTGCGCAAGGCTGTTGTCGCGAGTCTGGGCGTGGTGATTGGCCTCTCGCAGGCGGTCGTCTCTTCGCAAACGGCGACCTCTTCCGCGGCGGTCTCCGCGGTGTCCCCTGTCAACGACGCGCCCAATCCGTATCGCACCGTCGAAAACTGGGCCCAGCTGCCCGCTGGGCGCATGTGGGGGTCGTTGAGCGCGGTCGAGGTCGATCGCGACGGCAAGAGTGTGTGGGTCGCCGAGCGGTGCGGCGGCAACAGCGCGTGCCTCGATTCCCCGAAGGTCGATCCCATCCTCCACTTCGATGCGTCGGGAAAGTTGGTGAGGAGCTTTGGCGCCGGTCTGCTCGTCTCGCCGCACGGCATCCATGTGGACAAAGACGGCAACGTCTGGGTGACGGACTATCAGGACAACGCGCCGCGTCTCGCCCGAGGCGCGCCTGCCGCGGGCTCGACGTCGGTCGAGACATCGCCCGCGGCAGCGCCCGTCGCGGTGCCCGCCCCGGCACGCGGCGCGGGTCCGGTCGGACAGGCCGCGGGTGCGACCAGGGGACATCAGGTCTTGAAGTTCAGCCCGGAAGGCAAACTTCTGCAGGCGCTCGGTGCGGCGGGGGGTGCGGTTGCCCCGCAATACTTCTTCCAGCCGAACGACGTGATCGTGGCTGGCAACGGCGACATCTTCGTGTCCCAGGGACACGGCCAGGGCGTGTCGGAGATTCTGAAGTTTTCGAAGGATGGGACGCTCCTCAAGCGCTGGGGCAAGACCGGCACCGGCCCCGGTGAATTCGACCAACCGCACGCGCTCGCGTTCGATTCCAAGGGCCGGCTGTTCGTCGGCGATCGCAACAACAATCGCATCCAGATTTTCGATCGCGACGGCAACTTCCTCGAACAGTGGACGCAGTTCAGCCGGCCGAGCGGAATCTACATCGACCGGCGCGATCGTCTCTACGTGGCCGATTCCGAATCCGGATCGGTCGCTCGAAATCACCCCGGTTGGAAACGGGGAATTCGGATCGGCAGCGCCAGGGACGGGAAAGTGCTGGAGTTCATTCCCGATCCCAACGAGGCCGCCACCGGCACGAGTGCAGCGGAAGGCGTGGCGGCCGATGAGCAGGGCAACGTGTACGGCGCCGAAGTGGGCCCGCGCACGCTGAAGCGATACGTCAAGAAGTAGCGAAGCTTCGCTTCGTTACTAGAAAGGGGCAGGTCGTGACCCGAACAGCGCTTCGGTGGGCAGTCGTCTCCACGATTCTTACGCTGGCCGGCATGACCGTCGGACTCTCGGGCCAGGGCTCGGGCCAGCCGAGCACGAAGAACGGCGACTGGCCCGCCTACACCGCCGACATCCGCGGCTCGCGCTATTCACCCCTCGACCAGATCAATGCCGCCAACTTCAAGAAACTCGAAGTGGCGTGGCGCTTCAAGACCGACAACCTCGGCACGCGTCCTGAGTTCAAGCTCGAGGGGACGCCGCTGATGGTCAAGGGCATCGTCTACGCCACTGGCGGCACGCGGCGTTCCGTGGTCGCGCTCGACGGCAAGACCGGTGAGCTGATGTGGGTGCACAGCCTTCGCGAAGGCACGCGCGCGGCGAATGCGCCGCGGCAGTTGTCGGGCCGCGGGCTGTCTTACTGGACCGACGGCCGCGGTGACGAACGTGTCCTCTACGTCACGACGGGATATCGTCTCGTCGCGCTCAACGCCAAAACGGGATCGACGGTCACGTCCTTCGGCAAAGATGGCATCGTCGATCTGAAAGTCGGAATGGTCACCGGCAGCGGCCAGCCGATCGATCTCGAGACCGGCGAGGCCGGCCTCCATTCGACGCCGACCATCGTGAAAGACGTGGTGATTGTCGGCTCCTCGTTCAAAGAAGGCATGACCGTCAAGACCCACAACAACACCAAGGGTCTGGTCCGGGCGTTCGATGTCCGGTCCGGCAGGCTGTTGTGGACCTTCAACACGATTCCGAGGCCCGGCGAGTTCGGCAACGACAGCTGGCTCAACGATTCGTGGAAGAACAATGGCAACACCGGCGTCTGGGCGCAGATTACGGTCGACGAAGATCTCGGGCTCGTGTACCTGCCGGTCGAGAGCCCGACGTCCGACTTCTATGGTGGCGATCGGCCGGGCAACAATCTCTACGGCGAGAGCCTCGTCTGCGTCGACCTGAAGACCGGCCAGCGCAAGTGGCACTATCAGATCGTGCATCACCCGATCTGGGATTACGACCTTTCGTCGGCGCCGCTGCTCGCCGACATCACGGTGAACGGCCGGGCCATCAAGGCGGTCGCGCTGCCGAGCAAGGAAGCATTCCTGTACGTGTTCGACCGCGTCACCGGTCAACCGGTGTGGCCGATTGAGGAGCGTCCCGTCCCCAAAGGCTCCGTGCCGGGCGAGTGGTATTCGCCGACGCAGCCCTTTCCCACCAAGCCACCGGCCTACGCGCGCCAGGCCGTGACGGTCGACGAGTTGATCGATTTCACGCCGGAGATGCGCGAGCAGGCGATCAGGAATTTCCGGCTCTACGACACCGGACCGATGTTTACTCCGCCCGCGTTGGCCAGAGTTGGCGGACCGCTCGGCGCGCTGACCGTCGCGACGCTCAACGGCGGCACCAACTGGCCGGGCGCCGGCTACGATCCGGAGTTGCACACGGCGTTTCTTCCGGCTTCCAACGCCGCGCTCGCGCCGATTGGACTGTCCGAACCGCCCAAAGAGTTCGGATCCGACATTCGGTACGTGATGGGCACGGCAGGACAGCCGTTCGTGGAACGCGAAGGACCAGGTTTCGGCAGCGCCGCCGATGCGCCACAACGTCGGCCGGCTGCGCCAGCGGCCGCGCCGGCTGCGGCTTCCGCGGCAGCGCCCGCGGCCGGACGCGGCGGGCGTGGATCGACCGGCGTTCCTGTGAACCCGCTGCTTGTCGAAGGGCTTCCGCTCGTCAAGCCGCCGTACGGGCTGCTGTCGGCCATCAATCTCGATCGCGGGGAGCTCGTGTGGCAGGTGGCGCACGGCGATACGCCGGACAACGTGCGCAATCACCCGCTGCTGAAGGGGATGAATATTCCGAGAACCGGGCAGAGCGGGGCGGTCGGGCTGGTCATCACCAAGACCCTGGTGATCATGGGCGATCCGCAGGTCACGACGACCGCCGAGCATCCGCGCGGCGCGATGCTTCGTGCCTACGACAAGGCGAGCGGCAAGGAGGTCGGCGCGATCTGGATGCCGGGGCCGCAGAGCGGCTCGCCGATGACCTACATGCTCAACAACCGGCAGTACCTGGTGGTGGCGGTGAGCGGCGGCAACTATTCGGGTGAGTACATCGCCTTCAGCCTGCCCGACGAGGCACGGGTGGCGAACTGACGTGGATCAGCCTTCCGACTTGATCGCCTGGTCCGAATGCCGGGCCTTGAGGACGATTTTCTGAAGCCACCACACGCCGGCCATGGCCACGATGATCATCACCCATCGCACTGCGAACGCGAACCAGGCCAGCGTCAGGTCGGGCCAGGCGAATTGATAACGCGACAATAGTTGCGCTCGCTCGATCATCCAGTGCCATCCGGTGTGCGCCACGATCGCCGAGAGGACGATCGTGCCTATCCGCTCGGCGACGACGACTCTGAAGAGCAGCGTCAGCGCCGGAACGAACACGGCGAGAACGGCGAGTTGGCCGAGTTCAACGCCGACGTTGAACGACAGCAGCGAGGTCAGCAGATGCGAGCCTGCCAGCTGCATCGTGTCACGCAGCGCGAACGAGAAACCGAAGCCGTGCACCAGCCCGAAGCCGAACGCCAGCAGCCAGCGGCGGCGCAATCCGGGCGAGACGATGTTCTCGAGGGCCATGTAGAAGATCGAGGCCGCGATCAGCGTTTCGACGAGCGGTGGGAACCACCCGGCGTCGGGCCCGAGCTGGTACGCGGACGCCACCAGCGTGATCGAGTGCGCGATGGTGAACGCCGTCACCACGACAACCAGCCGGCGCACCTGACGGAAGGGAATGACAAGACAGAAGAGAAAGAGCAGGTGATCGGCGCCGCTCAGGATGTGGCGGAAGCCTTCGGTCACGAACAGCCCGACCGCCTGGAGCCAGCGCGGATCGAGCCGGACCAGGCCGGGGTCGTCGTGAAATTCCAACGCCCGTTCGGCGCCATCCGCCGTGACGAAGCGCAGCACGGTCAGCGCTTTCAGACCCAGGAGCCGATAGTGCGGATCGATCGCGAACCGGGATTGCGCCGAGCGGATCGGATACTCGAGCAGCGCGTCGACCATCGCCTGACTCCTGACCAGTTCGGTGTCGTTCGGCAGCGGCGGACCGAGCAGCGAGCGCAGCGCGCTGTCGTAGGCATCGAACGACCTGTCGGAGGGCAGCGACACCCGCGCGGCGGCGATGCGAGGGACGGTCAGACGGACGTCTTCCTCGTAGACGTCGATGCGATCGACCAGCCAGTCTTTAGCGCCGTCGCGGAGCGCGGTCGGCATTTCCGGGTCAGCCAGGTTCAGGAACACGCCGCTGGTCGGCCAGGAGATGTCGTTCATGGACGCCAGCGGGGCGCGCACCAGCAGCCGCAGCACCTGTCCTTCCGGTCTGAGGAATGCCTGGATCCGGACGTCGTTCGGCACATCGTGCGCCGCTGGCGCGGCGGTCCACGACAGCAGCGCAGCCGCCACGAGCGCGGATGCCGCGCGATGGGTCACACGCTGGCGCGACGCTCGACTCATGGGCGTATTCTAGCCACACATTCCGCTGGTGAGGCCCGCACGGCTAGTGGGATACTACGCGCAACCGACATACAGGGGTCTTGGAGGAACGAGTCATGAAGGCGAATCACTGTCTGGGGACGACCGGCCTGGGACTCCTCGCCGCACTCGTCGGCATGACGAACTTCAATCATGCCGCTGCGCAGGGCCGCGGGGCCGCGGGGCCGGCCGCCTATCGGGTCGCGCCGCTGTGGCCGCAGCCATTTCCAGACGACTCGTGGGTGCTTGGTTCGATCACCGGCGTTGCCGTTGATGGGCAGAACCATGTGTGGGTTGCGCACCGCGGCGCGGACACGCTACAGAGCAACGAAAAGGGCATGGTCCTGACGCCGCCCAGCTCCAGCGTGTGTTGTACGCCGGCGCCGCCAATTCTTGAATTCGATGCCGCCGGCAAGCTGCTTGGCAGCTGGGGCGGCCCGAGTCAGGGGTATCAATGGCCGCAGGTCCCCGGCGGCATTGCGGTCGATACCAAGGGCAACGTCTGGATCACTGCCGCGGGACTGGAGCCTGCACCGCCGGCGGCGGGACGCGGCCGCGGAACCGCCGCCACCGCTGCCGCCGCCACCGCTGCCGCCACCGCCGCGGCTGAGGCCGCTGAACTTGGCGTCGCGCCGGGCGCGGCTCGCGGCTCCGCGCCAGTGACGGCACCGCCCGCGGGCGCCGCCGCGCCGGCCGCCGCTGGCCGCGGCGTGGCACCGGCGCCACCCGTTCCGGCGGACGCGCACGTGCTGAAGTTTTCGCGTGATGGCAGATACCTGCTCACGATCGGTACTCCGGGCAAGATGGAAGGCGCCGACAGCCGGACGACGCTCAACCGTCCGGCGGCCGTTGCCTACGACGCGTCGGCGAACGAGGTGTTCGTCGCCGACAGCGGCAACCATCGCGTCGCGGTCTTCGATGCCGACAGCGGGGCCTACAAGCGCCATTGGTTCGCGTACGGCGAGAAGGCGGCCGGTGCGCCCGCGGGGCCCTACGATCCGACGGCACCTGTCTCCCGATCGTTTCGTGATGTGACCTGCGTCGAGATCGCTCGGGACGGCATGGTGTACGTCTGCGATCGGACCAGCAACCGTATTCAAGTGTTCGACAAAGCCGGCACCTTCATCAAAGAGATGGTGATCGCCAAGGAGACACGCGGAGCCACGGTCACGCTGACTGCGGGGGCCACCGCCGTCATTTCCGCACACGGCTCGGTGTGGGATCTCGCGTTCTCGAGCGACCCGCCGCAACGCTACCTGTTCGTGGCCGACGGCGTGAACAAGAAGGTCCGCATCCTTCAGCGCGATTCACTCGCCGAGGTCGGCAGCGTCGGCAGCGGCGGCCGGTATCCAGGCCAGTTTCTCGCCGTCGACAGCGTCGCCACCGATGCGCTCGGCAATCTCTATACAGGCGAAACGCATCACGGCAAGCGCGTCCAGAAGTTCGCGCCGAGCCGCTAGTGGCCGAGATCAACCACCGAGGTCACCGAGATCACCGAGGAGCATCCCTACAGATCACGTGTATCCTTGGTGTTTTCGCGGTTCGTGGTTGCATTTGTCTTGAGCGGACGATCCACTCGATCACAGCGAGGCTCGCGCATTGAGGAGCACGGGTATGAAACGAAACCTGATGATTGGCGCCGCGTTCGTCGGCCTGCTCGCAGTGCTGGCGGTGCTGCAGAGCAAGCTCGAAACTGCCGCCGCGCAGGTGCAGGGCCAGGTCATGGCGCCGAGATTCGAAGTGGATCCGACGTTCCCCAAGCCGCTGCCGAACGGCTGGTATCAAGGCCAGTCGATTGGCTTGTGGGTCGACGCCCAGGATCACGTCTGGATCGTCCATCGTCCCGACGTCCTCGACGCGGTGGAAGGCGCGGGCGACCAGAAGACGGGCGAGTGCTGCAAAGCCGCGCCGCCGGTGCTCGAGTTCGACCAGCAGGGCAACCTGCTCCGCCATTGGGGCGGCCAGGACGGCCCGGGCTACCAGTGGCCGGCTTCGAACCACGGGCTGAACATCGATAACAAAGGCAACGTCTGGATCGGCGGCAACGGCGCGCCGGACGGCCACATCCTCGAATTCACGCAGGATGGAAGATTCGTCAAGCAGGTCGGCAAGAAAGGGGTGACCCGGGACAGCCTCTCGACCGAGCACTTCTACCAGGTGGCCAAGGTGTTTTTCTATGCGCCGAGCAACGAAGTCTTCGTCGCCGACGGCTACGGCAACCGGCGGGTCGCGGTGATCGACGCGGAGAGCGGCAAGATGAAGCGGTTCTGGGGCGCGTACGGCAAGCCGCCCGACGATGCCGCGGCGGCGGCGCAGGGGCCCTACGATCCGACCGTGACCTACCAGCAGTTCCGGGGGCCGGTGCACTGCGCAGACGTCTCGGTCGACGGGCTGGTCTACGTGTGCGATCGCACCAGCAACCGGCTGCAGATCTTCAAGACCGACGGCACCTTCGTGCGGGAAATCTACACCCAGCGCGACTCGCGCGGCGACGGGGGGGTGTGGGACGTCGCGTTCTCGCGCGATCCGCAGCAGAAATACCTGTATGTGGCCGATGGCCGCAATCAGAAGCTCCGCATTTTCGATCGCGCGAGCATGACCGAGTTGACCGCCTTCGGAAAAGGCGGACACTATCCCGGCGAGTGGTACTCGCTGCACAACATCGCGACCGATTCGAAGGGCAACCTCTACACGGTCGAGACTTACGAAGGACGCCGGCTGCAGCGGTTCACCTACAAGGGACTTGCGCCGGTGCACGCGCGGCGCCAGGGCGTCCCGTGGCCCGGCAACTGATCGCGTCCAAACCTTCTGGGTCGCCGACCATGTTGAAACTGACCAGCGGCGCAGTCAGCGCGCGGCTCTGGCGCCTGCGCAAGGACCATCGATCGATCGAGGCGATCGTTCGCGCGCGTACCGATTCCGATGGCGTCAGCTTGAACATCAACTACAACGGAGAGGCCAGCTCCACCCGCCACTGGCCGACCTATGAGCTCGCCGCGAGGGAAGCGGACGCCCGGCTGCGCGACTTCCTCCGCCAGGGTTGGGCGACACATTGGTGACCGGCGGCGCCAGCAACGGCGGGCCGCGCCGAACGATCGCGTTCTGGGCGCTCGCGCTCGTCGCCGTCGCGCCGCTGCTGCCGGCCGCGCGGGCGCAAGGTGTTGCGCCGCGATCGGTGTGGGCGGGGGTCTACACGAGTGATCAGGCGATGCGCGGCGGGCCGTTGTACAGCGCGTCGTGCGGCTCGTGTCATGGTCTTGCCCTCGAGGGAGGGGAGATGGCGCCGGCGCTGAGCGGCGGTCCTTTCAATGCCAACTGGAACGGCCTGACGCTGGGCGACCTGTTGGAGCGGATTCGGATCTCGATGCCGCAAAACAGCCCGGGCAGCCTGTCGCGTCAGGCGTATGTCGACATTCTGGCGTTCATGCTGCGCTCGGGTAGCTTTCCGGAAGGGCAGAGCGAGCTGCCGCGCGAGACCGAGTTCCTGAAGCAGATCACGTTCGAGTCGACCAAGCCCTGAACTAAGGGTCCTAAGAGCGGTCGCGGTGGCGGATTGCGTCTGAACCACAAAGAGCACCAAGGCCACAAAGCCGCTCTCCGAGGGCGAAACGACAGCCTTCGTGTGCTTTGTGTTCTTCGTGGTTCCAAAAACTCGCGGTCGGCTTGAGCGAGGTACGACTGCTCGGCAGGGGGAGACGATTCAAGGTTGCAGCGGCGTGGCCGATTGCCTGCGCGGAGCTAGAGTGACTTTGCCGCGGGCGATCGGCACGGTCGATGGGGTCAACGACGAGTTCGACCGGTTGGAGAAGTCGCGGGTTCGCTTCTTGCGAAGGCGGCCTGCTCGGCGACGCGGTCGAATCCAGCGTGCACGTCAAGGGTATCGGTCTGAACGTTGCCGGTATTGGCGCGTCGCCGTTGAACATGCGAGCCGGGGCCGACGCTTCTTGGCCTGACAAACGGGAAGGGCTGAGCGGCTGGACTAGTCTCCGCGTTGGTACACATCATCAGCGGTCGACACAACGCGACCGTGGGGACGGCGACTCGTCGTCGTCCCCACGGTACCCTTGGGCGCTTAACTTCTTGGCTTCGGCTTCCACATCCCCAGCGCGGCGCCGGTGGGATCGACGATGACGCTGAGCCATCCCATGCCCATCACCTCGGTGACGTCCTTCATCACGGTCGCGCCGAGCGACCTGGCTTTCGCGGTCGACGCCTCGATGTCGTCGACCAGCACGTAGGTCAACCAGAAAGACGGCGCTCCGGGAATCGGATTGGCCATGATGCCTCCCGCCGTTCCTTCACCGATCTTGATCATCGTGTAGCTCGCACCGTCCATCGGCAGGTCTTCGAGTTTCCAGTCGAACAACTTCCCGTAAAAGCCCTTTGCCTTGGTCACATCGGTTGTGTTGAGCTCGGTGTGCACGAATGCGTTTGCCATGACTGTTCAGCTCCTTCTTGTTGAAGAGACGCCTCGGCCGAATTGTTGACGAAGGCTCGCCCGTTACTGCGCGGCCGGTCGCTCCGGGGAGCGTGGCGATCTCGGCTCCCTATCCCCGGACCACGCCCTGAACTGCCGCGCGAGCATCGATCAGGCCCGCATGACCGCGATGTGTAAGAGACGATCGAGGCGGTCGCAAATCGACAATGCGAGATGGCGCGAACCCACGAAGGCACGGTCCGTGGCCGCGAGTTGTCGGCGACGTCAAAGCAAACAGATAACGAACCACAAAGGGCACAAAGATCACGAAGAATACCGAGAGACTCTTTGTGTTCTTCGTGTCTTTGTGGTTCAGGATTTCAGTACTGCAACGCCCACTTACAGCGAAAAATGTTCTACGGTTGGGCGGCTGCCGCTGTGGTCTTGGCCCCGCTCATCAACTTGCGGAGCAGTGCAGCCGTATCCTCGTGGATGTCGATTCGCTGGCCGCCGCGGCTGTTGCCGCCGGCTTTTCCCATGGCGGAGTCCACCGGCGTCATGCCCCGGTTGTCCTTGGCCGCCAGATTGGCGCCGTGCTCCACCAGGAACGAGACGACGTCGTTCCAGCCCCAGCGGGCCGCCTCGTGAAGGGGTGTCAGGCCACGGGTGCCGTCCTTGGCATTGATGTCTGCCCCTGCGGCCAGCAGCAGCTTCAGGGATTCGATGGACCGCTGTTGAACGTCCTCGGTCGTGTAGATGCCGCGCGTGTCGGCGTCGACCGATCCGACTCCCGCGGCGGCCATCACCGGCGTGATCCCCCTCGTGCTCGTGAGGTTGATATTGGCGCCCTTCGCGAGGAGCAGGCGAATGGCCGGAGCATCCAGCGCTTTCGCGGCCCGTAGCAGCGGCGTCGTGCCGATCGTCAGGGTTCCGTCGAGCCCGCGGTCGTTGCCGATATTTCGAAATGGCGCGGCCAGCTTCAACTGCGCGTTGGGGTTCGCGCCGGCGGCGAGCAACTGCTCGATGATCTGCAGGCTGGTGGTCGTGTCGAGCGAAGGCCGATCGGGCCGGCCGCCACGAGGGATCGTGTTCATGTCCACGGCGGCATAGAGGGGGGTTCGACCGTACCAGTCCCACTTGCTCGGATTCGCACCCTTCTGGATCAAATATGCGGCGACGTCGTAGTGCCCGTTCAGGATGGACAGGAGCAGCGGGCTGACCTCTTCCGGATCCGCGAGACTGAGGCTGGCGCCGCCTTCCACCAGGTACTTCGCGCACTCAACGCAGCCCTCGCGAGCGACATACAACAAGGGAGTCAGCCCGCCGGCGGGCCGGTAGATCGCGCGCGGCTCGGCGGTGACCTGGCGTTGCCAGTTATTGACCGTCGATCTCGCGTTCACGTCGGCGCCGGCGGCGACCAGCGTCTTCACCATCGCGGCCTGACTCTGAGCCGTGGCCCACATCAACGCGGTCTGTCCTCGCCAGTGTTCGACCGCGTTGACGTTGGCGCCGTGGCGCAGCAGGGCCTGTGCCGCATCGACTCGTCCGGTGCGCGCAATGATCATCAGCGCCGTCTGACCGTCCGGGTTGGGCGACTCGACATCCGCGCCGGCCTTCAGCAGCGCGTCGATCATCTCCGTGCTGCCCGTGATCGCGGCTTCCGACATCGGCGTGGCGCCGTAGTCGTTCTTGGCGTTCACTTTGGCGCCCGCGCGGAGCAGGCGCGCCGCCAGATCGAGGTCGTTCCGATGGACCGCCCAGTGCAGCGCCGTGGTGCCGTCCGCTTCGGGCGCGTTCACATCGGCACGGCGCTCGATCAGGGCGAGCGCCGCGGCCTTGTCTCCGGACTTCACCGCGTCCACGAGCGGCGCGGCGGCGATCAGCAGGGCAAGAACAGAAGTCAACATAAGCATGCTCGGCGTTTCTTACGATGGTCTCCGGAACCACAAAGCTCACGAAGATCACAAAGGCGATCGAACCTCACACCCTGCCGCTCCTTGTGTCCTTGGTGTTCTTGGTGGTTCAAGAACTCGAGAACTGCGCACTTAGACCTCGCTGAGCATCGTGGTGCTGTTGCCGACCTTCTGGGCCGGGACGCCCGCCCGATCGAGCAGCGTGAGCAGCAGGTCCGACAGCTGCGTCTGCTCGGGATACTTCACGTGCTGGCCGCCCTTGAGCTTCCCGCAGCCCCCGCCCACGACCAGTGTCGGCAGCGGCGAGTGATTGTGGGCGTTGCTGTTGCTCATGTTGCTGCCGTAGAGAAAGATCGAGTGATCCAGCATCGAGCCGTCGCCGTCGGGCATGGCGGCCAGCGTGGCCAGGAACTTCGCGAAGGCCTGGCTGTGATACGTCTGGATCTTGACCAGCTTTTCTTTCCTCGTCTTGTCGTTCTGATGGTGCGACAGCGGATGGAACGCGTCCGAGACGCCGACGTGGTTGTAGGTCTGGTTGCTGCCCTCGCCCGCCATCATGAAGGTGAAGACGCGCGTCAGGTTGGCCTGGTAGGCCAGCGCGATCATGTCGAACATCAGCGTCAGGCGCTGATCGAACGTGCTCCCGACCGGAACGTCCGGCAGATCCAGGCTGGTGAGGTCCCGCTCTTCCATCTTCTGAACGCGCCGCTCAATCTCGCGAACGCTCTCCAGGTAGTCCCCGAGTCGCGCCCGGTCCTGGACGTCGAGGGTCTTGCGGAGGTCGGCGGCTTCGGAGGTGACCAGATCGAGGATGCTCGAGAACTGCTTCGAGATCGCCTTCCGCTCCTGCGGCGTGTCGCCCTGGCCGAAGAGCCGCTCGAACAGCTTGCGCGGGTCGGCCTCCATCGGCAGCGGCGTCGTCGGAGTCCTGAACGAGATCGTCCTACCGTAGCTGCAGCCGAACGTGCGGTCGCACGAATTGCCATTGCCGCCGTATCCCTCCGTGGCGACTTCGAGCGAGGGCAGCGGCGTGTCCTGACCGAGGTGCGCCGCGGCCATTTGATCCACGGTCACCCCGCCATGCGGCTCCTGGCCTTCCGGCGGTGTGATGCCGCTCAGCCACGTCCCCGGGCTGAGCGCGTGCACCGGCGGGGCGATCGCGCCCTTGTTTTCCAGGCCACTCACGATCGTCAACTGCTTCTGAAAGGGCGCGAACGGTTTCAGAATCGGCGTGAGCTCGAACCCTGACCCTTCGGCCGCCGGGGTCCACTGATCCATGATCGCGCCGTGGGGAAGGTAGAGAAACCCCATGCGCGGTTTCGGGCTCGCCGCCGTCTGCGCCAGCGCGGTCCATGCCGGGATCATCGCGTCGAGGAGCGGCAGACCGATCGTAGCGCCCGCACCGCGGAGGAACGTGCGCCGGGAGAGATGCATCTTCGTAATGAACATCACTGGCTCCTGTGTGGACTGAAACCCACGACGATTACCGCTGAGACCGCGGAAGATCGAGAGCGTTGTTGGCGTCTGCGCGCTCGGTGGCCTCCGCACTGATTGTGGGCTTCTCAACGGGCGCGGTGCGCATCTGGAACGGTGCGCTGCGGACGATCCCCATCACGATCGACGAGAAACGGTAGTTGTCGCGCGCGGCGTCGCGAACGATGGCGCGCACCGCCGGCATGTCGTAGTACTCCACGCTCCGTCCGAGCGCGTAGGTCATCAGCTTTTCCGTCAGCGTCTGCACGAACTGCTCCGGCCGCTTCATCAGCGCCGTGCGGAGATCGGCGGGACTGTTCACCGGCGTGCCGTCCACGAGCTTGCCGGACGCATCGATCGTGGTGCCCGCGTCACGATCCTTCGCGCGCCACTCGCCGATCGCGTTGTAGTTCTCGAGCGAGAAGCCGAGCGGATCCATCACGCCGTGGCAGGCGTTGCAGGAGGGCTTGCTGCGATGCTGCTCCATGATCTCGCGTACCGATTTCGCCTTTTCGCCTTCCTTGTTCTCCTTGAATCCCTCGACGTCCGGCGGCGGAGGGGAGGGCGGCGTGCCGGTGATGTTCTCGAGGATCCACGCGCCGCGAAGGACCGGCGCCGTTCGATTGGCGTACGACGTTGTCATGAGGACGCTGCCCTTGCCGAGCAGGCCCCAGCGGTTCGGATCGGTGAGCGCGACCTGACGGAACTGGCTGCCGCGAATGTTCGGGATGCCGTAGTGCAGCGCCAGACGCTCGTTGACGAACGTGCGGTCCGAAGTCAGGAGATCGAGCACGCTGCGATCTTCGTGCAGGACACTCCCGACAAACAGCTCCATCTCCTTCTTGAACGCGTCGCGCAGCCCATCGTCGAAGTTGGGGAAGAGCACCGCGTCGGGGTCGATCGTGTCGAGCCCGCGCACCTTCAGCCACTGGAAGGCGAAGTTGGTGACCAGGGAATTCGACGTCGGCGCGGCCAGCAACCGGCGGACCTGGGTCTCGAGCACTTTGGGATCGGAGAGCCGGCCCTTCTCGGCCACGTCGAGCAGTTGATCGTCCGGAATACGGCCGGTGAGGAAGAACGACAGGCGTGAGGCCAGGTCGAGATCGCTCACGCGGTAGATGGCGCCGGGCGCGACGTTGGCGGGCAGCCGTTCGGCGCGGAACAGGAACTTCGGACTGGCCAGAATGGCGACCAGCCCGTCGCGGATGGCCAGGTCGAACGTGCCGGAATCCCTCGCGGCCCGATAGAAGCCGAGTGGCGCCTGAAGATCGGCATCAGTGACCGGCCGTCGGAAGGCCCGCCTGGCAAACGACGACATGATCTTGGTCGCGCACGGCAGTTCCTCGCCGGCGCTCGCGGGGCGGCACACGAAGATGTGCTCGCGGCTCGGCGTATCGCTGAGACCCGCGGGGTTGAACGGACCGACGACCTCGATCGTTCCCACGCGCGGAATTCGTTCCTCGCCAAGACCGGGTCTGAACGCAAACAGGACTTCGTCCGACTCCGCATACGACCGGGCGACGAAGGTGACGCCGACTTCGTGCGGTCCCGCGACGACCTTGAACGGGATGTTCTTGAAACGATCATTGATGGCACCGACAGCAGGGGCCTGCAACTGGTCGATGGCCTTCATGTCTTCCTCGCCGCCGATGTGCCCCTCGAACACCTTGGCGCCGTCGATGGTCGCGACGAGCGTGTGCCGGTACTCCATGCCGCGGACGTATCCGGCGATCGGGAGGCCGCCGATGTTCAGCTTGTACTCGCCGTCGGCGGGAAACAAGTGCTCGACCAGCAGCCCGCCACGAGTCCCCAACGGCAAACCTTCGACGTGCGCGCTTTGCTCCGTGCTGCGCGGCGGCCGATAGGTCGCGCTTGTCGGCTTCGGCGACGGGTTGCCGACGGCCCGCGTGCTGACGATGCGCGCGGCCGAGATGTACTGGTCGAGGAATGACGGCGAGACCTTCAACACGCTCGCCACGTTGTCGAAGCCATCGGCTTCATCGTCTTGCGGAAGGAAGACGCTGGCGTCGATGCGCAGTCCCAGCAGGTCTTCGATCGCGTTCGCGTACTCGGCGCGATTGAGCCGGTGGAGCGCGACGCGGCCCGGATTCGGCTTCGCCGCGGCCGCCTGATCAAGGCCGTGCTCGAGCCACGAGACCAGGTTGTCGACCGATGCCTGCTCCGGACGGCGCACGCCCGGCGGCGGCATCATGCCTCCGCGCAGCTTCCGAACCGCCTTTTCCCAGAGGTCCGCGTGATCGGACAGCTTCGAGAGATCCAGCGTGTCGAAGGTGATGTTCGCGGTCTTGGTGCGTTCGTTGTGACAGGTGACGCAGTACTGATCGAGGAGGGCACGCTCGGGAGACTTCGACGCCGGAGCCGTGATCGGGGTGGCGGGTGTCTGCGCCGCGCCGGCCGCGCCTGGCAGCCCGTGGTAAAAGTCGGTCGTCGCACCGAGGCGCTCGCCGAATGCCGACGGACTTTTGCCGCGGGCTGTCAGACCACGATCAACGCAGAGCACGCTGAGGCTGCAGAGAAACCATACCAGCACCGTCTGCGAACCCCGCGACCTCGGCATCAGTCGGTTCATGCTGCTACCTGCCTTACGCGATCGGCCCGGCACGCCGGGCCCGCGGGTAAATCACGATCAACGCAGAGCACGCTGAGGCCGCTGAGAAACCGCACCGGCACCGTCTGCGAACCCTGCGACCCCGGCATCAGTCGGTTCATTGCTACCACCTGCCTTGAATATGTTCGAGTGCTGTTGCCAATGTGCCAATGGCTTACACGATACCGGCGCCGAGCTCGCGAACGTGGAGCCACATGCCTCGATAGGCGGTGGATACGAACAGATCCGGGTTGCCCCACTTCGCGTCGAACTCTTTCGTGGGCGTCGCGGCACGCCAATCGTCGGGACCGAGACCCTGCTTCATCAACTTCGTGAATCGCGCCAGCATCTCCGCCATCATGTCGAGCTGCGCCTGGAGATCGGCGCGCGTCTGGACCGGGCCGGCGGCGGGGATGACTCGTGTGTCGGCGTTCGCCAACGCGAGCAGTATTTTGTTGGCGCCAATCAACCCGCCGAGCCAGCCGCCGGCCGTGTAGTCCGCGATGGGGTACTTGCCTACGGCAAGCGCGTGGCCGACCATCAGCACGTTCGAGACCGGGAAGTGGACGTAGATTGCGCCGTCGGTGTGCGCCTGTCCCAGGTGCCCGTATTCGATCCGCTCGTTGCCAACGGTCATCTTGCCGGTGGTGTAGAAGGTCTGATTCGGCAGCGCGAGCGCGGGCAGCGGCTTGTAGGTGCGTTTCTGCCAGTCGACGTACATCTCCACGCTCATGTACTGCTTCGTGTTTTCGTGCGCGATGAGCGTTGCGCCGGCCTTTGCGAGTGTCTCGTTCGAGCCGCTCTGCTCGGGATGCCAATCGGTATTGAACAGAAACTGGACGCGCTTGCCGCCGGTGTGCTCGGCGATCTTCTTGAGGAGATCCGCGGATCGCGCCGCCAGCCCCCCGTTGATCATCGCCACGCTGTCCGGTCCGGTCACGACGATGACGTTGTCCCCCGCGCCGGTGAACTCCGTGAGGTTGTCGCCGAGCGGTGTGGCGACGATGCCGGCGTGGGCTTCTTCGCCTCCGGCGGCGGTCTCAGGGGCGCCGAGTTCGAGACGCCGCGCAAAGGTGGTAGCGGGCAGCGCCAGGCCCGCCGCCCCGCCGAGGAGCGCTCCGAGAAAATTCCGGCGGTTCGAGGCAGGAAACATGGGGCGAGTTTACTGCGAAACAGGCCTGGTTGTACGCCCTTTTGGCACAACCGCCGGTCACCGTCAGGGCGGGAAAATCGACGCACAAACCAGGGCAATACCGCGGCATGACCAGCCGGACCAGGGACGAGCTGCTTGAAGCGACGTCGTGTCGGATCCGCGGCATCCGCTTTCGCGTCTTCGTGGCCAAAGGCGGTACAAGAGGCCGTGTTAACGATTGAGAAATACGACTTCTTGATCCAGAGGGCAGCCTGACGAGGACCACTTGCACAGCGAGGGTGTGAGCGCGCCGCGATCGTGCCGGCCGGCGGCGGCCGCATCGCCCTGCCGGGAAGTCGAGGCTCCGCTCGTACTCTTCCGCCGCCACGTCGACTATCGGATGCTTCCCCCCGACCGCCACTCACGGCCTGCACCGCTCCAGCGCACTCGAAGGCCACGGATCGTGCAGGACGAAGTCGACGCCAGAAATCGCTGCGCTCGACTTCCGGATACGGAGTGAAGTCGGCACGCTCAGACGGCCGCTGCCGTCCGGCACGACCGCGGCGCGCCTTCGTGGAGATGCCGGGACCGATGAATTTTCGGTGTGCTCGGTGCCCTCGGTGGTTGGGCCTTTTTCGATGGCTGAAGGCCGGTAGCCAATGGCGCGAAACGGCCTGGAGTTTCAGTCCTTTCGGTCCTAGAATAGCCGCGCAGGTGGGAGTTACGGCCATGGTCCGACTTCAGGCGGACTTTCAAGGTCGCGATGATGAGCGTCTCAGCTGATCCGGACCGCCAGGGCACAAAGAAACGCAATGGCAAAGGCTCCCTGGTGAGGGAGAGGCTTTCTCGTGCCTTCGTGATTTCGTGGCCAAAGGCGCTTCGAACCACAATCGTCCTTGTCGCCGCGTGGACGTTGGGGCTGTCGGCGCAACAACCTCCAGGTTCGAAAACCGGAAACCCGACGCCGGGCACGCCGCAGCCGGATCCGCCCAATCTCGCCGATCGCATCACGGTGACTGGCTGTGTGCAGGCGGTGCCGCAACCCGGCGGGCGTGCCGCCGCGCCGATCGATTCGAACAGTCCAAGCGATGCCCGGTTCGTGCTCGTGAAGGCTGCTCGTTCGAGCGTCGTGCCCCCTGACACCGGCACGTCGGCAGTAGCGGCGACTGCCGCGAGCGACCGGTATCGGTTGAGCGCACTCGACAGTCAGCTGTCGCCGTTTGTCGGGACCAGGGTCGAGATCTCGGGGGAAATCTCGCCGTCGACATCGGCCTCTGGCGACAAGGACGGCACTCCGGTACTGCAGGTAGAGTTTGTCCAGAAGCTGTCGCCGACTTGCCCGTGACGTCCGTGACTGTGCACCCTGTTCGTCAGTTGAAAAACCCAGCTATGTAGCCACGTCGCGACCGGATTTGAAAAAGGGGTAGCAGGCCACGAGACTGGCTAAGGGCCCTGGCGGTAATAAGGCTGTCAACTGTGGGCGTCGAGGCGCCCGCCCGGCAAGGCGCGAGGAGCGCGCATACCGGGCGTATGTAAGCGACGAGCAACGCAGCCCGGCGGGATGCATCGGCGGCCAGAGTCGCAGCTTTATTTCCGCCGGGGCACTAAGGCACGACCGACGAGTTCAGTTATCCAGCGACAGGTCCGATGTCCAGCGGCTGGCTCCGACAAGAGCCATAAGATCGAACCCGTCGCGCCGATGACTTCGAAGACGTAAATAGGGCGTGGAAGCACGGAAGGAGTACGGATATGAAGCGATTGGGCGCTGCCGGATTACTCGTCGCGGTCGTGGCACTCGGCGCCGCGACGACACGCACGATGAGGGCTGCGGAGACACAGATGACGTTCGCCAGGGACGTCCTCCCGATTCTTCAGAAGAATTGCCAGTCGTGCCATCGGCCGGGGCAAATCGCGCCGATGTCGCTCTTGACCTACGAGGAGGCTCGGCCCTGGGCGCGCTCGATCAAGGCAAAAGTCGAAAGCCGTCAGATGCCGCCCTGGTTCGCCGACCCGCAGCACGGCCGCTTCACCAACGACCGGTCGCTCAGTCACGACGATATCCAGAAGATAGTGAAGTGGACCGACGGCGGCGCGGTCCAAGGCAATCCCTCGGATGCGCCCCCGGCCATTCAATGGCCGGCGGACGGATGGCAGATCAAGCCTGACCTGATCGTCAAAGGGCCGGAGTTCCGCGTGCCCGCGCAGGTGGACAGGAACGTCATCGAGTGGGTGACGATGACCGTGCCTAGCGGGTTCACGAAAGACACGTGGGTGACGTCGCTCGAGATCAAGCCGAGCGATCTGGCAGTGACGCATCATATCTGCATCACGTTCCGGCCGCACCGACCGGACGTGAAGTACTACGTGATGAACTGGACGGAAGCGCCACGCGACGCCGACGGCGTCGTGATCAAGTCGAACGGCAGTGTCTCGCCGGCCGGCACGTTGCCCGTCGCCGGCGGCCAGGGCGCGGGTAACGGCGGCGGTTTTTCCTGCTACGTGCCGGGTGTGCAGGCCGACGACTATCGCCCGTATCACGCTGCAAAGCTGATCCCCGCCAACTCCGACATCACGGTCCAGGTGCATTACACACCGAGCGGCAAAGACGTCGTCGATCGGCCGCTGATCGGTTTCACCGTGGCGCAGACGCCGCCCGAAAAACAGTGGATCTCTTACGGCATTTCCGCAGGCGGGCCGAAGTTCGCGATTCCGCCGAACGACGGGAACTATTCGAGTCCGCCGATGGACGCCGAATTCACGACCGATGTCGAGTTGGTGCAGATGATGCCGCACATGCACCTGCGCGGGAAGGACATGACCTATCACCTGGTCTATCCCGATGGGCGCGACGAGGTCATCCTCAACGTGCCGAAGTACGACTTCAACTGGCAGATCGTCTACCAGCCGATGGCGCCGATTCGCATTCCCAAGGGCACCCGGGTGCACGTCGACGCACACTTCAACAATTCGCTGTCGAACAAGTTCAATCCGGATCCGACCCGGACCGTCTACATCGGCCGCATGACCTGGGAAGAGATGATGGCGCCGTTCTTCGCGATCATCGTGCCTAAAGACGTCGACGGTGCGACGGTGCTGAAGAAGGGCAACTTCGTGCTCGACGGCGGCGCTTGAGAACGCAAATTCCGAACTCCGAAGCCTGAAGTGCGAAGCCGATCGCGCCCGCGTGTTCGTGGAATCGTTTAGTCGTAAAATGTGCCGCGAGGAACACCCAATGACCATCAATCGTCGTCTCTTCATCGGCCAGGCTTCACTGTTGACCGCAGCGTCGGGTGGCTTTCTTCGCAGCGCGTGGGCTGCGGATCCGGACTACGTGTTCGCCGATACATCGTTCGGCCGGGTTCGCGGCGTCGACCTCCAGGGCATCAAAACATTCAAAGGCATTCCCTACGGCGCGAGCACCGGCGGAAAAAACCGCTTCATGCCGCCCGCCGCACCCGCGAAGTGGGCCGGCGTTCGCGATGCGTTGGCATACGGACCGAGCGCGCCACAACGCAATCCTGACGCGCCCGCACCGGCGGCTCGGCTGGCCGTTGCCACCGACGGTCTTCCCACCGAAGGCGAAGACTGCCTCGTCCTCAATGTCTGGACGCCGGCCGTCAACGACGGCCGCAAGCGGCCCGTCATGTTCTGGTGCCACGGCGGCGGCTTCGCGACTGGCTCCGGCTCCTCGCCGGGGACCGACGGCACCAACCTCGCCCGTCGCGGCGACGTGGTCGTCGTCAGCATCAATCACCGTTTGAACGTGCTCGGCTTCACGAACCTGGTCGAGGCGTTCGGCCGCGATTACGCGCAGTCCGGCGACGTCGGCATGCTCGACATCGTGCAGGCGCTGCAATGGGTGCGCACCAACATCGAGCGATTCGGCGGCGATCCGAACACGGTGATGATTTTCGGCCAGTCGGGCGGCGGACGGAAGGTCAGCACGCTGCTGACCATGCCGTCGGCGAAAGGGCTGTTTCACCGCGCCGTCATCGAAAGCGGCGCGACCATCAGGCTGGTGGAGCGCGACGCCGCTGCCAAGGTGGCGGACCGGCTGCTGGCGAGGCTCTCGCTCAACAACACGCAGCTGCGCGAACTGCAGAATCTTCCGGTTCAGAAAATCATGTCGGCGTACTTCGCGGTCGTCAAGGACATGGCCGGCGCCGATCAGATGACCGCCGGGTTCTCGCCGACCATGGACGGCAAGGCCGTTTCGCAGCATCCGTACTTTCCCACCGCGTCGGCGGTGTCCGCGAACGTCCCCGTCATGATCGGCACGACCCGCACCGAAATGACGCTCTCGAGCGACGAGGCGGCATTTTCGCTCGACGAGAACGGCATGCGGAAACGCGTGACCGATCTCCTGGGTGAGCACACGGGCCGTGCCATCGACGTGTATCGCAAAGCGAATCCCGGCGCGACGCCGTCGGATATTTACTTCCTGATCGCGAGTGACTATCGCTACGGTGCGCCGACGATGAAGATCGCGGAGCGGCGGGCCGCGCTTGGCAAGGGCCCGGTGTATCTCTATTACTTCCGTTGGGAAACGCCGGTCGATGGCGGCCGCCTCAAGTCGCCGCACACGATGGAAATTCCCTTCGCCTTCGACAACGTCAAGATTTCCACGCGATTCACCGGCGGCGGTCCCGAAGCGATGGCCCTGGCCGACAAGATCAGCGATGCGTGGATCGCGTTTGCGCGGACCGGAGATCCCAACACCAAGAAGCTGCCGCACTGGCCGGCCTTCAATCCCACCGACCGTCCTACGATGGTCTTCAACAACGTGAGCCAGGTTGTGAACGACCCCATCAAGGAGCAGCGCCTGACGATGTTTGAAGCAATGAAGCTGTAGCGCCTGGGTTGTGAACCACGAAGAACACAAATCACAAACGTTGGTGATTTGTTCACAGACTCTGAAAGCGGACACTACCTACAAACGAAAACTGCTCTAGCCGTTGCTCTAGCCGGACCGTGTGTGCATTTCGTCCGTGGACGTGAAGAAGAGCGCGAACAGGACGAGCACCGCGGCGGCGCCGGCGGCGGGCACGAGCCAGATGCGATCCCAGGCATGACCCGCTGTCGCGTTGTCCGTCGCGAGGCTGAAATGATCCACGACCGTTCCGGATAGCCACGATCCGATGAACATTCCGACCCCGAGCGTCACAAACGCGATCAGCCCCTGGGCCGCGGCGCGAAGATCGGCCGGCGCCTTGCGATCCACGTAAATCTGACCGGTCACGAAAAAGAAGTCGTAACAGATTCCGTGCAGCAGGATGCCGCCATAAAGCATCCAGACCTGCGCGTCGTTGTCGCCGTACGCAAACAGCAGGTAGCGCGCCGTCCAGGCCGCCATGCCGAACAGCAGCATCAGCTTCACGCCGAGCCGGCGAAAGAACCAGGGCATCACGAGCATGAAGAAGATCTCGGACATCTGGCCGAGCGTCATCTTGCCCGCGGCGTTTGTCACGTGCAGCTCGTTGAGAAACGGATTCGCGAACGCGTAGTAGAACTGGAGCGGGATGCAGACGAGAAACGACCCGAGCACGAAGATCGCGAACGAGCGCTCGCCGAGCAGTTTCAGCGCGTCCAACCCGATCGCCGTGCGCATCGATAGCCGGTCCGTCGACCGCGTGTCGAGCGGGGGCGTGTGCGGCAGGAACAGGGAGAATGCGCCCAGGACGACTGAACCGGCGGCCGCGATGCGCATCGGCACAGCCGTCGCCTCGAACCCGAGCGTGCCGACGACCAGTCCGGCCACGATCCAGCCGATCGTCCCGAACACGCGGACTGATGGAAAGTCGCGGCTGGGATTGTCCATGTGGCGGAACGAGAGCGAATTGCTGAGCGCCAGCGTCGGCATGTAGCAGAGCGCGTACGCGAGCAGCACGCCGTAGAACGGTCCGAAGCGCGTCTCGGTCGAGACGACCCACAGCACGGCGCCCCCGGCCAAGTGCAGTGCCGCCAGGATCCGCTCCGTCGCCAGGAAGCGGTCGGCGACCATCCCGACCACGATCGGCGAGATCATGGCCGCGAGCGCCGTGGTCCCGGCGGCCAGACCGATCTGCTCGCCCGAGAAGTGCAACCGTTCTCCGAGCCACGTGCCCATGGTCACGGACCACGCGCCCCAGACGAAATACTGCAGGAACATCAGCGCCGAGAGCTTGAATCGAATGTCGAGCGGCATGACAGTGAAGCTTCGCCTCAAACCGAACAGAAAATCCGAGAGCCCATGCGCGGTGAATCTTCGCCAGGCGTCCGCTTGACCGCCGCACCTGAGGGCCTGCGGCAAAATAAGGTGCACATTGTGGCCGCCGATGCATCCCGCCGGGCTGCGTTGCTCGTCACTTACCTACGCCCGGTATGCGCGCTCCTCGCGCCTTGCCGGGCGGGCGCCTCGCCGCCCACAACGCACACCTTATTCTGCCGCGGGCCCTAAGACAGCCAGGGCGCTTCGACAAGAACTTGCTGCACTCGTCACCATTCAGGCATTGGAAGATGTCTAGGTCCACCAGGGATCGGGCGGCCGTTCGGTGAGCATCACGCGGGCGAGCAGGTCGATCGCGCTGCGCAGGCCCTCGTCGACCGATGCGAGCGCATCCTCGTGCTCGATGCTCATCACGTAGTCGTAGCCGACGAGCCGCAACGCGGAGACGATGCGCTTCCATTCGAGCTCGCCGTGACCCCAGCCCACGGTCCGGAAAAGCCACGAGCGTTCGGCCATCCGCCGATAATTCTTCGCGTCGATGACGCCGTTGACGGCGACGTTGAGCGGATCGAGCGCCACGTCTTTTGCATGGACGTGGAAGATGGCATCGCCGAGCGCACGGATCGCAACCGGGACATCCACACCCTGCCAGAAGAAGTGGCTCGGGTCGAAGTTCACGCCCAGGTTCGGCCCCGCCGCTCGCCGCAGCGCGAGTGCGGTCTCGACGTTGTAAACCATGAATCCGGGATGCGCTTCGAGAGCGACCTTCACGCCGTGGTCGGCCGCGAACCCGGCGGCGTCGGTCCAGTACGGAATCAGTTTCTTCTCCCATTGCCAGTCGAGCAGTTCGAGAAACTCGGGCGGCCAGGCGGTCGTTACCCAGTTGGGATGTGTCGCCTCGTCCGAGTCGCCTGGACAACCGGAGAACGTGACGACGACCGGTACTTCGAGCCGCTCGGCCAGACGGACGGTCTTTCGATACACTTCGTCGTCCGCCCTCGCTCTGGCGGAGTCGGGATGGAGCGGGTTGCCGTGGCACGAAAGCGCGCTGATCGTCAGGCCGGCATCAGCCACCATCTGCCGATATTCTCGAGCGTTCGAGCCTGGCGAGAGCAGCAGGTCGGGGTCGATGTGATCGCGCCCCGGCCAGCCGCCGGCGCCCAGTTCGATGGCCTGAATTGAGCCGAGTGCCCGAACCTTCGCGAGCATCTCCGTGACACTCAGCCCGCCGAGTACCGGCGTGAATAGTCCGAGCTTCATACCGTCACCCAAGTGCCGCCGTGGCGATGGCTTTCGAGCGCGGCATCGACAAGCCGCGCGGCGACGTAGCCATCCTCGAAGGTCGCAAACGCCGGTGGCCGGGGATCCGCTGGCTTGCGGCCGTCGGCGATGAACCGATAGATATCGTGCATCACGTTGCGGAATGCATCGGCCCAGGCTTCCTGGTGCCCGCCGGGCAGATGCGCATACGCGTTCGCCGCAGGGCCCATCAGCGACGGGTCCTTGGCCAGGGTCGCGTTCGCCGTGTCGCGGCGGCCAATCCACAGCTCGTTCTGCCGTTCCTGTTGCCACTTCACCGACGCGCGACCGCCGTTCACCTCGAACCACAGGTCGTTCTTGTGTCCGGGGCACACCTGACCCACCGACACGCAGCCTTTTGCGCCGCCGTCGAAGCGCAGGAGGATCGTCGCGAGATCCTCGGTCTGGACGTGGAACGCATCGCCCCGATCGCCGGCGCTTGTCGTAAAAGCCTGTGCCGGCGCGTCAGGCTTGAACCGTGTGCCCACCACCGTCGTCAGGTCGGCCAGGACGGAGACGATTCGCCGGCCGACGACGTGCTGCACGAGATCGAACCAGTGGGATCCGATGTCGCCGACGGCGCCGCTGCTGCCGCCTTTTTCCGGCTCGAGGCGCCAGGAGAAGTCAGTCGGGTGGAGCAGCCAGTCCTGAAGGTAGCTGCCATGGACGAAGTGCACCGGTCCGAGATCGCCGCCCGCGACCATCTCGCGCGCCTGCTGCACGAGCGGGTTGCCGCGGTAGTTGAACGTCACGGCGTG
>JBDTVS010000192.1:0-87715 GCA_040007095.1 Acidobacteriota bacterium
GCGACGACCGAGGATACCGGGAGTATCTGAGGGAGGAGCAACGCCGCCAGGCGGGCGCCGCGCGCCGGAAGACGTCCTAAAGCGTCGGACGCAGGACACTAGCGCTTGTCCAGGCCGTTCTCGGCGAGGAACTTCGAGAGCAGGTCCGCCACGGCGACGTTGTTCATGTCGGCGAAGGGGATGTGCGTGTTGCCCTTGAGACCGGCGTCGGGCAACATCAGCACCTGCGCCTTGCCGCCGTACTTGGTGACCTTCTCGGCGAACAGCTTCGACAGTTTGAGGCTGTTCGTATAGCTGGCCGACTTGGCGACGTTGTCGCCCCAGACCATCTGCATCGGGAACTTCGTCAGCTTCTTGAACTCCTCGAGCGGCACTTCGATGGGACCGAACCCGCCGACCGGTCCTCCCGGGCCTTCGCCCTGCGGGTACACGTAGCCGACGTTCTCGTACATCACGATGCCGGCGATGTTGTTCGTCTTGAGCGCCGTCAGAATCGCACGCATGCCGCCGGCGGAGTTGGTGAGCGCGACGCTCGGACCGATTTTGTCCATCAGCTTCGCCGCGGCGTCCGACTGCATCTGCGCGTTCTCGATCGTGTCGAACTCGAGGTAGCGCGCTCGCGACGCCTGGTTCCACGCCTCGGGGTCCTTGGTCGGGAACTGCACCCCCTCGAACCAGTTCGGGTACTGGGCACCGAATCGCCACGCGGTGAAGTTCCCCTGATCCCGCCCGACGCCAGGCCGGTAGGTGCTTTCCGTGCAGCCCCAGTTGGCGCGGCCCACCTGGGGGCCATCCCAGATGTACACAGGGTAGCCGCGGCGCAGGAAGATGCTCTGGTAGCCCTCGCCGCCGTCCCAGCGATTCAGCCACGCTGTCGCCGCGGCGCTGTGCCACATCACGAGGTTGATCCGGCGCGGGTTCACCGGAATCTGATAGTCGACGTAGCCGTGATCGCAGTGAAGCGATCGTGTCTCGGCGTCGCCGAGTATCTTTCCGCCCACCGCGAAAGAGCCCTGCTTCTGGATCGTGATGGGTGCGCCGGCTCCCTGCCGCTGGTCCTGCGCCGCCAGGTAGCCGGTGGCGAGGACGGCCATTGCGCCAGCCGCCAGAAGGCCAGTGCGCACACGAGAATGGCGACGACCGGCCGACATGCCGACGAACGCGGACTGCTCGAAACGGTCCTTCATATCACTCATGATTTGTCCCCAACTGCACGCACCAGACCAGCCTTCGCCGCGGCATGTACCGGTACGGCCCGCGGCTCACCCGAGCCACCACCGGTGCCGCCACGCAACCCGGCACCGGACACGAGCGACGACCGCCAAAGGATTCGATGACCGTCGGCTCTCACGCGGCCAGCCCTACGGAAGAATGGGCAAGCCGACCAGACGGGCCGGCGTGTCCTTGAACATCCATTTCAGATCCTGTTCGCTGAACCCGGCGGCACGCAGCGCTTTCGCGGCCATCGCCAGGGCATCCGGATGATTGGGCGTACCGACCAACCCGCTGTCGCTGCCAACGAACACGTTCTGCGCGCCCAGGGTCTTGATCACCTCAATCGCGTGGGTTTTGGCAGGGCCGTCGCGGAAGAACGCGCCTGCGGTGATCTCGATGGCTCCTCCCAGCTTCACCGACTCCTGCAGCTGCGGAACGGACATGCTCGTGAACTGCGGCCCCAGCAGCGGGTGGGTCACGATGATCCTGGTGATGCCGCGCTTCTTGGCCTCGGCCATGATTTCGAGCGCCTCTTCGGGCTCCACATGACCGGTGGCAAGGGTGAGATTGCGCTCCTTGATCAGGTCCAGAACCTCGAGGACTTCGGGAATCAGCTTCCCGTTGCGCGACACGATGGCCTTGGTCCGCGTTTCCTTGTTGTAGTTGACCTCGTGCTCGGAATCGTGGGTCGGCATCCACACGATCCGCCCCCAGGTCCCATCCACGTCAGCCATGTAGCGGACCGCCATGGGATTCACGCCACCGACGGGCGTGTCCATCGTCACGCTGCCGAAGACCTCGATCCCCTGGGTGCCGTACTTGCGAATCAGCTGGGCGAGGCCAGCCGTCTCCGTCCAGTGGTTCTTGAGGACGACGCCGCGCATGCCCCGCTCTTTGGCGAGCTTCACGACCTCGAACGCGTCCCACTGCCTGGCGTAGCTGTCGGGCCCGTGGTGCGCGTGCAGGTCGATGGCTCCGGTGAGCGCAGGATCCGTCAGCTTCTGATCGACGGACGGCTTTGGGTTTCGAGCCTTGTACGGTTCCCAGTGCGCCTTGGGGGAGATCTGCGCCAGAAGCGGCCCCCAACCATATTGCACGCTCACCGCCACAGTCGCCAGCGCCGCGCACGACACGCCGATCAACAGTCGCTTGGTTCTTGGCATCGCCATTCTCTCAGTCCTCCCGCGGAGTCCGCGGCTTGTTGCTCGAGCTTCATCGCGCCGCTTCGCTCCGGCGTTGCCTCGCCGGCGACGAACCCGTGCAGGGCGCCGAGAACGGCGGTCTTACAGCGGGAAGGAATCGCAGCGAAACTATACTCCGCTGCCGGGCGACCGTCCATGACTGCCGTCTCTCTTTCAAGGCGCTCTCAGAAGTCGAATTGCACGCTGAACTTTGCAAACCGCCCCGGAATGATCTGCGTCCGCTGGAGGTACGTGCTGAGGTTCGCAGGGTTGTAGGCGTTGTTCCGCGCCACCGCAGACGAGGTATTCGGGAAGTTGAAGATGTCCACGCCGACATTCGCTCTGGTGCGGGCGACGCGCACCACGCGGCCGATGCGCACGTTGTTCTCGACGCGCATATCGGTGTAGTTCGGCCGGCCCGGGTCGCGCAGGTTCACGACCGGCGAGACCCCCGAGAGCGGTGCTCGACCGATCTGGTTGAAGAACTCGCTGCCCGCGCCCGTCGGCACGGTGTAGTTGGCCGCATCGGTCAGCGCCGTCGGAACCGCCGACAGCGTGGTCCCCAGACTGATATCGGAGGCCCAGGCCAGGAAACGCCGCCGGATCCTGGGGACGAGATAGGTGGCCGAGCCGCTGTACTGCGTCAGGTATGGCTCTTCGAGGTGGCAGCCACGCAGGGTCCCTGGATTGTCCGGGTTGGAGCCGCAGATATGCGAGGTCCGCTTGCCCGTTTGCGTGCCGCCGCGAAGAATCAAGCCGTTTTTCATGCGGGCGGAGACGTTGACGTCGATGTCGTGAAAGCGCGTGTAGACGTCGTGCTCCGAATCGGCCGGGAGCACCAGATTATTGGTGCCGAGTGTGTTGCTGTTGATGTCGTACAGCCCGCCGATGGTCGAGCCGTCGAGCGGCGACACGATGCGGTACTCCGCATACGCCGCCGACGTGATTCTCCCACTGGCATCGACGATGAAGTTGGGGATGTTGAGGTTGTCCGTGTAGGTGAAATTGCCCTGCCAGCGGCGGCGATACGAAAGTTCAACCGACAACCGGGGTCCGATCTGCTGTTGGACCGAGAACCCGAATTGATAGTCGTCGGGCCGAACGCCCCATCCGCCGAGCAGGCGCTGGTCGGTCACCGTGGTCGTCGGGACGGCAGTCCCGAGGGTGCCAAGGTTGACCGCGGCGCAGTTGTCCACCGCGGGAACGGCGAGCCCAGGCCCCTGTACCGCTCCGTTCCTGATATCGCAGTCGACGATCAGATTGTTGTTGTTGTCGGTCCAGCTTCTCGCCGGCGTCGTGTTCGACAGCGCCGCGGTGGGGTTGTTGTTCTGATACGGGGGGTCATTCGACGCGGCCGACATGTAATGGCCGAAGTTGAACTTGACCGCCGTTCTGCCATTGCCGAACAGGTCGTAGGCGACGCCGACGCGCGGGGTCAAGTCGCGGTAACCCGAGACTGCCACGCCGGCTGGAAACGTGATCGCGTTGGGCACGAGAAGGCCGGGGCCATACACCTGCTCCGGATACCCGCTCGACGCGGCATCGAAGCGGAGGGCGGCCTGGATCGTGAGCTGTCCACGGGTCCACTGATCCTCGACGTAGAGGCCCGTGGCTTTGACATAGTTCCTCACGGCGGCGGCCGGACTTGGATATCCGTTCACCGCGGTGACCGTGAAGCTTCTCGCGCCGGTGAGGCGGTTGATCGTGATGAGGAGGCCCTCGGTTCCTGCGGCGTGGCCTTCGAGCGTTTGCTCGGAATAGAAGCCGTCGTACCCGACCCGCAGGTTGTGTCCCCCGGTCACGTAGGCCGCGCTCGCGCGCCAGCGGGGGTTGAGGCTCAGATTGTTGTTCCACTGCTGCGCGCCGGTCGTCACCGTGGCGTTCGCCGGCAGACCGGGGATGTTGACGTTGGTCTGCGTGATGCGCGTCACCGCCGGATCGTAGCTCGGCCGCGCCTGCCCGCCGGTCAGGGCGCGGAATCCCGAGAAGCCGGCTTCCAGCAGGAGACGGTTGGTCCGGGGTGACGTCCAGGTTACCTGCGGCAGCGTCTGCGGCCGGGCGTCGGTCGTGCCGCCGGCCTCGGGCGACGTGATGCTCGATCCGCCCACCAGACTGCCGCCGCCGTTGTAGAAGTTCTCGCGGTATTGCTGCGAGTGCGCGAACGTGACCTTGTTTCGCTGCGTGACCTGCCACGTCAGCCGGACACTGCCCTCACGGAATCGCGCGTCATTCAGCGCCGTGCGGCTGAAGTCCGGTACATACAGTTGGTCCAGTCCGAGCGTCGAGGGCACGATGTTCGCGTTCTTGTTGTAGTAGACGCCTGAGACGTTCTGGTCCGTCCGATTGTTACGGACGGTTCCGAAGTACCACAGGCGATCCTTTCTGACTGGTCCACCGGCCGAGACGTTGACGTCCTGCAGCTTGATCACGTTGCGATTGGCGCTCGGGAGACTCGGATTCTCCGCGAGCAGCTGGTCGCTGACGTTGTTGCCCTGCAGACTGCCATTCGAGAAGTTGTAGTAGAGGGACCCTTCGAGCTTGTTGCCGCCCGCGCGCGGAATGATGTTGATGACCGGCCCTCCGACCTCGGCGGCGCCGAGGCCGCCTGAAGAGACGATCTGCACCTCCTGTGCGTTGGAAATGTCGGGGAGAAACGAGCCGGAGCCGCTGCCGTAGCGCGATCCGCCAGTCGACAGACCGTCCACTTGCAGACGTCCCTCTCCGAACCCCCGGCTCCCGAACCCCGTGGCGCCGGCGCCCTCCATCTGCACCGTGGTCACGATCTCGCCCAGATTGAGGCCGCCCATATCAGTCCCGCCCCCGAGACCCGTCACCCTCATTCCAGGGATGAGCGTGGCCAGGCTCATCCAATCGCGTGCGATTGGCAGCGTCGTGATGACATCGCGGCGCAACACATCCTCGCGTTGCGCGCTCTGGACGTTGACGATCGGCGCCTGGGCTGATACGAGCACGGTTTCTGTCAGCGGCCCGACGCTGAGCTCGCCGTTGATCTGAGCGGCAAACGCCCCTTCAAGCTCAACGCCCTCGCGTCTGATGGTCGTGAAACCGGTCAGCGTGAACGTCACCGTATAGGTGCCACCCGGCAGATCGATGATGCGATAGAAACCGCGGCCGTCGGTCACGCCCGTGCGTGTCCGTTCGATCAAGGCGGGGCTGGCGACTTCCACGGTGACGCCTGGCACCACATCGCCCGAGGCGTCGCGCACGACACCGGTAATGGATGCCTGCGCCGCCTGGGCGGAGGCGACGGTGGGAGAGGCCGCCGCAGCGATGGCGACCACTGAACACAAGAGAATCCGGCACGCTCTGAACACGAAGACCTCCCCTGTGCGCCGACGGGAGCGGCGTTGCTCGATGGCAGCGGATTGACGATCAGCAGTTGGCGGGATTGTAGGGCCCGGCACTGATGAATGATGACGCTGCGACAATTGATGACAATTCCGGCTTTGCTTCGCAGTCCGCTGGCTTCTCATAATCCGCACGGTCACGTTTGCGGTTGTCCCCGGCGCGCGCGTTCTTCCCCCGGTTTCGTTGGACACGATCTTCAAGTTGGACACCACTCACTCTCTTTGGCATCGACAACGCGCGGTGGGGGCAGCCGACACAGGTGCTCGCCGGGCGCCTGGTGAAGTTCAGCGTCCAACTCGACTTCCAAGGAGAGGACCAGGCGAAGCGCGGTAAACTCTTCGCACCCGTACTGACTGAACCTTCGGTCGGACGTCAACGACGCGAACTTCCCGGCCGCGAAGTAGCACACAACTTAGGAGCTGAGCATGAATGTCGTAGGTAAGCATCCGTTCATCGCGATGTCGGCGACCGTGGTCGCCGTGGTATTCACGTTCGCGGCGCTGGTGGGCGGCCAGGCGCCGCAGGGGGAGCGCGGCGCCGGCGCGGCCGGCCAGGGACGCGGCGAAGGTCGAGGGCGCGGACCGGCGATGAAGCTGAGCGACCCGGTCATCACCGATCCCGCGATCCAGAACGGCGGCATCGATCTGCACGCGCATCAGGATCCCGACAGCAACGGGCCGAGCTACGGTCAGGCCGCGCGATCCGACGACGCGATGGACTTGTATGAGCGGGCCAAGGCCGCCGGCATGCGCGGCTTCGTCATCAAGATGCATCTCGATCAGAGCGCGAGTCTGGCCTACTACATGCGCAAGCTCCATCCCGAAATGGAGATCTTTGGCGGCATGGGGTCGAACTTCACCACGGGGTCGAAGGTCAACCCGTGGGCGATCATCCACATGGCCGAGATGAAGGGCGGCTGGGGCCGGATTGTGTGGATGCCGAGCTGGGATTCCGAGAACAGCTCGCACAAGGTTGGAAACTACATGACGAACCTGGCGCCGCGGCGCGCCCCGTTCTTCGACCCGCCGTTCGTGTCGGTGGCGCAGTGTGCCGGTGGCGGCCGGTTCTGGGCGAACTATCCGAAGGCCTGCGACGGCGGCAGTCTGCTGCCGGAGGTGAAGGCGGCGATCAAGGTCATCGCGACCACCAAGACCCGCGACAGCAACGGCGACCTGATTCTCGCCACGGGCCACAATTCGCCGGAAGAGGACATGATGATAATCAAGGAGGCGGTGAGCGCCGGCGTCAAGCACATCATCATCACCCACCCGCTCCTCGACGTCGTCGGCATGACGCCCGCGCAGATCAAGGAGGCGGTCGCGCTCGGTCCTGAAATCTACGCGGAGTTCGTGTCGCCGTTCGGGAACCAGGACCCCGCCTCGCCGGCGGTGCAGCAGACCATCGCAGGCATTCGCGCGGCTGGCATCGACCACGCGTTCGTGTCGAGCGATACCGGCCAGCTCAACTCCGTGTTTCAGCCTGATGCGCTGGCGAAGTGCGCGAAGGTGTTACGCGCGAACGGTTTCACCGAGCAGGAGCTGGCGAAGCTGTTCAAGATCAATCCCGCGAAGATTCTCGGGCTGACGCCGCCCGCGTGAACGCAGTAGGCGGCGACATGCTGGAACGACATGCTGGAACAGAGGGCGGCGATGCGATCGACGGGAAGGTTGATGTTTGATGTCGATGTCTGGTGATCCTCGCCGGTCCACGTGGGCCGTCGCCCTCTCTGCCGCGATCGCCCTGGTCGGGCACGCGTCTGCTCAGGCCCAGACGGCTGACGCGGGCCGGCAGGTATTCGCCAGCCGTTGCGCTTCGTGCCACGGTACGCGTGGAGCCGGGGGCGAACTGGGCCCCTCGATCGTCGCGCGCATACCGCTTCGCAACGATCAGGAGATCGAGGCCGTCATCCGTGAAGGGGTAGCGGGCGCCGGAATGCCGGCGTTTCCGAACCTGTCGCGTGCGGAAGCCGGCGACCTGGTGGCGTTCCTGCGCACGCTGCGACCGGGCAGCACGACGGGGCCGCGCCGGGTCCATGTCGCCATAGTCGGCGGCGGTTCGCTCGACGGAGTCGTACTGAACGAGAGTCGTGGCGAGCTGCAGGTGCTCGGCGACGATCGTGTGGTCCACCTGCTTCGCGAAGCCGCCGGCGGACGCTACCGCCGCGTGACCTCGCAGGTCGCGTGGCCTGGTTATGACGGACAGCCGAGCGGCAACCGGTACAGTCCGATCGCGCGTATCACCGCCGCCAACGCCTCACGCCTCGTGCCCAAGTGGGTATTCACGCTGCCCGGTGCTTCGCAGCTCCAGGTGACGCCGGTGGTCGTCGACGGCGTGATGTACGTGACAGCGGCCAACGATCTCTATGCGCTCGACGCCGGCAGCGGGCGCCAGCTCTGGAACTATCGCCGGCCGCGCACGCGGGGGGTGGCGGGCGTGGCGGCTCGCGGCGTCAACCGGGGAGTCGCCGTCGGTGGCGACCGCCTCTTCATGACGACCGACCACGCACACCTCATTGCCATCAACCGCATGACCGGCGCCCCGCTGTGGGACACGGAGATGGCCGACTGGCACCAGAACTACAACGGCACCGGAGCACCGCTCGTTGTCGACGGGCTGGTCATCTCGGGCATCGCCGGAGGCGACGAGGGCGCGCGCGGATTCGTGGCGGCGTTCGATCAGGCGACCGGCAGGGAGCTGTGGCGGTTCTGGGCGGTTCCGGCACGTGGCGAGCCCGGATCGGAGACGTGGAAGGGCAGCGCCATCGACCATCCGGGCGCCACCACCTGGCGGACGGGCAGCTACGACCCGGCCTCGGGCACGTTGTACTGGGCGATCGGCAATCCCGGGCCGGACATGATTGGCGACGATCGGCAAGGCGACAACCTCTACTCCGATTCGGTCGTTGCGCTCGACGTCAAGACGGGCCGCCTCAAGTGGCACTTTCAATTCACGCCGCACGATGTGCACGACTACGATGCCCAGGAGCCGCTGGTGCTCGTCGACGTCACGTGGAAGGGTCAACCGCGCAAGCTGCTGGTGCAGGCCAATCGCAACGGCTACTTTTACGTCCTTGATCGTACGACGGGCGAGTATCTGCTCGGCACGCAGTATGTGAAGGACGTGACGTGGGCGTCCGGATTGATGCCGGATGGACGGCCCATCGTCGTGCCGAACATGGAAGCGACCCACGAGGGCCGGCGCGTGTGCCCATCGCTTGAAGGGGCATCGAATTGGTATTCGGCGTCGTTCAGCCCGCGTTCCGGGCTCTTCTACGTGCAGACCAACGACAAGTGCGGCATCTTCACGCGCGTGGATCAGGCGTGGGAGCCGGGCAAGAGCTTCATGGGCGGCACCTTCGCCGCCGCGCCCGAGCCTGCCAAGCGCGTCTTGCGGGCGATCGACGTGCAGACCGGCAAAGTCAGTTGGGAGCTTCCGCAGTTCGGCGCGGTGGACTCGTGGGGCGGCGTGCTGAGCACGGCCGGCGACGTGGTGTTCTTCTGCGACGACAGCGGGGCGTTCTCGGCGGCGGACGCCCGCAACGGAAAGCTGCTCTGGAACTTCCAGACGAGTCAGGTGTGGAAGTCCTCGCCAATGACCTACGTCTTCGACGAACGTCAATACGTGGCGGTGGCGTCCGGGCCGAGTATCCTGGCCTTTGGTCTCCCCTAGGGAATCTCTGCGATCTCTGCGTTGAGACGTTGTGATTAGAGGAACACATGCAAAGACGAGTTCGTTCGGCAATGCTGGCGGGCCTCGCGCTGATGGCCGCCGGGACCGCGGCGCTCCTGGCGCAGGCGCCCGCCGCGCCTCCGGGCAGCGCCCCCACCGGCGCGTCGGCTGGTGCGTCTACTGGCGTGTCGACCGCGCGGCTGGCGCGCATCGACGCGGTGCTCCAGAGCTATGTCGATCAGGGGCTGATTCCGGGTACGGTCGCGCTCGTCCTTCGAGATGGGCGCCCGGTCTACCAGAAGGCGGTCGGGTGGGCGGATCGTGAGGCCCATCGCCCGATGCGGATGGACACGGTGTTCCGGATTGCGTCGCAGACGAAAGCGATTACCAGCGTCGCTGTTCTGACCCTGGTCGAAGAAGGCAAACTGAGTCTGGGCGATCCGGTCAGTCGCTACATCCCCTCCTTTGCCAAAACCACCGTGGCCGCGGGTGATGCCGGCGCCGCGCCCGTGCCGGCCAAGCGGCCGATCACCATCCGTGACTTGCTGACGCACACGGCCGGGATCTCCTACGGCGTCGAGCCGTCCATTGCGGCGCAGTACCGGATGAAGGGACTGGGTCCGGCCGCGGGGGCGGGTTGGTACTTCGCCGACAAGGACGAGTCTATCTGCGATGCGATGGACCGGCTCGGCACGCTGCCGTTCGTGTCGCAACCTGGCGAGGCGTGGGTGTACGGCTACAACACGGACGTACTCGGCTGTGTCGTGGAGCGGGTATCCGGGCAGGGCCTCGACCAGGTGATCGCGGCTCGTATTACCGGCCCGCTGGGAATGAAGGACACCACGTTCTTCATTCCGCCGGCCCAGCGGGATCGCCTGGCCGCCGTCTACGCCAGTGGCGAGGGCGGAAAGGCACAGCGCGCACCGGAGGGGGCGCTCGGACAAGGATCCTACGTCGACGGTCCTCGTCGGACACTCGCCGGGGGCGCCGGCTTGCTGTCCACGGCGCGGGACTACGGCCGGTTTCTCGAGATGATTCGGCGCGGCGGTGCGATTGACGGCGTGCGCATCCTGTCTCCCCACTCGGTGGGCTTGATGCACACGAACCAGGTCGGGACCCTGCACTCATCGAACGGTCTGGGATTTGGCCTGGGATTCGAAACCACCGACCGCTATGGCGCCAACGGCATGGATTCGGTCGGCTCGTTCGGGTGGGGTGGCGCCTATGGGACGCTGTACCGCATCGATCCGGATGCCAAGCTCGTTCTGCTGCTGATGGTACAACTGCTGCCCAACACGACCGACGTGCGCGAGAAGTTTCCGGCGTTGGTGCATCAGGCGTTGCTCGACCCACCCAAGCTCCACTGATCGGCGCGTCTTCAGGCTTTAGACCGTTCCAGTTGTACGTACAAACAAGAAATGCTCTAGCGGTTCCCGTACAGGAGCATCTCTTTCCCGTCCGCCATGACCACTTTCTCGAGCCTGATGACTTTCTGGCCGTCCGAGAACTGATAGCCGATGCCGGTGATCATGTCGCCGGGCTTGACCGTGTTCTTGAACCAGCCCTTCGCCTCCATCCGGTTGATGGCGGGCCCACCGATCACCCACTTCTCGATCGCGCCGTCGGTGGTCCGTACCTCGAGGGCGATCATGGGATGCGGATTTGACCAGGTGAAGTCGGTCACCGTCCCTTTCACCGTCACAAGCTGTGACGTGTTGACCGGCCACGAATGATGCGCCGACAGCGGGCGGGCAGCGGAGATCAGCGTCAGCATGACATACGCCGTTACCAGAGTGGCCTTCCTCATGACTCTCCTCCCACGATCGATTCTAGCGCCAGTCCTTCTCATTTCTAGCGGCAAATGCCGCCACGAAACCGCGAAAGCACGAAGAACAGTTCCCATATTTATCGACTTCGTGCCTCCGTGCTTTCGTGGTTGCACTTTAGAAATCACGAATACGCTCCAGTAGTCCGGCAACACCCGGATGCGAGGAGCCCAATTGAGTACGCGGCCACGTCCTTCCGTGTGAAGAATTACTGACCGACACAGTTTGAAAAACGCTTTGATTTGGTAGCTCAACACCGAGGAGGGTGCAGACCGGACTTCCGGACTCTCGGAATATCCGGTCTGCATGTTTCGCGTTGCCCGCGCAGAATTCGGCGTTAGACCCAGGAGTACCCGGCCGCATTGAGCGGGACGGATCGAATCCGAGCGCCCGTGGCGGCGAAGATGGCGTTGGCGATCGCCGGGATGGCTGGCGGCAAGGCCGGCTCGCCCAGCCCGGTCGGATCGAAGTCGGTCTGGAGGAACTTCACTTCGACGGCCGACGGTACCTGCGTCATGCGGGTGGGCTGATAGGTGTTGAAGTTGCGCTGCACCACCCGGCCTTTGTCGATCGTGATGTTCCACGCCATCATGTGGCTCATCGCCTCGACGAAGGCACCCTGGACCAGATTCGTCGACTGGCTGGGACTGACGATCTGGCGCCCGATGTCAACCGCCACCCAGGCCTTCTTGACGTCGATCTTCTTGTCGGCGCCTACCGCGACCTCGACGACGTACGCGACGTAGCCCGAGTGGGCGAACTGGAACGCGACGCCCTTGCCGGTGCCTTTCGGCAGGCGGCTCCGGTTGTTCCAATCCGACATGTCCCGCACTGCTTCGAGGACGCCGCGCGCGCGGGCGGCGTTGAACCCGCCGGGCGCCTCGCCGATCGGGTTGGCGAGCGTATCGAGCCGGTACTGAAGGGGATCTTTTCCGGCCGCTATGGCAATCTCGTCGATGAACCCCTGCATGACGAACGACACGCCGTTGGTGCCGGGCGCGCGCAACGCGCCCGTCGGGACATCGAACGGGGTGACGGGCGCCGAGTGTGCCGCGAAGTTCGCGACGAACCCTCGCGGGAACTCATTGGCGGGCACCACGGAGGCCGTGCTGGCCACGAAGTCGCGGAACGCGATCAGTTTACCGGAGGCGTCCAGACCGGCCTTGAAGTAGTGGAAGCCGCCCGGTCGATACTGGTCGTGGGCCATGTCGTCTTCCCTCGACCAGAGCAGCTTCACGGGTACGCTCGGCAGCCCGGCCTTCGCCCGCTCCTCGGTGACGACCCGCGCGATCTTGCCGACCTCGACGTCGTAGTCGCTGTTCAGCCGACGGCCGAAGCCGCCGCCCGCTCGCACCAGGTGCATCGTCACCTTGTCGGGTGTGATCCCGGCGCCGAGCGCCGGGTTCGCGAGGCTTGGAATCTGGCTGCACGACCAGATTTCCAGCTTGCCGTCGGTGGTGTAGTGGGCCGTCGAATTCTGCGGTTCGAGCGGCGCGTGAGAGAGGAGCCCGAACTCGTAGTCGGCCTCGACGATTTTTGCGGCGTTCTTGAACGCCGCTTCGGAGTCGCCAATCGCGGCGTTGCCGCGGCCGCCGGGGGCCGGGGCCTGAGACGCCTGCGCCGACAGCACCTTGGCCTGCGCCGCGTAGCCAACGCTGCTTTGCGTGGCCACCGGCCCTTCGTCCCAGGTGACCTTCAGCGTGCGGCGGGCGTTGTTCGCGAACCACCAGTTGTCGGCCACGATCGCCACGCCTGAGGCCAGGGAGTTCGCGCCCTGGCCAGCTTTGTCGACGAGGAACGCGTGCTTGATGCCCGGCAGCGCCTTCACCTCGTCGAGGTTGGCGCTGACCGCCTTGCCGCCAAACACCGGACACTTGTCGAACACCGCGAACAGCGTGCCCTCCGGCTCGTGGTCGATGCTGAAGGACGGCTTGCCGGTCACGATGGCGGCGTTATCGACGCCATGGATCGGCTTGCCGATGATCTTGAAGTTCTTCGGATCCTTGTAGGCGGCCTTGGCGGCGTCCGCCGTCGGTGCGGGCATGGCGGCGACCGCGGTCGCGAGCGACGCGTACGTGGCCTTGCGGTTGGACGCTGCGTGCGTGACCACGCCGCTGCCGGTGGTCAATGCGCTCGCCGGGACGTTCCACATCTGCGCGGCGGCGGTCACCATCATCAGCCGTCCGCCCGCACCAATCTGCCGCATCGGATCGTAGTTGGTCGGCATGGCGCGGCTGCCGCCTTCAATCTGCGGCCCGAACTTCGGATTCAGGTCGGCCTGCTGGATTTTGACCTGGGCCCAGTCGATGTCGAATTCGTCGGCGATGATCTGCGGAAGGGCCGTTCGGATGCCCTGCCCCGTCTCGGGGTTCTTGGCGACGATCGTGAAAGTATTGTCCGGGTGGACCGTGATGTAGGCGTTTGGCGCGAGCGACCAGGCCGACTGGCCCGGGCCGCCGGCGCGCGCACCCTCCTGGGCCAGGGCGGGCGCATACATGCCGATGATTACGCCGCCACCGGCAAGTGCGGTCACTTGAAGGAAGGCACGACGATCGAGTTGCGCTGTCTTGGATGTCTGCTTCATGGTTACGCCCTCCGTCCGCCGTTGGCGGCGAAATGAATGGCTTCCTTGATCCGCAGGTACGTTCCGCAGCGGCAGACATTCCCGTTCATGGCGGTGTCGATCTGCGCGTCGGTCGGCTTCGTAATCCTGGTCAGGAGAGCGGCTGCCGTCATGAGCTGGCCGGCCTGACAATATCCGCACTGCGGCACGTCGAGATCCTGCCAGGCGCGCTGCAACGGGTGCGACCCGTCGGCGGAGAGACCCTCGATGGTGGTGACGCGCTTTGCGCCGACCGTCGAAAGCCGCGTCTGGCACGACCGGACAGGCGTCCCGTCCAGCTGAACGGTGCAGGCACCGCATTCGCCGACGCCGCAGCCGAACTTGGTGCCCCGCAGGTGCAGGGTGTTGCGCAACACCCACAGCAGCGGCATTTCAGCCGGCATGTCCACGGCATGCGTTTGACCGTTGACGACCAACGAATACGCCATATCCCTGTCCCTCCTATAAAGACTTTGTAAAGAAACTGATTATACGGTTGATCGTCCGCCCAGCCAGGAAAATCGAACACCTATCCTGGACCCGCCAAGACGAAATTGTCCAGCGAACCTTCGTCCGGGCCCGTCACGAACTCCCCGCGGATATCGAGGCGGGTCGGCGCGGCCAGAACGCTGTCGATCTGCGTTTGGGTGGCACGCCTGTTCCAATTCCACGTCCACCCTGCGCTTTCCGACAGCCGGACGGAAAAATCCGTCCAGTCCGTCCCTGGAGTCGTTTGAAACCGGTAGCTGAGTCGGCCCGCGGGTCCGACGATCACCACGTCATCGTCATTCAGGCTGGCCTGCGATCCCGACTGCTTGAGACTGTAGCTGATGGTGCCGTTGACGGCGGCGGGCAATTGCCGCAACACCGTCGCCGGCGCATGAAAATACCACGTCTCGCCCAACGCTTCGTCGACGCCGGTGATACACCCGCCCGGATGGCCGCCGTCGGCCGTGAACAGGGGGTCGACGTTTCCCGAGTCCCCTGCGATTTGCCAGCCCTGGGCCGATTCGGTGAAGTCGTGGCGCACCAGCGCAGCGCCCAGCCATTTTTGCGCGATGGCGGGATGAACCGCCATCGCGATGAAAAGGAGCGTCCAGGCGACGGCGGGCTGGAGTCGGTTCGCCGCGCGCTGAAACATGCTCGAGTATCGTCCCACCCGACAACTTGAATCAAGCACGCCTGACAGGCTGCCGAAATGCGCAGCCCGAACTGAAAACTCAAAACTCAGAACTCAGAAGGCCTGCGAGATACTTCGCTCGTCCGGGCATCCGCCGTCGTCAGACCTGTTCCCGTACCCATCTGCGACGAACACTTCATTGGTCTGCGGATAGACCGGGCCGACGGCCGATGCTGATCTCACTGGCGCCGTCGACTCCCGCGCGATGTTGGACGGCACCGAACATCTGCGGGGATCAAGTGTGTCTTTCCAATATGTCTTTCAGACGTTGCTGATCGCGAGGCACCTGTCTTCGAGCGGACCGACCCGCTAGCAGGGCAAAGAGCTTGCCGATTCCGCGACCCTCCAGATTCAATTCCAGCGTGAACCTCGACCGAGAGCCGCCGTCTACGGGCTCAATCGTGATTGTGACCGTTGGACGGATTGGCCCGTGCAAGCCCCGTGCGGCAATTCGTCGCGGCGGGTCGTATTCGATAATTTCCGATTCAAATTCTCTTGGCCCCCCCGGGACCCGGCGCGTCTCAAAGTTACGGGTCCCCAGCCGTGTGGGCCCCGGCGGCTCTTTTCGCGCCTTGATGATGGCGTCTTGCCATTCGCCGTGCCGATCGAGCGCCTCGATGTAGGCGAACACTTCGGTCGGTGGTCGATTGATCTCGATACTGGACCGGATCACAGAATCATTCACCTTCGTGTGTGCCGTCCTAACGTGATGCCGCTCAGCCGCGAGCGGCGGAACACCGGTCTTCCACTACTTCGGCATCGACGCGCCGCTCGTCGGCTGCAGCGGCGGGTTAGCCTGCTTTTGCGGCGCTGGAAGGCGGCAGGCGAAGGCCACGACCACACTTACAATCGCTAGCCAAAATGCTGAGTGCTCGACATAGGTCCATGTCTCGCCTCTGAGCGCCTGCAGGCGAAACGGACCGACCCTTCGGTTCCAAAAATCTTCGAGACTTCTGCAATGAGGCAGACTGGATGCGACGATGCCACCTGCAAGGCCTGCCATTCCGATGAACGCCACGGCGACCCACACGAGCCACTCGCGCAAGCGAATTCCCTTGCCGATCTCCGTGTTCATCAGTGCAATCAACGACGCGGCGCCCGTCAGATAGATGCCGATATGAAACTTTGTGTAATCGAACAACAGCTTGACTTGTTCGAATTCATCGCGCTTCAACGGCTCGACGCCCTGCTCATTCGCGATTGGGTCTGGCTCATCACCATGTTCTCCAGCTTGAACAACGTCGTCGGCCATTTGTTTCCTGTTGTGCTTCGACCCGATTCTGGTCGGGCTAACGTGCGCGCTCACCCGCGAGCGCGCACCACACCACCCGCGCGAGTCGGGTGGAGCGCCCTGTTGGGGAATTCTCCTTCGTCGTTCTCGTCGTGCGGGATCGTGATCCCCGCCGCCCCATGGTTCGCCGCGGCGGCGTCTCCCGTGCGATCTCAACGTGAATCTCACCCAGAAGCTGCCCTGGCGGGCCTCACGTTTCACCACGGCCCGGCCAGCCAACTGGTCTTGCGAATTGTCTCTGAAATCGATCGTGTCGTGTTCCGTTGATTCCGCCCAACTTCATATGGCTCGAAGGCGCCAGTTGCCTGTCGGCTATCGGTGCGCGCAGGCTCGCCCTGGAACGCAGTCCGCCACTCGCCGGCATTATTGCCGTCATTTGGTCCTGGTGCAACGGCTTCTCCTGCAAGGATTTACCCCAATTCAGTGACGCAGGACCCCCAAATTGGCGCCAGCGGCATCTGGCCGCGAATCCGTGGATAGCTGGAGGGAGCCATTCCCGGAACTCCTGTCTTGCGTCGCCGGTGCCACTTGTCTGTCGACCTCGTCGCACGTGCTGGCGCTGCTGCTGCCGGATCGGACGGACTTCGCTTCATCGACGTCTCGGCAAGAAAGTAAAACGTCGATTCTCTTTCGTCCGGGGTATACACTTTCGCGAGCTGGACAGCTCCAGGGAGATGGAGGTTTCTCATGGTCTCGAGACGGTTCGTTCTTTCCATGGCATTTGGTGTTCTGGCGGGCATGGCGCTGACGACGACGCCCGCGCTCGCGCATCATTCGACGGCGATGTACAACATGGCGACGCCGGTGACCGTGACCGGAGTCGTCAAGAGATTCGAATGGACGAACCCCCACGCGTTCGTCTTCCTCGAGGTCAAAGACGACCAGGGCAACATGGTCGAGTGGGAAGTCGAAATGATGAGCCTCAATCACCTCAGGGGGTACGGTTGGACCCGAAGCACCGTGAAACCCGGAGACGCGATTTCATGCACCGGCGGCGCGGCAAAGAGCGGGGCGCCCTCCATGATCAGTTCGTACATGAAGTTGGGCGACGGCCGGATGATGAAGTCCTAGCAGGTTACTGACAAAGCCAGCAACCTGAACGTAGACGTGAGAACTCAGAACGTTGAAGCGCAAATTCCCGAGCGATCTCGGCGTCCTTCCAAGTTCTGACTTTTGAGTTTTCAGTTCGGGCTGCGTCTTTCAGCAGCCTGCTGGAGGAGCATGCATATGAAGGCGGTTCTTGGTTTCGCGATGATTTGTGCGTGCGCGTCGGCGGTGGTGTGGGCGCAGGCGCCCCCCTCCCAGACACCGGCTGCGGGCGGCCAGGATGCCCCGAAGGTTGCTCCGGGAGCAGTTCCCGCCGGCTTCGACGGGTCGGCCTATGCCAAGGCCAGAGATATCCCGGCGCGGATCATCACCTTCACGGCGGAACCGGTCTCGCTTCGGGCCGGGCAGGCTTTCACGCTCGTGTGGCACACCGAAAACCCCGCCGGCGTCACGATCGATCCGGAGCCCGGGCGGGTCACGCCGCGTGGCAGTCGACGGTTGACGCCGACGGCGACGACCACCTACACACTGACCGTCCGCGGTCCGAACAATCAACAGCTCACCAAATCGGTGACCGTCAACGTGGCTGGAACCGCTCCCGCCGCCGCCGGCACCGTCGCCAGGAAACAGGTACCGCGAACCGCCGATGGCAAACCGGATTTTTCGGGGGTCTACGGTAGCGTGGCGGGCGGAGGCGGTGCCCGTGGTGCGGCTCCCGCAGCCGCGCCCGCTGGTGCGCGTGGAGCGGGGCCAGGCGCAGGCGCTGCCCCGGCCGGTCCGGTGTTGAAGGCAGGGGCCGAGAAATTCCGAATCGTACGCGCAGCCGACGACACCGGTGCGACCTCGAACTGCATGCCGCTGGTGCCGCCCCAGTCCTGGGGTGTGCCCTATCAGTTTCAGATGCTTCAGGGCGCGAATTACGTCGCGATCTTTCACGAGTATCCGGGTACCTTTCGCATCATCCCGACCGACGGCAGCCCGCATCCGGTGGACCCCGATCCCAGCTGGCTGGGAGACTCGGTGGGGCATTGGGAAGGCGACACACTCGTCGTCGATACGATTGGCTTCAACGACAAAACTGAACTTCAAGGTTTCCGGCACACCGAAGGCCTGCACATGATCGAGAAATTCCGCCGGACGGATTTCGACGTCGTGCAGTACGAACTGACGATTGAAGACCCGAATGTCTTTGAAAAGCCCTACACACTCACGCGGACCTTCGGCCTGCGCGGCGACTTGAAGCGGATCGACGAATTCATCTGCGAGAACAATCGCGATTACCGTCCGCTCTTCGGAAAGTAGCGCACGCGCTGGTGGCTTGGAGCCGCTGAAGCGATACCACTTGCCCCCGTTGTTGACCGCGATGTTTCCGGCGCGACGGGCGGGGTGTCGCGCATGAATGTGCCTCTCAGCAATTCATGGATCTTTCCGATCGTCCAGTCGATCCATCTCGCGGGCATCGCCTGCATGGTCGGGGCCATCGTCCTGATCGACGTTCGTGTTCTTGGTTTTGCCCCGCGCGGTCGCTCTGTCGCACAACTCGCGGGTCAATTGGCGACGTGGTCGCGTGCGGGGTTGGCCGTCATGTTCACGACCGGGCCGATGTTGTTTTTCGCGGACGCGTCCAGATACTCGAGCAATCCGGCCTTTCGCGTGAAGATGGCCCTGCTGCTTGTTGCCCTCGTCTTTCATTTCACGATCCATCGTCAGCACACACGGCTGACGGCGATCGTGTCGATCGTGCTCTGGAGCGCGGTTGTGATTGGCGGGCGCGCGATCGCCGACTTTGATGTTTGAGTGGCTCAGGGAGTCCACGTGGGGATATCCCATCGTCGGCGCGATCCATGTGCTCGGCCTGGCATGGTTCGGCGCGGCTGTGCTGATCGTGGATCGACAGCTCCGCGCCTGGAAGGGGATCGGCCTGGCCATCATGTTGGCGACCGGGACGCTCCTCTTCGCGTTGCAGCCGGCTCGGTACTACACCGGTGTGTCGTTCCGAATCAAGATGCTGCTGCTGCTATTCCTGGGTGTGAACGCCGCAATCGCACGGACGCGGATCGGGCTCCCACGAAGCCTCGTTCTGGCTTTATGGGTGTGTGTCATCTTCGCTTCACGAGCGATCGCGTTTTTCTAGAAGCAAAATGCGACCGCGAAACCGCGAAAATTAGCCTGTCTTCGAGGCGGGCAGGGCGCGTGGTAACCTTGCGGCCATGCCCGCCTCGACTGGAGATCCCCGGTTGGATCGCATCGTCGGCGACGTGGTCGCTCAGGCGGTGCGCTTGGTCGCCCCGAGGCAGATCTGGTTGTTCGGATCCCACGCGCGGGGTGGGGCGACCGCGACCTCCGATGTGGATCTCGCCTTCGATGTCCCCGCCCTTGACATGGGCGTCTGGGCGGCGTTCGTCCTCGAAGCCTCCGACGAAGTGCCCGCGCTAGTCGACTTGGATCTAGTCGACATCGCGACGTGCGCGCCCGCCCTGGCCCGAGAGATCGCCACGACAGGGCCCGTGGTCTACGAGCGCCACTTGTGACGACGAGGGCGCTCGACAACGCCGAGGCGGCCCTGGCCAAGCTCGTCGCCTTCGTGAGCGAGCCCGCCCCATCGGAGCGAGACCGCGCGGGCGTCATTCAGGCGTTCGAATTCACGTTTGAGGTCACATGGAAGCTCCTGAAGCTCATCGCCGAGCGGGAGGGCCTCGACGGCGAGTCACCCAAGCGTGCCCTGATCGCCGGTTACAAGTTGGGCCTGCTGCAAGACGAACAGCTCTGGCTCGAGATGCTCCAGGATCGAAGCCTGACCAGCCATGTCTACCACGCCGAGCTGGCCGACCGGATCTTCGAGGCGATCAGTACTCGGTACGCGGCGGCTCTGGCCGACGCCGTCAGACGGGCCGCAATCGCGATGCGTTGAACACACCGGACCTAATCTCTGAGCGCGCCAGTGAGGCTTTGCCGGTCAGAGACGGAGAACAGAGCTGTCCGCCGGCGATCTCGCGCACCTGCCAGCCCGCTCTTCGCCCGCCTCGAACTCGACGAGCACATTCGACTTCACGGCCGGTACCGAAACGTGGGTTATGTCTCGGTTCGATTGAGCGGCTGACGCCCAGATGACTAAACGAGCTTCACGCCGTGTTCGGCCATGGTCTTGGCGCCCGTCATGCCGAAGCCGCCCGACTCAGCTCACCGACGGACGACGAAGTTGCCTGCTTGGCCGCAGGAGTCGGTGCACGGCGGCGGTGGGACGTAGGTGTCCTTGATCTTCTTCCGATATTCCGGGTAGAGCGTCTCGAGATAGCCGAGGACCGCCTCGCGCGGGAGGTGGTAGAGCTTCACGAACTCGTCCACGAACGGATTCTGATCCGGCGGATAGTGGGGCACGCTGTCGCCGGGTTCCCGTCCTTCATAGCCCGTCACGCAACCCGCGCGGTAGTCGAGCGGCGTTCGCGACAGCCGAAAGCCCTTGGAGACGATCTCGGGCTCCACGAGGTAGACCGGATCGGTGGCCACCATCAGGACCGTCATGATGTCGCCGTGGCGGAAGAAGCGCCAGTCGATCGTGGCCCGGTCGGTCAACGGCACACCGGTCTTGCGGATGAAGCCCGCCTTCACGTGGGTCGTCCGCGCGGCGAGCGCGCCGCCTTCCCAGCGGCCGACCGTGAAGCCGGCCTGCGTGTGGAGCGCGTTCTCCGATGGCCGTGGACGGCCGTCCATCCAGATGACCATCTCGTTCCAGTCCTCCCACGCGGCGATCGTGATCGACACGACGCGGTTCGTCACGGGATCGGTCTGGCTCGTCACCCGCAGACCAAAAGGACCGAGCACCATGTAGGACGCACCCCAGCCGGCGCACTGGCGTTCGACCATCGATTTCTGCGATTCGTCGTAGGAGAGCGCCCGGATGCGGGCCTCGTCGGTCAGCGCGAGCCCGAGGTAGTCCACGGGCACCGAGTCGTTCTGCACGTCTTCGCTGCCGAGGGGCGCCCACGATCCGAGCATGTCGAACTGTGCCGACGCTCTGCCAGCGGTGAGGAGCACGAGCACGACGGCGACGGCCGTGCGGCAGCTGTTTCGAATTAGAGATTCGGCGATGAATCTCCCGAAGCGCGGCGCCCGCGTGGCAAGACGCGAGGCGCGAGAATTTACCAGGTTGATGAGCATGGTGTCGGATCCCACTTCGAGCCGTCCGGCTCTTTCTTGAAGTGCGGGCTCACGATATACGGTCCCGTGAGGTACACAGGGTCGTCGACGGTGGTGGTGACGAGCAGCAGCCGGCCGTCGTCGGCGAGCGGTGCGATATCGAAGTTCTCCGTGACCGTCGCACGCTCGCTGTAAGGTACGCCGTTCTTCCGCAAGTAGCCGGCGCGCACGTTCGACGTGACGACGCGCAGGCTGCCGCCGCCGTCGGGTCCGTTGGCGCGTTCCCACGTCGCGCTCGACTCGCCCTGCCAACTCGGCGCCGATGCGGCCGCCCGGACCGAGAAATGGAACAGGCGCGTCTGCGTGCCCGCGTCGGTGTCGATGCGCAGCGTGTCGGCATCCTGCCAGGCGATGTGAAGGCGACCAGGCACACTCATGATCGTGCCCGCGCCATAGGACTTGCACTGGTTGCCCGCGCGATCGTCCGCGGCCGGATCCCAGTTGTTGATGAACGTTAGAGCGGCCGGCGAAACCGGAATGCGGCGATACTCGCCTTTGGCGGGCGTCACCATCCGGTAGCGCCAGTTCTCGGTCACGTACGAGACCCAGTAGCCCGTGAGGTCGATCGGCGCCGCCTCTCGCGCCGGCCTCGCTGGACCGCCGCCCCGCTGTTGCGCCCACACGGCCACCGATCCGCTGAAGGTCAGCAGAACGAGTGCGAGAACTGCGGGCGACCGCGCTCTCACGGCTTCTCCTTGGCGAGGCTCCGGTAGATCGCCTCCACAAAACGGTCCGTCGTCCATGCGCCGCCCTGGTTGCCGTAGCGTCCGACGTATCCCTTCGCCGGCTGGGCAGCCTTGACCTCGGTGAGCGATCGTCCTGCTTTGATCAGATCGCGGACCCGATCGCGGATGATTGTCACCATGTCCCGGTACTCGACGACGTCGTATTGATCGCAGAGGCGGCCGTGCCCGGGGACGACGATGGTGCCGGCCTCGCGAGTCACGACAGGCACCGAGGGGACGGCCAAATCGACGAGGCGATTGAGCGCCGCAATCTCGCCCTGGATGCTGCCGCCGCGTTCGACGTCGATGACCGGAAACTGTCGTGTGTCGAGCACGTCGCCAGCGACGACGACATCGGAGCGTCTGAAGAACGCGAGCACGTCGCTGTCGGTGTGCGCGGCCGGCTGGTGCAGCACCTCGATCGCCTCACCGTTCAGGTACATGGACTTTCGCGAATAGTGAAACACCTCGGTGGGCCAGCCGCCCGCCGGGGACTTGGCCATGTGCCGCAGCACGCCTTCGGCCGAGAGAATCGGAGCCACTGCATCTGCGGCGTTTGGTGCGCCGCCGCCGATGCCGCCGGCAAAGAGTTTTTCTCCGGCCTTCGCGAGCGCTTCGTTGCCGCCCACATGATCGGCGTCTGGTCCGGTGTCGATCACGTAACGAATGGGCTTCGACGAGATGCGTTTGATCGCGGCCAACACGGCCGGGGCGCTGGCCGCCGATCCGGCGTCCACCACCACGATGCCGTCGTCGCCCACCTGCACGCCGACGTTTGCCCCGGCGCCGGCGATGACGAAGAACGAGGGCCGAACCTCCAGGATTTCCAGGCCGTCGGACGGGACTCCCGCGGCCTGCGGCGCGGCGGCGCTCAGCGGCACGAGGCGATGTGGCAGCAGGAGTGTCGTACAGAGGGCTGCCATGGCGGTCACCCGCGCGCGGCGGCATCGTTCAGACAAGTCTGAGCCTCATTCTGCGCTGTGGCATCGCGGAGGGTAGCACACAATCTAGCAGGGCAGCCTTGATGCTCGTGCGGGCGAGTGAGCGGTGCCGAGGAATTCGTTCGGGGCTTCTCCGCGCGCACCACGGAGGGCGACTGTCGTCCCCACGTCTGCCTTCGCCGCCGCCTCTCGCATCCTCCCGGGGAACGAAGACAAGGATGCCGCCTGCGGTCATCAAGATTGTATAAATTTCAGCTTGACCGTCGAGTCGGTGGCGTCTATGGTAGGGCCATCGAGACGAGCGGTTGTTCTCGCCGACTCCGATTCTTCTGGTGATTGCGCCGCGCCTGAGACCCCTGCCAGTACAACAAAGAAAAAGAAGTGGGGTGGACCAATGCGAGTGAGGTGTACCCGGTTCGTGACGGGATGCTTGCTGGCGGGGCTGCTTGCTCTGCCCGCGAACGTCAACGGGCAAGGGGCCACGCAGGCCTCCATTACCGGCATCGTTCGTGACACGTCTGGCGCCGTGCTGCCGGGCGTGACGGTCGAGGCATCGAGCGACGCGCTCATCGAGAAAGTGCGCGGTGGCATCACGGACGGCACCGGGCGGTACCGGATCGCGGGCCTGCCGCCCGGCATGTACACGATGACGTTCACGCTCACCGGCTTCCGCACGGTACGGCGGGAAGGACTGGCCCTGGCCGGATCGTTCGTGGCGACGGCTGACGTGAGCCTCCAGGTCGGCGCACTCGAGGAGACGATCACGGTGACGGCGGAGACCCCCGTCGTGGACGTGTCGAGCGCGCAGCGCCAGCAGGTCATCAACAGCGACGTGATAGCCGCGATTCCGGCCAACCGCTCCTTCGAGAACCTGGCCGCGCTCGTGCCCGGGATCCAGTTGGCCACCACCGCGCAGAATGTGGGCGGGATTCAAGGGCCCGTGCCGCCGTACTTTACGGGCCATGGCGGGAGCAGCTTCGAAGGCCGGCTGCGCATCGACGGGATGACTACCGGCGGCTCCACTGGCGGCGTCTCGCTCATGGCCCTCGATACGGGCAATGCGGCCGAGGTCACGGTGAGCACGACCGGGGGGCTTGCCGACGCCGAAAACGGCGGAGCGGTATTCAACATCGTCCCGCGCACGGGAGGGAACACCTTCGCGGGCAATCTCTTTCTCATGGGTGCGCGCGCCGGGATGCAGAGCGACAACTTCACTCAGGCGTTGAAGGATGCCGGCTTACGGTCTCCCTCAGAGCTGGATAAGATCTGGGACGCGAACTTTGGAATGGGGGGCCCGATCAAGCGGGATCGGCTGTGGTTCTTCGGGACCTTCCGCAGCACGGGCAGCTTCCTGTCCATCTCGGACACGTTCTACAACAAGAACGCGGGCAATCCCAACCCGGCCTTCTGGTACTACGATCCGGATCTGAGCCGGCCCGTGCTCAATGACCAGAAGTGGCTGGACGAATCGCTGCGGCTGACGTGGCAGGCGACGCCGCGCAACAAGGTGACGGCCTTCTGGAACGAGCAGCAGCAGAGTCGCGGGCAGACGGGCGGGGGCAGCCCGACGGTGTCGCCCGAGGCGAGTGAAGGGACCAAGGTGCCGGCGATCCGGGTCTATCAGGCGCAGTGGACGGCGCCGGTGTCGAATCGCGTGCTGTTCGAGGCGGCGTTCTCGGGCTTGAACGCCCTCTACAGCCGGGAGAAGCCGGGGAACAACAAGAGTATCCCCTTTATCCAGGAGCAGACCGGGCCGGTCACGTTCGGGTCGCACGAGTGGCGCCCCACTGTTTCCTTCACGCCGCGCGTGCGCGCGCACATGACGTATGTCACCGGGTCGCACAACATGAAGGTCGGCGTCGACCACTATATGAACCACGCGATCCGCACGTGGTCCACCAACGACCTGAACCTGCGGTACCGCGTCCTCAACCGGGTGCCGAACCAGATCACGATGTTCGCCAGCGGCCACAGCGAGGACGCCACCGTGCGAGGCGGCGCGATCTACGGCCAGGACCAGTGGACGGTGAAGCGGCTCACGTTCCAGGGTGGGCTGCGGTTCGACTATGGGAGCAGCAGCGTGCCGCAGCAGCAGGAGGGGCCGTCGCGGTTCTTCCCGGTGCCGATTGTGTTTCCGGCGCAGGAATTGGTAACGGGCTACAGGGACCTCAGCCTGCGGGGTGGGTTGGCGTGGGACGTGTTCGGCAACGGGAAGACGTCGGTGAAGGGGAGCGGTGGCAAGTACATCGACACCGTGCAGTGGGACGGCATCTACATCGACGCCAACCCGATGCGCGCGCTAATCAGCGGCGGGAGCCCGCCTACGGTGACCCGGTCGTGGACCGATCGCAACAGCGACTTCGTCCCGCAATGCGACTTCCAGAACCCGCAGACCAACGGCGAGTGCGGGACGATGTCGAACGTGAACTTCGGCCAGGTCCAGACGCCCTCGAGCACCTTTGACCCCAGCATCCTCGGCGGCTGGGGGATTCGCCCCCGCAACTACCAGATCAACGTCTCGGTACAGCAGCAGGTGTTCCCGCGTGTCTCGGTGGAGGTGGGTTACAACCACCGGTGGTTCCCGCCGGCGACCTCGCCTGGATCAGCAGCCGGAGGGGACTTCACAGTCACCGACAACCGGGCGGTGACGCCCGCCGACTACGATCGGTTCAGCATCACGGCCCCGTCCGACCCGCGGCTGCCGGGCGGCGGCAACTACGTGATCAGCGACCTGACGAACATCTCGAACGCGGCCTTCGGAAAGACGGACAACTTCGTCACGCTGGCCCGCAACTTCGGCGACTCTACGAACTACTGGCACGGCGTGGACATGAATATCAACGCACGGACGGCCAACGGGATCACCATGCAGGGCGGGACGAGCACGGGGCGCCGGGTGGTGGACAGCTGCAACCTGATCATCGACGATCCGAGCCGGCGGAACTGCGCCGTGAGGTATCCGTTCCAGACGGATCTTCGGGGCCTGGCGTCCTACACGATCCCGCGGATCGACGTCCAGGTGGCGGGGACCTGGCAGAGCCGTCCGGGGCCGGAGCTCGTGGCCAACTGGGTCGTGCCGAATGCGGTGATCCAACCGTCTCTCGGGCGTCCGCTCTCCGGCGGCGCCGCCAACGTGACGGTCAACCTGCTGAATCCGGGCCAGGTGTACGGCGATCGGGTCAACGAGCTGGATCTGCGGGTCGCGAAGGTCGTGCGGTTCCGCAGGACGAACGCCATTGTCGGCGTCGACATCTACAACGTGACAAATTCGAGTGTCACCCTGACGTACAACTCCACCTACGGGACGACGTGGCTGCGGCCGACCTCCTTCATCGCTGCCCGGTGGATCAAGGTCACCGGTCAGTTCAACTTCTAGTTGAGAGATCGCGAACCCGCGCCACGAGTCTGGAGGACCGGCATCAAGACTGAGCCGGTCACCTTCCACGGCGCCGCCGGGCCGTCGAGTCCCGGCGGCTGCTCGCGTCCGAAGGCGCAACGGTTCCGCCTCGACGCGAGCTCGGCTTGCGGCTAGACTGGCCCAGCCAAGCGAGATGGGTGCCCCTTGCGCCGGCCTGACGGCGGTCTTCCGAGTGGGCGTCTCGGCGTTGCTGCTCTGCCTCTCGGCCGCTCCCACCGTCTTCACCACCCAGGCCCTGCCACTCACCGGAGCGCGTCGATCGAACCTCCCGTACGTCGCCGTGAGATCGATTGTCGACGCGCTGCCACGGGATCGCATTCCGGCCGACTTGCGGTCGAAAACGCCTGCGGCGCGTGAGTCCGCCTGGCCGGACTGGGTCGCCGGCCGGGACCGGGACATCCGGGCGCGCCTCGCCCTGGGGGACGAGGACTCGATATTCAACCTCACGCTGTTCGGCACGACGTTCACGAACCAGCGACCGCTGACCGAACGCGATATCGCCGACACGGCCGACGGCCGGGCGATGCCGGACATCGTGCGGTTGCGCATCCGGGACCTGATTCAGGGCCTGGCCACGCCCGGGACCAACGAGCGGCTCGACTTCGCGCGCGTGGTCGCCAGGCGACAGCCCATCGATCTGGCCGCGCCGGACGCAGAGCGGCGGCTCCGGGACTGGCTGGAAAAAGGCATCGCGCGGGTCGTGGCCGAATACGGCCGGCACGCCGACCTGGTGGACGGCCCCGCCAGCAGCGATGCCGATCGGGCGACGCTCTTCCGCGACCGGGGATTGTCATCCGATACGTCCATCTTTCCGGGGTTCGGCATCGAGCAGACGCTCGCCGTCCTGATGGCCAACTCACTGGTGGCCGCGGGCAGTGTCCATCGCGTTGCGATTGTCGGGCCGGGCCTTGACTTCGCCGACAAGCGCCAGGGATACGACTTCTACCCGGTGCAGACGATTCAGCCATTCGCCGTTATCGATTCGCTGATCAGGCTCGGTCTTGCATCGCCGGGCCAGATTCGCGTGACGACGTTCGATGTCAGTCCGAGGGTCAACCAGCACCTGGAGGGGGCGCGACAGCGGGCCGACGTGGGCGGCGCCTACCTGCTGAACTTGCCCCAACGGACGGATCTGTTCCGATGGAGCCCATATCTGGTCTCGTATTGGGCGAATCTCGGAGACCGGATCGGGACGGCGATCCCACCGGCCGCGGCGCCACCCGACACGGTGCCTGTGAAAATGCGCACCGTGCACGTCCGTGCCGACATCGTGAAGGCCATCGTGCCCGATGACCTCAACATCGTCGTCCAGCGGCTGGACCCGTTGGCATCGGGCGATCTGTTCGACTTGATTATCGCCACCAACGTGCTCGTCTACTACGATGTCTTCGAGCAGTCGCTGGCCCTCAGCAACGTCGGGACGATGTTGCGGCCTGGCGGACTGTTCCTGAGCAATCAGGTCGTCCAGCCGCTTCCGTCCATCCCGATGGAGATGCTCGGGCACACGGACGTTCCGATGGAGCTCGCCGCGGCCTCGAACAATGGACGCCCGTCGAAACCGGTGGGCGATCGGTTCTTCTCCTATCGGCGTCTGTCATCGCCGGCGGTGAGCGGGGCGGCCGGGAGAAACCCGTGAGCAGGACCAAAGGCACGTTCGGCCGCGATCTGTCCGGCGTCCGCCCCGGGCAGGTGGCAATCGTCTGCACTCTGCCCGGAGCGCTATTGTTTCGAGGATGTTTCGACGCGGGCTGTGGGCTACTTGATGTGGTGGGTCGATCGCTCGTTCTCGTTGCAGATGAATTCGATCATCTCCTGGTCCACCATGAGGCGGTGGTTCACGCGCACCGTGAAGGGCTTCGTGTACGCCTTGGGATCGTCGATCGTGATGTCAATCTCGAGTGTGCCGAAATTCGGACGGCGGAACCGCTCGGTCATCTTGAGTGATTCAGTGTAAGGGCTGCCGTTGACGTCCAGCCAGCCGGCCTTCTCGTCGCCGCGAAAATTCGTGGTCTCGACGACCAGCGTATCGCCCTCGAACCAGCCCCGCGAGTATCCGAACCACCACGGCACCGGATCGTTGTTCGGGGCGGGGCGCCCATCCAGATAAATATAGCGAAGACCGTAGTTCGATTCGTAGGTAATCAGCGCCAGATTCTTGGTCTGGACGATCTGCCGGGGCTGCGGGTGATTGTGGTACTGCATGAGGCCGATCGGAAGGCACCAGACATCCGGGTTGTCCTTGCTGTTGTCGGCCATTCGCTTCTTCTTCAATTCGGCAGCCCAGGGCTGCAGCGGCAGCGCGTATCCTCGGCCGGCCACCTCGAAGAATTGGGACACGGGAAGCGCGTCCGGGGCGGGAGCGGGAGCCGCAGGGGCGGCGCCAGCGCCGGGTCCTGCGCCACGACCCCGCCCGCCAGCGGGCCTGAGCTCCCAGATGCCCGAGAAATCCACCTTGCCATCAGCTGTGCGCGGCGTCGGGCCGTCGAGAATGGGTTTGCCGTCCGGGGTTCGCGGAACTCCAGGCGTCGGGGACGAGGGCCACTGTGCGCCCATCGAAACGGATGTTGCGGCGGCTATCGCGAGCGCGACTATCATTCGAACCAGTATCTTCATTCAGATCTCCTCGCCAGAGTCTCACGGCAGCCCGTTGGTCCCTCACAACGAAAACTGCTCGCGCCTTCTGGCCGGATCAGAAAGCCGTGATCAGGTCGAACGATTATAGGCGGGGTCGAAGCCGGGGCCAGACCTCCGGCTCAGAACGAGTATTTCAGGGCGAGCTGCACCAGGCGGGGCGGCGCGGCGCGCACGATCTGGCCGAACGTCGAACTGCTGACGTTGCCGTCCACGGAGCCGGCGCCGTAGAACTGCGCCGTATTGAACACGTTGAACATTTCCAGACGGAACTGCACGGCCTGTCCCTTCCCCAACGCCACGCGCTTCAGCAGCGTCAGGTCGGTGTTGATGATGCCCGGTCCGTAGAAGAATCGACGCGGGGCATTGCCCAGCTGGCCATCCGGTGGAATCGAGAAGCACGCGGTATTGAACGCGTCGCCCTTGGCGGGATCATGATTGATCTTCAGGTCGCAGCCAGGAGTGTAGTCCGGCGTATCGAGCCCATGGTTGTTGACTCCGTTCCCAAAAGTGCCGAGCAGCGACGAGTCGGTGTCGTTGTAGAGCGTGACCGGGAATCCGCTGCTGAGTCGCGTGATCCCGGCAATGGCCCACCCCGTCGTCCAGCCATTCTGCCTGTGGAACACGCGCTCGAACGGCAGGTCGACGTTATAGCTCGCGATGAAATTGTGCCGCACGTCGAACGCCGACGGGGCCCAGGTGGCCTCCGGATCGAACGGGTTGATCTGTTCTCCGATGAACGACGACGTGTCCATCGACTTGGCCAGCGTGTAGCCGAGCAGGAATCCGGCATGCGGACCGGTGTAGCGCAGGTCCGCCTCGAAGGCGTTGTACAGCGAGCGCCCGATGGTGCGCTGCGCCGTGATGCTGCCGAAATTCGGCGCAAACGGTCGTGTGCCGTTGATCACCGTGCCATCGGCCCTGGTGAAGACGCCGTTTTCAGAGAAGGGTCCACACGTCGCGCTGCCCGGCGCGACCTGGCTCTCCTGGCTCACACTCAGGCAGAGCGCAGGGTCGCCCGGGTTGGTGGGTTGGACGACGAGGATGTTGCGCCCCTGGCTGCCGACATAACTCAGGGTCATCACCAGTCCCATGCCCAGCTGCCGGTCAATCGAGAGCATGTAGTTGCGCGTGAACGGTACGTCGTTGTCGTGGTAGTAGTACGGGTCGCCGTTGATCGGGAGCAGCCGCGACCAGTCGACAGACGTGCCCGGCTTGCTGGGCGAAGCGTCGAGCGGCGCCGGCGTGTGCGGGAACGGCTGACCGTTGATCGTGCCGTCGGCCGCGGTGATGAACGGTGTGTCGAACAGCGGCGGCGCCGGGCTCAGGTAGTTCTCGCCGTACGGCGGGATGCTGTACATGATGCCCGCCGAGAGTCCGGGAATCGCGGTGTAGAAGATCCCGAAACTCGAGCGGATGCTGCTCTGTCCGTCGCTGCCGAACAACGTTTTCAGCACGCCGTCCGAGAACGACGGGACGTAGGCGATGCCCACGCGCGGCGAAAACTTGTGGCGCGCCGGTGACAACGTCCGCGGAATCCCATCGTCCCCCGGGTAGACGAATCCAGCGGGTCCGGTCGGATAGACCACCGACTGCCGCCCTGGGATGAAGGTCTGGATCTGATTGTACTTGTCGTACCACGGCTCCATGAAGTCATACCGCAGGCCGTAATTCAGCGTGACGTTCGGCCGGACGCGCCAGCTGTCCTGTCCGAACGCGCCGGCGTACCTGTTGCGGATGAAGAACGGCGTGCCGGCCGCCTGGATGTAGCCGCTCGGTGCGCCGAGCAGGAAGTCCGCGAAATCCGAGCCGGTCTCCGTGCCTTGAAACGAGAACGTCCCGTTGAACTGCGCGTTGGGATCGATGTCGACCTGCGCGTACTGGATCTCTCCGCCGCCGCGGAAGGTATGCGTTCCCACGACCTTCGACACGTTGTCGCTGAAGTGGTAGGTGTTGTTCGCCTGATTCACGTTGGTGGTCGTCACGCCGAACACGAACTTCTCGAACGCCACGTTCTCGACGCCTTCAAACTGCGGCGCCTGGACGACGATGCCTGGCGTGCCGGGGCCGGTGACGAAGCCCTGCGACGCAATCGGGACGCCGAGGCCGCCCTTCGGCGCGCCGATGTCGTTGATGTTCCGCATGTAGCTGAAGTGGAACTCGTTGACCAGGCCGGAACCGAGCACGTTGTTGCTGCCGACCGCCAGGAGCTGCGCGCGCCCGATGGTCAAGGCGTCGAACCCCGGCACGTTCGCGCCGCCCTGCGCGCCAGGATAGGGGTTGTCCAGCCGGTAGTCGTCGACAAAGTAGTACGCAGACAGCAGTCCGAGCCGGCTGTTCCCGTCGATGCGGATCGACCCCTTGTCGTCACGCACGGTCTGCGGGAACGCGCCGGTGGAAAAGGCGCCGGCGCCCGTATTGGGCGTCGGGATGTATTGGAGCAGCTTCTGCGCCGGCGCCGACCACGCCCGCGTGGGAATCATCGCGTTCGGCAGCACGCAGGCGGCCGAGCTCGTGCAGCCGGGCACGTAGTACGGCTCTCCGGCCGACACGGGGTAGCCCAGGCGCTGCGACAGCAAACTCGCGAAGTAGGGGCCGTTGACCGTGCCATTGAGCGCGCTCGGGTCGAGCGAGAAATTACCGGCCCGCTCGGCCAGCGTCGGCACGGGGATGAGGCCTGTCTCGATGCCTTGGGTCGTGCGCGTGCCCTGATAGTCGGCGAAGAAGAATACCTTGCCCTTCTTCACCGGCCCGCCAACCGTTCCCCCCGGCTGCTGCTGTTTGAACTCCGCGCGTTCCGGCGAGAAGTAGTTCTTCTTGTCGAGCGCCGTGTTGCGGACGAAGTCGAACGCGCTCCCGTGAAACACATCGCTGCCCGACTTGGTGATCACGCTGACGATGCCGCCGTTGTAGTTGCCGTACTGCGGATCGAAATTGCTGGTGAGGACGCGAAACTGATCGACCGAGTCGAGGTTGGGCACCACGGACGTGCCGCCGTTCATGCGCTCCTGAACGTCGCTGCCGTTGACGAGGAAGCTATTGGCCGACTCGCGCTGGCCGCTGATCGACAGATTGCCGGGATTGAGCTGCCCCGACGGCGCCACGGCGCCGGTCACGCCCGCCATGATGATCGAGTCGGACTGCATGGTCGTGACCGGAATCACGCCCGGTTGGATGGCGAGCAGGTCCGTGAAGCTCCGGCCGTTGAGCGACAGGGTCGTCATCGTCGCGGCCGCCACGACCTCGCCGATCTGCGTCGAGGTGGTTTCGACGTGCACGGAGGTGGCCGTGACGGTGACCGTCTCGCTCTGCCCGCCCACTTCGAGGGTCGCGTCGATCTGCAGTCGGCTGTTGATATCCACTGCCACCCCTGTGCGCTTCAACGGCTTGAAGCCATCGAGCGTGACGGTCAGGTCGTAGCGCCCCACCGGGACGTTCGGAAACGAGTACACGCCCTGTCCGTCTGTCACCACGGTGGTTTGGTTGCCGAGCGTCGTGTTCGTAAGCGTGACGGTGGCGCCTGGAATCACGGCGGCGCTCGCGTCCTTGACCGTGCCGCTCAAGCTGCCGCCGGCCTGCGCGTAGCTGGTCGTTGACCATCCGATGCACGCGATCGCGACAATCGCTGACGAGCCGAGCCACCGGGCGCCATTGCGGAGATGCGTCACACGCGCTCGCGGGGCGGCGCCGCCGCCGAGCGCCTTGACGAGCCGATGGAACCAACAGAGTCCCGACATGTAGATGTGCTCCTGATGACTAACCAACGGGTCGGGCGACGTGAATGGCGCACGCCACAAACAATCGACGAGCGCTCGCACGCGAGGAAGACCGAATGACACACGCTGAGTGCAACGCGGTCAGAATATGTCGCGTGATGGAGCATCGATTCTTAAGAGTTGATGAACTTTTCTTCAGAAGAAACCGCCGAGCGTGCGATCGCACGCGATCATCAATGACCGCAGTCGTTTGCCCGTGAAAGTGACTCGCAAGCAGCCGATGAATACTTACTCTCCTGAAACAGAATTCTTACGTATCTGATTCAGTGTGTTGTCAAACAAGCAAGTATTGATAAGTAAAGTGTAGAGGTTTTGAGATGTATCGTCGCCTCGTAGCAAGGCTCCCCAAGAGGTCAGTCACATGGCAGGGATCCCTTCGTCTTCGGGATACGCGAGCATGCCGAACTCGGGCATGTCCAGACCTTCGAGCTCGGCCTCTTGGCTGGGGCGCATCGAGCGAATGGCGTTCACGACCTCGAACACGATGAAGGTTCCAGGCACAAAGGAAATCGCTCTCTCTGTTTCCGTCTCGACGGTTCGGTCAGTACACCGGGACCGGCAACCGCCTTGTGGCCCAAACAGCAAGCGAGGCCTGGTCTGGACGCATGGCCGCCAGATGATCGAAGAACACCACGGCTGGTCTAGAATCTCCTCACAAGGGCCACCGCCACGGACAACATCTTCATCAATTATCGGCGCGACGATGCGGCCGCCTATGCCGGCCGCATTGCCGATCACCTTGGCGCCCTGATCGGCGTCCACCGCGTCTTCATGGACGTCGAGGACATCCGGCCAGGTCAGAACTTTTCCGAGGCCATCGATCAAACACTCGCGCAGTGCTCCACGGTGTTGGTGGTCATAGGTCCGCGCTGGTTCGAGATCCTGCAGCAGCGCGCGGCGAAGCGCGAGCAGGACTATGTGGTCCACGAGATCTCCGCCGCTCTTGCTCGCAAAGCCGACGTGGTGCCGGTATTCGTCGGTGGCGCCACCGCGGCCGCTCTTGCCGCGCTGCCCGCCGCGCTGGCCGATCTGTCGCTCCATCAGGCGGTGGAGCTTCACGACGGCAGTTTCAAAGAGGATTGCCACCGCCTTGCCACGTCACTCAAGCTGACCCGAGCGCGCGCATTTCCCAGGTCTCTGCTCTGGTCTGCGGCGGCGGTCCTGGTGGTCATCGCGCTTGTTCTCGCCGCCAACGCGGGCATCGGTCCCTGGCGCGCGTCTCGAGAACGCCAGGCGCGCGTCGCCGCGCTCCTCAAAACCGCCGCCACGCAGAGCAGCCAGACTGAATACCAGTCCGCCTTCGATTCCTATCAACAGGTCCTCGGCCTCGAGTACGCCAACGGCGCTGCGCTCGACGGCCAGGTAGACGCCGCGATGCTGTGGCTGGAAAACTTCCATGTCCTCGTCGGCGAAGGCCAGAAAGCCGAAGATCTCGCGGCGCCGGTGCTGGCTCGCCTGAAGACGGTGCTCGAGGCCGGACTGGCGCGCACCAGCGGCCGGGACGCGCGTGCCGCCGATATCCTCGCTCATCTGGGCTGGGCTCACTGGCTCAACGAAAAGATCGCGTTCAAGGAATTTGGTGGCGCCGAGCGGGTCTTCAGCCAATCGCTGGTGATTGATTCGTCGAACGTCTTTGCCAACGCCATGATGGGGAACTGGCTCCTCCAGACGCATGGCGACAGCGCCGCGGCGATGCGTCATTTCCAAGTGGCTCTGACCACCGGCACACAGCGGCCGTTCGTGCGCAGCATGCAACTCGGCGGGCTCTTGTACAACGACGCCCCCGGCATGCACGCGGAATTCGCCAGGGCGTTGAGTGAGATGCGCAAGAGCAATGAATCCGTCGAGCCGGGAATCAAGAGCCGGGCACGGTATCTCTACGACGTATCGCTTGGCGAAGTGGACGAATTTCGCGAAGTACTGGCCGCGGCTCCCCATGACGACAACTGGGAGACGTATCTGTGGCTGTCTCCCGGCGCCCCGACCGATATCCGGCAAGCCTTCGTTCACGCCAGTCTGGCGGAGTTTTCGGACAATCGAGCCGCGGCGGCGAGCGAATTCAAGACCTTGCTGCCGAGGCTGCGGGCCGAGGGATCGAGCTATCGAATGGTCAACTATGCGGTGGCCGCCATTGCGCGCCTCTCGCGCTAGCATTTTTTCGTTTGCACAAGTCGAAAACGCTCTAAAGCGCGCCCACCGGCTTGGTGACGCGCAGCAGCACATTTGAGAACGCGCCCACGCTCATCGGCCGGATCTCGGCGGAGAGGCCTTGGCTGACACAGCAGGCGATCCACTGATCGGAGGTGCGAAAAAAGAAACGCTGGCGCCACGATCCCGTCGCGATCGCCTTCAGGCGATTGGCAAGCCGCACCGCCAGATGGCGCCATCCCGCGGCCGAGTTCGCCTCACGCACCAGCATCACGCCACCCGGTTCGAGCACGGCGGCGGTCGCGGCAATCAGCGCCTCCTGCTCGCGGGCGGGCATCATGTGAAGCACGTCGAAGAACAGCGCGACCCGGCAGGGTGGCAGGGTCAAGCCGCGTATGTCGCCCTCGAGGATCTGCGCGTCGGCGCCGAGGGCGCGCCGCGCCACCTCGGCGACTCGCGGGCGCAACTCGATTCCGATCATCCGATCGAAATGCGGCGGCGGGCTCCAGGTGCGGGGCCAGGTCCCCGTACGAACGCGTTGCCCCGAGTGGGCCACCAGCGCCAGCGTGAGGCCCTGACCGCAGCCAACGTCGATGAGCGTTCCTCCCGACGGCAGAAGCCCGTCGCAGACAATCGCCCGGTAGACCGGATCGGCCCGCAGCTTGCCTTTGGCGAATTCCCACGCTGTCACGCTCGATTTGATGTACCGGTCTGAGGTTTCGCGCACCAGGTTCAGGAATTCGTCATCGGCCGAATCGCGCGACATGGCATAGGTGGCCGCCGCCATGCCCGTGCCGATGACCCCGCCGATGACGAGGCTGCCCGCCAGCGCGTCAAGGCCGAAGACCGTGAGTCCCGTCGTCGTGGCCGTTTCAATCGTCAGCGTGTGCCATGCGCCGCGGCGCAGCCAGGCGCCGAGCTGGACTTCGGCGAAGACCAACGTCGGCGCCACCAACGGATTCGAGATGTTGGCCGCCAGGTACAACTTCAAGCGATTCAAATTGAGCAGCCGGCCGACGACCCAACAGAGCGCCAGATGGAATCCGAAGAACGGCAGGCAGCCGATGAAGGCACCCATGCCGATGGCGACGGCTTCGCGCCCAGCCCCGGCGCCTTCAGTCCTGAGACGCTGAAACCAGCGGCGGAGTTGTGCGTGAACGCGGAGAGACGAAAGCACGGACATGATCGCCTGGAAGCCAGTCCATCGCAGGCCGCAACATCAGCTCTCGCAACGGGCGCGGACTTTGGGCAGACTACTTCCCGTTCTTCAGCACGAATCGCTGCGCCCGCCGGTTCGTGACGATCTCCGCGGTATAGAGATTGCCCTTCGAATCCGCCGCCATGTGGTGGACGATGTCGAAGTCGCCCGGCTTCGCGCTGCGCATGCCAATCGCGCCAATCTGCGTCATCGTCGCGCGATCGTAAATCACGACGCGCATCGGCCCGGAGTCGACGACGTAGAGAAACTGCTGCTTCTTGTCGGGCGAGAACGCGAACCCCGCGGGCACCGGCACGACGGTGCTGCCTTCGTTCGTGACGCGAACCTGCTTGAGGAACTTCCCGGCGGTGGTGAACATCTGGATCCGGTTGTTGATCCGGTCCGCGAGATAGACGACGCCGTCGCGCGACACTTTCACCGCGTGCGGGAGTCCGAAGTCCTGCGGGCCGTCGGGAGTGGTCTGCGGCTGCGGCACCGCGGGATTCGGGGCCAGCGTCGGGGGCGGCGTGTTGCCGAAGGCGCCCCACATGCGCTTGAACTTCCCGCTCTCCGAATCGAACACCACCACGCGCTTGTTGCCGTAGCCGTCGGCGACGTAGATTTCTTTCGCCGACGTGTCGACGAAGGTATCGGTGGGCTGATGGACGTTTTCCGTGTCGGTGTTGCCCTTGCTTTGCCCGCGATGGCCGATCTGCATGACGAATTTTCCGGCCATCGTGAATTTAACAATCATGTCGTCGCTGCTGCCGGGCGCCGACGGCCGCGGCCAGCCGCCGCGCCCGCCGATCCACACGAAGTCGTTCGCATCCACGAAGATGCCGTGCTCGCGCTCGGGCCACTCGTAGCCGTCGCCTGGCCCGCCCCAGCTGGTCAGCAGCTTTCCCCCGGCGTCGAACTCGAGCACCGGCGGCGCGGCGTTCGCGCGCTGCGCCTGCGGGATCGACTGCGGGACATGCAGCACCCAGATGTGGTCTTTCCTGTCGACGGAGATTGACGTCACCTCCCCGAGCACCCAGTGGTTCGGAATGGTCGGCCATTTCGGATCGAACTCGAACGCCGGCGCCTTGAGCTGCTGCGCGTGGAGAGCGGGCACAAGCAGGAGGATGGCGATGCCAATGGCGATGGTGGCGACTCTACGCATGGTGAGTGAAATCATATGACATGATCGCCCTCCTGGAATCGAGCAGTGGACCTTGTCGAAAGAAGAAGGAGCGTGGCTGTGCGAAGGTTCAGGGATCTGGAAACGAAAGTCGTGCACGCCGGCCAGCCGTCGCCGCGCATCGAAGGCGCCGTGGTCATGCCGCTTTTTCAGTCGGCGATGTTCGAGTCCGCGGGCGAGACGAGCTATCACGACCTGAAGTACATCAGGCTCAACAACACGCCGACCCACATCGCGCTGCACGCCAAGCTTGCGGCCATCGAGAACGGCGAAGCCGCTCTTGCCACGGCCAGCGGCATGGCGGCCATCGCGACGACGCTGCTGACGGTGCTGGCGCCGGGGGATCGCCTGCTGGCCCAGGACTGTGTGTATGGCGGCACACACGACCTTCTGACCGGCGAACTGACGGCACTCGGCATCGCCACGGACTTCATCGACGCGGACGATCCTGACTCGTGGGAGAGGCAGCTTCGCCCGACCACGCGCGCCATCTATGTGGAGAGCCTCACGAACCCGCTGCTCCAGGTTGCCGACCTCGAGGCTGTCGTCCGCTTCGCGCAGACGCACGGTCTGGTATCGATGGTCGACAACACCTTCGCAACCCCCGTGAATTTCCGTCCGCTGGAGCGTGGCTTCGATCTGTCGCTGCACAGCTGTACGAAATACCTCAACGGCCACTCCGACATCGTCGCCGGCGCCGTGATCGGATCGGCTGCCTGGATCACACGGATCACGCACCGGTTGAACCACCTCGGAGGATCGCTCGATCCGCACGCGTGCTTTCTGCTCGATCGCGGGCTGAAGACCCTGGTCGTGCGGGTACGGCACCAGAACCAGAGCGCGCTGCAGATCGCCCACCGGCTCGAGCAGCACTCCGCGGTCAGCCGCGTGAACTACGCGGGCCTTCCGAGCCATGACCGGCACGAGCGTGCTCGCCGTCTCTTCGAAGGCTTCAGCGGCATGATGAGCTTTGAGCTGAGCGGTGGGGCCGCGGCGGCCAATCGTTTCATGGAGCGCACGACGGTGCCGGTCGTCGCTCCAAGCCTGGGCGGGCCGGAGAGCCTGTTGACGCGGCCGGCCATCACGTCTCACGCGGGCATGAGTCCGGACGAGCGCCGGAATGCCGGTATCAGCGACGGTTTGATCAGGATGTCAGTGGGCCTGGAATCGACCGGAGAGATTATCGACGACCTGCTGCACGCTCTCGACGACGGCAAGTAGCTGTGTCGGGCGCGCAGCAGATCGCCTCAGGTCTTGAGGGCGCCGGGTTTTCACCCGGGCGCCTTCTTTCATCGACTATTCATCGACACCGCGGAAACGGACTGTGTGTCCGTCCTGGTAGGTGATCGCGACCAGAAGCCCAACCGGGCTCTTGCCGTCAGCGGCGGGTGTGCACGTGACCGTGATTGGGTCACCGGGGCGCAGCGCATTCGGTCCGTCTTTGAGACCGAACTTCGCGATGCTGGTCACACTGCCGCCCACGAACGACCACTCGGTTGCCGTGCCGTCCGTGTTCTTGACTTCCAGTTTCATCGACGAGTGGGGATTCACGAACCTGAATGCCTTGAACTCCCCACTCACCTTCGCTTCCTTACCCAATGCGTACACGCCCGCGAGGGAATGATGCGCCTGCAAGGAAGCGCTGGCCAGGACCAACCCGCACAGAACGACGCATCGCACAGTCCACTTCGTCGTAAGCCACTTCGTCATAAGTTCCTCCTCAACATCATCTCGTAGCTCGTGTCCAGAGTCAGAGATTCATCGACATTTTCCGGCCGGGGCATCCCGTCTGGCGGCGTTGCTCGGCACTCAAATATTCCCGATATTCTCGCGCCTCACGCCTTGCCAGCCGGGCGCCGCGCTCCAGAAAATTAGTCAACGAATGTCTGACTCGGGACACTAGTGCCGAATCTGCGTGGCGGCCGCTTCGGTCTCGAAACTCGTCTCACAGTTGCCCCGCTCTCGCAGCAGGCCGGCGTTGGGATTCGCGCTGGGCCGTACCACTCGTGTCGGGTACACGTACGGCTCCACCAGCACTTCAGGGTCTTCGACCGTGACGTCATACAAGAGCACGTTGCCCTGACGCGTGAATTTCTCCACGACGTGCATCTTTTCGGAGTGGAAGAAGCCGCCGCGGCCCAGCCACGTCGTATCGATGAACCCGATGGCGTCGAGCACCAGTGTGTCCCCCTCCCAGTGTCCGACGGTATCCCCCAGATACATCAGTTCGAACTTCGCGTTGGGGCCGTGCTGGCGGCCATCGGTCGGGATCACACGAAATTCGGGATAGCCGCCGCCGGCATCACCGCCCGAATACAGGAACGTGATGTCCTTGTCTGACTGGAAAATGCGCCGGGGCGGGCCCTGCCGCGGGATGCCCAGCGGCTGGCAGGTCATCACCGGGTCGAACTTGTTCGTCCACATGTCCAGTTCCTGAACCTTGTCCCAGTGCTCCGGCTTGTACATGGGACGATTCAGGTTCCCGAACCGCGAGGGTGAGTAGAGCTCGAAATCTTCCGTCTGATTGGTTTGCCGGCTGCAGTTGGGACCCTGCGTCGGACCGCAGCGGCGCCCGCCGCCCGTCATGTAGTTGCCAATCCAGTCGCTGAATTGATAGTTGCCCGTCAGGTCGGGATGCGCGCCCAGCCGGGGCGTGGGTATCGACTTGTCCACGGGAGGTTCGCTCCTGGCAAACACGCCTTTCGGGAGCTGCCCGGTGGGCTTGATCGCCGCCTTCACGCTCGCCGGCACGGGCGCCACCACATACACATTGCCCGTTTCCGTCACGTCCGTCGTCAGGTCGCGGACGACCGTGTTGCCGCGGCGCTCGACCAGCTTGCCGGCGTACAGCACACCGATCTTGTTCAGCTTGCTGTTCCAGTCCTGATAGTTGGAGTAGGTGAATTCCGTCGTCGTCGAGCCCTGGGTGACGACGACTTTCTCCGTCATGTATTTCGCATCGAGAGTGGCTGTCGCAGTCGCCCCCGGAATGGCCGGAAGCGGGAACGTCAGGACCGGCTTTGCGCCCTCCCAGGCGAGGGACGTCTGGCCCACCTTCGCGAGACCGTCGGCGAACAGCGTGCCCGGGTTGGCCCCCAACCAGAATGTTTCGGTGGTTCCGGCCAGTGCGGACTTGGCCGCACCCTGGGGACTGGCCCAGATGCGGACGAGCCGCTCCTGCACGGCCGAGGGCATGGGCGTGGCCTTCCCCTTGGTCGGACCGATCTCCGCACCTCGCGTGTCTTCGTTCCAGGCGTACAGCCCGCTGACCACCTCGATGTTCGAGGCCGTTTGTCCGTTCGCCCGCGTGCAGGTGTACTGAGTGCGCTGACTGAAGGTCTGGAAGTTGGTGCTCTCACGATATTTCGTGAGCGTGCACGGCTGCCCGTCGACCTGAATCGTGCCCTTGCCCTGATATTCGAGCGTCGCGACCATGTCGCGTTCGTCATGGCCCTTCAGCATGCCCATGCCCCACATCCAGTGGAAGATCACGGATCTCAGGTCTTTGGCGTTCGGTGCCGGTGTGTAGGGTTCAGCCGTGCCTGCGTTTGGATTCGGATTCTGTGCACCGGCCGCCAACGGCGTGGCGAGCGCCAGGACGATCCCGAGTGCGACCCTCATCCCACTCATCCTTCCACGAACATCCATGGTGGTCCTCCCCTCTTGTCTCATCTCATTGGCGCCACCGCGGAGAGACCGTGATGACGTCCTGACACAGGCCGGTGCCTGGCAGGACCGAACATTTAGGGTTGAGCATGCCCGTTCGGACGGCCGTGGTCAAGGCCAATATTGGTGTGGAGACGCGAGGGTGCCGGCGGATCAGATGGGCGAGGGCGGGCGTAGGTCGTTCAGTGAAACGACCCTCGCCGCTGGTGTGGCCGAGGTCCTGGTGTCACCGAGGGTCAAGCCGATTCGCGGACGCGTTCCTGCATTTCAGTGCAACCCACCGACCCGCGGAATCTTGTTGATCTCGTCGATGATTGTCTTGGGTGCAGACAAGCGAATCTGCAAGGGAAAGGACTCGAACACGACGATGTCCTTCACGACACCGTCCTTTTCCAGTTCCCTGATCCTTTTCAGAACAGGGTCTGGCGTTTCTGCACTGCCGATGATGAGCGCGCGTTCCGTCGGCTCACTGCTCTGTGATGGTGTCGCGAGGGGCGGCGCGTCCGTTCGTTTCTGGCTGGTCGTGCAGCTTGCCGATGCAAGCAGGATCGCAAGCGCAAAGCTCAGTTTCATGGTCCGGTCCGTTGCAAACGCGACCGTGGCGGGCCGCCGACGCAGCCCACCACGGCTCACTTTTTACCTGTCCTAAACATCTGCTAAAGCCGCTGTCTGTCCGAATGACGTAGTTGGCTGGTCGGTTTGAGCGAAGCTTCACCAGGCACTGCTATTTTGACGACGCACTCGTCGGTTAGTTGGGGTAGGTCGAAATCCAACTTTGGAGTGTGTTGTAGACCGTGCTGGTCAGCCTGGTGCCGCAGTTCTGCGTCGAGGAGCCGGTCGTATGGATCCCGCGGACGTAGACTCCGCCGCCATCGGCGATGCCGCTTCCGCTCTGGCCGCCAGCGGTGTCGATCTGGTAGCACAGCCTATACGAACCGCTGGTCGAGACTGCGCCGGAGGCCGTCCACATCGTGCCGAAGGGTTTGTCGCCAGGATAGCCGGTGATCGTGTGCGTTCCACCGGAGTAAACGCCCCAGCCGGAATTCCCGCCGTGGGGAGGCGCGCTGAGCACAATCATCGCGTAGTCGTAATTGCGGTCGGCGTTGTTGTGCCATGCGGAAGTGGTGATGGCGCGCGACCACGACTTCGTTCCCCACGGTTGGTAGTTGCCGTTCTGGGCCACGGTGAAATTCAGGCTCGAGTACCAGGTGCCGGCACCGTTGGACACACAATGTCCGGCCGTCAGGACGTGTTTCGGCGAGATCAGCGTTCCGGTGCAGCCGACGGCGATCCGCCCGATATGCCAGAACGGGGAAGCCACGGTATTGGTCACCTGCACTCTTTGATCGGTGCCTTGGACGATTTCCGGAATGGGTATCGAGAAATTCCCCAACTGCGCCCCAGTTGCCGTGCGCGCGGCGAGCGTCGGCGCGGTGCCCCCGGTGGTCGCGAGGCGGCCGATGGCTTCAAGGTTCTTGAGCGCCGACTCGAAAATCGCGACGTCTCTCGACTCCATCTTGGATTCAAACAGATTGCCGCTCGGTGTCACCGCCACCGCAGTGAGTCCAGCGACCCGGCGTTGAATGTCGTTTTCGACCTTGAGGGCGGTAAACCTGTCGTCGTCCGTTTCCGGGATGACGTTCGTGACCAGGTTGTCGCCATAGATGAACGCCGCCCGTCCCGTCTGCCTCCCGAACGAGAAGCTCCCCTGGGCGGCATAGGTTATCGGCGCCATCGACAGGACCACCAACCACAACGCTGCTAATTTCCTCATACGAACTCCTTGACGATCAGACGTTGACCGACGCATCACCAGGTGCTGGCGAGGCGTTTACGAAAGCTTGACGATTCACAGTTGAGACAACGTCTGCTCTGCTCGATTGGAACAGCGTGCGCGTCGGCGGGCCGGTTGGGGAAACGAGGGGGGATTGGGTCGTTGATCTCGAGTGCGGTGCAGACCTATAACCAGACGTCGGCGCGCGGTGGCTCACGCCGAGGTTGGCGTTGCCCGCGCGCGCCGCCAACCTCGGCCTGCAGCTCGATTTCTAGACGGAGGGTGGATCGAGGTCCTGTGTCGAGCGCACATCGCCCCGCAGGCGCGACACCAGGCAATTCACCGCCCGGCAAGCCGCCGCGCTTCGCTGACCACGCTGGTGTCGATGAAGGCCCGGAGCCGCTCCCTGGGCAGAGGCTCGCGCTGCTGCCCTTTCGCGATCCACGTCTCTTCTTCAGTCAGGACGTCCAGCATGTCACCGGGCATGGCCGCCGGAAATGCCTGGAACGGCCAACTGCGCGTGACCGTATCCTCGGTCTGCTTGATCATCCTTGCCACGAGCGGGATCACGTCGCGGGGGCGCATCCGCACCGTGTCGTTGGCCACGATGAGCGCGCGCACGAACTCCACCAGCTCCCGTCGCCGCTTCGGATCGTTCAACACCTCGGTCGTCGTATACAGACTGAACAGCTCCCGGTAGGCCTTGTTGTCCTGAAATACGGTCGCATCGTTGCCGAGCGCCTCCAGGGCCTGTTGGCCTTGCGGCTCCCACATCGAGATCGCGTCGGCCTCGCGTCTGGCGATGGCCGCCACCATGTCGTTCGCCGCGACGGTCACGAGTGTCACGTCGGCTTCCTGAAGACGAGCCTTGGCCAGCATCTTCACCAGGTGGTAATGCGCCGAGGTGTTGCGGGGCGTGATGATCTTCTTGCCGCGAAGATCCGCGAGGGTGTTGATGCCGGCGGACTTGCGCGCGATGACGCGGTACAGACCCTCGGCGACCGTCAACAGCACGCGGACATTCGGATTGGCGGCGGTCACCAGCAGCATCTGCGTCTCGGCATTGGTGCCCGCATGGGCGCTGCCATTGACGACATTGCGGATGCCTCCGCTGATCACGTTGAAGCCCGCACCAGCCGGCCCTTCGTCGGCCAGGAAGATCGGCGCGGTCTCGATCGTGGTCATGTTGACGGCGACTGTAAATGGATCGCTCGGGCCAAGACGCTGTGGCGGCGGCGGGGCCTGGCCGCCCTGGCCCGCCATGCCGATCGGCGCCAGGCCAAGGGTTGCGATGAGCCAGAAACGTATCGTGACGGCACTTTTCATTGAAATCGCTCCGGTAACGCGGGACGGCGGCCATCACCGCACAGGTAGACGCCTTAGAAATCGAACTGCACGCCGATCTTCGCAAAACGGGCCGGCAAGATCTGGGTTGGCTGTCCCCACAACGCCGGAGTGGTCACGCTGTAGGTCGTGCTGAACGTCTGGCCGGTACTCGAGTTCAGCGCATTGTAGATGTCGACACCGACATTCAACCGTCGCCGGCCGAACTTGACGATCTTCCCAACGCGCAGATCGACGATGGTGATCTGGTCGAAGAACGACTCATTGGTCTCGAACAGGTTGATGCCAATTGTCTGGACACTGCCCGAGGGGGCTCGGCCCAACGTCTGCGCGATTTCCGTCGCCGGCACCTGCAGGACTGCCGACTTCGCCGGTCCATTTCTGCTGGTGAGCGTCCCGGCGACCTGGACGTCGATTCTCGGAATGGTGTAGGTCCCCAGGCCTTTGTACTCGGACAGAACGGGTGTTACCGTCCTGCAATTGCGCCGGCTCGGGCCCTCAGGAATCCCCGTCCCGTAATAGCCGTTTTCCACATAGGTACACCAATCGTCGCCGGCGGTTGAAAGTACGGCGCCACCGCGCAGCGTCAACCCGCTTTTGAATCGTGCGTTGACGTTGAGGTCCACGCCATTCCACCAATTCTTTCGATCGATCCCGGGAATGTTGTCCTCGAGGATGGTCTGGTTGTTGATTTGCCCGAACTTTTGCGGCGAAACGTTCCACAGGTCGCCGATCACGCGGCCGCTCGCAACGCCCAGCGCCGGGTCGACCGGAGCGGTGATGGAATAGACATCGAAATCGGACGGGGCGTTGAGCGTGTTCTTGATCAGCGTCCACTTATCGATCCAGCGGCGGTGCCAACCGACTTCGACGGACATGCCCGATAGAATCTGGCGCTGAACGGACGCGCCCAGCTCCCAGTCCATGGGCCTGGTGTACCAGCCCTTGAACATGTCCGGGTCGTAGGTGGTGCTGAACACCTGGGTCCCAAAGGTGTTGTTGTTCCAGGCTCCGCACACATCCCGGCCGCTGGCGCTGAGGTTCTGACTGGCGGGATTCAACAGGTCGCAGTCAGGCACGAAGTTCCCGTTCGAGTCCGCCCACGACCGGCCGACGGTGGTCTGAATGCGGCTGAGGGGATTCCCCAGCGTCCATCGGCCGTCGCTCGACGCCGAGTCCGTGTAGCGGCCGGCGTTGAACTTCACCGACGTCTTCCCGTCTCCCGACAGATCGTAGGTCACTCCGACGCGGGGATTGATGTCGTGAAATCCGGTGATTCCCCCCTCGGTGTCGGTCGGAAAGTCGAATACGGCCGGATGGAACCGGCTGCCGCCAAACGTCTGACCTGGATAGATGCTGGTCGCGTTGTCATACCGGGCGGCCGCCTGCAGCGTCAGGCGCCCGAGCGTCCACTGCTCCTGTACATATGCCGACTGGCTGAAAGCTCGTGAGCGGTACTGGATCGGGTTGGCCCCGACCATGGTGAGCGACTGCGGAACGCCATTGCGGAAGGTATAAGAAATATCCCTGGTGTTGGTGAAGTTTCTGTTGTCCTGCACCTGCACGAAGCCCGTGTAGCCCACCTTGAAGTTGTGGGCGCCCGTCACGTACGCCGCCGATGCTTTCCAGCGCGGGACCGACGCATGGTTCTCCTGCCAGTTCATCGATCGGTAGGTGACCGATTGAATCCCGCTCTGGATGCCCGTGTCGGTCACGCGAACGAGGTCGCGCGTCAGGTTCCCGTCGCGCTCGCGTCCGCCGTAATCGTAGGCGCTGGTCGAAAACGCGACGTCCAAAAGAAGACGCTGTGTCGCTGGCGACTGCCAGCCCACCTGGACCAGATGTTGTGGATAGGCATCGGACGTCCCGGCGGCCTCGGGTGATGTGGTGGCGGAGCCCCCGCCTTTGTGGTTGTCTTTGAGCGTCTGCTCGTCGACGTAGAGGTTGACCTTCTGGCGCGACGTCGCCTGCCACGTCACGCGCAGATTCGTCGCGTTGGTGGTCGAGTCGTTGAAGGCCGGACGGCTCTCGTCAGCCTCGAACAGCCAACTCGCGGTGCCGGCATTCTTGTTGTACAGCATCACGGGCACTTTCTTTTCGGTGGCCTTGGTCCGGCCGCTCCAGAAGAACCACAGCCGATCTTTCTTGATCGGTCCGCCGAACGATCCCGTCACGTCGTGCGTGGTGATCAGGTCTTCGGTCGCCACTCTCGATCCCTGGGCCTTCAAGGCGTCGGTCAGGTTGCTGCCCTGCATGCCTCCGTTGGCGAAATTGAAGAAGAAGGCCCCATTGGGGGTGTTCCCGCCGGATCGCGGGATGACGTTGATCACCGGCCCGCCCGACTCCGCCTCGCCCAATGCACCAGAGGTCGTGACCGCGAGTTCGGCGGCGTTACCCATGTCCGGCTGAAAGTAGCTCGTTCCGCCCCCGCCGGAATTGGCCCCCGCCCCTCCCGTCGGCCCTCCGACGTTCATGCCGTCGACCAGCAAGCGGCCATCGTCGTTCCGGCCCCCGTGGGCGGAAAAGTTATTCACCTCGGCTCCTCCCCTGAGGCCGCCGACATCCAACGTACCTGTGACGGCCATCCCTGGAATGAGGATCGCCACGTTCTGGACGTTGCGTGCCGTCGGGAGCTCGGCGATGAGGGAGCCTCGGATGACGTCCTGGCGGACGGCGCTCTGGACGTCGACGATCGGTGTCTCGCCTCGTATGGTGACCGTCTCCGAAATGGTGCCCACCCGCAACTCGACGTTCACGGCGGCTGTGAAGCTGCCCGCGAGCTCGATGCCCTCACGAACGACGGTCGCGAACCCCTGCAGCGCAAAACTCACGTTGTAGCGTCCCGGCTGCAGATCGACGATGCGGTACTGCCCGGTCCCGTCGGTGACGACGGTTCGCGCCTTCTCGATGAGCGCGGCGCTTGTCGCTTCTACCGTCACTCCCGGTAACACGGCGCCCGAGGTGTCTCTGACGGTTCCCGTCACAGACGCTTGCGCAAAGGCGAGGGTCGGCGCGAACACCAGCACCGCCGCGACAATCGGCGTCGTAATGACACTCTTCGACATGGTCTGATATCCCGGCTTTCAAGAGAGACGCGGTCGCCCGAGCCAGAACGATCCTGGACTGGCGGGCACGACCCGGTGAACGGTAGTCGGCCAGGACGCGGAGGATCCTGATCGCCAGATGAACGACGGCCGCATTGTAGGTTAAAAAGTCGTAAAGTCCTCCTCCGCAGACACCGTCGGCAACCGCGCGAGTTTCTGGACGTGACCGGAAACGACGGCATGGAGGTGGATCGCCGTGGCAATCTCTATTCGACGACCGGCGCCGGTTCTGGCGAGGTGCGAATCACATCGGCTGGGGGAAGCGGCGTGCCACATGCTCTTTCGCGTGCGGCTGAAACAGGCCAGGCATTCGGCCCGGACCAACGCCGTAGCGGGCTGCTGAAAAACGCAGCCCGAACTGAAAACTCAAAAGTTGGAGTGAGAGCTCGCGCGGAAGAAAAGTCGTGGCGAGAGCGGGAGTCCACCAGCAACTCGCGTCGCCATCGCCACAACTCGCGCCTAAAAGCGCTTGACTACCAGGTAAGCTCCGCGCTGATTCGGACCAACCGTCCCGTGAGGATCGAATTCGCCTGCAGCCATGTCCCGCCGGGGCCGGCGTAGGTGTTGTTGTAGGTCAGCACCGGGTTGCTGTTCAGCGTGTTGTACAGATCGAGCGACACCATCGTGCGAGCGCCGCCGAATCGCAGCATTTTCGCGAAGCGGAAATCGAGCTGGTTGATCCGGTCGCCATACAGGCTTCCCGGTTCCACCAGGTTCACGGTCACGTTCGTCACGTTCCCCGAAGGCACCCGCCCGAGAGATTGCGCGATCGTCGCCGCCGGAACGGCGTAGTTGGCGGACAGCAGGGCTCCGGGCTTGCTTTGAAAGATGGCGCTGACCTGCGCGTCAATCTTCTTGATGGTGTAGGTCCCCAGTCCACGCAGCTGCGTCAGCATCCCGTATGCGACATGACAATACGGACTCGTCGGACTGACCGTCGAACCGACCAGGCCCGCGCCGATGGCGGTATTGACCTCGGGAAGATTGGCGCGAACGTCGCATGCGTCGGCGACGTTCTGTCCCGTGCTGGTGCCGCCCTGGAACGTGAACCCGCTTTGCGTTCGGAGGTTCACCGTCAGGTCGACGCCGTTGAAGTACTGATACTCCTTGCCGTACTTGCTCGCGAGCGTCTGCAGGTTGTTGACCTGGCCAGCCACCGCGGGACTGACATCGTAAAGCCCCGAGATCGTGTACCCACCCCCATTGGGCAGTCGTGGATCCTGCGGCGCGACGACGCTGTAACTCCCCAAGTCGGATGCCTTCACCGCCAGGTTGTCGTTCAAGGTGAAGTTGTCGAACGTGCGCCGGTAATAGCCCACCTCAACCGACATGCGCGGCAGCACCTGTTGCTGGAGCGAGAGGCCGAAGCTCCAATCGCCCGAGCGCACCCCCCATCCCGAGAGGAGATCCGGATCGTAGTTGCCGGTCAAGACCGGCTGTCCGAACGCCAGATTTGAGATCTGCCCGCAGAAGTCGCCGCCAGTCGCGCGGGCGTCGTTCGCCTGCGGATTCAGCAGATCGCAATCCGGCTGGAAATTCCCATTGGCGTCGGTCCAGGTGCGCGTCACACCTGGCACTCCGAACGGACCGGTGCTGGTCGGAATACGCGTCGTCGGATTGGTGTTCGCGTAATTGAGCTGCACGCCGACGCCTTCGAGATAGCGGCCGAAATTCATCTTGACCGCCGTCCTGCCGTTGCCGAAGACGTCGTAGGCCAGGCCCATTCTGGGCGTGATGTCCTTGTAGCTGTCGATGCCCTTGGTTTCCGGGAAGTTGTAAGCCACGGGCAGGAATCGGTCGGGCCCGATACTCTGTGCGGGGAACCAGCTGCTCGCGACGTCCCAGCGGAGCGCCCCCTGCAGCGTCAGCCGCCCCAGCGTCCAATTCTCCTGAGCAAACAGCGCGTGCCAGCCGGCGCGGGCGTTGTTGATCCACGGCGAAATGGTCTGCGTCAGCTGGTTCGGCACGCCATTGTTGACGCGATACCAGAGATCCGTCGAGTTGGTCGACCACGTCCGATCGTCGGTCATCAGGGTGCCTTGATACCCGACCTTCATGCTGTGCGCCCCCGTGACGTACGACATTGTCCCTTTCCACGTATAGGACCCGGTGAGGTTTGCGCCGTAGTCTTGAGACCGGTAGACGATGCCCGGACGATTGCCGTTCGCGGCGCAGCCACCCGCACACTGTTCGGTGACCTTGATCAGATCGTGCGTGGGATTCGGGACGCGCTCGAAATTGCCCCAGCCGTAATACGTGCCCCCGAAGCCTGCCTCCAGCAGCAGCCGGTTGGTGAGCGGCGACGACCATGTCACCTGAGGCACTCGCAGCGGCAGCGTCTGGTTCGGGCCGTTCGCTTCGGGCGAGACGACCGCGGGTGTCGTGATCCCGATCGTGTTGCCGTCGCACTTACGGCACACCCACTGCTCGTCCCAGAACCCGCCAATCTTGTTGCGTTGGCTCACCTGCCAGGTCAGGCGTCCGCTGACGTTCTCCCACGTGCGATCGGAGAATCCCTGCTGGTTCAGATCCGGTGCGTAGAGCCATTTGCTGGGATCGCCCGCGTTCAGATTGACGAACTGATTGACGTTCGCGCGCGTGCTTCCCTGCGTCCGTGCGGTGACGAAGTACCAGATGCGATCCTTCTTGATCGGGCCGCCCGCGGCCGCGTTCAGGTCGTACACCTTGAGCAACGGCGTCGGCACGATGCCGGTTCCCGCGGTGTTGTCGGCCTGCAGGTTCTTGCCGCTGCCGCTGTAGAACAACGACCCCTGCAGCCCGTTGCCGCCGGTCTTCGGGACGATGTTCATCACCAGTCCGGCGGTTTCCGATTCGCCGAGGCCGCCAGACGTCGTGAACGAGATTTCCTGCGAGTTGCCGACGTCGACGGAGTAGCCAGGCGGCTGATTGCCTCCAGGCGGGTTGCCGACGTTGAGTCCGTCTACGGTCATGCGCCCTTCATTGTTCCGGCCGCCATGGATGGGGAATTGCGTGGTGGACGTGCCGGTTGCGACGTCGTTCGTATTGGTGGTGACGCCGGGGACGACGACGATGATGGCGTTGTAACTGCGAACCGTCGGGATGGCCTTGAGCACGTCGTTGCCCACCACTGTCTGGCGCCGCGCACTCTGGACGTCGACGATCGGGCTCTCGCCGGTGACGGTCACCGTCTCCGCCAGGCTGCCGACCTTCAACTCGCCGTTGATCGTCGCGGTGAACGACCCGGTCAGCTCGACCCCTTCGCGCCTGGACGTGCTGAAACCCTGGAGCGTGAACGTCACCGTATAGCTGCCGGGCCGCAGGTCTTCAATGCGGTACTGTCCCGTGCCGTCGGTGATCGCCGTTCGCACTTTTTCGATGAGCGCCGGACTGGCGGCCTCGACGGCAACCCCCGGGAGCACCGCTCCCGACGAGTCCTTCACCGAGCCCGCGATGACCGCCTGCGCGAACGCGGTCGAAGGGACCAACACCAGCCACGCGAAAAGCGTCAGCAGTCTCACAGTCGCCCGCATGTGCTACCTCACAATCGATGATTCACCGCCCCGGGGTTTTACGCTGATCGAAACGAACCCTGCCGTAAGACAATCGTTCGTGATGAATGCGAGAGGCCCGACTCCGTGCGATGTGGCGACACGCTATGCCAGGAGTCCTTCATAGTCAACATGCTTCGCGGTCAATTGCTGACGTCTCGACAGGTGTTATCCATGAATCCGAATCGTGGTCCGGCTCGTCCCAGACGCCGCTGATCTTGTTGCGGGGCGATGCCTACCCGGTGAAAGGCACGATGATGTTCTCCGACGTCGAGCGACCGTCAGCGGCCGCTCGCGGGGGCTGGCGCGGGAGGTGTCAATCCGGTGCGAACCGCGTTGCGAATCGGCTTGATGGTCCGAAGGTACGCGTAAATGGCCTTGAGATCCTCGTCCTTCATGTTCTGATACACGTCGGTCGGCATCGGCGGGAGCAGTTGTATCCCCTCCGGTTTCTTCCCGGTGCGCATCGTCTGAATGAACTTGGCTTCGTTGTAGCGGGTCCCCAGTCCAGTCGCCGGATCGGGCGTCAGATTCGACGCCACGCTCTGGCCCCACCCGCCCGTCCACGCGGTCAGATCCTCGGACGCGTGCACTTCACCCTCCGCTTTCGACGGCACCTTGGTCGTCAGAGGCCGGCCCGAGAGCATCCGCTCGGGATCGGGCTTCATGCCGACCAGCTTCGGGGAGTGACAATCATGGCAACCGGTGATCCCCACGAGGTACTGGCCGCGCTCGACGCTGCTCTGGGATGCGGGCGGCGCCTGAGCGCCCAGCCGCAGCGCCGGAACGATGACAACCGAGAGAGCCAACTCGGCCAACGTGTAGGCGAACAACTTCTTCATCAAAGCCTCCCGGAAAATCGGTGTCTGGGTTCGATTGTGCCGGGAACGTATCGTTCTGGGGCGTGCACTGTCAACGGTCAATGTGCAGTCCAGCGGCACGTTCGTCGACTGTGAAGGAATTCTGTCGGGATCCCACGGTGGGGCGGATTGCATGACCGCCGATTTGTCGTTCGAGCGCCGGCGTTTCTCCTATAATCCGTCCCGTGCGGTCACGCAAAGACGTGTAGAGATTCTTATTGTGTTCTGCGTGTTTTCGCGCTTCGTGGTTGCATTTTGCGTCTCGAAATCAGTAGGACCGTGCGACAGCCGTTCTGGAGGACTTCGATGGTACGACGAGCACTTGTCGCCGCGTTTGTAGTGTGGGCCCTCACATCCAACGCCTTTGCCCAGACCCCTGCGCCCGCCGGCGGCGGTCGAGGGCGTGGCGAAGCGCCTACGCGCCCGCCGCTGTTTTTCAGCGAGTCCTGGAAGGCGCTGCCGACGCCGACCGACGATCACGGCGAATGGCCTGCGGGGCAGGCCGGAGTTGCGAGCCCGAATCTGCAACTCTCCCTGTACGGTCCGTCGGGCAAGGACATCACGCTGGTCGCGGTCCGAGGTCGGGCCGACGTCTATCCGCTCAACCTGTGGACCGGCGTGACGACGTCTCCAATCGGTGCCACGCTGCGGGACAAGAGCAATTACGTCGACCTCGTCGACCCCCTGGCAAAGATCCGCTGGGTCGTGCGGACGTCCGGGTTCCACCAGATCCGCCCGCTCATCAAGTTGGCCGACGGGACCTGGCTGGTCGGCGACCGCACCTCGGGTCCGTTCGCCGACTTCAACCAGACCGACGTCTCGATTGCCGACGTACGCTGGATGAAGATCGACCCCGCACGGATGGTGACCGTCGGCCTCTCTGTCGATCGTCCCGATCTGAGCCGGGTTGACGAGGTCGGCTTCGCGGATCTCATGCCCGGTAGTGGACACGGCAATGGCGGTTACGTGAACGTCGCCAAAATCGAAGTCTTCGGGAAACCGGTCAAACGGTAAAGCGCGGAGAGTGTGCCCGAAGTTGAGGGCATCCTGGCCGGGAGCTGCACGGTGGAGAAGGCAGGACCGTGAACGCTGTCGGGCTTGCCCTGTCGAATTGACACAGGACGCTCAACGCTCGTCCGCGCGCGCGATCGGCTCAGAGTTGCAATATTGTTGGTGTGCGCGGACTTCGGACAGAAGTGTCGTCAGAGACGCCTGAAGCCAACCATTCATCACCGCGTGTGTGGAGGAATGCACCGTCACGGCGTACCACAAAGCGGCCCAGTGAGCTACACAAAGGTAGTGCCTGTCGCTCGTTGCCGACATAACTGTTGTTCGCGCCGATGCTGGTGAAGCCGTTGTCAGCAAACCCTGCCCGCTTTCTGTGACGTGTTGAATTCCGTGATCGCGGCTGATTGGCCCCCGTCTTGCTGTTCAAGACGTCGTCGATGCTGTCGAGACTGTGTGTCGTTTGGCTCGTTTCGTTGATCCTGCTGCCATTTTCCGCACCATTCTCCACGTGCGATGTGCAGACCTTGTTCTCGAGCACGGACAGCGACAACACCACGCTGACGCGGCGCTCGCCGTTGCCGGTTGTCTCGGTCGATGCCGTCGCCACCAGTCACGCCCTGGTACTCCCACGCGCCACGGGGCGCGTCAGGCTGGCCGCCTCGGTATTTCTTCGCCTGCATGTCAACCCGGCAGCCTCGCCGGGACGGCTTACCGGTCCTAGTATTGCGGCGCCAGGGTCCGCCAGGGCCTCGTTCGCCTCTCCTCTTCGAATCTGATTCACACCACGCAGGGTCGTCAGACACGGCTGCTCGCACGGTGCGTCAGGCACCGGTGTGGTCGGTCGTGTCCCGTGCGCTCCCCTGATTCTTCGCTCCCTAACTGACAACAAATAGCCGATCTGGTCCGGCAAGTCCGGCCCGACAGATCTTCGATCCCGAGGTGTGCGATGAATCAAGCAGATACCGCTTGGATGTTGATTTCGACCGCGCTCGTGTTGCTCATGACGCCGGCGCTGGCGTTTTTCTACGGCGGCCTGGTCCGGTCGAAGAACGTCCTCAACACGATGATGATGAGTTTTGTTTCGCTGGGATTCCTGGGCGTCGTGTGGGTGCTCGTCGGCTACTCGCTCGCGTTCGCGCCCGGTAACGACTTCGTCGGAGGCCTGTCGCGCCTGTTCCTGCGCGGCGTCGGACTCGAACCGAACGGGACGATTCCTCACCTTCTCTACATGTGCTATCAGGGCACCTTCTTTATCATCACGGCGGCGCTCATCTCGGGTGCCATCGTGGAGCGGATGCGATTCTCGGCCTACATCATCTTCATCGTCCTCTGGGGACTCGCCGTGTATTGTCCCGTGGCTCACTGGGTCTGGGGCGGCGGGTGGCTGTCCAAGATGGGCGCCCTCGATTTCGCCGGGGGCACCGTCGTCCATGTGAATGCAGGCGCTGCGGCACTCGTCGCCGCCCTGGTGGTAGGCCAGCGACGCGATCACAAGTCCTCCTCCTTGCTGCCGCACAACGTCCCGTTCACCCTGCTTGGTGCGGGGCTGCTGTGGTTCGGATGGTTTGGATTCAACGCCGGCAGCGCCGTGGCGGCGAACGGCATCGCTGCGCTGGCATTCACGTCGACCATGTTTGCGCCGGCCGGCACGTTGGTCGTGTGGACGCTGCTCGACGTCGTGCGAACGGGTAAGCCGACCGCGGTGGGCTGTGCGACCGCGATCGTGGTCGGCCTCGTGGCCATCACGCCGGCCGCCGGGTTTGTCGGCCCGATGAGTGCGCTCGCGCTTGGCGCGTTGGCGGCATTCCCCAGCTATTTCGGATTGATCGTCCGGGCACGGACCTCGCTCGATGATTCCCTCGATGTGGTGGCCGCTCACGGCCTCGGCGGGATCGTCGGCGCCTTGCTGACCGGGGTATTCGCTCAGAAGGCGCTCAACGGCGTGGCAGACGGAGTGCTCTTTGGCAACCCGGCGCAGCTCGCCATCCAAGGCGTGGCGGTCCTGGCGTCTGTGGTCTATAGCGGCGTTCTGACCTTCGGGCTGCTGAAGCTGATTGGCGCGGTCATCCCATTGCGCGCCGACGCGGTCGACGAAAGCTCCGGCCTGGACATCACGCAGCACGGAGAGGAAGCGTACGTGCACGCGGAAGGATCAACGGTCATGTAGTTCGCGAGTGTCCCGCATCAGAGACTCGTTGACGAAGATGTCGCCACATTCCCGGGCGGGGCATCCCGCCTCGCGGCGTTGCTCCTCGCTTACATATGCCCAATATTGCGTGCAACCCCATCGGTCCGGCCAACTCAGCGGCGTTCCTGGGGTCCGTGGCCAGCTGATCGGCCAGGCCCAGCTTGGCCGCGGCATACAGGACCGCGGAAACCCACCAGGCCGTGCCCATCTGGATCAGTTGCACCTGCGTGGCAAAGCCCCGGATGCAGCCTCTTCGTGATGATTCATGCGTCTCCTCTGATGGTTAGGACGTCTAACCCGTACACAACTGTCTCAGACCGAGCGGATGGTAGACCTTACGACGAGGCCTTGGAAAGGGAGTTCGGCGCCACACCGAACGCGTCTCGTCTCCCCAATATCGGTAGTTGACTCCTTGGCGAGCAGCGGTGAAGATCTTGGACTCATATCCACGCTGCTCAGGCACTCTTCTTAGCAGACGCGTGTAGGCATTCTTTGCAGTTTTTTTGGAGATTTTGCGTATGTATACCCGTGTGTTGTTCCTTGTGGCGGTGTTGGCCGCGGTGGTGGCTATCCCGCGCGACGTGCTCGGCCAGGGGGCCATTCAGGCCTCGATTTCCGGCGTAGTCAAAGATTCGTCCGGCGCCGTGCTGCCTGGCGTCACCGTCGAAGCCGCCAGCCCGGTCCTGATCGAAAAGAGCCGCTCTGCGACGAGCGACGACACCGGACGATACCGCATCATCGGTCTGACGCCGGGCAGCTACACGCTTACCTTCGCGCTCCAGGGGTTCAATACCGTCAAACGCGAGGACATCGTCCTCTCCGGGTCGTTGACCGCAACGATCAACGTCGACATGCGCATCGGCTCGCTCGAAGAGACCGTGACGGTCAAGGGCGAGAGCCCGATCGTCGACGTGCAGAGCGCCAAGCAGCAGCGCGTGATCGGCAGCGAGATCTCCAGCGCCATTCCGGGCTCGCGCAACTATCACAACCTGGTCGTGTTGGTGCCGGGGCTCAACGCGGGCAGCGGTCAGAACGTCGGCGGGATCAACGGACCCGCTCCGCTCAACGTGGGCGGCCACGGCGGCGGAACCGCGGAGGGCCGCTTCAACGTCGATGGCCTGGGCGTGAACGGCTCGAGCGGCGGCGGCACGTTGTATGTGACCGACACCGCGAATGCGGCGGAAGTGACCATCGACGTCACCGGCGGCCTCGGCGAGGCGGAGGCCGGCGGTCCGGTCATCAACGTGGTACCCAAGACGGGCGGCAACTCGTTCAGCGGCTCAGGCTTCGCCGCTGGCGCCAACGGCTCGCTGCAGGGCACCAACTTCGACGATGGGCTGGTGGCGGCGGGATTGCGGGAACCGGGCAAGCTGAAGAAGCTGTGGGAGACCAACGGCGCCATCGGCGGACCGATCAAGAAGGACAAGCTCTGGTTTTTCCTGACCGGGCGCTATCAGGGGACCGAGCGGTACATCGCGGGCATGTACGCCAACAAGAACGCCGGCAACCCGAATTCCTTCACCTACGACCCGGACTTCAGCCGGCAGGCGATCAGCGACGGCGTCTGGACCGGCACGACGTTGCGAACCACGTGGCAGTTGTCCTCGCGTCAGAAGATCAATCTCTTCTGGGACGAACAGGACATGTGCCGCAACTGCTGGGGCGGCGGCAGCGCGACCACCTCGCCCGAGGCGCAGGACGGATCGCAGAACATCAACTGGATCCATGCATATCAGGCATCGTATACGGCGCCGTTGACCAGCAAGATCCTCGTTGAAGCCGGCTTTGGCGCCGTGAACCCCAGCTACGGCAACCCGCGCGACGGGTTCGACCGCTCGATAGTCCGCACGGTCGAACAGGCGGGTCCGATTCCCAACCTGGCGTATCGGTCGATGTTCTGGGACCAGGTGCGCTCGTTCACGCCACGGTACCGCGCGTCGCTCTCGTACGTCACCGGCCCGCAGAACCTGAAGGTCGGCTTCGAGACCTATAACAACGTCTCGACGCGCAACTATCAGCGCGGCGACGGGCTGCAGTACCGCTTGAGCGGCGGCGTGCCGAATCAGATCACGCTGCTGTTGAACGATTTCACCGAGAAGGCGCGGGTGGTCAACACCGGGATCTTCGCGCAGGATCGTTGGACGATTCGTCGAATCACTCTAGAGGGCGGCGTGCGCTACGAGAATGCGAAGAGCAGCTCACCCGAGCAGGTGATCGGGCCGTCCCGCCTGGTGCCAACGGCGATCGTGTTCCCGGCGCAGGACATGGTAAAGGGCTACAACGACATCACATTCCGCGGTGGCGCCGCGATCGACCTGACCGGCGACGGCAAGACGTCGCTGAAGATCAACGCGGGCAAGTACGGGGATCCGGCACAGTGGGCCGGCATCTTCATCGAGCCCAACCCCGCCCGGACGAGATTCGGCGGTGGTGTGCCGCCGCAGACCACCCGCTCGTGGTCGGACGCCAATCGTAACTTTGTCCCGGATTGCGATCTCCTCAATCCCCTGCTCAACGGTGAGTGCGGTCCCTCGGCCAACCAGAACTTCGGACGCCTGTCCACGCCATCCGTCACTTACGATCCGGCGGTGCTGGAAGGGTGGGGCGTGCGGCCGGCGAACTGGCAGATCGGCGTGTCGGTCCAGCGCCAGATCGTTTCCCGCTTGTCGGTTGAAGCCGGGTATCACCGGCGGGATTTCGATTCGTTCCTGAATACCGATCCAGTCACCTCGACGTCCACCCTCACCACCACGTTCACCGCGACAGACAACCGCGCCGTGACGCCAGCCGACTACAATCCTTACAGCGTCCCGGTTCCGGTCGATCCGCGCCTGCCGCGCTCGGGGGGCTACGTGATCGGCGGCCTGTACGACATCTCGCCGGCCGTTTTCGGCAAGACCGACAACTTCATCTCGAGAGCCACCAATTACGGGTCGCCAAAGAACTACTGGCACGGCGTCGACATGCAGGTCAACGCACGACTGAGTAGCGGTCTCACACTCCAAGGCGGTACCAGCACAGGCCGGGTCGTGAACGACACCTGCGATCTCGTCATCGACAACCCGAGCCAGTACAACTGTCACAAGGCGTTTCCGTTCCAGACGGAAGTTCGTGGTCTGGCCATCTACACAGTGCCCAAGATCAACGTGCAGGTCAGCGGCACGTTGCAGAGCCATCCGGGCGTCGAGATCACGGCGCTCTGGAACGTGCCGGCCAGCGTGATCGCCCAGTCGCTCGGGCGTGCGCCTGCAGGAAACGTCGCCAACGTGCAAACCAACATCCTCAATGCGGGCGAGCTCTACGGCGCCCGCGTGACACAGGTTGACATGCGCATCGCCAAGCTGCTGAAGTTCGGGCGCATGCGTACCAACATCGGGGTGGACGTCTACAACCTGTTGAACTCGAACGTGCCGCTGACCTTCGTCACCACCTATGGGTCGACCTGGGGCAACCCGAACTCGGTCCTCGACGCGCGCTTTGCGAAAATAAGCGCGCAGTTCGATTTCTGAGAGAGGTTGCATTGACTAATCCGAACCACGAAGGGCACAAAGAGCATTAAGAAATTCGGCTGTCTGCTTGGTGAGCTTTGTGACCTTTGTGGTTCAGAAATTGATCAGCCGCGCCAGCCGGGGGTGTTGATGCGATACGTGGTCGTTCGTGGTCTCGCGCTGGCGATGTTGTTCGGTGTCTGCGGCCGCGCTGTGGCGCAAGACGGCGCGCAGGCGTTCCGGGCGAATTGTGCGTCGTGCCACGGCACGGCCGACGGTCCCCAACCCGCCAACGCCCCCAGCGTCGCGGCGCTGCGGCAGTTCAGTCCGGAGGCGATTCTCAACGCACTGCTGAACGGCAAGATGCGGATCCAGGGAACGCCGTTGTCCGACGCCGACCGGCGCGCCGTCGCCGAGTTTCTCGGCGGGCGCGCGCTGCGCAGCGTTCCGGTGGGGTCGTCCGTCGTGGCCTGTAAGTCGTCGCCGCCGTTTCGCGGGTCTGTCGCGGCCAGCGATTGGAACGGGTGGGGCAACGGCATCGAAAATACACGTTTCGCCAGAAACGGCGGCCTGACCGCTGGAGACCTGCCGAAGCTGACATTGAAGTGGGCCTTCGGCTACGCTGACGTGACGTCCGCCCGCGCCCAGCCCTCGCTCGTCGGCAACCGCCTGTTCGTCGCCAGCGACAGCGGCGAGGTCGATGCGCTCGACCCGAGGACCGGATGCGCCTACTGGTCGTTCCGCGCGGAAGCCACCGTACGCACGGCGCTTCTCGTGGCGCCGTACCGGCTGCCGGCGGGCGCCGTCGGATGGGCGGTGTTCTTCGGCGATCTGAAGGCGAACGCGTACGCGCTCGACGCGACGAGCGGCCGTCCCGTCTGGATCCGCAAGCTCGACGACCATCCCTATGCCGCGATCACCGGGACGCCGACCTACCACGACGGTCGTGTGTTCGTGCCGGTGCAAGGGCTCAATGAGGAAGTTCAAGGTGGACGATCTCAGTACGAATGCTGCACGTTCCGCGGCAGCCTCAGTGCGCTCGACGCTGGCACCGGGAAGGTCGTCTGGAAGACCTACACCGTCGGCGAGCGGCAATCGCGTGGCACGAATGCCGCGGGCAAACCACAGTGGGGCCCCGCTGGCGGCGGCATCTGGTCGGCGCCGACCATCGACGTTCGTCGCGGTGCGGTGTATGTCGGCACCGGTAATTCGTACGCCGACCCCTCGCAGCCGATGACCGATGCCGTCATCGCGCTCGACATCAAGAGCGGCAAGGTGCGGTGGTTTCGGCAGTTGATCCCGAACGACACCTGGACGCTCGGCTGCCGTGCGAAGAACCCGGACAACCCGAACTGTCCGGATACGCTCGGTCCTGACTTCGATATCTCGGCGTCGCCCGCGCTGGTGAAGGCCGGCGGGCGCGATCTGTTGGTGCTGCCACAGAAATCGGGCATGGCCTACGCGCTCGATCCCGACAAGCAGGGCGCACCCGTGTGGCAGTTCCGATTCGGTCAGGGCAGCGGCCGCGGCGGTCAGTGGGGCAGCGCGACCGACGGGCGTCAGGCGTACTTCGGCGCCAACGGCAATGGCCCCGCAGCGGGCGGGATCGTCGCTGTCGATCTCGCCACTGGCGAACGCGCCTGGCAGCGCGCGGCGGAGGCACCGCTGTGCGGCGCACCCAGCCGCGAGTGCGGCGCTGCGCAAGGCGCCGCTGTTACCGCCATTCCCGGCGCGGTGCTGTCCGGGTCGCAAGATGGCGGCCTGCGCGCGTACGCAGCCGAAGACGGCAAGCTGCTGTGGCAGTTCGACACGAACCGTGAATTCGCCACCGTGAACGGGGTCAAGGCCAGAGGCGGCAGCATGGACGGACCGGGTGCCATCGTCGCCGGCGGACTGCTGTTCGTGAACTCGGGGTACGGCGGCATCGCCGGTCGCCCGGGCAACGTCCTTCTCGTGTTCGGTGTGGACTGAAGGGCGGATCTCACGGTCCCGTCAACCACCGATCACCGAGAACACCGAGACGATCGACGTCTTAAAGACCTGTGTAGAAACCGTTCAACGCTCTGCGTCAAAACGTTGTGAATTTGTTCATGGATCCTTCACGCGGACGCTCACGGTTTTCATGCTACGGGGTGCGCGCCCGCTCATGACGACTCGATGGGTGAACATCACGGTGTGGTAGCGTGCGACCGGCGATTACGACAGGAGCAGGACGATGAGAGATGCACGCGAGGATGACCGGGAGGCGGCACGCGTCACGACGCCGATCGGGCGACGTGCCTTGTTGCGGGGGGCGATGTCGGCCGCGGGCGTTCTGGGACTTGGAACGATAATCCCGCGCCAGGCGGCGGCGCAGCGCGGGGCCGGTGCCTCGAACGCCGCTCAGGCCGACAGCACGCTCGCGCTCGCTCGATTCCTCAACAACGCCGCCTACCGGGACTTTCCGCCGAAGGCGATCGAGCACGCGAAGATGATCCTCGCCAGCACGTTCGCGAGTGCGGCGGCGGGATCCGTGATCGACTCGGCCCGGATCCTGCGTCAACTGGCGAAGGAGCAGGGCGGTAAGCCGGAAGCCACGATCTGGTTCGACGGCACGAAGCTTCCTGCGGTCGAGGCCGCGCGCGTGAATGCCGTACTCAGCGACGCGGCAGCGTCCGACGACAGCGACATCCGCAACACCGCCCATGAAGGCACGACACTCGCCTCTGTAGGTCTCGCCATCGCCGAGCGCACCGGCGCCACGGGGCAGGATCTGCTCGGCGCGATGATTCTCGGGTACGAGGCGGCGGGCCGGATCGGCGAAGCGCGCAATGGCGGGCGCGGCGGTGTACACGCCTCGCAGATCGTCGCGTTCGCCGGCGCCGCAGCTGCGGCGAAGCTCCTGAAGCTCACCGACGAGCAAATGGCGCAAGCGCTCGGGATCGTCGCCATCACCATGGGCGGACTGGCGACAGGGACGAACAGCTGGGCCCGGGAGTACATGGGCGCCAACGCGGCGGCCTGCGGCGTCAATGCGGCACTGGCTGCCAGCCGAGGCTACACCGTGAACGAGGACATGCTCGGAAGCCGCGGGGGATTCGTAGACGTGTTCGGCGGCGGCGCCAAGGCCGTCGAGCGCCTCACCGCGGATCTCGGCAAGGAGTGGGACATCGTCGATTTTCTGGCGATCAAGCTGTGGCCGGGCGCCCATCCGTTCTCCGGCACTGTGGAAGCCGCGATGAATGCCGCGCGGCAGGCTGATCTTGCTCCCGACAACGTGGCGAAGATTCTCGTGGCCGGCCAGAACCGAACGTCCATTCAAGGAAGCCGGCGCCCCGGCAACCTGGCGGAAGCCATTCACAGCCTGTCGTACTACGTTGCGGCGGCAGTCGCGGACAAGGACTTCACCTGGGCGCATGCGAGCGAGGCGAAGTTCCACGATCCGAGAATCACCAGGCTCATGGATCTGGTGGACGTCGATCCGGCGCCGCCAGCGGTGAAGTACGCCTGGAGCTGGGGAGGCACCGTCACCATCGTCGCGACGTCCGGCGCGCGGTTCACGAGCACGGTGGATGCGCCGCGGGGCTCGGGCCCGCGCGGCATCGCGTGGAGCGATGTCGAAGCCAAGTACCGCGCCTTGATGCCTGAGTCGAAGCTGGCCGGGCGGCGCATCGACGACATCCTCGCCGTGATTCATGGTTTCGAGCGTGCGAAGAACGTGTCGGAGTTGACCCGCCTGCTCGCGCCGGGACGCTGATCTTCATACCCCGGCGCACCCTTCCTTCCGGTGCGTCGCTGCCCGACTGCCTTGGCCTCATTTTTCTTGGCTTCATTTGCGTTGCGTTTACGCGTCAGATCGTCTACACCTACACGTTCAAATATGTCTGAACATCCATAGGCGAGTCGGGCGGCGAACGGCTTCGGCACACGGCCCTATAACTGGGAGCTCATCGGGGCGCTGCCGACCGAGCTGAGGTCGAATATCAGATAAATTTCTGAGGATTGTGTGAAGGGGTCCCCACGAGTCGTCTTCTGGGGCCCCGAGACGTTCGACGCGGGATGCCCGGCGGCCACGGGCGTATGTTCCAATAGAAGGAACGTGCTGGACGGGGTGTCGGTGGGCGATGACGCGATGACGTACTTCGCGAGGGTCGGCGAATGGGTGCGCAATCTGTCACTCGCTCGCAAGGTCATCGCGGTGATCATGGGCGTCACCAGCGCAGCCCTCCTCATCGCGTGTCTGGCGCTGGTGGAGTACGACCGCAGCACCGCGCGCACGACGATGATCCGAGACATCGGCATGCGCGCCGATGTCGTGGGGGTGACCAGCACGGCCGCGGTGTCGTTCGGTGACGCGAACGGCGCGAAGGAAACCCTGCACGCGGTCTCGGTCAACAAGAACGTGCGGCTGGCGGCCATTGTTCGCCGTGGTGTCGTCTTCGCGCGATTCGATCGACAGCCGGACACCGTCAGCACGCCGATCCCTACACGGGTGGACCCCGATCTCCTTCGCACACCCCGTGCCGCCTTTACGTTCGAGAGCGATTCCGCGGATCGCTAGTCGGCAGTATTGGAGCGTCTTCCAATTGTGCGGCACGCAGTCCAGACGGGATCTACAGGCACATCGAGGAGGCGGCCGAAATGAGTTGGCTGTTCTATGCGTTCGTATCAGCCGGAGCGGCGGCACTGACCGCTGTCCTTGCCAAGATCGGCGTCGAAGGCGTGCCGTCCACACTGGCGACCGCAATTCGCACGGTGATCATTACCCTGTTCGCATGGGCGTTGACGATCGGCCTCAAGGAGCACCATGCCTTCAGCGGCGTGTCGCGACGCTCTCTCGTGTTTCTCGCCCTGTCAGGGCTGGCGACGGGGGTGTCGTGGCTGGCGTATTTTCGCGCGTTGCAACTCGCCCCGGCGTCCCGTGTCGCGCCCGTCGACAAACTGAGTCTCCCGCTCACGATTATCCTGGCCGCGCTCTTCCTGGGCGAGCCATTGAGCTGGCGGCTCGGGCTCGGCGTCGCGTTGATGACGGCCGGCGCGATTCTCACCATCGGATAGAGAGACCGACGTGAGGTTCCGAACACTCGCGGCCTACTTGATGTGAGGGCCCATGTGCGGCGTGGACTTCTCGTTCTCGTTGCAGACGAACTCGAACAGCTCCGTATCCGGCATCAGACGAGCGTTGGTGGTCGCCGTCCACGGCTTGGTGTAGTACGTCGGGTCGTTGATGGTGATCTCGATCTCGAGCCGCCCGACGTTCGGGCGGCGAAATCGCTCGGTCACCGTCAGCTTGCTGCTCGCCGGCAGACCGCCGTGATCGAGCCACTGCTTGCCGTTCAGGCCCCGCGTCTCGACCACCAGCGTGTCGCCTTCCCAGCGACCCTTCGAGTAGCCCATCCAACTCGGGTTCAGATCGTCCACCCACTCGCGCTCATCGAGGAACACCTGCCGCCAGAGGTTGAAGGCTTCGTAGACGATGACGACCAGCCGGTCGGTCTGGACGATCTTGAACGGCACCGGCGCCATGTCGATTTTGGGAACGCCTTGCGGCAGGCAGTGTGCGTCCGGTTCTTCGTAGCCGAGCAGCCCGGTGGCACGCGCCGCATGAATCTTCCGCGCTTCGCCGGTCATCGGCACGTTCTCGAGCCCCAGATCCGCGGCGAGGTTCTGGAAGTATTTGTAGTTCGAGGAGTAGATGCCGGAGAGATCGGGGTGTCCCGATGGCGTCCTTGGCGTCGCCGCCGACATGTTCGGCTTGCCGTCTGGTCCAGGCGGAACCCCGTCTTTCGGGAGATTCCGCCACTGAGCGCCCGCTGGACCCGCAACCAGCAGGAGCGCGATCGTGAGCGTCGCCGCGCGGTTCTTCATGGAACGAGAGTGTAGCAGACCCTGGACCAGTGGCCTGTTCCGGTGGTTGTACTCCAGCGCGCGGCTATTTACCCACCAGGTGCTCGACGTCCCTGTTGTTCTCCTGGCAGATGTATTCGATCAACTCCCCCTGCAGGAGCGACGGATGCGTCGTGAACGACCATGGCCGCGAGAAGGTTTTTGGATCCTCGATCGTGTGCTCGATGTCGAGGTGGCCAAAGTCCGGCCGGCGGATGCGTTCGGTGACCTTCATCTCCGTGGAATGGGGAACGCCGGCTGCGTCGAGCCAGGAGATGTCGTTCTGCCCGATGGTCTCGACGACCAGCGTGTCCCCATCCCAGCGGCCGATGGAGTCGCCGAGCCAGGTGAATTCGACTCTCGGATCGTGTCCACGCCCGTCCATGAAGATCTGCCGCCAGACGTGCGCTCCGCCTTCGTACAGGATCGCCATCAGCTTCGGTGTCTGCACGATGGTCCACGGATAGGGCGTGGTGCTCATGCGCGGCACGCCCGGCGGGAGGCATCGGGCTTCCGGATCTTCCCGGCCGAGGTTTTCCTTGTACCGCTTGTAGACCGCTTCTGCCGCGGGCAGCATCGGTACCTCCACTCCCGATCCGACGAGATCGACATTCTGGCGAATGGCGTTCGGTTGCCAGTTGCCTGATAGGTCGGGCTTTCCGTCCGGCGTTCGCGGTGTCGGGCCGGCCGGCGGCCACGTTGGCTTGGTCGCTGCCGCACCTGCCGCGCTCGGGGCCTGGCCGGCGGTGGCTACATACGCGGTCCCTTGCAGAGTAACCGCCGCGGCAATCACGGCGATCACGTATTGAGCATGTGTCTTCATCTTAGAAGTCCACCTTGGCTACATCACCGAGAATCATCTCGCGGTAGACCGGCAGCGACCAGCCCGATTTCTCGAGCTCGGTCAGGCGTTTCTCCACCTTGGCCCGGTAGTTCTGCTTGCTGCCGTAAAGCTGCTTGAGCTGCGCCTTGGGGAAATCGACCTGGAAGGCCGCCAGACCGCACATCTGGTTCGCGGCCTGCTGTCCGCCTTTTGCGACGTAAGCGCTCGCGTTCGGGATCACAGGGACCGCACCCTCGTTGGGCACCCCATATCGCGCCGTCGGGACATCCACGTAGGTATTCCGGACGCCGCCGCGAGGATTCCCAAGTTCGTCGAGCACCATCGGCGATCCGTCGCTCTCGTCCCGGTCCTTCCAAATCCGTGTCGATCGCGGCGGGACGATGCCCTTGTCGACCCACTGGAAGAGGTGATGCAGCGCGACGGACATGAACGCCTGCTCAGGGAAGTGGCTCACCGGCTGCTTGCACGGATCCGGGTGCAGGCGCACGTTGTCCCGGCCGTCGACGTGACCGATGCCGGCGAACTCGTAGACGCGGTACTGATCGCCCGGCCCATCGCCGTCCTGCCGTCCCGTCACGTTGTTCCCTCTCACCTCGAGCATCGTCGGCACGTGGACGAGCGGCACGTCGACCTGCTGGATCACCGATCCGTTGGACGTCGGCAGGAACCCATCGTAGATGCGCTGCATGTCCGGCGTGCGGAAGACCATGTGTGCCGGCAGATATTGAATCAACGTTCCCGCCGTCGCCGAGGTGCCGGCCAGAATGACCTTGCGGACCTGCAACCCGGCCATCGGTCCGGTGGCGCTCTTCGCTTTGATCAGCGCACCGACCTGCGCCAGGATCTCGCTCGGTTGTCCCGGTGCGACAGACAGGCCCGCGTAACGCTGCGGATTCGCGTCGATGACCTGCTGCAGACCGCCGGTGACGACCGCGACGGCCACATGTCCCGACGTCATCGAGTAGATCGAGGTGAACTCGAACATGTGGTCGGAGCCGCTCGGGTGCATCGGCTCGGTCAGCACGAGTCCGCTGAACGAGGCGAGATTCGAAGGTCGTCGCACGACGAGGCGCGTCTTGTACGGCTGGCCGTTGGCGGTTCCAGAAATGAGGTACTCGCGCGCCTCGTACTTGTACTTGTCCAGACCGTGACCTGGCGCCAGCGACTGCACCGATTCGTAGGCAGGCCCGGGGCCGGTGATGAGATCCGACACGGTCGGCAAGGCGACGGCCGTCGGCGACTGCGGCAGATTGACGACCGGCGCGGCACCGCGCCCGCCGCCCTCTCCGCGCCCGCCGCCCTGCCCGCGCCCGGGTCCCTGAGGCGCCCCGGGGCCCTGCGCGACCGCCGGGGCGGACAGGATCGCGATCACCGCGCCAGCGACGGCAGAGGACATTCCCAACACAAGACTGCGACGCGCTTTCATAGTCTGCTCCTGCAAGTGTGCTCGGATCGTGACGAGCGACCATGGTGTTCTCTCACTATGACAATGTCAACCACGAGCGTCGGAATAGGAGCGGGATCGGTGGATCGTGTTGTCCTTAGGACCCGGGCGGGAACAAGGCTGTCAACTGTGGTCGAGGCGCCCGCCCGGCAAGGCGCGAGGAGCGAGCCTAGCGGGACGATGTCAGCGACGGGCAACGCAGCCCAGCGGGATACATCGGCGGCCAGCATGGCGCACCGACTTCTTGACCAGCCCTGAAGTTGAGCTTTGACACTGAAAGGCTGTTGTGCATAGAGTCGCCCTGCTCCTCACGTGGTCTGACGTGCTGTGCGGTAGCGCACAACGACAGGCGAGGCTCTCGGCAGGTGTGTCGGGGTCGAGTTCTGGCGGGCCGTCCAGCACCGGACACCTGGTCGAAATACGTCGTTCTCGAAGCGAGGTGCGTATGCGGACGTTGGCTGTCTTGCTTATGCTCGTCGGTTTGGTCCTGATCCCGGCGGCTGCGCGCGCGCAGGCCTCGATCGCGGGCGTGGTGAAGGACGGGTCAGGCGCCGTACTGCCTGGCGTGACGGTCGAAGCGGCAAGCCCCGCTCTGATCGAGAAGACGCGGTCGGTTGTGACCGACGGCACGGGCCAATACAAGATCGTGGATCTGCGGCCTGGCCCGTACACGGTGACGTTCACACTGTCGGGGTTCAGCACGTTCAAGCGTGACGGGATCGAGCTGACGGGATCGTTCACGGCGGCAGTCAATGCCGATCTACGAGTCGGGCAGGTGGCGGAAACGATCACGGTGACAGGCGAGTCGCCGATCGTGGACGTGCAGAATGCCACGCAGCAGCGCGTGCTCACGAAGGACGTGCTCGACACGATCCCGTCCGGCCGCAGCCCGACGAGCTTCGCCATCCTGGTTCCGGGCATGACGGGCACCAACGACATCGGCGGGTCGAACAACCTCAACCTCACGTCGCTCTCCGTTCACGGCGGCCGGGCCATCAGTCAACGGGTGATGATCGACGGGCAGTCGATTGGGAGCGCGTCGGGTGCCGGCGAGAGCACCAACTTCCAGCCGGACATCACGGGCGTGCAGGAGATGTCGGTCACCTACGCGGCCGGCTCGGCCGAGCAGTCCTTCGGCGGCGTGCAAATCAATCTGATCCCGCGCGAGGGCGGCAACTCGTTCAAGGGATCGTTTTACGGCACCGGCACGAACTCCTCGTTCCAGGGCCACAACATCACGCCGGATCTGATGGCCCAGGGGCTGACCGCGTCCAACCGCATCAATGTCATCTACGACGTCAATCCTGGCGTCGGCGGGCCGATCATGAAGGACAAGTTGTGGTTCTTCTCGGCGGCGCGATTTCAGGTGACGAAGACCTACCTCGCGGGCATCTGGTACAACCTGAACGCGGGCGACCCGACCAAGTGGACCTACGCGCCGGACTACGACAACCAGGCGCAGCTTCCGCTCTCCCAGAAGAGCGTCAACACGCGGCTGACGTGGCAGGCGACGCCGCGCAACAAGCTCAGCGCGTTCAGCGACTTTCAGGTGCGCAAGTGGGACCAGGCCGCGAACACGCGCTCGCCGGAGTCGCCCCAGCACTACGACTTCCCGCAGACGCGTCTCACGACAGCCGGGTGGTCGTCGCCGGTGACGAACCGGTTGCTCATCGACGTCCGCGCGTCCGACGGTCTTCAGGGATTCAACGACCGCTATCCGGATCCCAACTATGACGGACCGCTCACCTTCGGCGGGCCCATTCCCGCCGTCTACAGGTCGCTGATTACGGTTACCGAGCAGGGCGGGTTGATCCCGGGTCTCATCTATCGAGGCGCAGGCCAGAGCGCGGCGACGCAGCCCTTCATCGGGAACAAGAGCTGGATCTTCGGCCTGCAGGGCACGGTCTCGTACGTCACGGGCGCGCACGCGTTGAAGTTCGGGATTGGGGACACGTGGGGCGAGCGCGACGTGACCTACAACAGCACGACGTCCGGGCTCACCTACCGGTTCAACAACGGCGTCCCGAACCAGCTTACGCAGCAGGCGACGCCGTACGAGTTCTTCAACCGCATCGGCGGCGAGTTCGGCGCGTTCGTCCAGGACAGATGGACGATGAAGAGGCTGACGCTGAACGTGGGCGTGCGGTACGACACGCTGGATCTGCACTTCCCCGCAACGCACCTGGGACCTGGGGTACTCGTGCCGACGCGCGACCTGACGCTGCCTGACACCCCGTACATCAACTGGAAGGATCTGTCGCCGCGCCTGGGCATGGTCTACGACCTGTTCGGCAACGGGAAGACGGCGCTCAAGGCGAACATGAGCTACTACGTGATCCCGCAGCGCACGTCGAACGACTACTCGACGATGGGCAATCCGGTCAACGCGCTGGCCCAGTTGGTCCCGCGCTCGTGGAACGACAGCACGTTTCCCGTCGGCGACCCGCGCCGCGGGAACTTCACTCCGGATTGCGACCTTCTCAACCCGCTGGCCAACGGCGAGTGCGGACAGCTCACCGACGTCAACTTCGGCAAGCCGATCGCGAGCACCAGGACCGACCCCGACATGATCCAGGGCTGGAACAAGCGGCCGAACGAGCGCGAGTACGAGATCAGCCTGTCGCATCAGCTGCTGCCGCGCATGGGCGTGGACCTCGGCTACTACCGGCGGACCTATGACAACTTCACGGTCGTCGACAACCAAGCCGTGGCGGCGTCGGACTACAGTCCGTTCAGCATCACGGCGCCGCTGGATCCGCGGCTGCCGGGCGGCGGTGGCTACGTGATCAGCGGCCTCCAGAACCTGAACCCGAACAAGGTCGGGCAGGTCGACCAGCTCTTCACGCGCGCCAAGAACTACGGCGAGCAGTACGAGCACTGGAACGGCGTCGACGCGTCGCTCAACCTGCGGCTGCAGAAGGGCATCATCCTGCAAGGCGGGATGAGCATCGGCAAGACCTCGACCGACAACTGCGCCGTCGTCGCGGCGGTGCCGGAGAGCGCGATCGCCGGGACGAGCAACAGTCCGCTCTACTGTAAGGTAGACACGCCCTTTCTGACCCAGGTCAAATTCCTGGGCACCTACACCGTGCCCAAGGTCGACGTGCTGGTTTCGGCGACGGTGCAGAGCCTGCCGCCGCCGAACATCACGGCGAGCTATGTGGCGACCAACGCCGTCATCCAACCGTCGCTCGGGCGGCCGCTGTCGGGCGGCGCGGCCAACGCGACGATCAACCTCATTTCGCCGGGCGTCTACTATGGCGAGCGGATCAACTCGATGGACCTGCGGCTTTCGAAGATTGTCCGCCTGTCCAATCGGCGCCTGAGCCTCAACCTCGAGATCTATAACGCGCTCAACGGAAGTTCGGTGGTCACGTTGAATCCCAACTTCGCCACCTGGCAGGTGCCGCAGCAAATCCTGCTCCCACGCTTCGCGAAGCTCGGCGTCCAGTTCGACTTCTAACGGGCGCGCGCATTGTTCGAAATCCGATGATGAACCACAAAGGGCACAAAGGGCACAAAGAAGAGTGTTCGGCTCAGCCTAACGCCTTTCGGAAATTTGCTGCACCGACGAAAATGACCAAAAAATGGGTCGCGGAGCTGCGCCTCTGTACACCTGACCCGGAGAAGCGGTTTCCCGCGGCGCCGAGCTGTTCGGTGGAGCGACCTGTTTTCTGGTCATGCTCGCAAATCGTCTCACCCGAACGTGCCGAAGCGGCTTCCGGACGCGTAGCGTCGCAACCCGCGGTTGAATACCGTGACTGCCGCGGCTGAATAGACGATGACCGCGCCAATCAACACGCCTACCCCTTCAGCCGACGGGTGCTGCACCACGCGCGCCGGCACGTAGCCGACGAACCCGGCCGGGAGCACCGTAAACAACAGGAACCGAAGCACGCCGCCGAACAGCGGCTCCGGGTAGAGCGAGAACATCACGACCACCTCCCACAGCTGCCGCGCGAGCATCTCGACCCGGCCGAGCCAGAACGTCAGGCTGTAGAAGATGATGCCCGACGCCAGGAACACGATCGCGCTGCCGACGATGGCGGCCGCGACGATCGGGACGGCGGTCCAGGACACCCTGCCGGACCACACGATGAACGCGATCCCCGACAGCATGTCGCCGAACCCGGACGCCTGCGACCGCATCCCCACCGCGTAAAGGAGGACCGGTTTCGGTTGCACGAGGAGCGTATCGAGCTCGCCGTCGGTGATCCAACGCGCCAGGTGGCGCACACCGCCGCCGACGCTCACCGCGAGGCCGACGCTCGCCGCCACCACGCCGAACAGCACCTGGATGTCGCCGAGGCGCCATCCGCGCAGATCGGGGACCCGCCGCATCAGCGCCCACCAGAACACGAAGAACGCGACGTTGTTCAACGCCATGAACACGACCTGCATGATGAATGCGCCGCGCAGCATCAGCGACGCCTTCAGGTTGGTCGCGAACAGGGCCCGAGCGAATCGAAACGTCTGTGAATATGTCGCCATCGTGCACGTCCACAATTCGAAGAGCTTGCGGAATCTCGACAATCAACGCGGAGCCCGCTGTCAGAAGGCGGAAACCGGTCACTACATACGACTGGGAAAACGCCGTAGCCCTCAACCGCCGTTCACCGCGAGCGCATGCGACGCGCGCCGGAACAGAAAGCCGACGACGAAAGCCGTTGCGACACCCCACGCCGCGAGATCCCTCGCGAGCAGGCCAGGCGCCGCCGCCTGACCTTCGAGGACGAACGACGCCGGGCCCGCGAGAATCGAGGGGAACGGCGTGAACGCCGCGAAGCGCTGAATGACGGGCGGATACAGCCGTATCGGCATCATCAGCCCGCCGCACACGAACAGCACCTTCTGCCACACCCAATACACCGGCGCCACATCGTCGAGCCAGAACGCCGTCAAACCGATGACGATGTCGAGCGCGGTGAGGAGCACGGTTGCGACCAACCCGAACGCCGCGATCAGCAGGAGCACGCGAAACGGCGGAATCCAGCCGGTGTAGGCAAATGCGCACAGGAATGCCACGACGCCGAGCACCGGGGCGCGCGCCGCCACCATGCCGACGCCCTCTGCGAACATCGCGCCGACGTACGAGATCGGCCGTCCCAGCTGGTAGACGACGTCGCCGCGGCGGACGGTCTCCTGTATCTCCAGATGAAGCTGTGGCGTGCTCATCAGGATCCACTCCGTCGCCGCGACGTACCACAGCAGCGTCCTCGGCGCTGCTTCCGCCATCAACCCACTCTCGCCCGCGGCGCGCCAGAGGCTCGAGAGGACGCCGAGAATCACCGTGAAGAACACCGCGCGGCCATACAGCTCCCCGCGATCGCGGCGTGCGTGCGCGAGCGAGATTCGGACGAACGCGAGGTATTTCTCAGCCGCTGGCCAGGTCAACATGGTTCCTCCTCTCCGCGTCCGCACACATTGTCTGGATCACGACGTCGAGCGGCGCATCCTCCACGACCAGATCGCGAAGCGTCCCCTGCCGCAGCACGGCGTCCACGACGTGACCGAGCGCGGTGATCTCGACGTCGACTTCCACGTCGGTCCTGAAGGGCACCGACGCCACTATTCGCACGCCTGGAAGATCGAGTGCCAGCCGCTCGACGTCGCTCCAGACGGTCACCCGCTTCGTCGTCAGATATCGCTGCCGCAGAGCGGACAGGTCGCCGTCCCACAGCAGCCGGCCCCGGTGAATCACGATGACGCGATCGCAGACGCGCTCGATGTCGCCGGTGTCGTGGGACGTCAAGAGCAGGGTCAAGCCCTCGCGCTCGGACTCCGCACGCAGAAGCCCCCTGATCGTGGTCTTCGCCGAGACGTCGAGACCGATCGTCGGCTCGTCGAGAAACAACAGGCGCGGCGCGTGCAACAGAGTCGCGGCGAGCTCGCAGCGCATGCGCTCGCCCAGGGACAATTGGCGCACCGGCGTATCGAGTAGTGCGCTCAGCTCGAACAACGCCACCAGTTCCTGCAGGCGCCTGCGGTGCGTACGCGCGTCGACTTCGTAGACGCGCCGCAGCAGCTCGAACGTATCGCGGGGAGGAAGCTGGTACCAGAGCTGCGATCGCTGACCGAACACCGTCCCGACGCGAAACGCGAGACTCCGGCGCTGCCGCGAGGGCGACATGCCGAGCACGCGGACCTCTCCTCGGTCGGGGTGAAGAATGCCCGCCAGGATCTTCAGCGTCGTCGATTTGCCGGCGCCATTCGGTCCGATGAAGGCGACGCGTTCGCCTGGCACGATTGAGAACGACAGGTCGTCGACCGCGATCACCGAACGTGTCTGCGGCGCGACGAAGTCCTTGATGCGCGCGGCAAGACCGCTGGCGCGCGGCCGGCGGACGGCGAACGATTTCGACAGCCGGTGCAGGCTGACGGCGGGCGCAGGATGCATGGCGACGCTCCTCGTCGCCCTAGGCAGCCCCTGGCAAAAGTCCGTCTGCATTCGGCGAACGCTGCATCCCGCCTCGCGGCGTTGCTCAACGCTCAAATACTCCCGGTATTCTCGCGTTTCGCGCCTGGCGATCCGGGCGCATCGCCCGCCTCGGTGCGACGACGGACTTTCACCACAGGCTGCCAGGAGCTCCCTGAAAAGCAAAACGCCCTTCCGGAAACTCCGGAAGGGCGTGATGGGTGGATCCAGTTACAGCACCTCCGGCTTATGTGGTGTCCTCCGGGTACAGCTCGCCCGTTAGGCCGAACGAGCCGTTGCGAATGACGCCACTCATAGCCGATTGATGCATAAGACGAGTCACAGTATGCGCGGATCGTTTCGGTCAGTCAAACGTATTTGATGTACTGCGAGTTACTTCGATGCGACCGGCGCCGGCGTCCGCGGCGGCAGCTGCGTCCTGGACGGCACGTACTGGCGCTTCTTGATCCGCCAGCCCTGAGCAGTCTTCACATAGACGTCTTCGTAGTGCCCGCCGCCGATGATCGTGTTCGTCTTGCCATCCTCGGCGACGTCCAGGACCAACGCGTACAGCTTGCCGGTGGCGCCTTCGGGCGAGGCTTCAATCCATGGATTGGTGCTGTAGTTGCGCACGTACAACGGCCCCTGTCCCGGCCGATGCTGCCAGGCGAACTTCGTCAGCGCTTCATGCCCTTCGTGCTGCACCGTGTCGGACATGAAGACGCCGTCGGGCGTGAAGAGGTCGGCGTAGAGCGAGCCTTTGCCAGCCCCCGTGTCCAGCGCCATCGGATAGGTCATCACGAGCTGCTGGATGTCGAGATAGTCTTCGACTGCCAGGCCGTTGTGCTTCGGCTGCGGGCCCGGATCCCTGGCGACCCTCACCGGAACCTTCGCGGGCGTCAGCTCGGCGCCGACGTCGGCGCCCGATTTCTTGTTGTAGACCGTACGGCTTTTGATCCGCCATCCTACGGACGTCCTCACGTACGCATCCTCGTAGTGCGCGCCGTTCAGGATGGTGCTCGGTTTTCCCTGTCCCTCGCCGACGTCGATGACATAGGTGAGCATCTTGCCTGTCGCTCCCTCAGGCGTCGGCGTGATGACGACGTGCTGCGGGAAGTTGCGGTTGTATCCGGGACCCTGACCGGGCCGGTGCTGCCAGGCGATCCCGAGGAGGGCCTCTCGGCCCTTGGACCTGCCAAACGTGCCGTCGGGCGCGAAGAGGTCCACCCACATGTTCCCCATCCGCTGACCGGTATCCAGGGCGAAGGGATAACGCGCCACGAGCTGCTGAATCTCGATGTAGTCCGACGCGGTCATCGTGGTGCTCTTCGGTGACGCCTGGGAGACCTTGTGGAGCTCGGGCACATCGGTCGTGGGGATCGAGAGATCGGAGCCGGACTGCGACGGGATGAACTGACGCTGCTTGAAGCGCCAGCCGTCCTTCGTCCTTTCGTAGACGTCGTCGTAGTGTCCGCCGCCGAACACGCGGCTGGGTTCGCCGTTGTCGCCGATGACGAACTGGACGAGCAGTTCCTTGCCGCGCGCACCGTCGGCGGTCGGTTCGATGGCGTGCGACATGAGGAAATGAAACACCGACTGCGGTCCACGCGAGTTGCGATAGCCGACGCCGGCGAGCGCCTCGGGGCCGGTGGTCGTGACGCCGGCTCTCTGGAGGAACGCGCCGTCAGGGGCGAAGAGTCCGGCGTACATGCCGCCGTTGTCGGCCCCGGTGTCCACCGCGTAGGCATAGCGATTGACGAGCTGCTGAATCTGGATGTAGTCCATCGCCGTCAGCGTCCCACCTTTGGTGTTCTGCTGCGCGTGCCCGGTCACGAGTGTCAGAATCGCCACGCCGAAGGTTGTTGTGATCAAGGTCTTGCGCTTCATACCCTCTCCTTATCTCAGCGTCGCGTCTTCGTCCCGGTGCGTCCCTCGCGGTTCCTGGCAGAGTAGCGTTTCAGTGTCAACATCAACCACTGAGGTCACCGAGAGAGTGCCAATGTTCTTGGCTCGGCGCACCCGGTAGTGATGGCAAATTGAGACAGTACGTCCCGCGGTGGAGAATTGACAATGGTAGCGCGCCCTTCAAACAGAACAGCCGACGAAAGGCCAGCGAGCGATCAACGTGGCACCCGGCACGCGAAGTCAGCTGGGTCCTCCGTGCTTCCCGTGCCTTTGTACCGCGCCACCGCCGGGTACGCGCACACGAGCCGCTGGTGCGGCGGATCGCCCTTGGCGGTCTGCGTGACCACGATTTGCCGAGGCGCCTTGCCGGTCGCCTTCCAGCGCCTGATGAAGGCCACGGCGTCGAAGTCGGTGGTCGGCGCGTAGGAATAGTCCTCGCCGAGGCAGTGGCTCATCGCCGGCACCATGAACAGCATCACCGAGTCGCGGGTCTTTCTCTCCCCCATTTTCGCGACGACGCTTTCGTAGTAATCGATGAAGCTGTACGGCGGGAGATCGTCGCTCCAGCCGCCGACGAGCAGCAGCTTTCCGCCGCGGCCGACGAACGCGGAGAGATCCGGATCGTTCGCGTTGATCGGCAGGTTTTCCGGTGCGTCGCCGAGGTCCACGTCGGCGTCGAAGTTGACCGGCCGCTTGGCGTACTCCCAGGTCGGATCCTTGAAGACGAGGTTCCTGTAGAAGGTCTGCGCGTAGGCGTAGAGGTTCGGACCGATGAGCGCTGCCCAGCTCAACTCGCTGCCTGGCGGCATGGCGCCGTAGAGGTGCTGCTTCGTGCGCGTGTGAACCGGAGGCGAATAGATTTGCTTGACCGCTTCCACTTGCGAATCGGTCAGACAGTTCGGTGCGTCGCCGCTCTTGCACCGCAGCACGGCCGGGTCGAACGCGCAATGCTGCGGATCCCCGAGCACGCCGTCCTTGACGCCATCCCTCGCGTCGCATGCATCCAGGGCTCCCTGGTGGATCATGGCCAGCTTGCTGACAGGAAGGGGGTTCGCCGCGTCCTTGTGCGCCGCTTGGTAGATCCACGCCTGCGAGACTCCGTGCCGCGTGGAGTAGTAGATGATGCCCTGGGCGACGATGGCATCGAGGTCTGCGGGCGCGGTCTGGACCACCTGGAGCGCATCCCGGCTGCCCGAGCCTCCGCATTCGTTCATGAACGCAAAGCCGGGGCCGCGGCCGTAGTGCGCCGCGACGATCGACTTTGCCGACGCGACCGACAGATGGTAGGGCAGCGCCGCCATGTCGGCGGGTTTCCACGGGCCCCCGCCGTCGTGTCCGCGGTTGGTGTTGACGGTCGCCGCACCAGTCTTGAGGATGCGCGCCATCTGCGCGTAGCCAATCGTGCCGCCGGCGAACCCGCTCGACGCCGGCTGAAAATCGCCATTCCACCCTGTCGTCGGCATCCACACTTCGAACTTCACGTCGGTGTCGCCGGGGCGGGCGACGGTGCCCTCGACGCGGCAGAAAGGCGGCAGATCGGCGAACTGGTTGGCGGGCGGCCCTCCGCCGCGCCTCGCACCGGCCTGCCCGCTCGGATTCGGCACGAACGCGCCCGCGGCCACAGTCTTCGCGGATGTCAGGGTGGTGTTCGGCAGCGAGAGCGAGGGGAGGTTCTCGCATGCAGTAGAAGCCGCCGCCACGGCACGCGGCTGACCGCCGGCGGCGAGCGCAGACGACAGGCCGGCTGTCAGAAGACCTGCCCACAGGATCCGAGCCGCGCTCGCGAGTCGTGAGGAATGCCTGCGTATGAGCCGGTCAGACATGTCGGTGTCCTTTTCTAGACCTCTTCCAAAGCCAGAGTCTCGCCAGATGAAGCACGGTTGTGCTCGGTTCGGCTTTGGAAGCTGGCTGAGCTGCGGCCGCTGAGGGCCGCCTCGTGAAGATTCGCCGCACCCTGGTCCGTTCTTGCTGGTCGGTTTGAGGCGAAGCTTCACTGAAAGCCCGCGGTTGATATCGCAGGAACCGCGGCGGCGCGCCAGTACCGCGACCATGTACGAAGAGCCCTGAAGTATAGGCACACCCCGCTCGACGATCAATATCATCGTGATCAGTGGTGGCTTGGCTTCAACGTCAATCACCCAGTTTCAAAGCAACCACCGAGATCACCGAGAAGAGTCCCGACTTTCCATCTCGCTGCACGCGGGTAGAACAGCGACATCACCGGGAAAACATTCCGGTTACAGCGTGCTCGCCGGCTTCGGAAAATTAGCGTGCAGGTCGACTTCCAGCGGGAGCGCAGGCCCCCATGTGGCGCGCGTGAGCAGGCCTGATCCGGCGCCTGGAATCGCAGATGGCGGGCCGCCAGGTCGAGTTGAAAAAGCATGAGAAAAGAGGTCTTCGCCGTGCTACGTTGTTCAGCGTTGCTATACGCGATCCAGGCCCTTGGGTGTCGGCCTGGTGTGAGTCCGGAGCCGAGGCGTTCGAAGAATGCCGAGAAGAGCACGGAAGGGACGTTCGTGCACAGACATGTGACGAAGATTTGGCTCGTCGCTCTGACCTCCGGGTTGCTGGCATGGTCGTCGGCCCTGAATGGTCCGTACGCGGCGCCGCTGCAGACCGCGGTCCCGCCCGCCGCGCCGCCTGCCCGTGCATTCGTCAATCAGTACTGCGTGACGTGTCACAACACTCGCCTCAAGACAGGAGACCTGGCGCTTGACGCCATCGATCCCGTGAACGTAGCGGCCAACGCCGAGATCTGGGAAAAGGTCGTCCGCAAGCTGCGGACCGGCGCCATGCCACCGCTCGGCGCGCGCCGCTCCGACGAGGCGACGAGCAAGCATGTCGTCGATTGGCTGGAAACCGAACTGGATCGCAGCGCGGCGTCCAACCCCAATCCCGGCCGCCCGGCGCTCCATCGTCTCAATCGGGCGGAGTACGCCAACGCAATCAGGGACCTTCTCGATCTGGATGTCGACGTCGCGTCACTGCTGCCGCCCGACGATGCCGCATACGGGTTCGACAACATTGCGGATGTGCTCGGCGTGCCGCCGGTGCTGCTCGAGCGCTATGTTGACGCGGCGGCCGAGATCAGCGAGCTGGCGGTCGGCGCGCCTGACATCCCATCAGGAGCCGAGACCTACCGAGTGCGGCAGGATCTGTCGCAGGATCGGCACATCGAAGGCCTGCCGATGGGAACCGTTGGCGGGCTGCTCGTGCGCCACACGTTCCCGCTCGACGCCGAGTACGTGCTGCAGGCGAAACTGTACCGGACCAACGTCGGCACGATGCGAGGTCTCGCGTACGAACACGACGTCGAGATCACCGTGGACGGCAAGCGGGTCCAGCTGGCGCGAATCGGGGGCGATGCCGATCTTCGTGCGCTGTTCAAGAACGAGAACACGACGGCGCTGGGCGATCAGGTGGATGCCAGGCTGCAGGTTCGACTTCGCGTCCCGGCCGGCCCGCACGCGGTGGGCGTGAGCTTTCTCGCCAAGTCTGCCTCCGCCGACACGCGACAGCTCCAGGCGTTCATCCGGAGCTCTTCGGACACCTACGACTGGGGCGGCGATCCGCACATCGACACGTTCACGATCACCGGTCCGTTCAACGCCACCGGGTCCGGTGATACGCCGGCCCGCCGGCGGATCTTCGCGTGCCGCCCGGCGACCGAGACCGCGGAGTCCGCGTGCGCACGGACCATCCTGTCGACGCTGGCCCACCGCGCCTACCGGCAGCCCGTTCCCGAGAAGGATCTGCAGCGCCTGCTGACGTTCTATCAGGCCGGCCGGCGCGACGGGACATTCGACGCCGGAATCCAGTCGGCGCTGCAGCGAATCCTGGCCAGCCCGAAGTTCGTGTTTCGCGCCGAGCGCGATCCGGCCAACGTCACGCCCGGTACGCCGTATCGCCTGAGCGATCTCGAACTCGCCTCACGCATCTCGTTCTTCCTCTGGAGCAGTATTCCCGACGATGAGCTCCTCAAGGTGGCCGAGCAGGGGAAGCTGGGGACGCCGGCGGTGCTCGCGCAGCAGGTGCGCCGGATGTTGGCCGATCGGAAATCGGGCGCGCTCGTGAGCAACTTCGGCGGCCAGTGGCTGCAGCTGCGGAACCTGCGCAACATGACGCCGAATTCGGAGGAGTTCCCCGACTTCGACGACAACCTGCGGCAGGCGTTCCAGCGAGAGACCGAGATGTTCTTCGAGAGCATCATGCGCGAAGACCACAATGTCCTCGATTTGCTGTCGGCCGACTACACCTTCGTCAACGAGCGGCTGGCCCGGCACTACGGGCTTCCGGGTATCTACGGCAGCCAGTTCCGGCGTGTGACGGTTGCCGACGAGACGCGCAAGGGCCTGTTCGGCAAGGGGGCCGTTCTGATGGTCACGTCGCACGTCGACCGGACGTCGCCCGTCGCGCGCGGCAAGTGGATCCTGCAGAACCTGATGGGCACGCCGCCGCCGCCGCCGATTCCCGACGTGCCGCCGTTCCCGGAAGGCGAGGCGCAGAAGAGCCGATCGGTGCGGGAGCGCATGGAGCAGCACCGCGCGAATCCCGTCTGCGCGAACTGCCACCGGGTGATGGATCCGCTGGGGTTTGCGCTCGAGAACTTCGACGCGGTCGGCGCGTGGCGTACGCGCGACGGCGGGACGCCGATCGATCCGACAGGGCAGCTGGCCGATGGCACCTCGGTAGACGGCGTGGTGATGTTGCGGCAGGCGCTGCTGAAGCGGCCCGAGGTCCTGGTCACCACGCTGACCGAGAAGCTGATGACGTACGGCGTCGGCCGGGGCGTCAGCTACTACGACATGCCAGCCGTGCGCGCGGTCGTCCGCGACGCGGCGCGCAACAATTACCGCTTTTCGTCGTTGATTCTGGGTATCGTCAACAGCCAGCCGTTTCGGATGCGGATGAAGGCACCGGTAGAGAACTGAGTTACACAAGGCTCAGCTGAGGAGATTCGCCGCCATGTTCATCACAAAGATGTCTTTGCCTCGCCGGACGTTCTTGCGCGGCGTCGGGGTGTCGATGGCGCTGCCGTTGCTGGAGGCCATGGTCCCGGCCTTCACGGCGACGGCCAAGACAGCCGCCAATCCTCGTCTCCGCTTCGGAGCGGTCTACGTCCCGCACGGGGCGATCATGGATCAGTGGACGCCGCCGGCCGGCGACGGCCTGACGTTCACGCCGATCCTGAAGCCGCTCGAGCCGCTGCGGGATCAGGTCTCCGTGATCAGCAATCTCTTCAGAGCGGGGGAGGCCGATCACGCCGTCAGCGTCGCTGCCTGGCTGAGCAGCGCGGTCCCCAAACGGACCGAGGCGGAGGACGTGCGGCTCGGCGTGACGCTCGATCAGATCATCGCCAAGGAGATCGGTCGGGAGACGCCGTTTCCGTCGCTTGAGCTCGCCACGGAGGATTTCACCGGCTATGTCGGCGGGTGTAGCCCCGGCTACAGCTGCGCGTACATGAACACGCTGGCCTGGGCGGATCCCACCACGCCGCTGCCGATGGAGATCAATCCGCGCGTCGTGTTCGAGCGGCTGTTCGGCCGGGCCGGAACCGCCGCCCAGCGTGTCGCGCGCATGGAGAGGAATCGCAGCGTGCTCGACTCGATCCGCGAAGACGCGCGCGAGCTGCAGAACGGGCTGGGCGCCGCCGATCGTGCGCGGCTCGACGGCTATCTCGACGACATCCGCGAGATCGAGCGCCGGATTCAGCAGACGGAAGTGAAGAACAAGACGCACGTCACGTCGCTCGACACGCCGCTCGGCGTGCCGGACGTCTACGGCGACCATGCAGGATTGATGTTCGACCTGGCGACGGTCGCGTACCAGGCCGACCTGACGCGTGTGTTCACGTTCATGATGGCGCGCGAAGCCAGCTTCAAGACGTATCCAGAGGTGGAGATCACCATCCCGCACCATCCACTGTCGCACCATGGCAACAACCCGACGCTGATCTCGACGCACGCCAAGCTGAACACCTACCACGCCTCGCTGTTCTCCAAGTTCGTGGCGAAGCTGCGCGCGACGCCCGACGGGGACGGATCGTTGCTCGACCACTCGCTCATCCTCTACGGGAGCGGCATGAGCAATGGCAATGCACACTCGGCGGGACCGCTGCCCCTGCTGGCCGTCGGCGGAGGCATGGGGAAGGGCGACCGGCACATCCAGACTGCAGCGAAGACGCCGCTCGGCAACATGTGGGTGAGCGTCGCCGAGAAGTTCGGCGTCGAGGTGAAGAGCATTGGCGGGAGCAACGGCAAGGTCGATCTCGGGTGAGCGCACGATCCCGATCAACGCAGAGCGCGCAGGAGCATTCAGATCGTTCGGGGGGCTGTTTTCGGCGAGCTCGGTGGACCGGCGGCGGATGTGAAAGACGCGCCGACTTCGACGCTCGATGGGAGTGGTGATCAATGTGGTCCCGAGTCAGTCTCACGTCAACCACCGGGCACACCGAGCAAAACCGGAAATGTTTTCGGTGAGCTCGGTGACCTCGGTCGTGATTCCAAAGAGACAGTGCACTGGTAGTGCCCTCGAAGGAAGCTGATCATGCGAGTGCGAAACATATGCGTGACGGGATCGGCAGTGTGGCTGGCTGTCCTGGTCCTGCCGATTGCCGCCGGTGCGGCTGACAACGGCGTGCGCCTCCTCGAGGCGACGCGAGACGGCGACCGCACGACGGTGCGCACGCTGCTGAAGCAGCGCGCCGACGTGAAGACGGCCGAGGCCGACGGCACGACGGCGCTGCACTGGGCGGTGCGCGCCGACGATCTGGAAACCGCGCAACTGCTGGTACGTGCCGGCGCCGACGTCAATGCGGCGAACCGCTACGGCGTGACGCCGCTCGTGCTCGCGGCCACCAACGGGAACGCCGCCATCGTCGAGATGCTTCTGAAGTCGGGTGCGAACGCGAAAAGCGCGCTGCCCGAAGGCGAGACGGTGCTGATGACGGCGGCGCGCACCGGCAACGTGGGAGTCATCAGATGGCTGGTGTCGTCCGGCGCTGACGTGCGCGCGAAGGAGAACTTTCTCGGCGAGACCGCGCTGATGTGGGCGGCGGCCGACAACCACGCGGATGCGGTGCGGCTGCTGGTCGAGGTGGGTGCGGATGTCAACGCGCGTTCCGCCCCGTCGGCCATTCCTCGCCTGGACTATCCAAGGATTGGTTTGATACCCGCCGATCTCCCCAGGGGAAGTTGGACGGCGCTGATGTATGCGTCGCGGCAGGGCGCCCTCGCCGCCGCGCGAGCACTTGCCGAGAGCGGGGCGGATTTGAACGCGACCGATCCGGCAGGCGCCAGTGCATTGGTGCTGGCGATCATCAACAGTCACTACGACCTTGCCGCCATGCTGATCGAAAAGGGTGCGGACCCCAACCTCGCCGACCAGGCCGGCATGACGCCGCTCTACGCGGCTGTGGACATGCACACGGAAGGGTGGAGGCAGGGCCGGCCCGTGGTGAAGCCGTCCGGCGATCTCGACAGCGTCGACGTCGTGAAGGCGCTCCTCGCGCACGGCGCGAATCCCAACCTGGCGCTGAAGGCGCCCACATTGCAGAGAGTCCACAGCAAGGGCGATGCGGCGCTCGGCGCCGGGACCACGCCGCTGATGCGAGCGGCGAAGTGGGGGGACGTCGCGGTGATGCAGCTCCTGCTCGACCACGGCGCCGATCCGACACTGCGGCAGAAGAACCACACGACGGCGTTGATGATTGCGGCCGGTGTCGGCAAGCGCGTCGGCGGCGACGAAGACGATACCCGCGAGCGCGGGACCGAGCGCGACGCGATCGAGGCGGTCAAGTTGTGCCTGGCGCGTGGCGTCGATGTCAACGCGTTCAACGACAATGGCGACACGGCGTTGCACGGCGCCACCGGCGATGCGCTCATTCGCTTCCTCGTCGAGAAAGGCGCCAGGGTGGACGCGCAGAACCGCGCAAAGCAGACCCCGCTCGATACCGTGAAGCGCGCGCGCGGCGAACGCTCGAGCGCGGCGCTCTTCCTGAGTCAGTTGGTGGGCGCCCCCACGGCAGCGCCCGCCCCACAGGGACGTTAGACTAGTCCACGGCTTGCCGCTCTGAGCCCGGAGAAATGATGGTCGGACGATTGCTGGAACGCTACACAGCGCCGAACCGGAATGTTGTCCACGGTGTGGCTCTTGGAAGGGAGCCGCATAGCGGTCCCGGGCGCAGGCAGCGTGCGCGGAAGACGGCGGTTCACCTGTTCACGTTGATCTCGGTCGGTGTGCTGAGCGGCGGGTTGTGGCCGGAGACCCTTCATGCACAGGCGCGCGGGGCTGCAGCGCCAGGCACGTCCGCCCCCGTCGTCGGCGTGTACACGCGCGCCCAGGCGGAGCGGGGCAAGGAACGATTCATCACCAGCTGCGGCAACTGCCACGGCGTCGACCTGAAGGGCGCGGCCGAACGCGGCCCCGCGCTCGCTGGCGACCCGTTCATGAAGATCTGGCAGGAGCGGACGGCGGGCACGCTCTTCACCAAGATCAAATCGGACATGCCGCGGAACCGGCCCGGATCGCTGACAGACGATGTCTACATGGACATCGTGTCCTTCATTTTGCAGACCAACGCCTTCGCGGAGGGACCGAAGGATCTGAGCGCCGCGGTGCTGGACAGCGTGCCGCTCGCGAAGGGCGACCTGAATGCGCAGAAAGTCGTCCCGAACTTCGCCATGGTTGCCCTCGTGGGCTGCCTGGCGAAGGGCCCCGACAATACATGGCTGTTGACCAACACCACCGAGCCGATCCAGAGCAAGGACGAGCCGCCCACTCCGGACGATCTGAAGCAAGCCGGCGCCCAGCCGCTCGGCTCCAACTCGTTTCAGTTGATCAGCATCGTGCCCTTCAAGCCGGACTCCAATAGCGGTCACAAGATGGCGGCGAAGGGTCTCCTGTACCGCGCCGCCAACGAGAATCGCCTCGACGTGACGTCGCTCCAGGCCGTCGCCTCGAGTTGCGCCAACCAGTAGTGTCTTCCCGGCGTTCTACCTCGGTGGCACCTCGGTGTGCTCGGTGGTGAACGTCAACCTCACACACGACGCGGTCTCATGCCATTGGAGGCACCTGATCATGATCCGACGCACATTGTTCTTCTCGTTGCTCACACTCTTATCGATTGCGGCCGCGACGCCCGCCTCCGCGCAGCTTCTCGCGGCGAAGGACGGCCCGGTCGTCTACGGCCACCACCACATCAACACGGCGAACCTCGATGCGCAGAAGAAGTTCTTTGTCGACGCTCTCGGGGGCAAAGTGGTGAAGATTGGCACGAACCAGCAGGAGGTCGTCGAGTTTCCCAACGTCCTGGTCTTCTTCCGCGCGATGCAGGCGCCGACCGGCGGCACCGTCGGCTCGACCATGAATCACATCGGCTTCTCGGCGCCCGACCTGCGGCCGGTCATCGACCGCATCAAGGCGAACGGTTTCAAGATGACCACGCGCGCGGAGCTCCCGGCGACGACCGAGGTGAAGGACGACATCGCCGTCTTGAACGCGAACGCCTCGATTGCGTTCGCCATGGGGCCGGACGATCTCAAGGTCGAGCTCGTGCAGGTGAAGACCCAGAGCGAGCCAATCAAGCTGCACCATCTGCACTTCGCGGGTCAGCAGAACGCCGAGATGCAGGCGTGGTACGTGAAGACGTTCGGCGCCAAGGGACGGCCGGCCAATCCGAATGCGACCGCCTTCGCGGCCGATTTGCCAGGCGTTGCGCTCAGCTTTGCGGGATCGGCCAGTCCCGTCGTTGGCACGCAGGGGCGCGTCCTCGATCACATCGGGTTCGAAATCAAGAACCTCGAGGCTTTCACCAAGAAGCTCGAAGCCGACGGCATCAAGCTGGAGCGCCCCTATACGAAAGTGGCTGCGCTCAACATCGCAATCGCGTTCATCAAGGATCCGTGGGGGACGTACATCGAGATGACGGAAGGACTCGATCAGGTTCCCTAGTCAAGCCTGGGGTCTGCGTGTGCCCTGTGTCCTCTGTGGTTCCCAAATTCGCGTCTATTTCATCGGCTTCTGGTCAACGCCGGCAACAGCGGCTGGCGCGTCGGGGGAAGGTGCTGATCGGCGGCGTTCATCATCATGCCGGCCATGAAGTAGTCGCCCATCAGCTGCATGATCTCGATCGTGTTCTGCCGACCGAACGCCTGAATCTGCCTGGCCCAGAGCTCGCTGGTGACTTTGTGCTGGCGGAACAGCGCGCGCAGGAACTCGATCACCACGGCGTCCTTCTCGGCCAGACCCTTCACCTCTCTGTCGTACTTCACGACGTCGATGACCGACTGCTCGAGCCCGGCGCGCAGGCCCGCGGGCTCGTGCGCCGACCATTCGTACTGCTGATCGATCTCCCGCGCCGTGATCAGGACTACCAGCTGATACATGCGCGCACCGAGGCGGCTGGTCTGGCCGGACGGCACGCCAAGAGCCCGGCCCAGGATGCCCGTCCCTTCGGACGCCTTCGGGTTGTAGACTCCGAGGTGCCCGGGGCCGGGGCCCGGCGTCACGTTGGTTCTCGCCTCCAGCAGTTTTTGACTCTCAGGATCCAGATCGTTCTTCGTAACCGGCGGCATCCGCGAGAGCGTCACCGGGTTGATGTCGGGGGGCAGCGTCTGGCCCTGCGAGGACACGGAGCACAGGCACGCAGCGACGGCGGCAAAGAATGTTTTCATGCGCGGGATTCTAATGCCGAACGACGCGGGATCACTCAAGGAAATGAGTCGTTCACCGCACGTACTGCGTTTTGACAAGCGTGTCGTCGTGCTTCTCGCAAATACGTCGCGAGTCTTGAACCACAAAGAGCACAAAGAACACAAAGGGCGGGGGTTTGAGGCGGCCTCTGACCGATAATATGCTGGCAGCCGGTGGTGAAAATCCGTCGCCGCGAGGCGGGATGCATCGCTCGCCGAATGCAGACGGCCTTTTACCACGGGCTGCCAGGCATTCATGAGCGGCGAGGCGCCCGCCCGGCAAGGTGCGTTTCGGGATCTGTCAATGGGTTGACCGGATTGCCGCGCAGGCGTTCGGACCTGATATTGAAAGGCTACCTATGAAGCCGAACGTTGTCCTTCCACTCGGCCTGGCGCTGGTCGTTGCCACGCTGCTCGGCCAGACGTCCTCGTCGCAGTCGCCTGAACCGCCCGCCGCTCCAAGGCTGGTCGAGGGACAGCCGATCGAAACGCGTCCGCCGGAGAAAAAGGACAACGCCCCGGCTTTTCCCCAGCAGACCCGCGCACCCTACCGCAAGACACTACCGTTCACCGTTACGACATTGGTCGATAGCCTGCACGCCCCGTGGAGCCTCGCGTTTCTGCCGGGCGGCAAGATGCTCGTCACGGAACGGCTGCCTGGCACGATCCGGATCCTCGATGGCAGTGGCAAGTTGTCGGCGCCGCTCAATGGCGTGGCCACCGTCGCAGGCAAGGGTGCCGCCGACATTGGCGTGCTCGACGTCGTTCTCGACCCGGGCTTTGCCGCCAATCATCGCCTCTACTTCAGCTTCTACGACTACATCGATGGCACCAACAGCAACACCAACGTCGCCCGGGCGCAGCTGGACGAGGCCAAGCACGCCTTGACCGACGTCACCGTGATTTTCCGGGCGCAGCCGGCGATGCCGTCGAAACGGCTGGGCGGAAAAACCGGCGGGCGGATCGCGTTCGGGCGCGATGGCAACCTGTTCATGACCACCGGCGACCGCTCGGATTCCCCCCCATGGGACGTGGCGCAGAAACTGGACAATCACCTCGGCAAGATCATTCACATCACCCCGGACGGCAAGCCGGCGCCCGACAATCCGTTCCTCCGCACGCCCGGCGCCCTGCCGGAGATCTGGGCGTCGGGTGTCCGCAGTCCCGAAGGCCTGGCGTTCGATCCGCGAACCAATCGTCTGTGGCAGATCGACCACGGCCCGCGTGGCGGTGACGAGCTCAACATCATCGAGAAGGGCAAGAACTATGGTTGGCCGGTAATCGTGCACGGCATCGATTACCCAGGCACCGCAATCGGCACAGGCATGACCCACAAAGACGGGATGGAAGAGCCGATTTACTATTGGGATCCGGTCATCGCACCGTCCGGCCTCGCCTTCTATACCGGCGATCGGTTTCCGCAGTGGCGCAACAGCGTGTTCGTCGGCGGGCTGCGCGGCGCAATGCTCGACCGGCTGACGATCGAGAACGGTCGAGTCGTGGCCGAAGAGCCGCTGCTCACCGAGCTGCGCGCCCGCATCCGCGACGTCCGGGTTGGTCCCGACGGCGCGGTGTATGTCTTGACCGACAGCGGCGCCGCCTCGGTCAGTCCCAACACGCCGCCAACCAGCAAGGTGCTGAAGCTCACGCCGAAGTGAAACTCAACAGTCAGAACTGCGTCGCGCCCTATTCTGCCGGCCGCACACCTCCCGGGCCGGCAGCGGCCGGAGCGCCCGGCGTCTGGCCAATCGGCTGGCCGCCGACACCGAGCTCTCCTTGAATCGGACGCCGCGGCCGGACGATTCCCTTCGGCGCATCCTCGGCCAGCTTCCGATCTTCTTCACGCTCGCCGCCGAGTCCCTGGCGTAGAGCGCTGTTTCCTTCGTGACACTCGGCTCTGGCCTTCGCGTTGAACGTCGTATTTTGTGGCCGGTCTTCAGCCTAAGGACCCGTAGATGAATAACGTGCGCATTCTGGCCGCCGATGCATCCCGCC
>JBDTVS010000193.1:0-10777 GCA_040007095.1 Acidobacteriota bacterium
ATGGGTTGGATGTGACCCCGCGAAGCCCGTCTTCAGCGATCAGCCGGCGGAACTCGCCGCTCGTAAACAGACTGCGCCGCAAATAGTCCAGCCAGACCGACTGCCCGAATTCCTGCAACGCCACGATCGGGTTCGGAGCGTTCCCTCGACCCACGGCCGCAACTCTGGCGCGAGGTTGCTGTGAGACGACATCGGTGATGGTGTCTGACACGTCTGACCTCCCGAACGTAACTGCTCATCCGAACGACTCCTGTAGGACCGCAGCCTGCGACGATCACCTCTCTGACTCGACGACAACCGCCCTACTGTCGGCTGTCGGTCTCCGCGCCCTGTGGTGGAGAGGTGCACGCCGCGAGCCAAGGCCGGCCGCGCGAAATCGGCGATCAGCTGGCTGGGCGGTCGCCTCAGACGCGCCTGGAGATTCAGAATGAAACGACGGCTTTCAAAACGAAAGCGATCGCGAAACGAGAGTCAGCGGCCATCGCCTGCTGAAAATCAGGCGCAGCGGCTGAGCGCTGCGACGCCAGTAGGTATGCCATTGTCCTGATTGCTCGCGTCGAACGGCTTTCCGGATCGGCGAGCGACCAGCCGGCGGGGAACGTTCGCTGGCTTTCCCAGAGGAGATGAGATGTTCGAGGTGAAGAACGCAGCACCTGCTCGACGCCCGCCCTGAGATCCTGAACGGAAGGAAGCACGGCCAATTCGAGATTCGGTGCGGCCGGCACGAACGAGTCGCGCGCCGCCGCGCGAACGACCGGCGCGTCGAGAAACGCGAAGCAGCTCTGGGCGATCCGGGCCGCGATTTCCGCGCCGAAACCCATCGTCATCATGTCTTCGTGCGCGACGACGACGCGACTGGTCTTGCGCACTAAGTGGACGGTCGCCGAAGACGTCGGCAATCCACCGTATGGCAGTTGCGATGGCCAACAGGTGACGACCGTGTACCCATTGAAATCGAGATCAGCAGATGGTCCTCGATGGGCTGGCGCAGGAAGTACTGTCCTTCATCGACGACGATCCGGTGCGGTGTGCCCATGCCGTGCCGCATGACGTTGAGTGCCGGCGGCACGGAGCAGATGTACTCGCGCACTGATGCGTTCGATGGATGATGTGAATGTCCCCAGCGACGCGTGATGTCGCTATTCTCACTCATGCACGGCGCGCGCCAGCGGCGCGATCAGAGAGAACGGAGGAATACGAAGCCCACGGAGTCGGGTATGCAGCCTGGCTTCGTATCAGCGCTGGATTCACGATGAAATGTCGCTCTTTCAAACTGAAATGCTGTCGCACCCATCATTCGTGAGGCAACTGCTGGAATCCTGTCGGGCGCCGCTAAAGTGTCGTCCATCCCTCGAGATACGTGTTCGGAACTGTTCGTTCCGGATGCGTCTCCGAGTCCGCGTTCACCGCGGCCGTGCCTTGACGAGGCCCATGGCTCGCTCGTTGCTCCACGACAGGACAGATGGACTGTCCCCGTCGCGCCGGCTGGAGATCGGTGCTTCCGAAGTTCCGCCGCATTGGGCTGCCGACCAGGGCTGTCGCGGAAGGACTCAACCATTGCCGGACATCGGGTGTCCCATCGATGAATGGCCCGAAAGGGAGCGCAGAATCATGTCAGTACCGTGGACCGGGCCGGGTGACCAGTCTGACGTCGTCGCCTTCTTGGCTTCGCCGTCCACTCATGGCGGGGCGAATGTCGAGCGCATCGATACGCACAGCGCAATCGTGTTCCTCGCGGGACCACGGGTGTACAAGCTGAAGCGCGCGGTCCGATTCGACTATCTCGATTTCTCGACCTCCGAACGTCGTCACGTGATGTGCGATGCCGAGGTGCGTCTCAATCGACGTACCGCGCCTGGCTTGTATCGAGGCGTCCTGCCGGTCACCCGAAAAGGCGATGACGGGCTCGCGCTCGACGGTTTAGGCGTACCCGTCGATTGGGTGGTCGAGATGAATCGCTTCCCGCAGGAGGCGCTCTTCGACCGCCGGGCCGCGGCCGGGAACCTGGAACTCGGCCTGATGCCGCCGCTCGCGGTGGCGATCGCCGACCTCCACGCGGCAGCCGAGCGCCGGCGTGATCATGGCGGCAAGGCCGGGATGGCGTGGGTCGTCGACGGTAACGCCGAAGGGTTTGCTGAATACGGAGCGGGCGTCCTCGACCCGACGGCATGTCGCCATCTGACAGAGAGCGCGCGTGCCGCACTCAACACGCGGGGAACGCTGCTGGACGAGCGTCGCGCAGCAGGATTCGTGCGGCAGTGCCACGGTGACCTGCACTTGCGCAACATCGTGCTGCTCGACGGCCGGCCGACGCTCTTCGACGGCGTCGAGTTCAACGATCGCATCGCGTGCACCGACGTGCTGTACGACCTCGCGTTTCTGCTCATGGATCTCTGGCGCCGCCGCCTGCCGCGTCACGCCAACGCGGTGTGGAATGGCTACCTCGCGGAGAGCGGCGACCTCAGTGGAGTCTCGTTGCTCCCGCTGTTCCTCTCGTGTCGCGCGGCGGTCCGAGCCAAGACGAACGCGACGGCCGCACGAATTCAGCCCGACGCGAGGCGGCGTGACGAGCTGCGGGAGCTGGCCCGCGAATACCTGACGATGGCGCAGGGCCTTCTGCGGCCCACTCGTCCTTCTCTCGTCGCCATCGGCGGGTTCTCCGGGTCGGGGAAATCGACGTTGGCCCTGGGGCTCGCGCCGTCGGTAGGCGCCGTACCCGGCGCCGTCGTCATTCGCAGCGACGCGATCCGCAAGCGGCTCTGCGGTGTGTCGCCGCTCCACCGTCTTGGCCCGGAAGGCTACTCCCCGGAGATGTCGGAGCGCGTGTACGCTACGGCCGCCGATCGAGCGAGAGCCGCCCTCCAGAAAGGACACAGCGTCATCGTCGATGCCGTATTTGCGCGACCCGAGAACCGCGGGGCGATCGAGCGCATCGCCGCCGACATGTCGGTGCCGTTCGTTGGCATCTGGCTCGAGGCGCCCGAGACAATCCTCGTCGTGCGGGCCGAACAGCGTCTCCACGACCCATCCGACGCGAACGCTGACGTGATTCGCGGGCAACGCCGGCAACCGACTGGCGCGACGACCTGGCATCGCATCGATGCCTCCACGTCACCCGCCGTCGTGCTGGAGCACGCCAGGGAGCAGTTGCAGGCGCAGGTGCGCGATGGTATCAACACGCAAGCGGTCCATGCCGGAACGTCGTAAGCATCGAGGAGACGGAAGATGAAGCGGCTCTATTTACGACACATCCTGTGCCCGATTGACTTCTCCGCGGTGTCCGCGGCGTCGTTGGCAACCGCGGGCGCCATGGCTCGCGCGCGCGATGCCGAGCTGAGAACCATGCACGTGGTCCCCGCGGAGGGGCCTGCGGCCCCCGAAGGTCAGGGCTCGCTCGAACAGCAGGCGTTCATGTCGCGCCTGCGCACGGCGCTGTCTGAAGCCGCTCCCGGCTACGAGCGCACCGGCGCGGCCGTCAGGCAGGGAGATCCCGCGACCCAGATTCTCCGGGTCGCCCGCACGATGCCGGCGGATCTCATCGTGACAGGGGCGCCGGGCGCGGATCGGCCCGAACGTCCCATGGGTCCCGTGGCGTCGGTCGTGATCGCGCGGTCGCAGTGTCCGGTCCTGGCGGTGCCCGCGCTCGCCTTCGAGAGTCGTCCGAAAGAGACGGGACTCTTCAGCCGCATCGTGTGCGCGGTGGATCTCACGCCATCCTCGGCCGGCGTGATTCGTCAGGCGCTCTCGCTCGCGTGGGAGAGTCAGGGGCACCTCACCTGCGTCTGTGTCGCCGGCACAGGGACCTCGACAGCCCCGTCGGCCATGCGAGACGAACTGCTCGCCGCGATTCCCCCCGACGCGAGCGGTTGGTGTGAGACGGATGTGATCGTGACGAAAGGCATGGCGAGCACGGAGATCGTCAGAATCGCCGGCGCCCTGAACGCCGACGTGGTCGTGATCGGCGCACCGCGTCGGTGGACTTCCACGACACACGCGGTCCTCAGCCGCCCGCTCTGCCCCGTGCTGGTCACGCACGACGCGAGGGCGCTGCCGTGGCCCGCTGCGCGGAAGCCGTCGGCCCGGGTCCCGACCCCCGTCTCCTGAACCGAAGCGGAACACTGTATTTGCGCGCGGAGTGGAACCAGCTCAGGAGGCGGAGCGGCGCGTTGGATCTCCGGATGATTCCCTCTGCGCTACCCTTGGAAAGGCGTGATGGTCAGTCAGCGTGGCGGCGAGGGCCGAAGATTCGAGTTGCCGCGACGACGCTGTCCGTCGACATCGCTCGAGGTTTGTCCAATACTTGGCCGGCAGATCGTCAACTTGCCAACGGTGCCATCGGTGGCCCTCGGATACTATCGCTCGGGCGACAAGCCACGCTCGAGGTAAAAATCGGTCGGGGCCTGCCTCGCAATCCGTGGCTCGGCTGACTTGCGGCGGTGCACGACACCGGACATCGGGAGAAACAGAGATGGTTCAACAGCCGCAAGTGCTCCTGATCGACGGCCCAGTCGAATCGCTCGACGCGTACGTCCGCCAGGAAGGTGGCCGGGCGCTGCAGCAGGCATTGGCGATGGCGCCGGGCGAGATCGTCGCTGAAATCACGCGATCCTGTCTGCGCGGGCGTGGCGGCGCCGGGTTTCCGACCGGTGTCAAGTGGGCGAGCGTGGCGCACGATCCATGTCCGACGAAATACCTCGTCTGCAACGGCGCCGAAGGCGAACCCGGCACCTTCAAGGATCGTTTCCTCCTCCGCCGGAATCCCTATCAACTGCTCGAAGGAATGGCGATTGCCGCACACGCGATCGGCGCCCGCACGGCGTATCTGTGTGTGAAGAAGAGTTTCGAACCGGAGATCATGTCCGTTCGCCGCGCGTTGGACGAAATGACGGCCGCGAAATGTTTGGGATCGATCCCCATCGAACTGATCCTCGGTCCGGAAGACTATCTGTTCGGTGAAGAGAAAGCGTTGCTGGAAGTGATCGAGGGCGGTCCGGCCATGCCGCGCGAAGCGGATCTCCCTCCGTACGTGCAAGGTCTCTTTGTCACGGGGCCCACGGAGCTGAACCCCGCCGTCGTGAACAACGTCGAGACCCTGTCGAACGTGCCGCACATTCTTCGTCGCGGCGCAACCTGGTTTCGATCGATCGGCACACTTGACACACCGGGCACGATGGTATTCACCATCTCGGGCGATGTGCAGACGCCTGGTGTCTACGAACTGCCGATGGGCACACCGCTTCAGAAACTCGTACTCGACCATGGAGGCGGACCAAAGCCTGGCCGTACGCTCAAGGCGCTCTTCTCCGGTGTCTCGAGCGCGGTCGTGTTGCCTGCCGCGCTGGCCACGCCGCTGGACTTCGGGTCGATGCAAAAAATCGGATCGGGGCTCGGCTCCGGCGGCTTCATCGTCTACGACGATACGGCCTGCATGGTGCGCGTCGCTCATAAGCTTTCGGAATTCCTCTACGTGGAATCGTGCGGGCAGTGCACGCCGTGCAAGTTCGGCACGAATCAAGCGACGTACTATCTGCACAAGCTGATGCATGGACTCGGCGACCGATCCGATCTCGCGTACGCCCTCGAGGGGGCCGCCATGGCGCCGCACGCGAACCGTTGCTATCTGCCGGTCGAGCACTCCGTGCTGATTCCTTCGATCGCCCGCGCCTTCGAGGCCGAGTTCGAGCAACATTTCAATCGGGGGTGCCAGTCCTGCCGGGACATCATCGTCCCCAGGATGGTCGATTTCGATCCCGCGAAGGGTTCGTTTGCCTATTTCCGCGCCAGGCGGGCCGACAGCTGATCGTGAACGCGCCAGTCTGCACCGTCCGGTCGACAGCCGTTGCTCCGCGTCGTACACACGCACCATTGGCAAACTTCGCCGGCGGCGCGTAATTACATCCAGGGGGCGAAGCGCATGAAGGCAGCAAGGCGCGCAACGGATGCGCCACCTTCGAGTCGTCGGCGTCGTGCCGCAAAGACGAGTGGCCGCAGGCGCCAGATGAGCGACCTCAGATTGATGGTCGTCGTCGATGGCACCGAATCCTCGCGTCGAGCGGTGCAGTACTCCGGCCGGATTCTCGCCCACCGTGCGGGGATCGACTGCCATCTCGCGTATATCGCCTCGCGTCTGCCGCCCGAGTTGTTGGAATCCGGCGGTTCCGAGCTTCCCGAGCGCGAGGAGCAGGTCGAAGCCGACTTGCGGCGGGAACAGCGCCGCTGGATGGCGGTGACCGATCGAAAGGCGGACCGGGTGCTCCGCGCCGCCCGCGAAACGCTTCGACGGGCTGGCGTGGCTGCGGCTGACGTTCATACCTGCGTGTCGTCTCCGCTCGACGCGAGGAGGACCGTGGATGAAGTACTGCTCCTGGCTCGGGACCAGGGATGCCGGACCGTCGTCGTCGGCCATCGTGCGCATACGTGGTTTGGCGGGTTGGGCGGTGGACACCTCGCCGAACAACTCGTGCGGCTCGCAAAAGGGTTCGCCGTGTGGGTGATCGATTGATCGAGACCCGATCGCCCGCGCGCGGGCACCGCCTCCCGCGAAGATGTCCCGTGAATGCCGATTAAGGTTCCGGTCGTCTTCGGACGCCTGCGTAACGCGGGTGAGCTTCTACTGGCCGGCTGGGTCGCCGCCGGCCTCCTGGGCGCGCTCGGCCTGAAATCAATCGCCGCACACCACATCGCTGATGGGCTGCTCGTGGCGGCGATGGTGCCTGCTGTACTGGCGGTGTCGGTCGACGTCGTGCGCCTCTTCATCGGCCAACGCCGGCTGGGCGTCGACCTGATCGCCCTCGTGGCGATCCTCGGATCGCTGGCGTTGGGCGAGTACCTGGCCGGTGCGGTGGTGGCGCTGATGTACGCAGGCGGGCAGTCGCTGGAGGCGATGGCGGCTCGCCGTGCTCGCCGTGAAATGACCACGCTGATTCGGCGTGCGCCCAAGACGGCCAACCGCCGCAGCGGCGATGGCATCCGCACCGTGCCGGTTGCGGAGGTCGCCGTCGGCGACGTGCTGGTGGTTCGCACGGGTGAGGTCGTCCCGACAGACGGCCGGGTTGTCGGCGCCGCGGCCACGGTGGACCAGAGCACGCTGACCGGCGAGTCACTGCCGGTAGCCGTCGTCGATGGCGGCCGGGTCATGGGCGGTACCATCAACGCCGGCAGCCCCTTCGATTTCGTCGCCGAGCGGCCCGCCAATTCCAGTGCCTACTCCGCTCTGATCCGACTGATCAGACAGGTCGAACAGGACCGGGCGCCGCTGGTCAGACTGGCCGATCGCTACGCGGTTTTTTTCCTGCCTCTGACCCTCGTCGTTGCCGGCCTGGCGTGGCTGCTGAGCGGCGATGCCGTGCGAGGCCTTGCGGTCGTCGTGGTCGCCACACCCTGTCCGCTCATCCTTGCCGCCCCGATTGCGCTCGTGGCCGGCGTGTCGCGGGCCGCCTCGCGAGGCATCATCGTCAAGAGCGGCACCGCCGTGGAGTTGCTGGGCCGGGCCGCGGTGGTCCTCTTCGACAAAACGGGCACCCTCACGTCGGGCACTCCCGCGATCCGCGAGATCCACACGGTCGCCGATATCGCCGACGAGCGACTGCTGCAACTGGCGGCGGCCGTTGACCAGCTCTCGCCGCATGTGCTGGCTGAAGCCCTGGTTGCCGCAGCCAGGGAGCGCAGGCTCCCGCTCGCGGCGCCGACGGGCGTACGCGAAGATCCCGGCAGCGGCATCGTCGGCACCGTCGACGGCCAACGTGTCGCCGTCGGCGGCCGCCGCTGGATGGCTGGCATCGGCTTCGATGTCTCGGCACTGGTGCCGTCGGGAGCGATCCGCGAAGAAGACGCCGGCCTGGCCCGGATACACGTCGGTATCGACGGATTCGGAGCCGGCACCATCGTCATGGCCGACTTCCTGCGACCGGACGCCGCGGACGCCGTGCGGCGGCTGCGGGAGTTGGGTGTGGGTGAGATTGCCATGGTCACCGGCGATCGCCGTTCGATTGCCGAGCGCCTCGGGGCGGAGCTCGACCTCGACCGCATCCATGCCGAGCTCTCCCCGGCCGACAAGGTTGCCATCGTGAACCATGCGGTGGCCGGACGGGGCGGGCGAAACCGATCCGGCGGCGGGCCTGCCTGGGGCGGCGGCGGAACCGTGGTCATGGTGGGTGACGGCGTCAACGATGCCCCGGCCCTGGCGGCGGCCGACGTCGGCATTGCCATCGGCGTTGCGGGGGCCACCGTGTCGGCCGAAACTGCAGATGTGGTAATTACCGTCGGCCGCATCGACAGGACGGCGGACGCGGTGGCGATCGGTCGGCGTTCGCTTGGGATCGCCCGTCAGAGCATCATCGTCGGCATGGCGCTGAGCATGGTGGCCATGGGCTTTGCCGCGGCGGGGATGTTGCCGCCGGTGGCTGGCGCGCTGCTTCAGGAAGTGATCGACCTGGCGGTGCTTCTCAACGCCTTGCGAGCACTGCGCGGCTGAGTCTCCGTCCGGAGGGTTGAGCGCCGCGGAAGACCAACCGCGTGTCCGAGACGCGATCGATCGGTGCCATTCCATCCCGAATGATTCAGGCTGAAACCACAAGCCTTCAAAACGAAGGGCATCGCCCCGAATGGATGTCAGGCAAGCTCGATGATCGTGGCCTCGAAATTGCTGGCGTGAAATCCAGTCATGTACATCGAGGTTATCACTTGGACACCCGCGATGGCGGTTACGTTTCGAAACGTACCGGGAACGTTTCAGGTTGGCATCCGGCCGCGGAACAACGAGACGGCGTATGCGCCGGGGGCCGCCGTCGTTCGATGACGCGAGGCATGTGAACGATGTTCAAACTGAAGCGTGCGTACGAGCCGGTGTCGAGGGCGGACGGCCGGCGGTTCCTCGTCGAACGGCTCTGGCCGCGCGGCCTCTCGAAAGCGAAGCTCCACGTCGAGGCGTGGCTCAAGGAGGCCGGCCCCAGCACCGAGTTGCGTAAGTGGTTCAGCCACGATCCCGAGAAGTGGGCTCGGTTTCGGACGCGGTACTTTCGCGAGCTCGACGCCCGGCCGGGCGCTTGGCAGCCCCTGGTATCGGCGGCGCAAGGCGGCGTCGTCACGCTCATCTACAGCTCGCATGACGCCGAGCACAACAACGCAGTCGCGCTTCGGGACTACCTGCAACCGAGGGTCAGGCCGCGCGAGACGGCGCGGCCGGCCGGGGCGCTGCCGAGACGATCCTCCCGGTAACTGGATCTGCCGCCCTCCCGGTAACTGGATCTGCCGCGTGCGGCGCCGGGCGCGCGACGCCTCGCAGCGTTGACGCGCGAAAACAAGCGGCATAGACTCCGCGAGCATGAGAGCCGCGACCTTCGAGATCCCCCAAGAGCGCAGTCAGGTCGCAGTGGCCGACGTCCTGTCGTCGTCCGTGTGGTTCATTCCGCTGCTCTATCCACTCGTGGCCCCGGCGCTGACGTGGAGCACGACGCTGGCGCTCCGGGGAGGCATTGCTGGAGCGTCGGCGCTTGCCGCGTCACTCGTCTGGGCGATGTCCGGCCCCTTCGCCGCAGTGCTCGTCCTCAACTTCCTCGATCGGACCGGGCGCGACCGATCGCAGTATCGCCTCTCGGTGTCGGGCGCGTATCTTGCCGCCATCACACCGCCGTTTTTTGCCGGGCTGGCCCAATGGCTGGCGCTTGCACACCTGGGGGCGTTCTGGCTCGAGGCCTGGTATGGGACGGCGGCGGTGGTCGCGGTCGTGTCACTGACGATGACGCCGTCTGCGAGCGTGCCCCTGGCGGGTCTGCGGCGGGTCCACGGGTATGCCGCAGCGCTCATCACCGCATTCGCATTAGCCCACATCGCGAACCACGCGGCCGCGATCGCAAGCCTGACCGCCCATGTGGCCGTCCAGAACGTGCTGCGGCCCATCTATCGTGAGCGGATTCTTGAGATAGGACTGGTCGCGTCCATCGTGCTGCAGATCGTGAGCGGCGTCGCGATGACGTGGCGCTCCCACCTCCGGAAGACGACCGCTCTCCGCAACGTGCAGACGGTGTCCGGGATCTACCTGGCAGTATTTCTCGGGTCCCACGTGCTCGCCACGATCAGCGGCCGGCAACACGCGGATACGACGTTTGCGTGGGCGACGGGCGGGCCGACCGGTCTCATGTCCCGTCCGTCGAGCATGTACATGCTCCCGTACTACTCACTCAGCGTGCTCGCGCTGTTTGTCCACCTCGGCTGCCAGGCCCGGTGGAATCTTGCCAGGGTGCTGCCAGCGGCGGCTGCGCGTCGGATCTCAGAGGCTCTGATGGCCGCCGGCGTCCTCGCGGCCGCCGTGATCGCGCTGGCGGCGTGCGGCGTGCACGTGCTGCGCTGAGTCGGCATCCGCAAACCCTTCACCTGGCGCGGAGTGCTCTCGCCGCCTCGCGCAGTACAAACGCACTATTGCCGAACTCGAGCCGTCAGCGCTAAATCAGTACCGTGCAGCCCGCAAGAAGCCGGAGGTTCCGAGCTTCCCGAGCGTGAGGAGCAGATGAACCGTCGTCTCAGGTCACGCTGGTGACCGCTACGCGGATGAGGGCGATCAGCGGTCCAGGATAGACGCCGAGCCAGGCCAGCAGCATTGTGAGCGCCGCGAGCGTGAGGCCGGCGACGATCGGCAAAGGCGGCATGCCGGTGTCCACGGTCTGTTCCACCGCCCGCTCCATGAACATCGTCACGATCACGCGCAGATAATAGAACAGCCCGATGCCGCTCGTCACCATCATCACCACGAGCAGCGACCACAGCGCCGCACCGCCGGCGG
>JBDTVS010000194.1:0-34808 GCA_040007095.1 Acidobacteriota bacterium
CGCCTTGCCATGCGGGCGCCGCGCGCCGGAAGCCGTGTACTAAATCGTCGAACGCGGGACACCAGAGACCATGGCAACCAAGTCAATCGTGAAAATCCAGGCCGTCCGCATCCTTCGTGCTCATGGTCAGTGCTGATGAGCGACAATATTCACGTGCGAGCCGCCCCACCCGATCGAGATGGCGACGACCTCTCTCGGCGTCCTGACTCAGCCATGCTTCTGTCGCTGAAACGTATCGTTCAGCGACTGCGCTTCTGGCGTCGCGGGCTCTGGCCAGGGTCCGATGGCGATCCGTACGCGAGGCGGCCGGTGCCGCGCACGTCCCGGCCCAACCCGCGCAGCGGGGCCGTCGCTGTCGCCGAACCCGATGAGTGACTGCGCAGGCCGTCGCATGCATCTGTTCTTTGACCTCGATGGCACGCTCACCGATTCGTCCCCGGGAATCATTCGCTGCATCAACCACGCGCTCGGCGAGCTCGGGCTCGAGCAGGTCGCGGACGAACGTCTGTTGCGCATGATCGGCGCGCCGCTGACGACGATCTTCGAGGCGGTGATGGGCTCGTCTGACGTCGCTGTCCTCGATCGGGCGGTGGCCGCGTACCGGACACGATTCAACGACGTCGGCATTTTCGAAAACGCGTTGTTTCCAGGGATCGCCGACGCGCTCGACGTCTTTCAGAAGAGCGGCCACGACCTTCAGATCGTGACCGCCAAACCGGCGGTATCCGCCCGCCGGGTCATCGACCACTTCGATGTGGCTCGGTTCTTCGACTTCGTGCATGGCCCGGAGCTCGGCGACCGTGCGTGCGACAAGGCGGCCCTGGTCGGCGCCGCGCTGCAGAAGACCGGTGGCGACAGGAATCAAGCCGTGATGATCGGCGATCGCGCCGAGGACGTGCTCGCCGCGCGTGCGCAGCGGATACCGGGCGTGGCGGTAGGGTGGGGCTACGGGTCCCGACAGGAGCTCGATGCCGCCGGACCGGTTTACGTCGCCGAAAACGTGACAAAGCTGGTCCAGTGGGTGCTCAACGCCAGCGGGCCAAAGGCGCCGACCATTTTTGCCTGAGCGCCGCGACTGCGCGGCGACTGGAGGAACCATGCGATCGAGAGAACTCTGCGCGATTGTCTGTTGTCTGTGTGCACCAGCAGGTGTTGCGGGTCAGGCGCCCCAGCGGCCGCTGCCGCGAAATGTCACGGCCACGGCGATTCCAGGCGTCGTCGTGGCTGGCGCGAAGTGGCAAATTGTCTGGCAAGGGCCGGACAACGCCGATGGGATCGTCGGCACGGCCGACGGCGGTTTGCTGTTCGCACAGGAGCAATCCAGCCGCGTTCGCAAGCTCGATGCGGAAGGAAAAGCGTCCGTCTATCTCGAGAACACCCACGGGACCGGCGCGCTCGCCATCGACGCCCAGGGCCGCATCCTGGCCGTCGAGAGGACCTGTACCGACCCCGGCTTGACGTCCACGACGTCCGGTTGCAGCGAACCGACCGTGGTGGGCATCCTCTCGCCGGAACACAAGGTTCTGGCGGCGAGCTACCAGGGCAGGCCGCTCGGCCGCCTCAACGACCTCGTGGTCGACAAGAAAGGCGGCGTGTACTTCACGGTTGGCGGCGCCTACTACGTCAGTGAGGATGGTCTGGTGACAAGTCTGGGCGACGATATCCGATCGAACGGGGTCATGCTCAGCCCGGATGAACGGACCCTCTACGTGACAAACGGCACGATGATCCTGTCGTTCGACATCTTGCCTGACGGCACGGTAGCCAACCGGCGGAACTTTGGAAAGCTCGAGGGCGGTGGGAACGGCGATGGAATGGCCGTCGATGCGGCCGGCCGTCTCTATGTCACGAGCGGGCCCGGCGTTCAGGTGTTCGGGCCGGAGGGGAAATACCTCGGCCTGATCCCCACGCCGAGAGCCGTCATCAGCGTGGCCTTTTCTGGCGCCGACAAGAAGACGCTTTTCGTTGTCGGAAGCGGAGCCCTGGACCCGGATGGAACAGAACATTCGGAGCCAATCGGACGGCGAAACAATGCGAAGACGATCTTCGAGATCCCGATGCTGGCTGAGGGATTCAAAGGCCGTGCGAAATAGCTAGACCGACAGGAACTCCTCGACGAGGGCTGCGCTCTTCCAGCCTTTCGCGACGTCCTGAAGCAGTTCGTCACGCGCCTTGTCGCGCGTTACCGCCGCCCTGTACGGGCGGGTGGTCGTCATCGCATCGTAGGCGTCGACGATGCCGACGATCTGAGCGAGCAACGGAACCTGATCGCCTGACAGCTTGTCGGGGTAGCCCGTACCATCGAGCCGTTCGTGGTGGTGACGCACGATCGGACGCACGTCTTCCAGCAGCCGCGACTCCCGGCAGAGATTGTCGCCGATCACCGGATGCTGTTGCATCAGCGCGAATTCAGCCGGCTCGAGAGGGCCAGACTTCAGCAAGACAGCATCGGGGATGCCGATCTTGCCCACATCGTGAAGGAATCCACCCCGGTGCAGCGCCACCTGCTGATCTTCCGGGAGTCCCAGACGGGCGCCGAGCGCCGTCGCGTACGCGGCAAGGCGTTCGCAATGCCCCTTGGTGTACGGGTCGCGCGCTTCGATCGTCAGCGCCAGGCTGAGAATCATGCTCTCCGCGGAATCGAGTTCGTCGGTGTAGCGCTTCAGGCGCGTCAGCGAACGCACCCGGGCGTTCAGTTCAGCGACGACGAAGGGCTTGCTGAGAAAGTCGTCGGCACCAGCCTCGATCCCCTTGACCCGGTCTTCGACCGCCGACAGACCCGTCAACAGCACAACCGGGATCAGGCGCGTGGCGGCGTCGGCCTTCAAGCGCCGGCACACCTCGAAGCCATCGAGGCGCGGCATATTCACGTCGAGCAGAATGACGTCGGGCCGGACGCGCGCAACCGCCTCGAGCCCCTCCTCGCCATTGGACGCGGTCGAGATCTCATAGCCGAAACGCTTCATCAGCCGGCTGACGAGCGCAATGTTGGCCGGCTCATCGTCGACCACGAGAATCCTGCCGGCATCCGCGTAACGAGTCATCCGGGCCTCGCAGCGAATCGGCACTTCCGCCGATCGGACAGCGCCGGGCCCGCGATATCAGGCCCGGGAATGATCAACACGATTGGCGTGGCGACCTCCATCCACCCGTCACACAGCCAGATCCGGAGGTTTCTCCTGTCGAGAAACCCGGAGGTCGCAGCCGGCTGGCACATGGGTGCGGACCTCGTGGGCGCGGGCAGATCACTCACGTGAGGTGTTTCTGTGCACGGGCTCGGTTCCGACGCACTCGCGCTCACGTCCCGTTGGCCGCGACCGCCTCGGCCAGAATCGCTAAATACCGTTCACGGTCGATGTCGACAGCGCCGAGTGATTCGAGATGATCGGTGCGCCATTGCACGTCGAGCAACAACATCCCAGACTCACGCATCAGGTCGACCAGGGCCATCAATGCCACTTTCGACGCATCACGCCGCAGGTGGAACATCGACTCTCCCGCAAACAGACCGTTGATCCGCACGCCGTACAGACCGCCGGCCAGCTGATTGTCGCGGTCGAAGACCTCGACGCTGTGCGCCCAGCCAAGCGCGTGCAGGGCGGTGAAGGCCTCGACGAACTCGCCGGTAATCCACGCCCCCTTTCGCGCGGGATCGCCGCACCGGCGCATGACGTCGACAAAGCAGGTGTCGACGCGAACGCTGTAGTGCTTGGCGCTTTGACGCATCGAACGCGTGACTCGCAGCCCGTCGATCGGCAGGATGCCCCGCGGATTGGGCGACCACCAGGCCAACACCCGTTTGGGCGATTGGATCTCCATCGGGAAGAGACCGCGTCGGTACGCGGCGATGAGCGTCGCGGGGTCGAGATCGGCGCCCACGGCGATGAGATCCTCGTCAGGCCATTCGGAGGATGGGGGGAAAAACCATGAGCTTTCACCCACAGGGCGAGGTGGCGATTGCCAGTCTGTCACGACAGCAAAGGGAACTGAGCAGGCTCGTTCTGGCAGGCTCAGAGATGAGGGGAGCGGCCGCCGACTGATCTGCGATGGCTCGACGGCTCCAGCGGTCCTATCGGGAGCCGCACGCCGTCGTTCAAACCTTGACACCCGGGAACACCGCTCGCGAATTCGTAAACACGGTCGCGCTCAACGCAGGACCCGCCAAGAAAAATGACGATCGCTTGGCGTGCCCTGCGCCAGGACGTGGTCGGACGTCAACGTTCGGTTCCCGCGGCGCCCGCCATTGCCGGTGGTGCGACGTGAAGCAAGACTCGCATCTACTGCAGGAGCCCGGTCGTGTTGCGCTTCGGCACGAAGCCAACCGGAATCAGCGCGACCTCTTTCATCGCCTTGACGTCGACCGCCGAGACGTTGTTGGTCACGGGGTTCGCCACGTAGGCGGTCTTGCCGTCAGGCGTGAGCGTCACCCACGCTGCGCCTTTCCCGTTGAGCTCGGCGCTGCCGGTCAGCTTCAGTTCCGGAAGCGAGTACGAGTAGAGGTAGTTGTTCAAACGGCTGCACACGACCAGGGTCTTGCCGTCCGGGGTCACAGCCATGCCATGCGAAGGATCGGAGCCGGCGGTGACTTCCTTCTTGCCGGGCGGCAGGTCCGGATTCTTGATGCGGTTGACTTCCTTGTGGGTCGCGAAATCCACCACGGCGAACCCGTTGAAGTCGGTCAGTTGCGCAAAGATCCACTTGGTCGAACCGTCGGCATTCGCGGCGAACGCCATCGGACGGATGCCCAGATCCATGTCCAGCGTCCACGCCGGCTCTTCCTTCTGGGTATCGAACACGTTGATCGTCTTTCCAGCGATCGAGCCGGCGACCACGTACTTGCCGTCGGGCGTGACGTACGGATTGTGAATACTGCCCTTGGTCTGCAGGGTCTTCACGTTCTTCAGCGACACCGTGTCGATGACGTCGACGCCGCCGGGCGCCTGAATGATCGCGACATAGACCCGCTTGCCATCACGGCCGATGGCGATATTGTTGGGATGACCGCTCAACGGGATTCGGTTGGTGACCTTGAACGTCTTCGCGTCGACGACATCCAGGGTGCTCTGGGCCTCGTCGCTGATGTAGATCCGGCTGCCGTCCGGCGCGACCGCCGCCCCGTGGTTCACTTCGATCCCCTCGATCACGCCCACGACCTTGTTCGTGGAGGGGTCGATGATGTGGACGTTGTCTCCGGCGCTGTTGGTTTGAATGATCCGGACCTTGGACGCGGCCATCGAGGGCAACGTGCCCAGCAAGATCCCCGTCACGACCGCGAGATACCAACGCGAAGCGTGTGCATGCGTCATCGTCAACTCCTCTGCGAGTGAAGCGTCATCGTCCTTCTCTAGTCTAGTTCGTCCGCCCGAGGACAAACGCCTTCAATGTCTGCCATTCCATATCATCCTGCGAAGCCCAGTGCTTGCCTCCGTTGTGAAAGAAATCGCCGCCCGCTTCCTCGGCAAGCGGGTGCGTCAGCAGTCGGCTCTTCAGGTTCCCGGCGGCTGCCACGCGCTGGACGGCCACGAAGTTTTTTTGCGACTCCTCGTCGGTCCAGGCGGTGCTCCCCGGGGCGAGCGGCTGCAACCGCAGCGGCGTGCCACTCGCATGGCAGGCGATGCATCTCGCGTGGCCAGGGCGCTTGGCCAGGAAGATCGGCTGCACCTTCGTCTTGAAGAACTCGAAATTCAGCGACCCCGACGCGGTGGAGGGAGCAGCTGGCTGTTGGCTCAGCAACCCAGCGAGCACCAAGGCCCAGGACGCAATCATAGTCTGCACGAGACCTCCTATTGGCGTGTCCACGCCAGCCCATTTACCGGGTCGCGCTCATTATCGCTTCGGTGGTGGGATTGTCAACCACGCCGCTATTCAACCGGCCCCGCGCCCACCGACCCACCGACTTTTCGGCCGTTTACACGAGCCCTTGAGCGGCTGGAACCGTCCCTCCCCGGGGCGCGCCCTAGCAGCCCGTGGTGTAAGTCTGGCTGCATTCGACGAGCGATGCATCCCCGCCGGCTGCGTTGCTCCTCAATCAAATACTCCCGGTATTCTCGGTCGTCGCGCTTTGCCGGACGGGGCGCCTCGCCCGTCTCGGTGCGACGCCAGACTTGCACCACGGGCGGCCAGAGGGCTCGAGCGGCTGTACACTCCGAACATTGAACCCTGATTGCTGAATCCGCAGCGAGGGCCCATGGAGAACGCCATTCGCACCCGGTTTACCGAGGCGTTCGGCGTGCGGCACCCGATAGTCTGCGCCCCGATGGCCCTCGTGACGGGCGGTCATCTGGCGGCTGCCGTCTCGCGCGCGGGAGGACTCGGCGTCGTCGGCGGTGGCTACGCTGGCACGCTGGGCGGCGAGCCGGACGTCATTCGAGAGCTGGAACATGTTCGCGGCCAGACGTTTGGCGTTGGGTTCATTACCTGGGCGCTGGCGCTGGCGCCTCATCTGCTTGACGAGGCGCTGACGCATTCACCGGCCTGTGTCTTCCTCTCATTCGGCGACGCGAGGCCGTTCAGTGAACGGATTCACTCGAGCGGTGCACGGTTGATCTGTCAGGTGCAGGCGCTCGGTCACATCGATCAGGCTCTCGACGCGGGCGCCGCCGCGATCGTCGCGCAAGGAAGCGAGGCGGGAGGTCATGGCGCCGGCCGCTCCACCCTGCCGTTTGTGCCGGAAGCCGCCGACTACCTGGCGAAACGCTCGCCGGCCACACTGCTGCTCGCGGCGGGGGGCATCGCGGACGGTCGCGGCCTCGCTGCGGCGCTCATGTTGGGGGCTGACGGCGTTGTCGTCGGCTCCAGGTTCTGGTCGTCGGCGGAAGCGCTGACGCCGGCGGCTGCCACCGATCGAGCGGCCCGCGCGACGGGCGACGACACGGTGCGCACCAGGTCGATCGATGCGCTACGCGGCGTGCCGTGGCCCGGCGAGTTTTCATTGCGGGTCCTCAAGAACGCACTGACGGACACGTGGGCCCATCGCGAAGCGGAGGCGGCCGCCAACTACGGCAGCCTCGCCTCCGCCTACGCCGAGGCACGTTCGCGGCACGACCTCGACGTGGTCGCCACCGTGGTGGGCGAGAGCACTGGCCTTATCCACGACCGTCCAAGCGCCAGCAGCATCGTCGACGCCATGGTGACGACAGCACAAGCGATACTGGTCAGGGGAGCGACACTCGACTTCCGATGAGACCCCGGTCGCTTGACGTCAACGCCGAGCGGCTCATTTCGAATCAACCTTCAACGCGACCGCGGGAAAGCCTGCCGGTCGCCGGGATCCAAATCATGAGTGCACCGTCGCCGCCGGAAGTGTGGCTGCAGGGACCTGTTCCCGGCGTTCCGCGAGAGCTTATGCCCGTGGTCCACTCGCTCCTGCAGGTGCGCGCCGAACTCGAGACGCTCGCGGCGTCGTCGCTGCCCTCGGAGCAGTTATGGGCGAGGCCAGGTGGCGCGGCGTCCGTCGGCTTCCACGTGATCCACCTTGCCGGCAGTCTCGACCGTCTGCTGACATATGCGCGAGGCGAGGGCTTGAACAGCAGTCAGCGTGCCGCGCTCGAGGCCGAAAACAGCGCCGATCCGATCCGGGAATCAACCGCGCTCTTCAACGAGGCGCTGGCAGCCATCGATCTTGCGATCGCGCAGGTCACCGCCACTCCCGTCGAGACGCTGGGAGAAGCGCGCCGCGTCGGGCGAGGCGCGCTTCCGTCGACCGTGCGGGGACTGTTGTTTCACGCCGCCGAGCACGCGCAACGACACGCGGGCCAAATCGTGACGACGGCCAAGGTGGTTGCGGCTAGACGTCCATGAGGTCGAGCGTGCGGCGCAGGATCTCCATCGGATCCTTGCCAGGCGTCGGCCGGTACTCGTGCGCGATGTAGCCGGTGAATCCGAGGTCGACGATCGTCTGCGCGACAAAGCGGTAGTTCAATTCCTGCGTGTCGTCGAGCTCGTGCCGGCCGGGAACGCCCGCGGTGTGGAAATGGGCAATCCACTGCAGGTTGTCCTTGATCGTGGCGCACACGTTTCCATCCATGACCTGCGCGTGATAGATGTCGAACAGCATCTTGATGCTCGGCGAGCCCACGCGCTTGCAGACATCGAAGCCCCAGGCCACGTGGTCGCAAATCTGGTCGGGCCGTCCCAGCACGTTGTCTGGATAGCGGGTGTTCATGTTTTCCAGACAGATTTCGACCCGTTTGCTCTCCGCGTACGACTTGATCCGATTGAAGAACGCGACCGCGTTATCGGCGCCTTCCGCGTACGACATGCCTTTGCGCTGTCCGCCGACGGTGATGATCTTCGTGCAGCCGCCGGCCACGCACTGATCGATATAGGCCTTCATCTTCGTTTCGAGCTCGTCGTGGATTTCCTTGTGAATCACGCCGTCGGGGAACGTCACCGGCCCTGCGCCGGCCATCGTCGCAATCAAGCCGTACTTTTTGAGCGTCGGCCAGTCCGCCGGCCCGATGAGGTCGAAGCCGACGCACCCGAGGTCGGCGGCGATGCGACATTGTTCGTCGAACGACATCGCCGGCTGGCCCGTGCCGAAGACCTGGCGGAACAGCGACTGTTTGAGCCGCCCCTTTCGCTTGACCTTCTGCGCCGCCTGCGCCGCTGCCAACACGGGTGAGTGAGAGGCGGCGACGTCGGAGACAGCGACGGCGGCCGCGACAGAAGCGATGAACTCTCTGCGTTGCATGGGCGCAATTATAGGCAGGTTGGGCGTGGGCACCCAGACTAAATTCTGACCAGTTCCAAGGGAGCCAGAGCGGTCATATCTGTACGTAGTGTCCGGCTTCAGCCGGACCACGACAGTCCGCCCAGCCTCCGCCAAGGCTACGGCCTTCCGCCGAATCCCGGGCGAAGGCGGAAGCTTCAGCGAGGCGGAAGGCGGACGATACGCACAAACAGAAGATCTTTCAGCCAGTGGACTGTCCGACTGTACAAATGGCTCGAATCAGTTGGGTTCTTGCTGTGTTTTCATGTCGTCGTAGGGGACCCCGGCTTTACAATCACCCTGAACGGCCCATTGACTATGTCAAAACGCACACCGATCATCGCGTCGCTCGCCGTGGCATGCTGCGGAATCTGGCTGCAGGCGGGCCAGGCGCCGAGGCCAGCGCCCGACTTCTCAAAGACACGCGATGAGGCCGTGGCGCTGCTGCAGCGCCTGATCCAGATCGATACGAGCAACCCGCCCGGCAACGAAACCGTCGCGGCGGAATACCTCAAGGGACTGCTCGACAAGGAAGGCATTGCGTCGGAGATCCATGGCCTCCAGCCGCGCCGCGGAAATATCGTGGCGCGCCTGAAGGGCAACGGACGCAAGCGGCCGCTGCTGCTGATGGGACACACCGACGTGGTCGGCGTCGAGCGTGACAAGTGGACGGTCGACCCATTCGGCGGGGTGATCAAGGACGGTCATATCTACGGTCGAGGAGCGATCGACGACAAAGATTCGATTGCGGCGGCCCTGGTGGTCTTTCTTTCGTTGCACCGGCTCAACGTGCCGCTCGATCGCGACGTGATCTTCCTGGCCGAGGCCGGCGAAGAAGGGACGCCCGAGCTCGGAATCGCGCACATGGTGGCCAAGCACTGGGACCTGGTCGAGGCTGAGTTCGCCCTTGCGGAGGGCGGCGACGTGCCGGTGCGCAACGGGAACGTGCGCTATGTCGGCGTCGCCACGACGGAGAAGGTGCCGAACACGATCACCCTGGTGGCCCGCGGGACGTCCGGCCACGGGTCGATGCCGCGCCTCGACAATCCCATCGTTCACCTCGCGGCGGCGATTGAAAAGATTGGCGCCTACCAACCGCCGATGCGCTTCATCGAGACCACGAAAACCTTCTTCGAGCGCACGGCGAAGATCAGCGCGCCCGACGAGGCGTTCCTGCTGACTCACCTGGACGATCCGACTATTGGACCGATAGCGCAGGCGACGCTGCGGCGCACGAATGTCACCTACAACTCGATGCTCCGCACCTCGATCTCCCCCAACATCATCAAAGGTGGCTTTCGCGTCAACGTCATTCCCGGCGACGCCGAAGCGACACTGGACGTCCGGTCGCTGCCGGGTGAAGACATGGACAAGCTGGTAGTGGACTTGAAAGCGCTTGTCAACGACCCGGCCGTGGAGATCGTCCGTACTCCACCGAATCGACCCTCCGGTTCGCCTTCACCGCTCGACTCGGACCTCTTTCGGGCTCTCGAGCGCACGCAGGCGGTGATGTTTCCCGGCGCCTCGACAATCCCGATGATGCTGACAGGCGCCACCGACATGGCGCAACTGCGGGCGAAGGGCGTGAAGGCCTACGGTATTTCCGAACCGGTCGACGAGAAGGATCCATCGCCGCACGGAAACGACGAGCGCATCTCGATCGACGCGCTGGGCAAGTACGTGGAATACGTCTACCGGACCGTGATCGACGTCGCCGCGTCGAAGTAGCCCGCCTCGGTTCCCGCTTCTCTTGCAGCGACCGGTGACTGTCGGCGGTCAGCCGGACCGGCCACGGCCGTTGCGTGTTTTGAGGTCGTTCTTCGACACGTTCTTCCCCGCTTTCACCAGGTACATCTTTCCGCCGACGCTGAACGCCAGATCGCTCTGCCACTTGACGTCTTGCGTGGTCCCCGCGAGCCCCCGGCAGAATGTCCGAATGTCGTCGATGGTCACGAGTACTCCCTGCTGTACAATTTCCGGCGTGAACAAAACTGACGACGAATGGGGCCAGGAGCTGTCGCCGGAGCAGTTCCAGGTACTGAGGAAACACGGCACGGAAAGACCGGGCTCGAGTCCGCTCAATCGTGAGAAGCGTGACGGCGTGTTCAAGTGCGCCGGCTGCGGAACGCCGCTCTTCGATTCAGAGACGAAGTTCGAGAGCGGAACGGGTTGGCCCAGCTTCTTTCGCCCGCTGGGGGACGCGGTCGGCGAGACCACCGACCGCAGTATGTTCATGACGCGTACCGAAGTGCACTGCGCGAGCTGCAGCGGCCATCTTGGGCACGTGTTTCCAGACGGCCCTGAGCCGACGGGACTGCGGTACTGCATGAACGGCGTGGCGTTGAAATTCGAGCCAAAGCCCTGACATTCGATCCGGGTTGACGACCACCGCGCCATCGCCTCGCGGTGGTCACGATGGGTTCGACGTTCGCGCACGTTGCGGTTGAGTCCCCGGTCACAGGTCCCGGTGATCTCTCCCTTGGACCGAGCCGCATCATGTAGTCGCTCACGTTTCTGGTGAGGTTTGCTGGCATCCGCAGATCGATCGAATCAAGCGAAGTGCCGGTGGAGGTTTCGCGCCGGGGACGGGGCCTCGCTACACCATCGCGCGCGTCGGGGGCGTCATGGAAGTCTTTGACCATCCCGCGCGGGACTCAAAACTCAGAATCACCGACGATCCGGTCATCGTCCAAGAAGCCAACGAATCGCTTCAACGCGGTGAGTGTCGAAAGGGATAGCCCGCCGCCTCTGAAACCGCGCCACCCTGAACAGGAAGGCGCCGGGACCACAACCAGTTCTCCGACGACGAGACTATCGCCTTTGTGTTCTTGGTGCCGTTTGTGGTTCCACAACTCGCGGCGCGTAATGACCGGCGGGAATTACCGCACGTAGAGCTCGAGCCGCGGAAACGCGAACTTTCCGGCCACCTCGTCGATGATGTTGACCTGGCACGTGTATAGCCCTGGCTTGAGGTTGTTGGCCGGCATTTCGAACTGAAAGATCGCGGCGCGGCGGTCTGCAGCGTCCAGCTGGGCTCGTTCGACTTCCGGGGTCTCGAACACCTTCACCTTGCCCCGATAGAAGGCCAGGCTCGTTCGCAGCCGCGGCAGACCGTTCTCGGCCCCCGGCTCGTACACCTCGTAGTAGAAATACAACTTCTGCTCGCGTCCGACGATGTGGGTGAGGTTGGGAACGAGCTCGACGCCGTCCCGGATCAAAGGGCTCACCGTCTTGCGGCCCGGTGCATTCTGCAGCTGCGTGCTCAGCACGACCGAGCTCACCCTGACCCCCGCGTTCTTGAGCTCGGGGACGACAACCGGCGTCTCGAAGGTTCCCATGTGACCCGTCGTGTTCTCCCTGACCACGATCTTGAGCGAGAACCGGCCCGGCGGCAGCGTGACGCCGGTCTGGTAGAGCACCTGCCTGGCGGCGAAGCCCTCGGCGTTGGCGGGGGGCACGGTCAGCGTGTCGCGGATCCGGCCGACCGGAAAACCGCGCTCGTCCCTGATAAAGCCCGCTACGTCGAGTGTGACCTTGTCTTTCGAGACGGGCACCGCCGATCCCGGCACCGCGAGAGACACCGGCACGTAATATTTGTCGGCGGCAAGACGAAACCAGCCGGCGGTGACGAACAACGGCACATCGGTGGCCGGAATCTGGGTCAGCAGTTGCTCTTGAAGCAGGGTCTCGCGGTCGGTTTTGGCGGTATGCGTGAAGTCGCGGTCCGCGTAATAGCCCTCGCGCGCCTCGAGCCTGGCGCCGGGCTTGTTTCGGAGCCGCACCGTGACCCGGCGGAATCGCCCGTCCTTGTTGTTGTTGGTGCTGGCGAAGCCGAGGATGTAGTACGACGAGATGTCTTTCACGACCTTGGTGAACGCCTCGCCGAAGTCGTTGGTATCGGTAAAGGCCGTGCCACCGGTGTCGGACGCGAGCGTGGAGAGCGTTTCCTGCTGCGCCGAGAGCTGCGCGAATTGATTCGCCACGCCGCGTCCCGAGAACGCGCCGACGCCGCCGCGGCTTCCCTGCCGCGCGCTGCCGCCGGGTACCACGGCTTGGAGCCCACGCGAATCGACGGGATAGATCGCGATGTTGGCTCGCACCGCCGCGTTCACCGCCGCCCGGAGCTCGACCTGATTGTCCGTGCCGCTGCGCTGCATCCCCGAGCTGAAGTAGATGATCGCCTTCTTCTGCTGAATCGGCTTCAAGGCTTCGGCCAGCGTTTTGAGCGCGCGCAGGCGGACGTCGTTGTTGAACGTATCGAGCTCCTGCGCGCTGGCATCGACCGTCGCGCTGTCGTCGGTCGCCGTGTTGTTCGTTTCGTCGGAAGCCGCGGTGCTGGCGTCGACCGCCGTAAACGCCGTCCCCTCGGCGGCCGAGAACGATGTCAGGACGGCGTGCACCTGCTCCTTGCTGCTCGTGAAGTCGCTGAGGATTTGCAGGCTCGATCCGATCGACGCCACGGCCACGAGGTCCGCCGAGGTCATCTGCTCGTCCACCCACTTCAGAGCCGAGTCAGCGGCCTTCTGCACGTCCTCCGGCTGCATCGAGCTGGTGTCGAACACCAGCGTGAGCAAGCGGTGCCCGGCGACATCTTCAGACGTCAACGGCACCGGAACGTCGCTGTCGGCCGCTGCTGTCGCAACCGCCGGCCTGGGGGCCGTCGCGTTCGCGGCGGACGCAGGGGCAGACGCGGACGCCGCGGCCGAGAGCGTCGAGGTGGTCGAGACCGGCGAGGCGTTGGTAGTGATCTCCTCGGACGCGAACGTGAGGATCTGCTGCCGCATCCCGTCTTCCAGGAGCTCGAAGTCGTCGATCTTCAGCCCCTTGACGACCGCGCCGCTCTTGTCGCGGACGACGACGTCGACCAGGATGAGATTGACGTTGCTCCGAAAAACTGGCGTCGGCTGACCGGGCGCCGGCGGTCTCGGCGGCGGCGCCTGTTGCCCCACGGTCACAGCCGTCGCGGCCAGCACGAGGGCGCCGACGAACGCGCAGGCTGTTTTCATTTGCACGAAGTGGAGTGTATTCGTCACTGGCCTCTGTCTAGAACCTGAACCTCACCATGAGCGCCACCGTTCGCATCGGCCGCACCGAGAGCACTTCACCGAACGTCGGCGAGTTGCGGTTGGTGTCGACCGAGGCCCACTGTACCGAGTTCAACAGGTTGGTCGCGCTCAGCTGAAGCGTGATGGCGCGATTGCCTCCCATCCGCACGTCTCGAACGAACACGGCGTTGAGCTGCCGCGCTCCCGGACCGATGATCGTGTTCCGGCCCGAGTCGCCGAACTGCCCAGGCGCGGGCAGGGTGAAGGCCGCGGCGTTGAAGAATTCAGTGACGGTTGGATCGCTCAGTTGAATCGGCGCGCCGGTCGTGTCGGCGCGCAGCGATCCGTTCGTTCCGCGCGAGACATCGCTCGCCGCACCCAGGACGCGCGCCGTCAACGGCGTTCCGGTTTGCAGCGTCAACGCGAAGGTAGCCGTCCAGCCTCCGGCGACGTCGGCGAAGAGCCCGCCGTTCTTGAGCCAGCGGCGGTCCGGTCCGAACGGCAGTTCCACCGACAGGTCCCCCGACACCTGGTGCCGCCGATCGAAGCTCGACAGCGCCCACTCGGATTGGAGGTCCTTGTCGTTTTGCGCGACCACGGGCGCGCCCGCTCCAAGCGACGAGGCGTTGTCCATCGATTTGGCGAAGGTGTACGAGAGGTCGCCGGCGAATCCACCGGCAAGGCGGCGGCGAATCTGGAAGTTCGCCGCGTTGAGAATCGAGTGTCCGCCCGACGATTCCCAGGTGAACGCTTGAACCCCGGGGATCAGCAAGCCGTCCGGTCCCCGATTCGGCGCCCGGAGGATATCGAGGTTGGTCCCCTTGGTCCCCGTGTAGGCCACCATCGTCGTCCAGTCCTTGCCGATGTCGCGGCTGACGGCCGCATTCCACGTCTGGATCGTCCCAAGCGCGTAGTCCCGGTCCACACCGAAGTTGTTCGAGGTACCGGTGGACGCGAGCAAGGCATCGGCGATCGTCAACGGGGCCGTCCCGTCGCTATCGATGACCGTCTCGGTGTCGGCGAACGGCGGCTGTCCGACCAACTGCCTGGCGATCGACGCATAAGACGTACTGTTGTACGTGATGCTGTACCCCCCGCGCAGCACGGTCTTCGGAATCACTCGGTACGCCACGGCGAGACGTGGCCCCAGATTATTGACGTCCGTGTTCAACAGGCCCGCCGGGAACGCGCCCGTGAAGGGACCGGTTGCACCGGAGACGACCGGCGCCGCGGCCGTGAAATTCGGGGTCACGTCCAGATTGGCCATCTGGCCGTTGACCTCGACGTAGGGCATCGCCAGTTCATAGCGAAGCCCGAGGTTGAAAGTCAGCTTCGCGCTCTTCTGCCAGTTGTCCTCGACGTAGGCGTCGAACGAGTGCTGGCGAAGATGCGTGATGCCGCCGACCTGAAGGCTCGCCTGCTGCGGCACACCAAGCAGGAAATCGGCGAAATCTGCACCGGTCTGACCGGCGATCGGCGATCCCGCAGAAGAATAGAGCCCTGTGAAGATGTAACTGCCGCGCGCATTCGAGTTGCTCTCGGTACTGGAGAGATCGTGCCGATAGTCGCCGCCCAGACGAACCTGATGCTTGCCGACGGGGTGCGCCCAGAAATAGCTCGTCGTCAGGCGATCGTCGGTGCGCAGGCTGGCCGACGCGCTTCGCAGGCCGGAGAAGCCTGAAAAGGAGAGATTGGGCGGACCCCAGTTCAGCGGATCGGTCACGGCCGTTCCGGGAAACTTGATGCCGGCCGCGGCGCCCACGTTGTCGGTGCCCGCGAACGCGTTGGTCGATTGCACGGTCGCGTGCGTCAGGTTGACGGTGAAGTTCTGAATCGAGCGGCCTCGCGCGACGTTGAGCGAAATCGGCACGCTGATGCTGGTGTTGGTCGTCGTGCCGCCGAGGCTCGGAAAGACGTTGAGCGCCTCAGTGGACGTGCGCCGGTACTGCAGCTGCACGTTCAGGTTGACGTTCGTGCCCCGGCCGCCGCGTCCACCGAAACCGCCGGGTCCGCCGAACCGCCCGCCGCCACGGCCTCCGCCGCCGCGCCCGCCAGGCGCTACCGTCGGCGAAAGATTCTGCGTGAGCCGCAGACTGAAGTTATCCGAGGTCGTGTGCGCCGTCGTCGACACGTGATAGTTCTGCGTCGTGCCCGGCAGATTGGGCCGCGGGATGAATCCCAGCAGGACGGAGGCGCTCGGATCGACGCGGCTCGCCGGAATCTGATTGCCCGAGAAGGGCTGGCCCGACTTTGGATCGACCAGTTGTATGGCGCTGCTCGAGAAATCGCCGGCCCTCATCGCATCGGTCGGCACGGTTGCGTATTGATCGAACAGATTGTTCGACTGGTTGCCGGTGTAATTCAGCTGAAAGTTCGTGCGTCGATTTGTGTCCGCGTACAGACGCGGGATCTTCAGGGGGCCGCCGAACGTGGCGCCGAAATTGTTCCGGCTGAATTGCGGCTGGTCGACAGGGACATCCGGGCGCAGCTGATATGGCGGTGTGTCGAGCGCCGAGCCACCGAATGTGTACGTCGTGGAGCCCTGATACGGACTCTGACCGCGCGCACCGCGGCCGCCGAGCAGGAACCCGCCCCGCCCGCCGCCAGGGCCTCCACCGCCGCCCCGACCGGGGCCGCCAGCGCCAGGACCTCGACCGCCGAAACCGCCCGGCCCATCTCCGCCGCCCGGTCCCTGACCAGCCGCGGGGCCAAACCCCTGAGCGAATTGACCGGTGGCCGGATCGAACTCGCCGAGTCGAATTGCCTGCTGACGATCATTCAGCGATCCTCGATCGAGGCTCGCGGCATCGCCGCTGCCGTTGATCGCAATGGCATCGGCCTGCGCTGTGTCCGCGGAAAAGCCTGGCGGCAACAGTCGTGCGACATCGCCGCTGTCCTCTGGAGGCGCGGCTTCGAGGGCTGCAGCGCCCGCCGCGTCGGTCTGCGCCGTCAAGGTTTGAAACCGTTGGCCTCCTCGTCCTCCAGCGGCGGCGCCCGCGCCGCCCCGCCCCCGCCCACCCGGGGCTCGCTGGTCAGCGGCGGGATTCTGGAGCGTTGCACCGCTCGCCGCTGAAGCCGCTCCTGGACCTTGCGCCGGCTGTGTCGGATCGCCAGCTGCCCCGCCTCGGCCGACTCGTGGCGTCGGAGCCTGCGGTTGCACCGCAGCCTCGCGTCTAGGCCTGAGAGACAGGACGAAGTCCAAAGTCGTATCGCATGGTGGTCCGGCCAGCGTCAAGTCGCGGTCGGCTCGAGTGAAGGCCGTCAGCTCGGCCGCTATGTGGTAGGTGGCGTTTGGCGAGAATGTGATCGTGAACTTTCCGTCGGTGTCAGTGGAGGTCGCCGCCTTGACGGCGTCACCGACCTGCACGATCACCGACGCGCCAGGTAATGGTAAATTCCCACTACGGACGTGCCCCTCAACCCGGCAGCGCGAACCGGCGGCTGGCGTTTGGGCTGCTGCCTGCGGCGCCTGCGCAACGGAAGACGGCGGCGGAGCGGTCGCAGCGGCGGCCCATACGCCGACGACTGTCCAAGCACAGATGACAAATGTGCCAAGCCGTCCGCGCGTGCCAGAATTCATACCTGTTTCCGAGAATACCCCAGTATTCTTCGCCAGGGTTTTGACAAAACGATGACACGCACGCGCGGCTCGTTGAACCTGTCGATCTGCTAGAATCGCCGCGCCGCGACGGAGAATCAGCAACTCTTCTTTCTCGGGGTTTTACGTGTTCGGAACGCAGAATCTTGCGCTTTTCGTCTTGAGTGGATTTCTCCTGAACCTGACACCCGGGCAGGACACCTTTTACATCGTGGGCCGCAGCCTCGCCCAGGGCCGGCGCGCCGGCGTCCTTTCCGTGTTCGGCATCACCTCGGGATGCGTCGTGCACACCATCGCCGCAGCCTTCGGGCTGTCAGCGATCCTCGCCACGTCCGCCCAGGCCTTCCTGATGGTGAAGCTCACGGGGGCCGCGTATCTCGCCTACCTCGGTGTCAGGATGCTATTCGAACGATCGGCGGCGGCGGGAATCGCCGAGCTACCGGCCGAACCCTCGTGGGCCATCTATCGTGCGGGCGTGTTGACGAATGTGCTGAATCCCAAGGTCGCCATCTTCTTCCTGGCCTTTCTGCCGCAGTTCGTGAGCACGACGTCGAGCTCGAAAGTGTCTGCGTTCCTGTTCCTGGGCGGTGTGTTCATGTTCACCGGCACGCTTTGGTGCCTGGCGCTGGTCTGGTGCGCGTCCGCCATGGGCCGCCGGTTCCGGGAAAATCCGTCGGCGGGCGCACTGATCAAACGAGCCGCCGGCGCGATGTTCGTCGGCCTGGGTGTGAAAATGGCCGCGACCCGGTAGACTCACTCGGTTGATGCGCATCACCAGTGGCGCGAATCTATAGAGGAAGGTTGAGAACAGCTATGGCCTACAAGAACCTGGAAGAAGCACTGCAAGCGGCTGGCAATCCAGTCACGATGTTGCACAATTCGCAGATCGGAGCCTACGTCTATCCGGTCGTCGCTTCCGAGTTCAGCAACTGGCGCGACGAGCAAAAAGCCTGGCGGGAGACCTGCGTGCTCTTCGATCAGTCCCACCACATGGTCGATCTGTTCATCGAGGGACCTGACGCCCTCAAGTTGCTGTCCGATCTGGCCATCAATAGCTTTGCGAATTTTCCCGTCAATCGAGCCAAGCAATTCGTTCCATGCAGCTACGACGGCTATGTCATCGGCGACGGGATTCTGTTTCATCTGGAGGAAAACAAGCTCGTGTTCGTCGGGCGCGCGCCATCCGCCAATTGGATTCAATTCCATGCCGCGACGGGCGGATACAACGCAACGGTCGAGAAAGACGACAGGTCGCCCTCGCGCCCGATGGGTAAACCGGTCGTTCGCAAGAATTACCGGTATCAGATTCAGGGGCCGAACGCCGCGAAGGTGATCGAGAAGCTGAACGGCGGGCCGTTTCCGGACATCAAGTTCTTCACCATGGACGTGATCAACATCGCGGGACGGAAGGTCCGTGCCTTGCGTCATGGCATGGCTGGCGCCCCCGGGCTGGAGATCTGGGGTCCGTACGCGGAAGGCGAAGAGATTCGGGAGGCGATCGTCGAGGCCGGCAAAGAGTTCGGCCTTCGTCAGGTCGGCGCCAGAGCGTATGCGACCAACACGCTGGAATCAGGGTGGATTCCTTCGCCGCTGCCGGCCGTCTACACCGGCGCCCAGATGAAGCCGTATCGAGAGTGGCTCCCGGGCAATGGCTACGAAGCCACCTGCTCGCTCGGCGGCAGCTTCAACTCCAACAATATCGAAGACTATTACATGACGCCGGCCGAGTTGGGCTACGGCACGTTCGTGAAGCTCGACCACGACTTCATCGGCCGCGCGGCCATCGAGGCCCGATCCGGCAAGCCACAGCGGAGGAAAGTCACCTTCGTCTGGAATGCGCAGGATGTCGGCAAGGTCATGCAATCGATGCTCGAGCCGGGCGAAGACCACTACAAGTACATCGACCTGCCTCTCTCGAATTACGCGTCGTCGTCGTGCGACAAGATCATGAGCGGCGGCGCCGTCGTCGGCATGTCGATGTTCGGCGGCTACAGCTACAACGAGCGATCGATGCTTTCGCTTGGCGTCATCGACGAGCAATTCGCCAAGCCCGGCACGCCGGTCACGCTCGTCTGGGGCGAAGATGGCGGCGGGTCGCAGAAACCGACCGTCGAGCGTCATAAGCAAATCGAGCTGCGGGCCACTGTCGGCCCGGTTCCGTACGCGCGCGACGTGCGAGAGACCTACCAGACGGGGTGGCGGACAGCCTCGACAAAATAGCCGGGGAACAGGAGGACGACTTTGATGCGCTCAGCCCTCGCCACTCTCGCGTTGGTAGCGGCTACCGTCTTCGCCGGCAACTTCACGTCTCACCTGAATGCGTCCACTGGACCCATTCCGCTCAACTGCGACCGCGCCTGTCTCGAAGGCGTCGTCAACCAGTATCTGGCCGCCGTCGTCGCGCACGATCCCAAGCGGCTGCCGTTGTCGGACGATGTGATGTACACCGAGAACTATCAGGTGATCAACGTGGGCGACGGCTTCTGGAAGACCGCCGCGAGCATCGGCAATTACAAGCACATCTTCGCCGATCCCGAGTTCGGCCAGGTCGCGTTCATGGGCACCATGCAGGAAGCTGGCGCGCCACTGCTGATGAGCCTCCGTCTCCGCATCGAGCTTGGGCGCATCACGGAAATCGAAACGCTGTACTTCCGCGCCGGTGGCGGCGGCCCCAACAACATCGCGGGCATGGACCAGTCCGGCAAGGTCGAAGACATGTGGTTCAAGTCGATTCCCCCGGCCCAGAGACTCTCTCGTCCGCAGATGATCTCTATCGCCGACGGCTATTTCACCGGCCTGCAGAAAAACGACGGCAAGGGCATCCAGGGCACAGGCACCTACCCGTTCACTACCGATTGCCACCGGATCGAGAACGGATCACCCACGACCAACGTGCCAAGGCCGGCCAACCTGGCTCCAGGCGCCATCAGCCTTTTCTCCATGGACTGCTTGTCGCAGTTCAAGATGGGCTTGTACTACGTCGTGCAGAGCATTCATCATCGCCGCTACCCGCTGGTGGATAGCGAGCGGGGCGTGGTCTGGGCGCACACGGTCTTCGATCAAGGCACCGTGAACGAAGGCACACTCTCGGACGGCACGAAGCACAAATATCCCGGATTCAACCGGCCCAGCAGCATCCTCGTCACCGAGGCGTTCCTCATCGAGGGCGGCAAGATCCGCCGGGTGGAGATGATCGGACCCTCGGCGACCTATCACCTGAACTCTCCGTGGCCCGGAGGACTGAGCGGCAACTAGTGGCCTGTTCTGCTGATTCGTAGACTCCAAATGCAACCACGAACACACGAACACACGAAAGAGAATCCAGCGTTTGGTGCCTTCGTGCTTTCGTGGTTACGCGTTAGAAATGACGAATAGTAGCGCGACGAACTGCCTTCCTCCGACCGATGTCCCCGAGGCGGGTCGTGACCGTGTGAGGGCACTATGAATTCTCGTCGGGGATTGGGTCTGCTTGGGCTCGGCATGGCGATGCTCTTGACGAGCGTCGCAGGCGCCGCGGCGCAGACCTGCAACGGCATGCCGGGACGCACCGGCACGATCGAGCTCAAGCAGGGAACGATGACCCGCATCTTCGTGGTACGCGTCCCGGCGGATTACGACGGACGCACGCCACGCCCGATGGTGATCGCGTTTCACCCAGGCGGGATGAGCGCTCAGTACATGCAGGGGCGCGTGCCGGTCCACCGCGTGTGGCCCGAGGCCATCGCGGTCTTCCCCGAGGGATTTCCGAACATGGATGGGGGCCGGGGCGGTCTTCAGCCGGTCTGGCAACGAGCGCCTGGGGACATGGCCGACCGGGACCTGGCCTATTTCGACCAGATGATCGAGTGGCTGAAGGCAAATCATTGCTACGACGCGAAGCAGCTGTTCGTGATGGGCTACTCGAACGGCGCGGGATTCACCAGCGTACTCGCCTGCGAGCGGGCCAGTCTCATTGCCGGCGTGGCGATCGCCTCGGGCAGGCTCGCCTGCGCGCCCGCCCAGCCGAAGCCGATCATCTTCAGTCACGGCCTGTCGGATGCGACAATTACCTACAACAACGGCGTCGAAGCCGCCGCCGCGTGGTCGTCGCGGAACAAGTGCGGCTCGCCGCCGAAACGCGGCGCGGGATGCGTCGCGGCCGACTCGTGCTCGGATGCGCCGGTCACGATGTGCACGTTCGGTGGCGGCCACGAGTACAACGCCCCGTTTACCGAAACGTTTGTCGATTTCTTCAAGCGATCGATGGCCAGGTGAAACGGCGCGGTCTGCCGTCGGAGGGACAATTCCGCGTGAGCAGAGCGTGCCGCTCCCGACGGGCTGTCCTGTTACTGACGTGTCTGCGAACAGTCTGGAAGCAAGGCCCGGCGCGCGGGTTGAAAGCAGTGAGCTACGGCGATCGGGTCACTATTAGCGTCGCGACATAGTCGGTCGGTCGGATCGTACTGCCGACTTCTGGCGATGGCGCGAGCGTAATCAGCGTGATCTTGTACGCATCGTAGACGCCGTGTGACCCATCCGGCGTCGTCTTGAGCTCACGATTTTCCCGTCCACGTGGGGACTTCGCGAGCCAGACACGGACTGTGGCGTCGCCCGCAACGATGCACTGCGCGCCGCGAGGACAGCGCGAATCCGAAAGAACCTGGTCGAATCCCGCCTGAAGACTCTCGGTACCCAAGACGGCGGCGGTGCCGGGGGCCAGCGTGAACGCCTGATCGAACTGGGCGGCCTTCGGCGCCGTCGGGCTACCGCACGCGAGAAATGTAAACAGGCTGATGACGACCAAGCTCGTGTGCCATCGCATGGTCTCTCCCCCGGTGGTTGAATGCCCGCCGTATGCCGAGCACCTTTAATTCAACAGCCCGCGGTGAAAGTCTGGCTGCATTCGACGAGCGATGCATCCCGCCTCGCCCGTCTCGGCTTGACCCCAGACTTTCACTACGGGCTGTTGAAGGCCAGTTTAGCGCGGCGGGAACCCGAGAGAAATGGATCGGCAGCGAGTATGATGGTCCTACTGAGGCCCGCAATGATGTGGTCGAAAAATCCGAAGACACCGACTCCAGCCGAGGCACTGCCAGGCCGCGACGCGCGGATGCGGGTGCCTGAGGCCCATTTCGTGAACGGTCACCGACTCGAGTCGCCGTTTCCAGACGGCTTGGCCCGCGCGATGTTTGCCATGGGCTGCTTCTGGGGAGCCGAGAAGAAATTCTGGCAGATCCCGGGTGTCTACAGCACCGCGGTCGGTTATGCAGCCGGCGCCACACCCAATCCTTCGTATCGCGAAGTGTGCTCGGGCATGACCGGGCACGCGGAGGTGGTGCTGGTCGTGTTCGACCCCGCCACGATCAGCTACGAGACGCTGCTCAAGGTGTTCTGGGAAAACCACGACCCGACGCAGGGTATGCGGCAGGGCAATGACGTCGGGACGCAGTACCGATCGGGCGTCTACGGCTTCGACGAGGCACAGTTGACGGCGGCGAAAGCGGCGCGAGACGCGTATCAGCGGCAGCTGTCGAGCGCAGGCTTCGGCGCAATCACGACGGAAATCCTACCCGCGCCCGAGTTCTATTACGCCGAGGACTATCACCAGCAGTACCTCGCCAAGAACCCCCACGGCTATTGCGGGATCGGCGGTACAGGCGTCAGCTGCCCGGTCGGAGTCGGCGCTCAACAGGCCACAGCCGCCGGCCAGTAGTCGGACCCACCCGCCCACCGGCGCGCGCAGAGCGCCGATCGAGGCATCGGCGAACGACGGCCGACCCACTGTGCGAGACGCCCTTCCCATCGACGCCTTCCTTCCGCGGATTGTCGCCGATCTGCGGCAAACACGGGCGCTCGTCATCACGGCGCAGCCAGGCGCAGGGAAGACCACGCGGGTTCCGCCGGCCCTGCTCGACGCTGGACCGCTCATCCTCCTGCAACCACGACGGGTGGCAACGCGTGCCATCGCGCACAGAATCGCGGACGAGCGCGGGTGGACAATCGGCCGGGAAATTGGCTGGCAGATGCGGTTCGAACGCCGTTTCTCCGACGCCACCCGGCTGCTGGTCGCAACCGAAGGCGTGCTGAGCGCCCGCCTCCAGAATGACCCCCTGCTGTCGGATTTCCGGACGATCGTCATCGACGAGTTTCATGAGCGAAGCGTGCATGCCGATCTCGCAATCGCGCTTGCGAAACAGGCGTGGCTCGCACGCGACGATCTGCGGTTGGTCGTCATGTCGGCCACGCTCGATGCCGCCGCCGTCTCGTCGTTTCTCGACGGCTGTCCAATCGTCCACGTTCCGGGCCGCCTGTTTCCTCTGGATATCCAGTACCGATCTGCAGACAGCCCAGCGACCGCGGTCGTTGATGCGTTCGCGACCTCGACCGGCGACGTGCTCTGCTTCCTGCCGGGTGCGGACGAAATCCAGCGCGCCATCGCAGAATTGCGGACGCGCCTGAATTCAAATCTGGTCGAAGTCGTTCCGCTGCACGGATCGCTCGATGCCGCCGAACAGGACCTCGCGCTTCGCCCCACCACGTCCCGGCGCCGAATCGTCGTTGCGACCAACATCGCGGAAACCTCGGTGACGGTTCCGCGGGTGAGCGTCGTGGTTGATTCTGGCCTGCACAAGATTGCCCGCTACGACGCCGCGCGCGGCATCGACAGCCTCGACGTCGAACGCATTCCGGCCGACGCCGCCGACCAGCGCGCCGGTCGGGCCGGCCGATTGTCGTCCGGCATCGTTGTCCGCCTGTGGGACCCACGCGACCGGCTGCGGCCGCACCGCGAGCCGGAGATTCATCGCGTCGATCTTTGCGGTCCCCTGCTCGACGTGATTGCCTGGGGCGGCAATCCCCACAGGTTCGACTGGTTCGAGCGCCCGCGCCGCGACGCGCTGGACGCGGCGCTCACCCTGCTGGAGCGGCTTCGCGCGATCGAGGACGGCAGGCTTACGCGACTGGGCGAGCGCATTCGACGATTGCCGATTCACCCGAGGCTGGCGCGGATGCTGATCGCGGCTGGCGGTTCGCGCGAAGTTGCACGGGCCTGCGCGTTGCTTTCAGAGCGTCATTTCATTCGCCCGCGGGTTGCGTCGACGACGTCGGATCTGCTGTCCGCGATCGACGACTGGCCGACGGTGCCGGCACACGTGCACGCCGTCGCGCGAGAACTCGAGGCGATTGCGCGCCGCGCGTCGGTCCAGTCGAACGCGCTTACCGACGGCGGTTCATCCACCGCCTCTCGGGCGGAGTCGACGGCGAATTCCCAGGAGCGTTCATTCGAAGTGGCGGGCGTTCCCGAAGAATCTGACGGCGCATTCCGGAGGGCCATTCTCGCGGGTTACCCGGATCGAGTCGCGCAACGCCGGGAGCCAGGCTCGCCGCGACTGCGACTGGCCTCTGGCGCCGGCGCCGTTCTTGGTCCAGAAAGTGGAGTACACAAGGGAGAGTTCCTCGTGGCGATCGACGTGCAATCAACCGGCATTGGCGCCCGGCCGAACGCCGCCAAAGGCCAGCCACCGCCGCCGAACGACGCCCGCATCCGCGTCGCCAGCGCCGTCGAGCGAACGTGGCTCACGCCGACGCATTCGCAACTCGTGCATCGCTTCGATCGCGCGTCTGGTCTCGTCCGCGCCTGGACCGTCGATCGGTACGATGCGTTGACACTCGTCGAACACCCCACGACCGCCGACCCCGACCTCAACGCTCGGCTCCTGGCGGAGGCGTGGCTCGAACGGGGCCCACGGCCCGACGATGAACAACTGCTGCGGCGCTTGCGGTTTGCCGGCCGTACGACGACGACCGAACAGCTGTTGGACACGGCCGCACGATTGGCCAAAAGACTCGACGACTTGCATCTGGCAGGTGGGCTGTCGCCGGACATTGTCCGCGCACTCGAGCGCGAGGCGCCGCACTCGCTTCTCGTCCCGAGCGGCCGGAGCGTTCGACTCGACTACAGCGAAGACGGCAGTCCCGGCGCCGCGGTCAAGCTGCAGGAACTATTCGGCCTGGCGGAAACGCCGTGCGTCGGAGCCCGGCGGGTGCCGGTCGTGTTGTCGCTGCTCGCCCCGAATGGACGGCCGGTCCAGGTGACGCGCGACCTTCGCAGCTTTTGGGAACGTACCTACCCTGAGGTACGAAAGGAATTGCGGGCTCGCTATCCCAGACATCCGTGGCCGGAGGATCCGTGGAAGGCCACGCCGACGGCGCGGCCCTCCCCGCGGCGTTAGAACCGCGGGTTTCCTGAACCACAAGGAACACAAAGCCGCGCTACTTCTTGTTCAGCTCGTCGTAAATCGCCTGAACCGCGGCCTTCAGGCGCGTGGTTTCGAAGCCGGCGTACTTGCTCAAGTTCAGCGACGCGATCGCGTCGTCGACGCTTTTGCCGGCTTTCATCGCGGCCTCCGACTGCTGGAGCAGATCCGCCGTGTACTGCTGGAAGGTCTGCAGGTCCTTCCAGGTCGCGACCGGTTGGTGTCCACCGATGACCGTGTCGACGTTCTTGACGTTCTTCAGCACCTTGTCGATGGACTTCGGCCACTCGACGCCGCTGCCGCCATTGCTTCGATCGATGAACGGGGCATCCTTCCACGGAAACATGTCTCCGGCGTGCATCGTTCGCAGGGCGCGGAACACGACGAAGGTGTCCCCGTTGGTGTGTCCCGGGCCGAAGTGGTACAGATCGATCGCGTCCTTACCCGAGAGCACGGTGGTCTTGTCCTTGTAGGTCTTCTTTGGCAGGAACTTGGCTTTCTCGCCTTTGAAGGCGTCCATCTTTTCCATGTTCGCCTTGGTGTTCTCGTGCACCACGGTTTCGACGTTCGCGCCGAAAAATTCGTTACTGCCGGTGTGATCGCCGTGGGTGTGGGTATTGATGATCATCGTGACCGGCTTACTGGTCACGGTCTTGATTCGGTCCAGGATGACTTGACCCCATCCCGCGAGCTTGGTGTCCACGACGACCACGCCGGTATCGGTGATGAAGACGGCGGTGTTGCCGCCACTGAACGCGTCGCGAGGCGCCGGCGCCGAGCCGGTAATGATGTAAAGGTTCTCTTTCACCTTCTCGATCTTCGTCGCCGCCAGCCCGGCCGGCGTGGGTCCTGCTGGCGGCGCTTGAAAGGCCGCCAGCGCCATGGAGAGCCCGCCGACGACAATCAACGCACTCAGAGCAATCGATCTACGCATCGTGTTTCTCCGGTTATTTCTTGCCGAGTTCGGTGTACGTGGTCTGGATATTGCCCTTGATGCCGCCGAAGAAGGTGCCAACGGTATAACCGGGGTACTTGTCCGGAACCTTGTACTCGGCGGCGGCTTCGTCGACGCTCTTGCCGGCCTTGATCTCACCCTGTACCCAGGTGACGAAATCATTGTTGAAGTCGGCGTACTGCTTCAGGTCTGCAAACGTCATGGGGTCGTTGGTGTGGCCGCCAATCACCGTGTCGACGTTCTTGATGCTCGACGCCGCCTTGGAAAGAGTCTTGCCATAGCCGACCGAGCTGCCGCCATTCATCGTGTCGATGATTGGGGTGTTCTTCCCAGCGAAGGCGTCGCCGGCATGCATGGTACGCGCCTCCTTGAACACCACGAACGCGTCGCCGCTGGTGTGGGAAGGCCCGAAGTAGAACAGGTCGATTTCTTCCTTGCCTTTGCCCAGCGTCAGCTTGTCCTTGAAGGTCTTCTTCGGCAGGAACACGGACTTGTCGTCCTTGAAGTTGGGCATCTTCTCCATGTTCGCCTTGGTGTTCTCCTGCACGACGAATTCAACCGTGGTCCCGAAGAACTCGTTGCTGCCCGTGTGGTCCGCATGGGTGTGGGTATTGATCACGGTGACGATCGGCTTGTCGGTGACGGTCTTCACCTTGTCGAGAATCGCCTGTCCAGTGCCTGGATTTTTCGTATCCACGAGGACGACGCCGGCAGCCGTCAGGAACACCGCGGTGTTGCCGCCCGCGCCGACGATCATGTAAAGGTTGTCCTTCACTTTCTTGATCTCGAGCATGGGCGGGGCCGCGGGCCCGCGGCCCCGGCCTTCGCCGCGCCCACGCCCTTCGCCTTGGCCCTGGGCGGGCGCGCCAGCCGGCGCCTGGAATCCAGCGACTGCAATCGACATCGCGCCGACGGCGACGAGGGTGCTCAGAACGAGTGTGCGTTTCATCGGTGTGTCTCCTGCGAGAACGTCGTAAATCAACCCGTAAAGTTAACACTCCGGCAGTGGGAAGGCAAAATCACAGGTTGCCATTGTTTCGGGCAATGAGGCAACAATGTCGCCTGCGGCCATGCCGGCCGCGAGCCACTCGGAGGAATTGCCAGATGCCGAAGTTGATCGTCTTGTACCCACCGCCCGTCGACGAGGCCGAGTTCGAGCGGAGGTACCGCACGGAGCACGCACCCATGGTGATTGACACCATTCCCGGCCTGAAAAAGTTTGTCGCCGCTCGAGTTCTCGGCACGCCCGCCGGGAAGGCGCCTTATCAACGCGTCGCCGAGTTGTACTTCGACTCGACGGAGTCGCTCCAAGCCGGAATGGCTTCGCCAGAGGGACAAGCGGCGGTCGCACACGCCGGAGAAATTTCGACCGGCGGCGCGCCGGTCGTATTGATCGCCGAAGACGACTAGTGAACTTTGGCCGCGGCTTTCGGGGCGCCAAGAATTTGCGCCAACCACCGGGCTCGCCGAGAAGGAAGTCCTTTTCTTCTCGGTGAGCCAGGCCCGATGGGCTAGACAGGAAAGAATACTCGGCGAATGAACCAGAACGCGCCGGCGGCCATGACGACGAGGGAACCGGCAAACACCACCTGCCGGCCCAGGCTCTCACTGCGCGAACGCACCGCGCCGAGCAGCCACCCGATGGCAGCGACCACAACCAGTTGACCAATCTGCAGGCCTGTACTGAACGAGACCAGCGACCACCGGAGCGCCCGAACCGGGAGATCCAGCTCCCGCAGCACGTTGGCAAAGCCCAACCCATGGATGAAGCCAAATGCGAAGGCAATCCAGACGCGCATGTCGCGGCCGCCGCGCGCGAGCAGATTGTCCGCCCCGACATACACGATGCTGAGCGCGATGGCCGGCTCGATGATTCGCGGCGGAGAACTGATGACATTAAATGCCGCCAACGACAGCGTCAGGCTGTGGGCAAGCGTAAAAGACGAGACGATCAGCGCGAATTGCCGGACGGTACCGCCCAGAAGCAGCAACCCGATCAGAAAGAGCAGGTGGTCCGGGCCGATCACGATGTGGCTCACACCGGCCGCCACGAACTTTCGAATCACCGCCCACACCCCCTGGCGCGTCCCGGCGAAGTACTCGAAAGACGGACGCCCACGATCGAGAATCGCCTGGGTCAATGCCTCCCCCTCATAGACGTTGAGAAATGTCTGGTGATTCGGATCGTACGGAAACATCGACGCGCGAATGTGCAACGTCGCCGGCGGAGACGGCAGATCGTAGCGGAGCGTGAAGCGGAGCGATTGACGTTCGGCGAGGATCTCCGGCAGGACCGACCAGACCGCGGTCAGTGGCCGGCCATTGGCGGCGATCGTGAATCGCGGCGTCAGCATCGCGATCATCATCGCGGCCCGCGGATTGACGACGTCAGGCCTCAGCAGGCGCTCGACCGGCTCGATCTTGAGATCGTTGGCGAGGTCGGCAATGTGCGCAACGAGCGTCACCGTCAGCGCCTCGGCGTCGACGTGAACGTCCAGATACGTAAACGGCACGGGGTGGGCCGCGACCTGCGACGGCATCGCGAGCGCCGCCAACGCAATCGCTGCCAATGCGAACCGTTTCACGTCGGCATGGTACCGTACGATCCCACGGACGGTCAGTGACGATGTACCGTGGGCCTGCATGATTCACGAACTGTCACCAGGAGCATTCCACCTCGCGCATTGCCTGCCGATCGATCGACAGTGCGCGCTCGTCGAACAGTGCCTCGCCCTTCTGAACGGCGACCCACCGGCGTATGTGCCGATCGTTCGTGGCGGCGGCGCCATGCACGTCCGCATGGTGTGTCTCGGCCGGCACTGGAACGGCAAGACCTATCACTATGAGGCAACTCGCAGCGACTTCGACGGCAAGCCTGTGCCGCCGCTTCCCGGCAACCTCCGCATGTTGGCGAATGACATCGCAGCCGCGGCGGGGATGACCCTGAATGCGGACCTCTGCATCCTGAACTACTACGATGCAGACGGGAGAATGGGACTGCACCAGGACAAAGACGAGAGTGAGCGCTCGATCTCTGCCGGGTTGCCGGTCGTGTCGGTGTCGATCGGCGATACCGCCCGCTTTTTGTTTGGCGGCACGAAGAGGCGCGACGCCGTGGAGGCGCTCCGGCTTGAATCCGGCGACGCGTTCGTGTTCGGCGGACCGTCACGCCTGCGGTACCACGGCGTGTCACGCATCCTGTCCGGAACGGCGCCGCCGTCGCTCGGCGTGAGCGGCCGCTTCAACCTGACGTTCCGGCAGTACGATCTCTAAGACCTGGATTTCTACTGCGGCGCCGGCGCCGGCTCGCCTCGATTACCCGCGCCCGGAGCACCCGCCCCTGGAGCGACGAGTTTCTTGCCGTCGGCCGTTGTAATCGTCGCCAGTCCGATGTTCATCGACGTGTCGCTTTTGGCACGAATACCGCTGACCGTCACCACGTCGCCGGGCTTCAACGTGTCCGGCCTCCAGCCCTGGCGAAAGAGCGAATTCGGCGCGGCACCCTCCACTCGGTACACCACCGTCGTGCCATCGGCTTGCTTGACTTCGACCTGAGTGTAGATGTGCGGGTTCGCCCACTCGACGAGCTTGATCGTACCCTTGAACGTGATGGGCTTGTTCTGATCGAACTCGGCCGTGACCGCGTGATGCGCGTAGAGCGACGCCGGCATTGCCAACCAGGCAACTCCGGCAAAACACGCCAGAATGTTTCGTGCCATTGATGATGTCTCCTGGTGGCCTGTTTTAGTCGTCGTTCACCGGGGCCTTCCACGGTTTGATCGCGCCGCCGACGAGGTTCTCGAGATTGTTCTCCTCGCAGGCGTATTCCATGATCACGTCAGGGTAGGTTTTGATCCGCCAGGTCCGCACGTTCATCCAGTCCTGCGTGTACGCTTTTGGGTCGTGGACTGTAACGGTATGCTGCATCGTCGCGGCGTCTGTACGCGTGAACGTGTTGATGAGCGTCAACTCCTTGCTGTGCGGATGCCCTGTGGTATCCAGACTGGTATATCCGTTGAAACGTGTCGTTTCGATAATCAGCGTGTCGCCGTCCCAGCGTCCGGTCGAGACGCCGTTCCAACTCAGTGGCAAGTCAGCAGGCCACTTCATCCCGTTGAGCGGGACCCAATGGAACCACGTATTCTGCTCGAACAGGAACGCCAGGGAATCAGGATGATGAACGATCACCAGCCCGTGCGGCGAATTGATGTTTCGCGACATCCCGAATGGAAGACAGCTGGCGGTGTATTCGCCGTTCTTGACGGGGTCGTACTCCTTCCAGTGCTTCAATCCCCACTCCGTGTAGGGCAGATCGAAGGTTCTCCTCGCCGTCGAGTTTCCGGTGTTTGCGGCGGCGTCCGGCAGGGGCTCTCCTTGCCGCGCGAACGTCAGCGGCTGCCGGCTCTTCGGGTCGAGTATCAAGCCTCTCCCCGCCATGTTGGGCGTATAGGGATTCTGCCAATGCCCGCTGAGGTCCGGCTTCCCATTCGCCAGTCGCGGTGTCGGTCCAGCTGGGGCCGGGGGCGCCCCTTGGCCCCGTTGGCCGCGCTGGGCGGCGACGGGCATGACTGCCAGGAACAGAGTGCCGGCGACAAGTGCGGAAGTGACGATGGGATTCGCGCAGATTCTCACGTGTTCAGTCTCCCTGGCGCCGAGGCGAAGGCACCGCTCCCGGCGACCTGTCCCAGAATCTCGACTCCGGACACCCGAATTTAGTCTAAGGGCGAGGCCCTCGGGCAGCAAGCGCAAAGGCGCACCCATCCTGCGACCGTCTGGCTATAATCTTTCAGCGCTGGAGGATCGAAACGAGGTGATCATGAAACGCACACGTCTGGGTCTGCTTCTGGCGGGCGGCGCAGTACTGCTGGCCGTGGCGCGGCCGACGGCCCACCACTCCTTTGCCGCGGTGTTCGACGCCAACCAGCCGGTGACGGTGCACGGCATCATCACCGAGGTCAGATTGGAAAATCCGCATTCGTGGTTCTTTGTCGACGTCCGAGACGCGGGCGGCAAGCTGGAGAAGTGGAGCTTCGAAGCCAGTACGCCGACCTCCCTCATTCGCAGCGGCGTGAAGCCGGGCTTCGTGAAGGTCGGCGATGAGGTCACCATCAAGGGCTATCACGCCCGCGACATGACACAGAATGCTGGCGCGGCGCGTGAGCTGGTGTTGGCGGACGGCCGTGCGTTCGCCGTCGGACCGTCGGTTGGACCGGGCCGGTAAGTGAATTCGAGCGCGGGCTGCTGCAAAACGCAGCCCGAACTGAAACGCAAGAATCAGCACTGAGAAGGCCTGAGATTGAGGAGAGGTTTATGAAGCGCGCCCTAACGGCGGTCCTCGCGATTACCGTAGCCGGGATGGTGGTATTAGCAACGCTCGCGATGGCCTCGATCACGGCAGCTGCTCAAACCGGGGCGGCCGCACCAAAGACGCGTGCTATCGTGGGCGTACTTCGCGCCGCCGACGGTCATCCTGATTTGTCCGGCGTATGGTGGGCCGGCAACGACGCGCCCTTGAGGCCTCTGTCCGACGCGCCTCGACCAACGCCCGCCGCGCCCACGCCAGGGGCTGCGCCGGCCCCGCCACGGCAGCCGCGGGCATCGTTCGTCACCTTGTACCAGCCGTGGGCCAAAGAAAAGGCCAAGACGCTCAGCGACAAGGACGACCCGTCGCTGCGCTGTGTGCCGGTGGCGTTCGGCACGCTGAACGTGAGTTTGTATGGAGTGGGCTTCATCGGCCAGATCGTGCAGTCGCCGAAATTCGTGGTGATGATGACCGAGACCTATCACAGCTTCAAGATCATCCCGACGGATGGGCGGCCGCATCGCGATGATGTCGCGCCTTCCTATCGCGGCGATTCTGTCGGCCACTGGGAAGGCGACACGCTGGTCGTGGACACCACCAACTTCACCGACGCGAATTGGATGCACGCCGAGGGCCTCGTGTCCTTTCACTCCGACGCCCTGCACATCGTCGAGCGATACCGTCGCACCGATGCGAACACCATCGAAGTTGAAGCCACCGTCGAGGATCCAAAAGTATTGACGGGACCGTGGATCGTTCCCAAGCAATCGCTGCGGCTGGCGCCCTTCGATCAAATCATGGAAGTGGGTTGCTCGGGGGTGGAGACGGCGGGTTTGATGGAAGCCGCATCAAAAGTGAACTACGGCAAGAAGTGACGCCGCTCCAAATGTAAAACTACACTCCGGAAGCCAGTGAATCCGAGTAGGTCGTGAGCCAGATCGGATAGAGCGAGCGGAAGGTATCGTCGACTGCGCTTGCGAGCTTCGCCCGGTCGCTCAGAATTCTCGCGTCGTCCGATTTGTCGAGAAAGAGCCAACGGCCCACGAAGATCCAGCCGACGGACGTCGGGTCGCGGCACGACAATAGCCATTCGACGGCGCGGTCAGGGAGCATATCGAGCGCCGGCGGAAGGTTGCTGTATTGGATGAATCCGCCATTTCCGCCCATCCACCTCGCCAACTCACGCTGCCACGATTTCTCGATTGTCCGTCGAAAACGCTCGAAATACCGGAGCACCTGCTCCTGCTCTGCGACCGAGGCCGGGTCGCGGCCCACCTGGGCCAGGTTGAAGCCGATGCCAATCCGAAGGCAGCAGGGCATGAAGGGGGGCGTGAACCAGCCGAGATTGAACTGCGGCTCCCAGCGGCCTCCGTGGTGAAAGGCATCCACCTGGCCGCTCGTCGCACCGGCATGGTAGCTGTTGGCGTGAAAGAGCTTCGAACCGCTTTCGGCAACGCGGCGCCGAACTTCGACGATCCGGGCGGCAACGCTGGTGGCGTTGAGCGTATCGAAGAGCACTTCCATTCTGGGCCGCAAAGCATGAAGGAGCTCGTCACCCGACAGTGCTTCGATCAACGCGAATTCGCGAGCGGAGAAGCCCGTGGTGGCACGCTCCACTGCGGAGGGCGTAAGTGCGCGACGTTTCCGCACTTCGGCCAGCAGGTTGGTGGCAATCGTCTTGGCGGGATTGATCGCGAGGGCGGCTCTCAGCGCGGCAACCGCCTCGTCGAACTGCCGTTGCTCGAGATGGCAGCGACCCAGACGGGTCCATGCGCCTTCGTCGCCTGGGGCGATCTGCACAATCTCGGCGTTGACTCGGATCGATTCAGGACCGAAATCGGCCTGCTTCATCAGCTCGAGGGCACGTCGCTCGAGCGCTTTGAGATCGGCAGCCATGGGCCCCTTAATTCTGGCCGTCGAAGAGGCGCGATCTTCGCGGCCAGCGGTTAGCTTCGACGGATTTAAGTGGTTAGTCGCGCGCGGAAACCGCGTCGGTCGCCGTACTCCCTCGCGGGTCGTTCGGCCAACGGCGGATCTCCCCTCAATCTGCCCAACGTTTTCGCTCGATCGCCCAGCTTCACCGATGCGTGGCGTTTCAAGCGTCAGCCAACGACTTCACGTTTTTCAAGAGTCGCAAACTCTCGAACGAACGAAAAAAGGCCCGACCGCTTGCGCGATCGGGCCCTCTTGCGTATTACTGCCGGCAGCGACCTACTCTCCCACACAGTTTCCCATGCAGTACCATCGGCGGTATCAGGCTTAACTTCCGTGTTCGGAATGGGAACGGGTGTGACCCTGATCCTATGACCACCGGCATACTTGCTGCCTGGGGTTCCCTCCTCCGCTCACTCGCGAGCTACGGCGGGCAAAACCCGCTACAGCTCTGAGGAGACGCCACCGCTACTCCTTACGAGGCGGCTCGTCCGCCCTGGCGCCGTAGGCGCGCGGGCGGAGAGGTGGGGTCGTCCCAGACAATCTCTTCACATTTTTCAAAGAGCAGACCTGAAACCGAAGACTCAGAGCTCCACAGGACAACGGCAGTCCTCTTTGGCTCCAACTATCCAGTTTCTGGTCGACAACTGAACATTCTGCAAACGGTAGTTTTGACCGCGCCACACTCACGCAGCGTTCTGCGTGCATTGAAAACAATTTATGGACAAGCCTCACGGCTGATTAGTATCGGTAAGCTCAACGTGTCGCCACGCTTACACACCCGACCTATCACCTGGTAATCTTCCAGGAGCCTTCAGGGATCTTGCGATCCAGGGAGATCTCATCTTGTGGAGGGTTTCACGCTTAGATGCATTCAGCGTTTCTCCCTTCCGGACGTAGCTACTCGGCGCTGCCGCTGGCGCGACAACCGATACACTAGAGGTCCGTCCAACCCGGTCCTCTCGTACTAAGGTCAGCCCCACTCAAATCTCCTGCGCCCATGGCAGATAGAGACCGAACTGTCTCGCGACG
>JBDTVS010000195.1:0-18516 GCA_040007095.1 Acidobacteriota bacterium
GGGCGGGCGCCTCGACGCCCAGAATTGCACACGTTATTCATCTACGGGTCCTAAGAGCGCATTTCATCGGTCAGGTTTCAAGTCTACCGTTTGAAGTCTGCAGCCACGGGCTTGTGGTGAACCGCCTTGGAGCGTTGCGAAATCAGACAACCACAAAGAGCACAAAGCTCACGAAGAAGACCGATTATTCTTTTTGGTACTCAGCGGGGCGGGAACGGCACCGCCTCGTGGTCGTCCGAGCGGGCGGCGCTGAGGATGTTCTTCATCGCGTAGTTGCCTTCGTGGCAAGCGTACTCGAACATGCCGTAGTCCGAATGCCGCGTGAACGGCAGCGCCACCTTCCAGGGCCGCACCCAGGTCCGCGGATCGGTCACCGTGGCTTCATACTGAATGGTGTCCACGCCGGTGCGGGTCAGGCGTTCGACCAGTCGGAGATCGGCGCTGGTGGGCGCGGTGTTGCCGTTGCGGGTCATGCCGACTCTTCCGTTGAAGTTCGTGGTCTCAATCACGAGGGTGTCGCCTTCCCAGTGCCCGCGGGAGTCGCCCATGTACTGCCGGATTTTCGCGCCGATGTGCGGCCGCCCGTCGAGCGGAATACTGCGGGTCTCGTGAATCATCTCGTTGCGGATGATCACGTAGCCGGGAATCTGGAAGATCTCGTTGCCCATGTTGTACGCCGTCGGCATCATCGACGCGAGCACGCCGCGGCTGATGCATCGGTCGTACGGACCGAGGTCCTCGAAATTGTCGAACGGGTGGTGGACGACCGCCTCAGGGAAATCCAGATAGTACGTGCTCCTGGCCGTTTCGAATCGCTGTTGGCCCTCGGCCGTCAGCGGCGGGAGTCGTCCGTCAGCCGGCTCGACGATGAGCGAGGCCTGACGCGAAGGGATGCCCGTTTCTCCCCAGCCTCTGGGCCGGGCGCTCTGTGCGGACGCCCGGGCCTTCAATTCCTCGTCGCCGAGCACGGCTTTTCCAGCCAGTTCCGGTGGTCGCTCGTACGGGGTTCCCTGCATGTCGATGCTGGGCCAGAGGCCCTGGAGATCCGGATCGCCCCATGGGGTCTTCGGCACGGCCCACTGACGCGCGGGCCTTGCCGCGCCGGCGCTGCCGGATCTCGTGCCACCCGCTATGATCGCCGGTCCTTGCGCCGCGGCCAGAGGCGGCGCGGCGATCGCGAGAATGGCGAGGGCGTGCGCAAACGACTGGATGACGCCTTTCCGCTTCCTCACAGTGCCTCCCTTCGCTGACTTCGCGTGGCTTTACCGCCCGAGGTGAAAGTCTGACTGCATTCGACGGACGATGCATCCCCGGGCGCTGTAACGAAAAAGACGACAAGTCGACGCGCCCCCACACGTTATGCCCGCGCATGTGCAGTGTCAACACACATATGGCTCCACACACATATAGCTCCATCGTGCCTTAGTTCGACGTTACCACCGAGTCGTCATGGGCCGGGGCACACCCCATAGCATGGAAACGTGAGCGCATTACGAACTGCGTAGTGTCCGGCTTCAGCCTGGCTTCAGCCGGACCGGGACGTTTGCACCGACATTTTCTGAGCCGCACACCGAGTGCACCGAGGCACGATTGGGATTTCTCTCGGTGATCTCGTGGTTCGTCTACGCAGATCCGCATGGATCGCGATCGGTTGGTGTGATACCGTGGCGGCGTTTTCCGCAGTGTTTCCCAGGGTCCTTGAACGAGGAGGCTGCCATGACCAGCATCGCCCTTCTGCTCCTTGCCGCCGCCGCTGCAACACCGTGCGAGAGCCTGGCGAGCCTCAAACTTGCCGATGTGACCATTACCAGCGCTGCGGTGGTTCCCGAAGGTCCGCCCCCCGCGCGCGGCACCGGTGCCGGCGGCGCCGCCCGTGGCGGAGGACGCGGCGCAGCGGCCCCCCAGGCGCAGGCGGCAGCGCCCCAAGCGGCACAACAGCCGGCAACGCGAGGCGGTGCGCCTCCCGCGAACATTCCGGCCCATTGCCGCGTCCAGATGACGCTCAAGCCGACCTCGGACTCCTTGATCAACATGGAGCTCTGGATGCCGACAGCGGACTGGAACGGGAAGTTCATGGGCGTGGGCAACGGCGGCTTTGCGGGCTCCATCCAGGGCTTGACGAATGAAATGCCCCAGGCGCTGCGGCTCGGCTATGCAACCGCGGGAACCGACACCGGCCACCAGGATCCGGGCGGCGACTGGGCCATCGGACATCCTGAAAAAATGGTCGATTTCGGCTACCGCGCCACGCATGTGATGACCTTGACCGCGAAGCAGATAGTCAAGGTCTTCTACGATCAGAACGCGAAGTACTCGTATTTCAAGGGATGCTCCACCGGCGGGCGCATGGCGCTGATGGAAGCGCAGAGGTATCCCGACGACTACAACGGCATTATTGCCGGCTCTCTGGCCAATCGTCACATCCACATGTGGACCGCAGGCGTGGCCCGAAGCATCGAGCTGTCGCGTCATCCGGAAGGAAGCCTCACGGCGGAGAAGGCGGCGCTGGTCAACCAGATGGTGACGAGCACCTGCGATACCCTCAAGGAAGGATTTCTGAACAATCCACGGCAGTGCAAGGTGGACTTCTCGAAGCTGCTGTGCGCCGCGAACAACGACGACGCCACCTGCCTGACGGCCGCGCAATTGAAGACCGTCAACACCTTCTACGGCGGAGTCAAGAACGCGAAAGGCGAACTGATCTTTTCCGGACAGGCGCTTGGCAATCCGATCGGCGCCCTGCGCGCCACGAATCAGTCTCCGGGTGGCACGTTCGACATCGTCCGCATCGCGCTCAACGATCCGCATCTCGACTGGCAGAAGTTCGATCTCGACCGGGACATGCCGCTGATCGATAAAGCGGTCGGCTACGTCGACTCGGTCGATCCGGATCTCAGCAAGTTCAAGAAGAGCGGCGGCAAGCTGCTGCTGACGCACGGATGGGCCGACACCGGCATCACGCCGGAGACCTCGATCTGGTACTACGATTCCGTCCTCGACAAGATGGGCAGGAATCAGAGCGACTGGGTGCGTCTGTTCATGGCGCCCGGCATGGGGCATTGTGGCGGAGGTCCCGGCGTCAATGCGTTCGATTCCATCGGCACGCTCGAGAAGTGGGTGGAAAAGGGCGTGGCGCCCGATCAGATGTTGGGAACGGGAGCGCAGGGCCTGACGCGTCCGTTGTGTCCATATCCACAATACGCGGAATACAAAGGCACCGGGTCTTTGAAAGACGGGGCGAATTGGACCTGTAAGGCGGCGGCGCCTGGATCCAAAGGAAAGTGATGAGGCGAAGAGGCTTTGTCGGCATCATGGGCGTGGCCTTGGTGCTGGCCGCGAGCGCTTACATCGCACGGGCCCAGGCCCACAAACCGCCGAAGCCTCCCCCGTCGCTGCGACTCTACATCTTCGACTGCGGCGTCATCCACACGACCAACGGCGATGCCTACTCGCTGAAAAAGGAGGAGATGGCCTCGACCGAGATGTCCGTCCCGTGCATCCTGATCGCCCACCCGAAGGGCACCTTGATGTGGGACAACGGCTACATTCCCGATCGGGCGTTTCCTCCCGGCGGGGGTCCGGCTACCGCTGGCGTCGTCACGCAGGACAAGCCGCTGCTGCCCCAGATGGCAGCCGCCGAGTACTCGCCGAGCGACATCACGTATCTCTCGATGTCCCACTATCATGGCGACCACGTCGCCAATGCGAACGCGTTTGCCAGCGCCACCTGGCTGGTGCGAAAGGTGGAGCGTGACCGAATGTTCGCGGACACGCCGATTCCCCGCTCCGACCCGGCGAACTACGGCGATCTGAAGACGAGTAAGACCATCCTCCTCGACAAAGACGAGTGGGACCTGTTCGGCGACGGTACCGTCGTGATCAAGGCCACGCCCGGGCACACGCCGGGCCACAACGTGCTCTTTCTCAAACTCAAGAAGACGGGGCCGATCGTGCTGAGCGGCGATCTCTATCACTACCCCGAGGAGCGCACGCTCAATCGTCTGCCGGTGGCGGAGTTCGACAAGCAGCAGACCGCCGCATCGCGAGCCGAATTGGAAGGCTTTCTCAAGAAGACCGGCGCCAGCCTCTGGATCGAGCACGACTTCGTCGCGAACGCCAAGATGAAGAAGGCGCCGGCATTCTACGAGTAACACGCCGCGCGGCGGCGACCAATTCTTCGTTACGGATTCTTCATCGCCGAGTCCCAGTGCTCGTCGGCCTTGCCGTCCTTGATTCGCCACATGTCGAACCAGGTGGTGGTGTAGGTCTTTGACGGGTCCTTCGGATCCTTGTATTCGCGCGGCCACGCGACGCTGACGAGGTCCCCTTCGGCGGTCACCGAGACGATCTTGCTTTTCAGCGTCTTCTCGATCGGCTTGGGCTGCACCTTCATGACCTGCGTGAAGAACGTAATGACGCCGGCGCGGCCCGAGGCTGCATTGGGATTGTGCTGAATGTAGCGCTCGGTCAGGTACTTGTCGGCCAGCTCCCAGTGATTCGCTTCGAGCAGATCCCGGAAGATGGCGTACACCACCTGTTTGTTGGCATTCAGCTTCGGGTCGGGACTCTTGAAGAGCGCTTCCGCATCCGCAACGCCAACGACCGGCGCTTGAGCCCGAACAGGCACTGCGACCAGGGCCAGAAACGACAAGACGACCAGGATGGAAGTTTTCATGCAGGGATCCTGCGTGTCCGCGCGACCCGCTGTCAAGCGTGGCGTCCACTCCCCCATTTTGGCGTCGAGGCAAGGCCGGCATGGCGGTCGATCTCTTGGTGACGGTGGCGTCGACCAGCCGGCCCGTGCTACAACCACCAGGCGAACGAGAGCCTCGAGAATCCCATCGAGCTCGAACGACGCGTTCGGAAGGAGGCTTCATGCGACACGGACGGTATGTTGGACGAATGCTTTTCGTATTCGGTCTCGCGGCCTCGACGTCCGCGGTGTTCGCGCAGCAGGCGCCAGCCGGTCGGGGGCAGCCGGCCACCCCGGCACCGCCGGCCACTCGTCCGCCGCTCCTGTTCAAGGAAGAGTGGCGCGAGCCGCCGTTCAAAGGTGAACGCGACGACGTCAACCAGCGCTTCACACCGGCTGTCGTCGTCAACGATCGGATCGAGGCGAAGCTGTACGGACCGGACTCCCACGTCGTCCGGGCGGCTCAGCACGAAGGGCGAATCGATTTATGGACGGGAATGGCGACCTCACCTGTCGCGCTGACGCTGCGCGACAAGCGCAACTATGTGGACTTGACCGGCCTCGCCCGGTTGCGGTGGATCGTCCGCACAAACGCCATTCACACGCTCTACCCGGTAGTCAAACTCGCCGACGGCACGATGATCGCCGGTAATCGCGGGATTACGACCGACGGTGAGTTCCTGCAGGTCGAACTCGCCTTCGGCGGCATGAAATGGTTCAAGCTGGATCCGGCCAAGGTCGTCGTCACGTCGGAAGTCGTCAATCCGAATCTCGGCAAAGTCGACGAGGTCGGGTTGGTCACGCTCGCACCCGCCGGCGGGCACGGGACCGCAGGGTCCGCGAACTTCTCCACCGTCGAGTTGTTCGCGAAGGCGGTGCCGCGATGACGGATAGTCCGCGAGCGTTCTGGCCGACGGCGCTTCTGACCGTCACGATGTTGAGCACGGCGCACAGCCGCGCGCAGGTCCAGACGGCGCTGACCGATCAGGATCGAGCTGACATCAAGGCACTGACGGCTGCGTACGCCCCCGCGTTGCTCGGCTGCAAGGCGGATGAATACGCCGACTTGTTTGCCACGCCCGGCGGCTACTTCGGCAGCGGTCCTCGCGGCGAGGTCAGGGAACGAGAAGCCATCAAGGAGATGGTCCTCAGTTACGACCGCTGCCACCCCGGAGCTCCCCCGTCAGGCGAGCCGGTATCGGCGGCGCCAGCCGGCCGGGGACGAGGCACGCCCCGCCCGGCGCCGGTGATCGAATGGGCACCGGAGGGAGCCAAGTCCCGCGCCATCAACAGCAACGGCGGCGGCTACTACGACGACGTCTACGTGAAGACGCCGAAGGGCTGGCGCTTCAAGTCGCGCAACGTTATATCGGACGCGGAGGTTGCCGCGCACCTCGCGACTGAGGACTTCATCGAGATTCGTCAACTGGCTGGGGACGATCACGGTCACTACGAGAACCTGTATGGTCCGTATAACGGCCCGATCGGTCCTCGCAGTCCGTCGGCAGGTCGCGACGATCGGCCGTTTCGCACGTCCGGTTTGAAATTGACGCCGACCAAAGACGGCGTCGCCGGCCTGGCGTACCTTCGGGACAATGGTGGCCATTACGAAGATCTCTACGTGAAGACACCGCAAGGCTGGAGGATCAAGGAACGGAAGTATTTCCCCCCGGAGAAGGGCAAACTGCTCTCGCAAGCGCCTTCACCGCCGCGGTGAAGCAGGCCATTGGCGCCGTGGTGACGCCCGCACCGATCTGGCCGACGCCGGCCTCGCGGTGTGCGATGCCGCTGTTGATGACCGGCAGCACGCCGCAGTCGACGACCTTGCGTGCGTCGATGCCCGCGGCGGTCGCCGCGAAATCGAGCGCGGGCAGCGTGAACGACGGATTGCTGCCGAGCGTGATGGCGCGCATGCGCAGGCTGTGATGAATGGCGTCGGCCGGCGTGCCGCCGACGAACTTGACGATCGCCGGCGCCGCCGCCATCGCGAAGCCACCGACGCCGGCGGTCTCGGTGATGGCCGAATCGCCGAGGTCGGCCGCGGCATCGGCGATCGAGTAACCCGGAAAATACAGGCCATCGACCGGGTTGGCCGGCGCTTCGAACCACCTGTCGCCGGTGCCCGACAGGCGCACGCCGAAGGTGACGCCGTTGCGCGCCATCGCCGTCACCATCGAGCTCCCCGGCACGCCGGCCGCCGCGTCGCACATCGCCTTGCAGGCGGCCATCGACAGGTTGAGAAAGAAGTGGTCGTTGCCGGCGATGAACCGGACCGTCGCCGCGGCGTCAGCGCGCGCGACGTCCGCCTCGATCAGCGCGGCGGCGATGCGCTTGATGAACAGCGCGGTGGCCGCAGCGTTGCGATTGTGTACCTCGTCGCCCATGTTGAGCGCCTGCGCCATCAACGGTTTGAGCTCGATCGCGCCGGTCCGGGCCAGCACGGCACGCAACGTCGGGGCGACCACGGCCGCGATCATCCGCAAACGGTCAATCACCGCCGGATCGTTGGCGCCGAAGCGCAGCACCTTGCCCAGCCCTTCGTTGAAGTTGCAGTAGGCGCGATTGCCCGCGGTCCTGTTCTCGACGACGAAGACCGGCATCGACGGGCTGATGACCCCCGACATCGGCCCGACGGCGCCGTGGTGATGGCAGGGTGCGAGGTCGATGCCGCCCGCCGCGACCAGGTGCTCGGCGGCCGCCACTGAAGCGGCCCATCCTTCGAGCACCACCGCACCCAGCACCGCGCCGCGCATCGGCCCGCACATCAGAGACCAGGCAATCGGCGGTCCCGCGTGTACGATCAGCCGGCGTCCGCCGGCCATGCCTGGCAGCACATCGCGCGCGATCGCAACATCGGTCAGCACCGGCTGGGCATCGAGCAGGCGTGCGAGCGCCAGCACGTTGGCGGCTTCGACCACCGGGTGATTCAGCACCTCGGCGAGTGCCCATGCGCCATCGCGATCACCCTGTGCGGGCGGCGCCCATTCCACGGCGACGGATTGGCCGCCGGCCGCGGTGACGGCATCGGCAAAGCCCTTGATACCGACGTTGACGACCGTGAGCGACTCCTTGAACAGCGTATTCGCGGACATGGTCTGGTCCTACCACAGCGTTTTTACAAGCGTGTATTCGTGGCTCTCAAATAGCCCGCGAGAATTCTGAACCACAAAGAACACAAAGCTCACGAAGGGTGACTTCGTGCTTTCGTGGTTGCATTGTTGACTAAGACAAACCACCGTAAATGCTCTTTAGCGCCGCGCGGGCACCCGCGTGGCGAGGTGCACCGCGAGCATCGTCGCCTCGATGTTGCTGCCGACGATCAAGGCGCCGGCCGCTTCCAGTTGCCGCACCTGCTTCGCTTTGCCTTGCGGATCGTTGTCGGTGCCGCAGACGTGCCCAATCATCGCCAGCGCGCGGCCGTGAGCGCGCGCCTCACGCTGCGCGGCCGCCAGGGCCTGGGCGAGCGCGCCGGCCGGGTTGTCGTGGGAACCGAATCCCAACACGACGTCGAACAGGATCGCCGCGGTCGCCGGGGCGGCGCCCTGCGCACCGACCGCCGCGTCGCGCAGCGACGGATCGATCATCGGATGCGGGCGTCCGCGCGTGTATTCGTCATCGCCCAGGTCGAGGAAGACGTGGCCATCGTCTCGGCCGTCAGCCGGCAACGCACCGGCGGCTGGCACATTGGAACGGCACGGCAGCGCGTGGGCGATGAACGCGAGTTGCGCCTCGTGGCAAAACGTGCCGCCAGTGAACAGGCCGCGAATCGCCGTCTGGGTGGGCGCCATCTCGGCCGCCCACCTGTCGACGGCGGCGATCGCGGACATCGACGGGGGCGCCGATGTCGTCGGCGGCGGCTCGCCACGGGCGAGCGCCACGGCGGCATCAGCGGCGTGCCCCAACGAAGTGGCGACGACGAGGCCGGCGGGCAATGGTCGTGACGACGGTTCCGACGACGGTTTCGACGACGGTTTCGACGACGCCCCCAGGAAATGCACGACGACCGGTTTATTGACGGCGCCGGCCGCATCCTCGATCCGGCGCGCGACGCCTGGCGAGGGCGGCTTGGAGATCAGCACGATGACGCGCGTCTGGTCGTCCGCGGCGAGCGCCGCCAGCCCCTGCAGCATCGTAATACCGCCAATCTCTTCCTCCAGATCGCGACCGCCGGTGCCAAGCGCCTGCGAAATACCGCCGCCCAGGTTGTGGATGCGGCAGGTCACTTCCTGCAGCCCGGTACCAGAGGCGGCAACGAGGCCGATGTCACCACGGCGCACCACGTTGGCGAAGCCGAGCGGTACACCGTTGACGATCGCGGTCCCGCAGTCGGGCCCCATGACGAGCAGATCTCGAGTGCGCGCGTAGCGCTTGATGGTCCGTTCCTCGGCGAGCGACACGTGATCGGAGAACAGCATCACGTGCAGTCCCAGCGACAGCGCCTTCATCGCCTCCGCGGCGGCGTAGTCGCCAGGCACCGAAATCAGCGCGAGGTCGGCATGTGGGGCGCGTGCCACCCCCAACGCGAGGCTCGTCAGCGGCAGGGAGAACGCGGTGGCGGAGCTGTCGCCGCTGCCGCCCGCCGCCTGCAGCATCACTTCGGCCGCCGCGATGGCGTCGTCGCAGGCCGCCGGATCGCCGTCAACCACTACCAGCAGATCGGACGGGGACGCCTGGGTCTCGATCGAGAGATCGGCGTCCAGGAGTTGCGCCAGATTCGCAGGCGTCGCCATCAGGCACGAGGCCTGCGCGACACCGTTCCGCTCGCGCAGCGCGGCGCCGAGCTGCATCAGCGTCACCGAATCCTTGTACAGATTCGCGAAGACCTTGAACCGGGGCGTCGACATGATCGTGTATCAGCCTGAGCAGCACACCCGAGTGCACCGAGGCAAAAACATTAGGATGTCTCTCGGTGGTTGACGTTAAAACCTCGACACTGCTCTCGACATCGTCACCCGCAAGAGTCACGGGAACCCGGCATCGCGTTCACCGCGGCGCCGGTGTATGGCGGCAACCAGACATTCAGCCCAGCCAGCAATCCGCGCGCTGTGTCGGCGCCCGAGCTGGCGCCGATTGCCAGCGCACGGTGCAGCGCCGCATCGACGGCGTGCCGGTCGTCTTCGGCGAGTAGAGCATTCCTGAGACCGACGAGCGGCTCGTTGTAGTGACCGCCGGCAGCCAGCTTCAGATAGTGCGCCGCAATCGGCGTCGTGCGTCGTGCGCACAACGTGACCAGGGCGGCGATGGCGCCGCGCATGCGGCCGCGCCGATCGTCGCCCGCCACGAAGGCGTCGAGCCCCGCGAGCAGGCCAATCAGGAAGTCGTCTCCGGCCGGCGTCAGGCCTTCGCCCCAGCCCACCAGCCGGGTGGCGTGCCGGACTGCAGACTCGACGTCGAGGGTTCGGCACGCATCGCGCAGCGCCGCCACGGTCGCCGCGCCGTCGCTCCCGAGAATGCTGGATTGCCCGCGGTCACACTGCGCAAGGCTGGCTGCGACGGCCTGGAGACGAACATCGATGCGTTCGGGTGGCAGCGGGCACGCCGGTGCAACGGGCCGCCAAACCTGTACCCGCCGCAGACTCAGCTCGACGCGACCGGCGCGAAGGACGCCCCCGTGACTGCCGACGCTCTCGCCGACGTCGAACACAGCGCGCAGATCGAGCGTTGCGCTGCCGGCCAGGCGGAGCGTCGCCGGACCGTCGCCGACGTGCCATGCCGCGATTGTCAGCAGCATGTCGCCGCCCAGCAGGTTGCACGCGCTCGCGAACACGCTGTGGACGCGGCCTCCGAATCCTTCCGCCAGTACGAGGTAGCCGATCGTCGCCACGTCGAGGACCACCCCCGGAGCCGGCACCTCCGGCACCCGACCGCACGCGGCGACGCCCTCCACAGGAACGACGGGCTGCGGGAGAGACGGGGCTGAGTGAGGATGAATGGCCGCAGTGGACATCAGCGATGTGCGACAGACATGAAGGGCGACCGTAGCATAGCGTCCACCTCAGATCAAAGCGGTGCCAACCAGAGGTAGCAACGGCCTCACGAGGTTCACCACCGAGCCACCGGGATCACCGAGAAATGCGCTCTGGTTCTTCTCGGTGTGCTCGGTGTGCTGCTCAGAGATGACGAGCCCAAACGTCTCAAAGAGCCTGTGAGAGAAACGTTCAACGCGGAGACCGCAGATGCCGCAGAGAAGAACTGAGGATCTCTTCGTGCTCTGCGTGAAACATGGTGATTCGTTCACCGATCCTTCCTGCGGACCTGCCACGGTCCGGCTGAAGCCTGGCTGAAGCCGGACACTACGCGGATCCCTCCGGGACGACTCGGAGACGCGGAGCCGGACCCTGTACGTCGACGTCCGCGTCCCTGCGCTCGCGGTTTTCATGCTACGGGGGTGCGCCCCCCGATGATGACGACCCGGTGGTTGAAGTGAAACTGACCCGCGCGACCTATCCAAGTGCCGGGTCCGGGGCGGTACAATTTCGATGCACATTCATTCAAAAGGGCGAGCGACACACATGAGATCTCGCGTCCACTACGGCTGGATCGTGGCTGCGGTCACGTTCATGGTCCTGCTCATCACGGCGGGGGTCCGCGCGACGCCCGGCCTCCTGATGGTGCCGCTCGAAGCCGAGTTCGGTTGGAATCGCGCGGTCATCTCCGGCGCGGTCGCGATCAACATCGCCCTGTTCGGTCTGATCGGACCATTTGCCGCATCCGTGATGGATCGCTGGGGCCTGCGGCGCGTCATCCTCGCGGCCGTGGCTCTTGTCGCCGTGTCGGTGGCCCTGACCACGTTGATGAGACACCAGTGGCAGCTGATGCTGCTCTGGGGGATCCTCGTCGGATCGGGCACGGGCGTCACGTCGATGGTGCTCGCGGCGGTCGTGGTGTCACGCTGGTTCGAAGAGCGGCGCGGGGTCGTGCTCGGTGCGCTCTCCGCGGCGAATGCGACGGGCCAGCTGGTGTTCCTGCCGCTGCTGGCCGCAGTAGTCGAGCGACAAGGCTGGCGCAGCGCCGCGCTGATCGTCGCTGGCGCCGCAGTGGTCGTCTTCGGACTCGTCGCGGTGTTCATGCGCGACCGGCCGCAGGATGTGGGCCTGCTCCGGTACGGTCAGCCCGCTGATGAACACAACGCGTCGGCCCGGACGGCGCTTGGGCCGCTGCCGGCGCTCGCGCTCGCCATCCGCTCACCGGCCTTCTGGGTACTCGCCGGAACGTTCTTCGTCTGCGGCGCCAGCACCAACGGTCTCATCGGGACTCACCTCATCGCCGCGTGCCACGACTACGGCATCTCCCCATTGCGCTCGGCACAACTGCTGGCCGTGATGGGCCTGTTCGACATCATCGGCACGACCGGATCGGGCTGGCTCACCGACCGCTATTCGAGCCGGAACCTGTTGTTCGGGTACTACACGCTGCGCGGGCTGTCGCTGCTGTTTCTTCCCTTCACGCTGCAGCATGGAGCGGAGGGGCTCGGATGGTTCGCCGTGTTCTACGGGCTCGACTGGATAGCGACGGTGCCGCCAACCGTCCGCTTGACCAGCGAAGCCTTCGGTCGCGAGAACACGGGCGTGATTTACGGGTGGATCGGCGCCAGCCATCAGCTCGGCGCGTCGATGGCGGCCTTCGGCGCCGGCGCCATCCGCACCCTGGCAGGCGATTACCAACTGGCGTTCTGGATTGCCGGTTCGTTGTGCCTGCTGGCAGGCACGTCGTTCCTCACCATTGGCCGCCGGACGTTTCCCGCAACGCGGTTGCCGCTGACAGCCAACGCCATCGCGCGCTAGGGACCGTCCTGTCCGGCTTTCGCCTCGTGCCTTTCGAAAATTCGTTGCGCCGACGAAATGACCGGAAAATGCGTCGCGAAAGCGAACGTTGTGAGCGCCGCGCCTCGGGCGACAGACGGGAAACCGCGTCCGCAGGGCCGAGGCCGGCGAAGTTCGCGGAGCTGCGCCTCTGCAGACTTGACCCGGAGTCGCGTTTCCCGCGGCGTCGAGCTGTTCGCGCAGCCACGCAATTTCTGGTCATGTTCGGACTTGAATTTTCGAAAGGCATCGGGCTCTGGACGGATCCCGACGGTCCACCTGGCCAGCCTCCGCCAAGGCTGCGGCGTGCCGCTGAAGCCTTGCTAAACAGCCCGTGGTGAAAGTCCGTCGTCGCACCGAGGCGGGCGATGCGCCCGGATCGCCAGGCGTGAAACGCGAGAATACCGGGAGTATTTGAGCGTTGGGCAACGCCGCGAGGCGGGATGCAGCGTTCGCCGAATGCAGACGGACTTTTACCACGGGCTGTTAAGGCACGCGGAAGGCGGACACCAGCTACAGAGAAAATGCGCCAGGGCGCCTGCCTGGTCTCCCCGCACGTGAACTTCGTAAAGATACGCGCCACACGAGCGGGAGGCTGTTCAGCGACAACACACATATATACTTGGGCTTCGGCGGACGTCCGCTCAACGGATTCCAAGGCTCGATTGTTCGCCAGGAGGTCACAATGCGCTGCGTGGTGCGAATCGGTTTGGCGATGCTTGCCATCGTAATGGTTCCTTCGTGGGCACACGCTCAAGCGTCGATTGTCGGCGTGGTGAAGGACAGCTCGGGAGCCGTGCTGCCAGGCGTCACAGTGGAAGCGTCGAGCCCGGCGCTGATCGAAAAAGTCCGCACCACCGCCACCGACGGCGGCGGCCAGTACCGCATCGAAGATCTTCGACCAGGCAGCTACGTCGTGACGTTCAGCCTGTCGGGGTTCGTCAGCGTTCGCCGGGAAGGGCTCGAACTGACCGGGTCGTTTGCCGCCACGGTGAACGCGGACCTGAAGGTCGGCTCCGTGAGCGAGACGATTACGGTCGTCGGCGAGACGCCCGTCGTGGATGTCGTCAATGCCAAACAGCAGCACACCGTCACGAACGACATGATTAGCGCCATTCCCACGGCACGGCTGTACCACAGTCTCGTGACGCTGGTTCCTGGTGTGACGCTGTCGGGATCGCAGGACGTGGGCGGCCTCGCCGGCCCGGTCACCGTCACGTTCACCATGCGCGGAGGGCCAGGCAATGAAGGCCGGCTCACCACCGACGGACTGTCGCTTGGCGCATCGCTGAATGGCACGGGTGTTTCCTATACCGTGGCCGATGTCCCCAATGCTCAGGAAGTGGTCTTCACGACGGCCGGAGGGTTGGGCGAATCCGAAGTCGGCGGCCCAGCCATGAACCTGGTGCCGCGCCAGGGCGGAAACAAGTTCTCGGGATCGTTCTTCGGGAACTGGGCCAACGACTCCCTGCAGACCAGCAACTACACGGATGCGATCAAAGCGTCGGGGCTGCGCGCGCCGAACCTGATGACCAAGATCTGGGATACCAACGCCTCCATCGGCGGCCCGATCGTGAAAGACAAGCTGTGGTTTTACACCGGCGTTCGCTATCAGGGGAACCGGAAGCTGGTGGCGGGGATGTTCAACAATCTGAACGCGGGCGACGTCAACGCCTGGAGCTACGTGGCTTCGCCGGCACAGGCGACCGACGATGGCACGTGGAAGGATGGCAACGGCCGGGTGACGTGGCAGTCGTCGGCGCGGAACAAGTTCAACTTCTATTGGGACGAACAGCAGTTGTGCACCTCTTGCATCGGTGGAGGCAACGCGACGACGGCGCCCGAAGCCCGAGGCAACAATCACGCCGCCCCCCGCGTCGTGCAGACGACGTGGTCATCCCCGGTGACCAGCCGACTGCTGCTCGAGGCCGGAGTGGGTGGGAACTTCATCGACACCTACGGCACGCAGGGCAATCTGCCGAACACCCTGAAGCTGATTCCCGTCAGCGAGCTGTGCTCGGCGGGGTGCGCTGCCAACGGCGGTATCGCCGGTCTGAGCTATCGAGGTAACAACTCCTATGTGGCCGACAGCGACGTCGTCAGCTGGCGTGCGGCGGCGAGCCTCGTCTCGGGCCGGAGCACCGCGAAGGTGGGTTACCAGGGGCAGCAGATCGTCAATCACTTCCCCAACTCGATTTTGAACGACACGTGGACGAGCTTCACGTTCAACAACGGTATTCCGAGCTCGCTCGGCCAGACCGCCGGTCCGGCCCTGGTGAACACCCACGTGCAGACGCACTCGTTCTATGCCCAGGATCAGTGGACCGTCAGCAGATTGACGCTGTCGGGTGCGATCCGCTACGACCATTCGTCCAGTTTCTTCCCGGAACAGCACGTCGGTCCCAACCCGTTCATTCTCACGCCGACCGTGTTTCCGGCGCAGAACGGCACAGCGTATTCCGATCTGACTCCCCGCCTGGGCGTTGTCTACGATGTCTGGGGGAATGGCAAGACGGCCCTCAAAGTCAATGTCGGAAAGTATCTGGCTGCCGCCGACGGCAGCTCGATCACCGGCTCGCTCACCAATCCGTTGTCGCGCATCTCGACCAACGTGACTCGGACCTGGACCGACGCCAACCGGAATTTCGCGCCGGACTGCGACTTGAGCACCCTGTCAGCGCAGGATCTCCGCACCACCGGCGGCGACTTCTGCGGCCAGGTCAGCAACCTGAACTTCGCCAAACCTGTGTTCAGCACCTCCTTCGACCCTGACATCCTGAACGGCTGGGGCATCAGGCCGTACGACTGGAACTTCGGCTTCCAGATCCAGCAACAGGTGTTGCCGCGCGTGTCGGTCGACATCGGCTACTTCCGGCGAATCTTCGGCAACTTCACCACCACCAAGAACCTCGCCTTCTCGCCGCTTGGCCAACCAAGCACTGCCGCCTTCGATGCGTTCACGCTGACCGCGCCCACCGACCCGCGTCTTCCCGGCGGCGGCGGCTACACCATTCCGGGCACCCTGTACAACGTCATTCCGTCGCTGTCCGGGCAAACCAATAACTGGACGACCATGTCGGACGTGTACGGCCGGCAGACCAATCACTGGAACGGCGTCGAGATCAACTTCACGGCGCGGGTCCGGCAGGGATTGACGTTCCAGGGTGGCACCAGCACGGGCCGATCGATTACCGACAACTGCGACATCAGGCGCCAGCTACCCGAGACCACGACGACCAGCGCGCTGAATCCGTACTGTCACGTGGAGCCGCCGCTCAAGACGCAGGTGAAGGGCCTGGCGTCGTACACGGTGCCGAAAATCGACGTGCAGGCGAGCGCGGCCTTTCAGAGTCTGCCCGGGAGCTCGCTGGCCGCGAACTTCAACTTCCCCACCGCGGTGGTCGCGCAGTCACTCGGCCGCAACCTGTCGGGCAACGTGCAGTTTGCGAACGTCAACCTGCTTGCGCCAGGCGATCTCTACGGCGATCGAGTCAACCAGATCGATCTGCGGGTCGGGAAAATCCTGAAGCTGCATGGCTTCCGCACGCAATTGAGCTTCGACCTCTACAACGCGCTCAACTCGAGTGCGATTCAGACCTACAATCAAACCTTCATCCAGGCCGGTGCGTGGCTGACGCCCACGCTGATCCTGCCAGCGAGGTTTGCCAAGATTACGGCGCAGTTCGACTTCTGAGCAATCATGCGGTGGTTCTTTTCTGCAGCACTATCCGCCGCCGTGGCCGCGCTGCTCGCGGCATCCGGCCACGCACAGGCGAAACGCGGCAGCGTCGACGACTTCTCCGCCGCCAGGCTGGCGGCGCCCCCGACCACGAGTTGGCCGACCAACGGCGGCAATCTGTACAACCAGCGTTACTCGCCGCTGACGGCGATCAACCGCACCAACGTCGCGCAGCTCAAGGGTGTCTGGCGGGCGCGTCTGCGCGGCTCGGGCACCGCCCCGCAGTACTCGGGTGAAGCGCAGCCGATCGTCTACGACGGCGTCGCCTACGTCAGCACCGGCGCCAACGACATCTTCGCACTGGCGATCGAGACGGGCGAGATCCTCTGGCAGTACCGGGCGAATCTCGATCCCCGCCTCAGCTCCGTCTGCTGCGGCTGGACCAACCGCGGTGTCGCCATCAGCGGCGACAAGGTCTTCCTGGGCCGGCTCGACGGCCAGCTGATCGCGCTGGATCGCGCGACCGGCGCACCCGCGTGGTCGATTCAAGCAGAGCGGTGGGAGGACAACTTCTCGATCACGGGCGCGCCGGTGTACGTCAACGGCATGGTCATCACCGGCTTTGCCGGCGCCGATCGCGGCACTCGCGGCCGCGTCAAGGCGTACGACGCCAAGGACGGCCGCCTGATGTGGACGTTCTACACGATTCCCGGTCCCGGTGAGCCGGGCCACGACACGTGGCCGCGGGACAACGACTCGTGGAAGTACGGCGGGGCCTCGGTGTGGCAGACACCGGCCGCCGACACCGAGCTCGGACTGCTGTATTTCTCAACCGGCAATGCGGGGCCTGATTACAACGGCGCGGTACGCGCCGGCGACAACTTGTATGCGGCATCGATCGTGGCGGTCGAGATCGCGACGGGAAAGTATCGCTGGCACTTTCAGCAGGTGCATCACGACATCTGGGACTACGATGCGAGCAATCCCGTCGTGCTCATGGATGTCAGCGTCGGCGGCCGGATGCGCAAGGCCATCGCCGAAGTCGGCAAGACGGGCTGGGCGTACATCCTCGATCGGCAGACAGGCAAGCCGCTCGTCGGCATAGACGAGCGGCCGGTCCCTCAAGAGCGACGTCAGGCGACTGCGGCCACGCAGCCCTTCCCGCGTGGCGACGCGGTGGTGCCGCAACTGATCCAGATTGCTCCGGAGGGTTCCACGCTGGTCAACGACGGCCGCATCTTCACGCCGTTTGTCGGCAAGGACGCGACGATCGTGAAGCCCGGAATCTGGGGCGGCGCGAACTGGCCGCCGAGCGCGTACGACCCGATCCGGCAGACGCTGTTCGTCTGCGCGTCTTCGGTCGTCAATGGCTATACCGGTGGCGGTGATCCGAACTTCGTGGCGCCGGGCACGGGCGACCGCTACACCGGCGGGGCAACGACGTTCACGCGCGCCGCGCGCAGCGGCATCATCGCGGCCCTCGACGTGACGAACAACAAGTTGGTGTGGCGATACCGATGGCCCGAGCAGTGCTACAGCGGCACGCTCGCGACAGGCGGCGGATTGTTGTTCGTCGGCCGGAACGACGGCCGGCTCGTGACCCTCGATTCGTCCTCGGGCCAACAGCTCTGGGAGTTCCAGACGGGCGCCGGCATGCACGCGCCGGTGAGCACGTTCGAGCACAACGGCAAGCAGTACGTGCTGGCGTTCTCGGCCGGCAACGCGCTGATCGGCTCCGCGCGCGGTGACAGCGTCTGGTTGTTCGGCCTCGAGGGAACGCTCCCGCCCGTTCAACCAGGTGCGCCGGCGTCACGGCAAACGACGGTCGCCGCACCGCCGGCCGAGGCGGTTGGGACGACGGCCGCACGCCGCGCGCCGGCCGGCGGGGCGAGGGCGAACCTCGTCCGCGGCCAGCAGCTCTACGAGCAGGCGTGCGTGATCTGCCATGGCGCGGACGGCAATGGGGGGCACGGCGGTGGCGCGCCCTTGGTCGCCCTCAAGGATGTCGCGGCGGCGATTCAAACCGTCACCGCCGGCCGGAACGACATGCCGCCGTTCGGCGCGACATTCACGCCCGACGAGATTCGCGACCTGAGTGCGTACGTGGTCGAGACCCTGGCCGGCCGGCCCACGCAGTAGGGCCTCTTCTCTCCTTCGGCGCGCGCCGCGCTTGGCGTGTCTCGGTTGCTACGTCAACCACAGAGGTCACCGAGATCACGGAGAAATGTCACTCTTCTTGCTCGATGCACTCGCTGTACTGCGCAGAAAATATCGGTGCAGGCGTCTCGGTTAGGACCCGTAGATGAATAACGTGTGCCATTCTGGGCGTCGAGGCGCCCGCC
>JBDTVS010000196.1:0-15779 GCA_040007095.1 Acidobacteriota bacterium
CCCCATAACACACCGGAACCCGTATCGGGGTCCGTGGTGCAAGCGGCTCGACGTCCTCCCGGCCGGACTCGTGCTCCAGACGTGTGACCAGCTCGTCGTACATCGTGTGCAGCGGATCGAAGAACACGGCCACCGATCGGTAGGTCGGCACGATGTCTCGCACCCCGGCGATGGCGGCCGCTCGCATCCGCTCGGCGATCTGAATCGCGCGCTGGTTGACCATCGGATCGATCCGAGCCTCGAGCGCCACGACGAGGGTCGAATCCCCGGCCTGGACGATTCGGGGACGGCTCATGACAGCGCGCGCAGCAGCTTCTGGTGGATGCCGCCGAACCCGCCATTCGACATGATCACCACGAGGTCGCCCGGACGATGCCCGGTCGCGACCGTGTCGATGATGTCGTCGATCGAGTCGGCCGCGCGGGCGGACTGGCCCTGGTTGTGAAGATCGCTCACCAGCGTCTGCACCGACAGCCGTTCGGACTCCGGTAGCGTCGATCGAAACACCGGCGCGATCAGCACTTCGTCCGCCGGCGAAAAGGCGCGGGCGAAATCGTCTTGAAACACCCGGCGGCACGACGACGCCGAGCGCGGCTCGAAGACGGCCCAGATCCGCGCGGCGGGGTGAGACGCGCGCACACCAGCCAGCGTTTCGGCGACTGCGGTCGGATGGTGCGCGAAATCGTCGTAGACGGTCACCCCGTCCGCAACGCCGACGATCTCGAGCCTGCGCTTCACCCCCGCGAAGGACCGCAGGCCCTCGGCGATGCGGGCCGCGTCGAGGCCGGCAGCCGCCGCAATCGCGATGGCGGCCAGTGCATTGCGAACGTTGTGCGCACCCACGAGCGGCAGCTCAAACGAGCCGAAGGGCGCCCCCTGCCTTCGCACGTGAAAAGCGGTCCCTGCCCCGGCCGACGCCAGGCTGTGGCCCTGCCAGTCGACGTCTTCCCCAAGGCCGAATGTCTCCACCCGTGACACCGCGGACGCTTTCAGCGCCAGTGCGCCGGCGCTGTCGGCGCCCAGGAGGAGCAGGCCCCGCCGCGGCACCAGCCTGACGAGCCGCTGAAACGCCAGCGAGACCGCGTCGAAGTCGGCGTAGATATCCGCATGATCGAACTCGACGTTATTGACGACCGCGACGTCGGGCAGGTATTTCAGAAACTTGGCCGTCTTGTCGAAGAAGGCGCTGTCGTACTCGTCGCCTTCGATCACGAACTCGCGGCCATGCCCAATGCGATAGCTGGATCCATGGTCGCCGAAATTGCGCGCGATCCCACCGAGGAGCACACTGGGGTCGAGACCACCTGACGTCAACACCCATCCGGCCAGCGCGGTCGTGGTCGTCTTGCCGTGCGTGCCCGCCACGACCACCGATCGCGCGCCCCACAGAAAGTGTTCGCGAATCACCTCGGGCAGCGAGCAGTAACGAATCTTTCGATCCAGCACGTCTTCGAGCTCCGGATTGCCACGAGAAATCGCGTTGCCGACGACGACCAGATCCAGATCGGCGCTGATGTGCTCGGGGCGATATCCGACCAGCGCCCGAATACCCTCCGCGGCCAGGAAGTCGCTCATCGGCGGGTAGACGTCCTGGTCGGACCCGCTGACGTCGAAGCCTTTCTGCTTCAACATGGCGGCCGCGGTCGCCATGGCTGTGCCGCACACGCCGATAAAGTGGACTCTCTTCATCTTCATCGTCGTTACTCGACGGCAGCTTCCTCGATGATCAGGCGTGGCCGGCCATCGGCGATCACGCGGCAGGCGACGCCGAACGGCAGCGTCATCGCAGGGCCGGTGGTGTGGCCCGAGGGGAACCCCATGACGACCGGCCCCGGGAAATCGGCCAGCAATTCCGACATCACCGCGGCCGCGGTCGGGTCGCCGGATGGTTCGTCGCACTGCGGCAGCTCGCCGACGACGATGGCGCCGGCTCGCGACAGCAGCCCCGTCTGCGTCAACTGCGTGACCATGCGGTCCAGGCGGTAGGGACGCTCGCCCACCTCGTCGAAGAACAGGACGTAGCCCGATGGGGGAGAAAACGCGCACGACGTGCAGAGCGACGCCAACAATTGCGTGACCGTGCCGCCAAGGAGCATGCCGGTTGCCTCGCCGCGACGGATTGTCTGCAGCGCCGCAGGGGCCAACTCGCCCAGCGCCTCGCGTGAAGACACGGCGGCCAGGAACGTACGCCGGTCGTAGCCTTCCGCCCCCTTGGCGAGCCGCCCAATGAGCGTCGGCCCATGAAAGGCGACCAGCCCGACGCCGCTGACCAGGAATGTGAGCACCGCGGTCAGATCGCTGTATCCGATAAACGGCTTCCGGGCGCGCCGCGCCTCGTCGGCGTCGAGCAGCGGCAGGATCTGCGCGCTTCCGTAGCCGCCGCGCACACCGATGACTCCAGCAATCGAGGGGTCGCACCACGCCCGACGGAGAGCCGCCGCGCGCACCTCTGGCGAGCCGGCGACATACCGCCGTCGCTCGAAGACCGACGGCTCGTACACCGGTTCGAATCCCAGCCGGCGCACTTCCTCGACGCCGAGGTCGAACTCATCACGGTCGAACGGACTGGCCGGGGCGACGATGGCGAGGCGATCGCCGGCCTCGAGGGCACGGGGCTTCAACATGAGGAGAAGCTAGAGGAACCGCGCCATTTCATCGGCGATCGCGCGGTGCTCGTCGCGGCCAATCACCTGCCGGAGCTCTCGCTCGGACAACGGCTGCGTCACTGCGTGTAACCCGAACACCCGCTCCTTGGCGTGCCGCTGCCGCCGCAGCGCATCCTCGACCCGCGTGATGGGCAGCCGTTCATCTTCGACCGCATGGATCAAGGCCTCGAGGGCCGAGGCGTGCACGTCGTGGTCGCCGCCGCAGATGAGGAGGCCATCGCAGCCGGCTTCGATCGCCAGCACCGCGGCCGCGGAGACGGCGTACTGGTCGGCGATCGCCTTCATCTCGAGGTCGTCGCTCAGGATGACGCCGTCAAACGCCAACTCGCCGCGCAGCAGGCCAGAGACGATCCGTCGCGACAAGGTGGCCGGATGCTGTTCGTCCAACGCGGGCATCAGGATGTGCGCCGTCATGATCGCGGTGACGCCGGCGTCGATGGCGGCCTCGAACGGCAGGAACTCCACGGCACGGAGCCGTTCGATCGGATGCTCGATAAGCGGCAGCTCGAGATGTGAATCGGCCGACGTATCGCCGTGTCCCGGAAAGTGCTTGCCGCACGCCGCCACACCCTCGACCTGAAGCGCGCGGACGATCGCGCTGCCCAACCGCGCCACATCGTCGGCCTTCGCAGAGAGGGCCCGATCGCCAATCACGGGATTCCGGGGATTCGTATGCACGTCGAGGACAGGGGCGTAATCGAGATTGATGCCCACCGCCCGAAGCTCCGAGGCCAGCGCGCGGGCGAAGCGCTCGGCGAGCTGAACGCTGCCGCTCCGCCCAAGCGTCGCCATCGGCGGCCACGCGGTGAATGGCGCCTTCAACCGCGCGACGGCGCCTCCCTCCTGATCGACGCTGACCCACATGGGCAGATCTGGAAACAGACGCGCAGCCTCGTGGCACACGTCCGCCACCTGCGCGGGCTCGGCGATGTTTCTGGTAAACAGGATCACGCCGCCCAGCCCAAACTCGCGGGCGAGCGACTTCAATTCGACCGGCAGGGAGTGACCCTCGAATCCGGCGATGAGCAGCTGGCCGATCTGGCGTCGCAACGCGCTTGGCATGATCGACCACGATTGTACAGGCTTCGGGCTTCAAGCGACTTCCAGCGGACCGTCGGCGGTTCGGCCGAGGAGCCAGGGGTTCTTCTCCGCCGCCTTGACGGTCTTCGCGTTGAACGACGAATTTTTCACAGGCCCTTCAGCCGCACCGGGATGCCGCAACATTTTCTGCACCGATCACCGAGTGCGGCCCTCATGGTGCTGGCCAGCGCGTGGCCCGACCGCGTCGACCTATAATTTGTCGCGTGCACATCGTCTCTTCAGCGCCGACCCGCATCGACCTCGCCGGAGGCACGCTCGACATCTGGCCGCTCTACCTGTTCCACGAGGGCGCCGTGACCGTGAACACGGCCATCGACCTCCGCGCTCATGCGCAAATCGAATCCCGAACCGATGGGCAGATTGAGCTCGTGTCGATCGACACCGACCGCCGCGTCACCGGCTCGCGCTGGGCGGATCTCGACGGCACGAACCAACTACCGCTGCTGTCGCTGCTCGCCCGCCAGTATCGGATCGAGAACGCGACGCTGACCACTCGCAGTGAATCACCCGCCGGCGCTGGCATCGCCGGCTCTTCAGCCCTGGCGTTGGCAGTGTGCGGCGCACTGGCGCGGTGGTCGAACGCGCCCGCCCTTGCCGAAGATCTGCTGCAGGTGGCGATGAACGTCGAGTGCCAGACCATCCGCGTCCCCACCGGCGTGCAGGACTACCGTCCCGCCTTCTACGGTGGCACGGCCGCGGTCGAGCTCCGCGTCGACGGCATTCGCCGCGTGCCGATCGACCTGGACCCTCGAGAGCTCGAACGCCGGCTGGTCCTGGCGTATACCGGCGCGCCGAGGAATTCGGGAACCAACAACTGGGAGATCACGAAACGACATCTGGACGGCGATCGGGATATCTTCGACGGCTTCGAGCGGATCCGGGACACGGCAGTCGCGATGCGAACGGCGCTCGAACGAGCCGAGTGGGACGAGGTGGGCCGCCAGATTGCCACCGAGTGGGAGAATCGCAAACGGCTCGCGCCGGGGGTGACGACGCCGACCATCGACGATCTGATCGTCAGGGCGCGTCGTGCGGGCGCGACCGCGGCCAAAGTCTGCGGCGCAGGTGGCGGCGGCTGCCTGTTCTGTTACGGCCCTCCCGCGGCGCGGCCCGCGATCGCCTCCGCGCTGGCTGAGGGCGGCGCCCGCGTGCTCGATTTCCACCTCGAGATGGACGGGCTCCGCGTTGGATAACGCCGCGATTGCCCACCTCTTGCGCGAGATCGCCGATCTCCTGGAGCTCAAGAACGACAACGCCTTCAAGATTCGTGCGTATCGCAACGGCGCGGACATCGTCGCCAACCACCCTCATCGGCTGGCGCAGCTGGACGCGACTGCCCTGCGCGAGATTCCTGGTATCGGGAAGGATCTGGCCGCGCGCATCCGCGAGATCGCCGAAACCGGGGGCGCCGAATATCACCGCGAGCTCGCCGCCGAGTTTCCTCCAGGGGTGCTCGAGCTGCTGCATCTCCAGGGCGTCGGTCCGAAGACCGCCGCCACGCTGTACCGGGAGCTCGGCGTCCGCTCGCTGGACGAGCTGCGGCAGGCCGCGGCGGACGGGCGCATCCGATCGCTTCGGGGCATGGGGGCGAAGAAGGAAGCCCTCATCCTCAAAGCGCTCGAGGAACGATCCCGCTTCGCGGGACGCCATCTTCTGTCCCATGCCAGCGAGACCGCCGACGCGCTGGTCGGTTTTCTTCGCGAGCGCGCGCCCACGGCGATCATCGAGCCGGTCGGCAGCCTGCGGCGGGGCTGCGACACCTGCGGCGACCTCGATCTGCTCGCCTCCGGTGCGGATGATGCGCTGATGGAAGTGTTCGTGGGCCACCCGCTCGTCGAGCGAGTGCTCGGGCACGGCACCACCAAGTCGAGCATCCTGATCAGCGGCGGATTCCAGGCGGATCTACGGCTCGTTGAGACCGACAGCCGCGGGGCGGCGCTCCAGTATTTCACCGGCTCAAAAGCGCACAACATCGAGCTTCGCGATCGCGCGATCGGTCTGGGCTTCAAGCTCAACGAATACGGGCTCTTTCGACTCGTCGATGACGCGCGCGTCGCCGGCGCCGACGAAGCGGCGGTCTACGACGCGCTCGGACTGGCGTGGATTCCGCCGGAGCTTCGCGAAGGGCACGGAGAAATCGCCGCAGCGGCCGGGGGACGGCTGCCGCGGCTCATCGCTCACGCCGATCTGCGCGGCGATCTGCACATGCACAGCACTGAAACAGACGGCCGCGACGACGTGCGAGCGATGGCCATGGCGGCGAGAGAAGCCGGCCTCGAATACATCGCGATCACGGATCACAGTCAGTCTCTGGCGATGGCCAACGGACTCGACGAGCGGCGTGTCGCCGAGCACGCGGCACGCATTCGCGCGCTCGCGGACGAAATGGACGGCCCGCACATCCTGGCCGGCATTGAATGCGATATCAGACCGGATGGCACGCTCGATCTTGCCGACGACTGCCTCGCCGGGCTCGACATCGTCGTCGCCTCGGTGCATTCGGCCTTCAATCAGGATCGCCAGCAGATGACCGACCGCATCCTGCGTGCGCTGGAGAACCCGCAGGTGGACATCCTCGGCCATCCCACCGGCCGTCTCCTCTTGAAGCGGGAGCCGTACGCCGTCGACATCGAGGCGGTCATCGAACGGGCGGCCCAGCTCGGTGTGGCGATGGAGATCAATTCGCAGGCGCACCGGCTCGATCTCAGCGACCGTCACGCGCGGCTGGCGCACGACCGGGGCGTCGGCCTCGTCATCTCGAGCGACGCACACTCTGGCCGCGCCATTGGTGCGCTTCGGTGGGGTGTCGCGGTCGCACGCCGCGCGTGGCTCGAGCCTGAAGATGTCTTGAATACGCTGCCCTGCCGCGAGTTCCGCGCGCAGCTCCGGCGCAATCGACGACGATGATGAAGCTTCCCATGCTCTCGGTGGAACAGAAGTTGGCGGAGATCAAGCGGCTGTATTTCCGGACCACACGCGGGACGATCAATGAAGACCTGACCAAGGCGCTCGACCTGCTGAAATCGATCGCCAGCGAGGAGGAGCGCGAACGCGCGACGGTGTACATGGAGGGTCTCGCGCAAATGCGCAAGGACTGGTCGCGCGCCGAGTCCGGTAAGAAGAAGCCGTCAAAAGCCAGAAAATGAAGGCTGATGGCCCTGAGAGTGCATTTCATTCGTTAAGTTTCAAGTCTGAAGTTGGAAGTCTGCACGCTTGAGACCTCAGGCTTGAGACTTGTCACCGGCGCATTCTGAAACGCGCTCTTACCCCCTGGCCACGCCGGTCGTGAGCTTCTTGCGTGCCCCCTTGCGAACGGCTTCGGGCACGTTCCGATCGACTGAAAGCGTCAGCAAGTCGCGAGCGTTCAAACGCGGCATCAGGTTCAGCGCCACGGCGACCGGCGTCTTCGGGTTCCTCGTCAAGCCGACGACCACGCCGTAATGCCTGGTCCAGGCGCGATTGCCGCCGATGACCCTCAGGACATCTTCGCCAACGTTGGCCATCCGTGCGAACGCCTCGATTTCCGACTCCGTCAGCTTCGGGCAGCTCAACACGGCGGCTGCCACCGTCTTGTTGGTATCGCGGATCAGCACCGCACGCATCTCGCGCGTCCCCTTGATCGCCGCCTTCAGTCGATCCGTGAAGCTCATCTGCGAGATCCCGTGGACGAGGCTCCTGCGGGGATCGTCGTCGGCTGACCGCGATTCTGGCGCCGATTCCGCCGTGTCGATCAGCGGCCCATCCAGATCGACCGACAGATCGACCGCCGGATCGATGGCGTCGAGCGGAACAATTCCGCGCGCGGCGAACCGATCGCGCAGCTCGACGGGGACGTGCGATTGGGCAAGGAACCGACCGAGCCGCTCCACCGGAATGCGGCAAAGAGTCTCGTCGGCAGCCCGTCGAATCTCGGGATCGGCGTCTTCGAGGAGCAGGACGAGAATCGCGGCCTGCTCGTACGCACGCGGGGCGAGCGCGCCTTCGGCGGCCAGCATCCGCACGTCGCGCGCCGCTTCTCCACGCCGGAAGCAGTCGAGCAGCGGCGTCGGATCTTTCACCGGACCGGCAGGAACGTCCTGCCGTTGCCGGGCGTCATCCTGACGGTCACCACTTCCCCGGATTTGCCGAGCGGCCTCGCGTCGGCCCCGTTGATGGTCATCCTGACGGCTCCCGCGTCGCCGACAGACAGCACCAGCTCGTTGGCGACGCCGAACGAACGCCCATCGCCAGGCTTCAGAATCTCCTCGATCTGCTTCTGCCCGTCGACGGTGGCAGACACCCAGCAATCACGAGTCATCGACAGGGCGACCACCAATCGATCCGCAGGCGTATTTTGGGACACCGCCCGCTCATTCGCGGTCGGCAGCGGCGCGGCGCCGCCGACAGGCTGTCGAGCAGGTGCGGGCGTCGACAACGCGCCGGCGGCGTCGATGGGCGCGGCAGTCGCCGTCGCCGACACGGATGGCGGTGATTCGCGCAGGGTCGCGAGCGACAGATCCCCGCGGCCAGCCAGTCCGAAGTAGACGACGACCGCGGCGACAAGAACAACGAGCACGACAAGGCCGAGCAGCGTCCGGGCCCTTCGCCTCGTGCTTTCGAGCGCGACCTTGTCCTCGATCTGTTCAGATTGCGGATGTCCGACGGTCACCGAATCGTCGCGAAACTGCGTGATGAATTCCTGAATGGCCGCCTCGGGATCCAGGCCGACCTCGGTCGCGAACGATCGGACGAACGCCCGTCCGAAGATGCCGCCGGGCAGCTTGGAGATGTCATTGCGCTCGAGGCCGTCGAGCACCGCCACGGCGATCTTGGTGGAATTTGCGATCTGACGCAGTGAAACGCCCTTGCGTTCTCGCGCCTCGCGCAGCTTCTGGCCCAGATCTCGCGTCGTCGGGGGTCGTTCCTCGGTCACCACGGTGCGCTCATGTTAGAAAGCTGCCGTGACGGAGTCAAACTGTCGGCGCACCGATTCGACCGTCTCCCCGATCGGAGGGCCGCCAGGCAGGAACAGACCGATGGCAGCAATCCCGGCAGCGCCGGCGGCGGCAACGGCTGCGACCCGATCCAATGCGATTCCACCAATGGCCAGCACCGGCACTCGGACGGCCCTGACGATCGCCTCGAGCCCGCCTGCACCGAGGCAAGCGGCAGTCGACGGCTTGGACGAGGTCGGAAACACGGTCCCGGCCACCAGATAGTCAGCCGCGGCGGCATGTTCGCGCGCCTCCTCCAATTGGTGCACGGACCGTCCGACGAGGAACCGATCTGGCACGATGCGGCGAACCAGCCGGGGGGCAGGGGAATCCGCCCGCAGATGAACTCCATCAGCGCCGCAGGCCAGGGCCACGTCCAGACGATCGTTGACCACGACGCGCGTCGAGGCCGCGTGAGCGATCTCGACGATGACCTGGACGAGATCGACGAGCTGTGCCGTCTCGAGACCGAATTCCCTGACCTGAATCAGATCGACACCGGCGCGCACCGCGTCGCGGGCCATGTCGGCGAGACCGCGGCGAACAGCCTCGAAGCTGGCGTCGGCCCCGAGCAGTCGGCGCCGATCGGTGACGAGGCAGATCGTCGGGCCGTCAAGGCGCATGGTGGCGCCCACGGCCGGTAAACAGCAGCATCAACTCGGTCACCGCCGCAAACAGGTTCACGAGACCCAATCCGGTGACGGCGCCACGGACGAAGTTGTTCGTCATGATCGGCCGCAACCCCGGCAGCGCGGATCCAAAATAGTTGCGATCCCAGAAGCCGGACCACGGCAGGACCACGAGCAGCAGTCCAATCTCGACGAACAGGGCGACGAACACTAGTCGGCGAAACAGTCAGCTACCCTCGTGACCGGTGACAGGCGAGATGGGCGATTCGTCCGGCGCCAGGCTCTCCTCGCCGGAGGTTCTGTCAAAAAGTGCCGCCGGACGGAACGAGCGGCGGTGGACGTCAGAATAGCCGAATCTGGCGACGGCCTCGACGTGATCGGCGGTCGCGTAGCCCTTGTGCCGGTCGAAGCCATAGCGCGGATCGCGGCCGTGGAGCACCAGCATCAGCCGGTCGCGGGTCACCTTCGCGATGATCGACGCCGCGGCAATCGCCGAACAGCGGCGGTCGCCATGCGGTACGCCGCGCTGGGCCATTGGGAGGTCCGGCACTCGGAATGCGTCGACCAGCACGATGTCCGGCAGCGGCTGGAGCGCCAACACCGCACGTTGCATGGCGCGCAACGACGCCTGATGAATGTTGATGCAGTCGATCTCGTCAGGATCGGCCGAACCCACCGCCCACGCAATGGCATCGCGGACGATCCGATCGTGCAGCCGCTCACGCTCGAGGGCCGGCACCAGCTTTGAATCGCAGACGCCGGCGATGTGCTTGTCCGGATGGAGCACCACCGCCGCCGCCACGACGGGGCCGGCCAGACACCCGCGCCCGACTTCGTCGCAGCCGGCGACGCGCGCGAAGCCGACGCGACGCAACGCGTTTTCCAGCGTGCGCATGGCCGGGACGCGCATATGGAACCTGCTTTTACTTCTTGGTTTCCACCTTGGTGCTTTGCATCCGGGCCGCCTTGCCGGTCAGCTCGCGCAGGTAGTAGAGCTTCGCGCGGCGGACCTTCGCCGTCCGGATCACCTCGACCTTTTGAATCGTCGGCGAATGCAGCGGGAAGATGCGCTCGACGCCCTGACCGAACGACACCTTACGCACCGTGAACGACGCACGAGTGCCGCCGCGATGCAGCCCGATGACGAGCCCTTCGAAGATCTGGACCCGTTCTTTGTCGCCCTCGCGAATCTTCACGTGCACCCGAACCGTGTCGCCCGACTTCATCGCCGGCCGCTCGGTCAACTGTGATTTCTCTACGAGCTCAATCGCGCCCATCATGCCCTCCGTCCTGCAATTCTCGAAGTATGCGCCGCTCTTCCTCGTCCAGGGTCGCGCCGGCCAGCAGGTCGGGGCGCCGTGTCAGGGTCCGGCTGATTGCTTCCCGCTTACGCCATCGCCGGATCTCGGCGTGGTTGCCCGATAACAACACGTCGGGAACCGCCAACGCCTCAGCAGTCGCTGTTCCCGGTTCCGCAGTCCCCATCGTCCTCGCTTCGAGCACGGCGGGACGCGTGTACTGCGGAAAATCCAGCAGCCCCCGGCTGAACGAGTCCTCCGCCACCGATCGCTCGTCCCCGACGACGCCAGGCACGTACCGTGAGACGGCGTCGATGATGACCAGCGCCGGCAGTTCGCCGCCGCTCAGCACATAGTCGCCGATCGACACTTCCTCGGTCACGCGCTCCTGCACACGCTCATCGACCCCTTCATACCGGCCGCACAGGAGCACGATGTGCGGCAGCCGGCTCAATCGCTGCGCCGCCGCCTGCGTGAACCGAACGCCTTGAGGCGACGTCAAAATCACCGCCGCAGGACGTCCGCGCTCGATTTCGATGGCATCGAGCGCGGCAAAAATCGGCGCGGGCTTCAAGACCATTCCCGGTCCGCCGCCGTACGGCACATCGTCCACGACCCGATGGCGATCAGTCGTGAACGCGCGCAGGTCGCGGACCTTCACATCCACGGTCCCGCGCTCGATTGCCCGTCCGAGGACCCCTTCAGCCAACGGCTGTTCGAACATCGCCGGAAAAATCGTGACGACATCGAACTTCACGGGACACCAATGCTTTGAACCGCCCGAGCGCCAAGCTTCTTCAGTTTGAACGTGCAAGTCGAAGACACGCTGGAACGCCGGACAAAATACCCATCCCCTGAACCAGTCTCAACGATCACGCGGAAGACGCGGCTCGACTCGCTTCGCATGGCCTTTCTGACTCAGGTTCAGCTCCAGCAGTCCCTCGGGCGGGTCGATCACGATGCGCCTGCCCTCCGCGTCGATGTCCTGGCAAATCTGGGAGACGAGCGGAATCAGAATCTCGCCATCATCCGAGGTCACGACCAGCCGGCTGGCGGCCAACGTCCCGTTCACATCGTTCACCACGCCGACCACCGTGCCGGCGCGGGTCTCGACCCGGCACCCGATGAGATCGTGCCGGTAGAAAGTACCCGCCGGCAGGCGCACCAGCCGTTCCGCCGGCACGCGCAGCTCGAGGCCCGCCAGCTTCTGCGCCTCGTCAATCGACTCGACGCCCGACACCCCGACAATCGGCCGGCCCCGATGAAAACGAACCGTGGTCAGCGTGAGCGGCTCAACGCCGCGGCGCTCGATGAACACCTCGGCCCCCGCCTGGAATCGCTCCTCGGGAAAATCCGTCTCGGCGTTCAGGATCATCTGACCGCGAATGCCATGGGGTCTCGCGATCCGGCCGATGACCGCCATGTCTTCCCACTTCACGCTGTCCACATCACGGTCTACCGTCGCGAATTTCCAGTGTGACGGTGGTGCCTTCCTTCTCGGCGGCGGTGGCCGCGAGCGTGCGCAAAGCCGCCGCGGTACGTCCCTGCTTCCCGATGACCTTGCCCAGCTCACCAGGGCCGACGAATAGCTCGACCAGCGTTGTCCCCTTATGCTGGGACTCGAGCACCCGGACATCATCGGGTTTGTCGGTCAAGGCACGGGCCAGCACGTCGACGACATCCCGGACGACGCTCATTGGGCCGATCCTTCGCTCGGCGGCGGCACGGCCGCCTCCACCGTCGGTTCAGCCGCCGCCACTGCCGGCTCGGCCGCGGCCACTGCCGGTTCGGCCGCAACCACCGCGGGTTGGACGGGGGCCGGCGTCGTTTCCACCGCCGGCTTCGCGGGAGCGGCCACGGCCGGTTCCACGGGCACCGGCGTCAGGTGGCGGGCCATCAGCGTCCGCACCGAATCGGACGGCTGCGCGCCATGCTGCAACCAGTACTGCACCCGCTCGGCATCGACTTTCACGATCGCCGGTTTCGTGCGCGGATTATAGTGACCGAGGATTTCGACGAAGCTGCTGTCGCAGGCTCCGCGCGAATCGGCCACCACGATGCGGAAGAATGGACGCTTTTTCGAGCCCGCCCGACGCAAACGAATCGCTACCATCTGTCGCTCCTTCACGGCCCGCAGGGCCCGGTCCCCGCACGCCTGTTGCGCTGCGCTGTTATTAACCACCGAGAGCACCGAGCTCACCAGGCACGCCAATCTTGGTGTGCTCGACACGAACTCACCGAGTAGCTGAGATCCGGCCAAAGCCCGTCTCTCCCACAATCTCAGTCTCGGCGCGCTCGGTGTCCTCAGTGATTAATTTGTTCCGAGGGCCGCGGATCATCCGCGGTTGCGCAGCATCTCCATGGCACGGCGGCGGCCTTTCTTGCCGCCCCCGCCCAACCCCGCCATCCCGCCGAGGGATTTCAACATTTTCTGCATCTGCACGAACTGCTTGAGCAGACGATTGACCTCTTCCACCGACGTGCCGCTTCCCCTGGCGATGCGTTTTCTACGGCTGCCGTTGATGATGTGCTGCTTGCGCCGCTCGTCGGCGGTCATCGAATTGATGATCGCCTCGACCCGCGACATCTGCTTTTCGTCCGGCTTGTTCTCGGCCAGCGCTTTGATGTTGCCCATCCCCGGCAGCATCCCGAGAATCTGCTCGAGAGGCCCCATCTTGCGAATCGTCTTGAGCTGGTCGCGGAAATCCTCGAGCGTGAACTCGTTCGCCCGGATTTTTTCCTCGAGCCGCGCCGCGTCGTCCACGTCGATCGCCGCTTCGGCCTTTTCGAGGAGCGACAGCACGTCGCCCATGCCCAGGACCCGCGAGACGACGCGCTCGGGGTGAAACAGCTCGAGGTCCTCGAGCCGTTCCCCGCTGCCCACGAACGCGATCGGCACGCCGACCACGGAGACGACCGACAGCGCCGCACCGCCGCGCGCGTCGCCATCGAGCTTGGTGAGCACGACCCCGGTGACGCCGACCCGGCGATTGAACTCGCCCGCGCTTTTGATCGCGTCCTGCCCCGTCATCGCATCAGCGACATACAGCCGATCCGACGGATCGGTCATGTCGCGAATCGCGACCAGTTCGGTCATCAGATCGTCGTCGATGTGCAGACGCCCTGCAGTGTCGACGATGACGACGTCGAAGCCCAGTGTGCCCGCTTCCTTCACGGCGCCGGTCGCCCGCGCGACCGGATCCATCAGTCCGGCCGGGTCGTGGACACGCGCGCCCGCCTGCTGACCCACGACGTTGAGCTGCTGAATCGCCGCCGGACGTTTGACGTCGGTCGACACCAGCAAGGGATGGCGGCCCTGCTTGATCAGCCACTTGGCCAGCTTGCCCGCGGTCGTCGTCTTGCCGGCACCCTGCAAACCGAGCAGCACGATCACGCGCGGCCGCTTGGTCGTCGGCTGAAGCCCGCCTTCGGCATCGCCGAAGAGCGCCACCATCTCGTCGCGGACGATCTTGATGACCTGCTGCGATGGCTGGAGGCTGCGCAGCACCTCCTCCCCGAGGGCGCGATCCCGCACTCGATCGACGAACGCCTTGACGACCTTGAAGTTGACGTCGGCCTCGAGGAGCGCGAGACGAATGTCGCGAAGCACGACTTCGACGTTCTCGGGCGTCAGCCGTGTTTCGCCTCGCAGCGACTTGAAGGCGTCCTGAAGACGGGTACTGAGGGACTCGAACATGGACCGCTAACCTGCTCTAACGCAAACCGTTAGCGTAACACATCGTCAGGGTGTCATCTAGTCATTTCCCGAGCTCACACCGACGAGAGCCGATGCCCGAGCTTGTCCTTCTTCGTCTTCAGATACCGCCGGGTCGAGTCCGACGCGGGAATTTCGATCGGCACCCATTCCGACACCGACAGCCCGTAGCCTTCGATCCCCACCAGCTTCCTGGGATTGTTGCTGAGCAGCCGCATCGAGCGGATCCCGAGCTCGCGGAGAATCTGCACGCCCATTCCGTAGTCGCGCTGGTCGGCCTTGAAGCCGAGGCGTTCGTTGGCTTCGACCGTGTCGAAGCCCTCGTCCTGCAGTTCGTAGGCGCGAATCTTGTTCGCCAGGCCGATGCCCCGGCCCTCCTGATGCAGGTAGAGGAGGACGCCGCGGCCTTCGGTGGCGATGCGCCGCATCGCGATTTCGAGCTGCGCGCCGCAGTCACAGCGGATCGAATGCAGCACGTCGCCAGTCAGACACTGCGAGTGAACACGCACGAGCACGTCCGTGCCGTTGGCGATATCGCCGCAGACGAGAGCAATGTGGGTCTGCTTGTCGATGACGTGCTCGAACGCAAACACCCGGAACTTGCCGTACTCGGTCGGCAGACTGGCCGACGCCACCCGCCGGACAAGCGATTCCGTACGGATGCGGTACTTGATCAGATCCGCCACCGTGATCATCGGCAGCCGGTGTTTCTTCGCGTACTTCGTCAGCTCCGGCACGCGCGCCATCGTGCCGTCCTCGTTCATGATCTCGCAGATCACACCGGCGGGATACAAGCCGGCGATCCGAGCGAGGTCGACCGCCGCCTCCGTCTGACCGCTTCGCACGAGCACGCCGCCGGATCGCGAGCGCAGCGGATGGACGTGTCCCGGCCGCGCGAGATCCGCGGGCCGGGTCGCGGGATCGATCGCCGCCAACACCGTCGCCGCCCGGTCGTGGGCCGAAATGCCGGTCGTGGTTCGGCCTACCGCGTCGATCGGCGTACAGAAGGCGGTTTCGAAGCGCGAGGTGTTGTCGCGTACGAGGAGCGGAATCTCGAGCTCGTCGAGCCGCTCCGGCGTCATCGACAGACAAATCAGACCGCGCCCGAAACGCGCCATGAAATTGATCGCTTCGGGCGTCACCTTCTCGGCCGCGATCGTCAGGTCACCCTCGTTCTCGCGATCCTCATCGTCGACGACGATGACGAGCGTACCGGCGCGGACGGCTTCGATCGCCTCCTCGATGGGAGCGAACGGATGACTCGATTTGAGGCCTTTGGCAATCTTGAGTTTGCTCATAATTCCAGGGTTTTACGTGGACGGCGCGCGGTGGACTTGGAGCCTGAAGGGCCCCCACCATTGTCATTCACCTGCGCCTCGGCATCAAACGCGGGCGGT
>JBDTVS010000197.1:0-18698 GCA_040007095.1 Acidobacteriota bacterium
CAACACCTGCATGCGGTTAGGGAGATCGGTCAGTGAATCATGACTCGCCAGATAGCCCAACTGCAGTGCCGTGGGGCGGCGCCGATGAACTCGCCTCGTGCGGTACCGAGTGGCGAACGGCCGACGCCCCGCCTCTACCGCAACCCGCTGATCTTCCTTGCGGCGGCCAAGGTGCGCTTGCAGGATCTTGATGAGGCAGTGCGCCGATTCCTAGCGTGGAAGTCGATTCTCGAGGAAAGGAAGGCACTCAACCTCGACCCGCATCAGGAACAGCAGGCCGAGAATCAGAAGAGGCCGGCGACGGCGCGGTCACAGCGCGATTGCCGGAGACCTCCTACGCGATGTCGCTGCGTCGTTCGGGCATCGTTGGTCGCACCGTTTCCCCGGCGTCGCCCTCCCACTGATGTTGACAATCGCGACAGAGATAGACCGCCGCACTCCGGAGGGAACGGAACAGCAGCGTGCTCGACGACTGGCAGCGTGGACAATTGCACTCGATAGCAGGAATAGATGTCTGCATCCGCTTAGTCTATGGACGCAGATTCGCATTCCCTGTGCATTTGTGCACACGCTTCCTCTCGGCCCTGCGTCGACCGACCGTGATGCCGTGAGCCCGTGAGCCCTCCCGTAGAAGAACCGCGGAAGCTCGCAATCGGTCCCGTTGAGCTCATGCCTCATTGTCTTGAATCGGCCATCTCTGATGCGACTGGCGCTCAACTGCCAGATCGCCCGCGACCAGGCATCGCTGGCCTGGTCTCATTGCCAATGAATGCGACGCAACGGGATCGCATGTCGGTACTACGCATGCCGCCGTTCTGGTTCGTTGCACTCCACTGTGCAATTGGGCACAGACAATTGAGGCGGGCAAGGCTAGGGTGACCTATGGGAGAACCAACGATGAAGACGGGGATTCAGGACAACCAGGAGAACCGCGGCGGCGGTTTCCTGATGGGGCTCATTACCGGCGGGGCGATCGGGGCGGGGCTTGCGATCTATTGTGCGCCGCGCCTTGCGTTGGGACTTCGTCAGTGCGTGACGAATTCGGCCAACGACCTTCGGAACGCGGCGTCCGAGGGTGTGCAGGCCGTCAAGACTCGCGTCGGCGAGGTCGCGGACCGCGTCGCTGACGCCGCAAACGACGTCACGAGGAAAGGACAGGCGATCCGCGACGATGTCGCGGACGTGGTCGGCCGCGGGGCGCACGAGGTGGGCCGTGGTGCGCGTGAGGTCGCTCGCGGGGCGCACGAGGTCGAGCAGTTCGCGATGGCGTCAAAAACGGACCATCAGGCTGGGCGGTCGTAGTCGCGGCGGACACCAATTCGACGCAGAGCACGCGCAGCAGCGGCTTCTGCGGGCTGTTGCGCGTGCTATTTTTCACACGTAACGAGTGCGTGTTGTCGCTCATCAGAAAGTGCGGAAATCTGGACCGACGAATCGTGACGGCCTGAGCCGAGGACGTGTTACGAACCTGGGATGCGAGCGCCGTTGGCGTGATGGTCGCGGCTGGCGGCGACGTACCCCACCCCGAGCCGCCGCTGAATTTCAACAGCCGACGGGGCATCCCTCGATCGGACCTGCTGAAAGCTGACCGGCTGAAAGCCGGTGGGATTCAACCTGGCACGTGGGCACTAAAGCAACTGCCCCGGCAGGTAGCCACTTCCGGCCACGACCATGACCGCTTCATCAGTCCCAGCGTATGCCGCCTGGCGCCTGCATCACAGATGCCGGCGAACCTCGCAACTGTTCAATTTGGGACAGCGCCTGTTTGGCCCGGTGTGTCACTCTCGCATTTTTTGCTATTGAGTGAGAATCGACGATCGGAGGTCGAGCCTCTACGCGAGCAGCAACAGCACCCTTGTAGCGGATTGTGTCATCCAGGACATCTCCGAGGGCAAGGCGTTCGAGCGTCGACTCGACCACCTTGTCGTTCGCGTCCCTCTAACTGAGCCGCAGCCCAGACATGATGGGGACATCTGTGTTTCGAACCCTGTTGAAGACTGACGCGCTCGCCATCAACGATCGAACATTGGCCGTCCGGTACTTCGAATCGCTGACGCGGCGCGGCGACCGACGCTACAGCGCGGAAATCGTGCTCGCGCCCCGCGACCGCATCATTCTGGATGGCGACACGATGGCGATCGTGGAAGAACAGGCGACACGCCTTGGGCCCGCCTTGTACAGCCGGATGCTGATCGCTCGATCGAGGTCGGCATCAACGGAACGGCCCAGACCGAGCATGCAGGCGGTTCGCGTGTTTCCCGTCACCCAGCGGAATGTCGCGTGAAACGCGCCACGTGAGTGGCAGAGACGTCAAGCGGCCGGTCGTCCAACTGGCGCTGGAGTTAGCTGCGTGGGCTTTGAAACCCGGCCAAAGAGAGAAGGGCAGGCACTATGGTGGGCAATGAGGCGACTTGCGTGCACAGGCCGAGACGTTCGCGGCTGGCTCAACGCCCACGATCTTGCATGGTCTCCGTGGTCGAGGCGTTCAGCAACGGTGACTGCGCCGCGCCGACCACGGCCGGAGCGCGGAAGGATTCGCCGTCGGCTGCCATCTGAACACCGGCGATGCGACTTTCCGGCACCCGCGCTGTCTTCTGAAGAAACATGAGGATCCCCGGTGGTGGTCAGCGACAAGCGCGGCTCGAACCGACAGGCGATCAGCGTGCCGGCGCGGCTGTTGTGGAAAGACCAGCGCGGCGTGGACCGCTTCGCCGAGGTCGTGACGCATGACGTGAGCGACTCGGGTGTCTTTGTGGAGTCCGAGACCGCGCTGTCGCTCGCGCTCTACCGCCTGGTCCAATTCCAGCTCGACCCGACCGTTCGTATCACGTCGGCGTTTCCCGATTCGCTTCGCCATGGCCAGATTCTGTCGGCGGTGTACCGCATCTCGCCGGCGCACGGATACACGAGGCACGGGATCGCGTTGCGGCTGATGTCCGCGCAGTGACGCTGATTTGTAGACCGCAGACCGACGATCGCAGGCTCTCCCTGATCATCGGTGCAGGCCTGTAGGGTCGCCTTGATGCAATGAGGCGATCATGGTCGTGGCGGGAGTGGCTACCGAATGCAGACACATTGCCGTTGATCGGCGTGACGACCACGGCGGAGACGGTGGTGGTGGAGGCGAACGTCCGTCGTGTGCCCGGTGTCCGAGTTGTGGCCGACGGTCCGAGGCGCGACATCGTCGCTATTGGCGGACGCTGAAGGGCTTGGCGGCGCAAGGGCGCTCGGTCGCGCTGCGCGTGCGGGTCACGCGCTGGCGATGCCGCCATCGGGGATGTGCGACGAGGCTCAGAGAGATGCCCGCATCGGCGGGTCCATCAGTTGTGGACCTTCTGAACCTCCTGCGGAATTCGACGTCACGATCAACGTCGTCGTTAGCAGTGGCACTTGCCGGCCGGATGATGCACTGGTCATCGCACGGCGAGCCGCCGCGCTCGGGTTCTCCACCACTGTTGGGATCATTCACGACCACAACGGTCAGATGCCGCCGCTCGAGGGTGAACAACGGCGCATCTTGGAGGCGGTGGCCGGAATAGCGGCGTCGCTGCTCGACTCGCGCACTACAGTCGATTTCAAAAGAATCTTCAGAGGGGCGGCCAACCGCGTGGCAGTGCCGTGCCGGGTCTCGCTATCTGTATGTCTGTGAGGACGGCCTCGTCCACTGGTGCTCGCCACCGCGCGGCTAGCGCGTTTTCGATTTGTACGTAGTGTCCGGTTTTAGCCTGGTTTTAGCCAGATTTTAGCCGGACTACGACGGTCCGCCTGAAGGCGGACACTACCTACAGACGAAAAATGCGCTAGGACCATCGGCATCACGCTGCACGCCGCGGCGTCAAACATCCACAGGGCGATCTCAACGGACCTCGGATCAAGATCCGGCGTCAGGCCACAACGAACGACGGGTTCCCCCTGCCGCTGCCCGCGCCGTGCTTAATGCACCCAGACCTCTTGATCGACCCACGGGTGCCAGCGGTACCGAACAATCCGCGAGTCGGTACTATGGGTGTTTCGTTGTTGGGTTTTATAACCAGCGGCGTCGGCATTCGACGCTCGGCCAGATCAGTCCGGCCGCATTCGAACGGCGCGCGGCTCAAGCAGCGTAACTAAAGCTGACCGGCTGAAAGCCGGTGGGATTAAACCTGGCACGTGGGCACTAAACCGTCCACGAGATCGGGTCAAGCTCAACCATACGAGAGACGGTGACCGAGGAACGTTAAGGCTTGTCAACCGGCAAAGGCCGTTTTACAAAGCTTAGGAGAAGATTACGATCAAAATCCGACTCGTTTCGACGGCGGCCACAATCGCGACAGCCGCTGTCATCGTCGCCGTCGTGGCTGGTCAACAGAATCCACCCGCCCCTCAGCCCGGGGGCGCCACTGCTGGACAGGGGGCACCTGGGGGACGCGGCGGCCCTGGACGTGGGCCGCAGCAGCCGATGTCGTTCTTTGTGACGAGCGTAGGGCTTGGCCGCGGAGGCGACCTGGGCGGCCTTGCGGGCGCGGACGCCCACTGTCAGGCACTGGCGACCACCGCTGGCCGTGGCAATGTCACATGGCACGCTTACGTGAGCACCCAAGGCCCCAACGCGGTCAACGCGCGCGATCGGATCGGAAATGGCCCGTGGTACAACCAGCGGGGCCAGGTCATGGCGAGAGGCGTGGCCGAACTGCACGGCGACACACTTGAACAGGCCCGGATCGGGAACTTCATCGGCGCGGCGAATTCGATCGACGAAAAGGGCCAGCCCATTCCGAACAGCTTTCCGGGGAGCGAGCACGACATCCTGACCGGATCGACGCTTGAAGGACGTGCCTATACGACTCCGAGCGCGACTTCTGATTACACGTGTAACAACTGGACCAGCAGCGCGGCCGGCACGACTCAAGGCGCCCCGCCGGATCCGCCTCCGCCGGGCCAGCCGTCCGCCCGCGTGGGCCACGCCGACAAGGGCAACATCGTGCCCTCGTGGAATTCATCACACCTGACGCCGGGATGCAGTCAGATGAATTTCAATCAGATCGGTGGGGCGGGCCGCTTGTACTGTTTTGCCGTGAACTGACGCGACGCGTACGATCCAGGCGGGCCTCGCGAATTCCAGGCAGCGTCATCGTCACCCGGAGGCCGGGATACGGCCAGCGTGCCGTAGTGCAGCTGAAGGGCACGCCGTGCGATCGACAGGCCAAGACCCATTCCGCCGGTTGATGAATCCCGCGACGGATCCACGCGGTGGAACGGGCTTCCTAGCTGACTGAACAAGCGTAACTAAACCGTCCACGAGATCGGGTCAAGCTCATTCCACGGCACGTCGAAGTGAAAGAGATCCGCGCAGTTGTTCTGCAGGTTCACGCCCTCGCGGGCGGCGTCGGTCGCAATCAGCACGCGCAGCGGATGCGTCTTGGGTCCGCGTTGAAGGCCCGCCTTCACCTCTTCCCGAGCTTCGTCGACCATCCCACCGTGGAAGGTGGCGATGCGCGGGTCGTCTTCGCGGCCAGGCGTGAGCGCGGCGCGGAGCTGCTGCTCGAGATAGCGTTTGGTGTCGGCGTACTCGGTGAAGATCAGGGTCCGGTCGCCGGGATGAGCCTTGCACCAGGCGATCAGCTGCTTCACGCGCGCGTCGGGAAGGCCGCGAGCGGCGTCAGCCGCCTCGGTCATGCGCGCAAGCAGGTCGTGCTCATCCTTGTACGCGTCCGTGCTCGAACCCGCCCTGGCTCGAGCGGTGGCAGCTTCCATCGCCGCATCCTCCCGCATCGCCGAGGTCAGGCAGCGCCTTGGCATTGCTCGAGCGACGGTCGCGCGGATTCGCGAGACGCAGGATCAGGACCTTGTAAGTACCGAGACGATCTTCTTGCAGATGCGAGAGGTCTGCGAGCTGATCGCGTTCGGGTCGCTCATTGCGAATAAGGCTCTCTGCTCGCAGCTCTACGAGACGTTCGCAGAGGACTGGAGGCTCGGTCGCATCGTCGACAAGCTGCGGAAGGTGAATTCCGACTTCTTTCCCGTGCCGATGTCAGCGCCCTACGAGGTCGCTCCGGGACATAAGCAGGCGGGACCGTCGCTTGCCCTGTCGATCACGGAAAGCGAGCTGGTCGATCTCTACAACATCTGCGGGCGCATCCTGCACACGCGCAATCCTTTCTCGACCGCCGACGCGACCCACCAGATCGGATACACGGTCGACGAGTGGTTGGCGCGCCTCGAAGGGCTTCTGCGTTGGCACCGCATCCAGCTGGTGAACGACGCGCTGTGGCTGGTAAACATGCCGGAGAGTGGCAACGTGCACGTCACGACGGCGGTGCCCTCGGCCACGTAGCCGTTTACAGCGCCGCCCCGGCGTGCTACGCATCCGATGCCCGCCCACCTCGGGACTGCCCGCATGACGCATCGCTGGAATGCCCTCGCTGTTGAAGATCGCATGATCGCACCGAATCAACGCTGCGACGCCTGCGCGAAGAAACGCTTCGCGGTTCGCACAGCAACTGGTCCGATGTCGTCCGCGACAGCTTCGAGGCTACGGCTGGCACTCCCCCGGCAAGCTCCGGATCCGCCCCAGCCCGCGCGACGTCGATCTGATGCGCGTTACGCTCCCATGGGTGTTGTGTATCGACACTGTCGACCGCCGCATTGTCTTGGGCGCGCTGAGATGAAGCGCTGGGAGCGCCTGGGTGGGGAGAACGGGATGACGGTTCCCGCCGCCCAGGTCTGCTGCCAGGCCGGACTGATCGGCATCGCTCGTCGGTTGACCGACCACGCCGGCCGAACCTTGTGCGCTTCGTGCCAATTTCGTGTCAATCGAAGGGCGCACCAAAAGTCGCAACAGGAATGATTCGTTGAAATCACTGAATAAAATTGGTGCGCCCGGGCAGATTTGAACTGCCGGCCCCCCGCTTAGGAGGCGGGTGCTCTATCCCCTGAGCTACGGGCGCGAATTGACTGTAACTATTAATGCCGTTTAGGCTTGTCGGCTTCAATCATCTCATCGTGGCACAGAGCGGATGCTCGATAGCCACGGTTTGTGCCACGGATGTGCCAGCGAGACATCGTACCGGTGGATCGAGTCGCGCAGTCCGAGCTCCGAGGCATGCAAATAGGTGCTGGTTTGCGCCAGATTGGTGTGCCCCAACAGCTCCTGCACAATGGTGCAGAGGCACTCCGTTCTCCAGCCAGCGACAGCCGGCCTCGTGACGCAAGTCGTGGAAGTGCAGGTCGATCGTCGCCAGCTTCGTTCGGTAAGCTGCTGACAATCGACTCCTCACCCATTCGGGCTGGTGTCCATGCGCCTTCAGCAGCGCCGTTTCCCAAGCACGCTTGATGTTGTGGACTTTCCGCCCTGTTGCGTCGCCGAAGACGTAACCCCGGGGGACCGTGAACGGATCGCGTTTTGGCGTCCGTTTCGGCCATTTCGAGGATCGCCGCTCGCTTCGCGGGCACCGGGAGTTCACGAGAACGAGCGGTCTTCTTGGCTCCTCGCTCCACGGCGCGAATGAGCACTGAGCGCCTGGCGAGATCCACGTCGGCCCATCGAGTCGACAGCAATTCACCGCGTCGGGCGCCGGTTTCAAGCGCGGACACGATAATCCACTGGAGCCGCAGCCCCGCTCCGCGGCCAGCTGAGCCGGCTGCCGCCAGCAGGCGGACCTCTTCCTCCGGCGACAGTCGGCGACGCCGTTGCGCGACCTTTGTGCCTTTGAGCGACGAATCCTCCGAGATGGGAGATCGCGATAAGTAGCCCTTCCGAGCCGCCCACCGGAACGCCGCCTTCAACACCTGGACATACTTGTTGCGTGTGCTCGCTGCGAATCCCCCACCGAGCAAGCTGGCGAAGAACGTCTCGAGCGTGTCTTCCGTGAACCCCGATAAGGTCCACTCCCCCAACCGTCGACCATCCGGTGCCTGAAAGTTCCGCAACCGACCAAGCATCGATGCATCGTTGCGCCAGCTCACCTTGCCGGTAGCTTTCACGCGCTCGAGATACCTCGGAACGAAGGCGTCCAGCGTCGTGAGTTCCTCATGGGCGGCCACGGGTTGAGCGGGGTTCGCGGCCAGCCGAGCCCGATCGGCGAGAACGTCTGCGGACCGCCTGAATGTGCCGGCTAGCATTCCCGCCTTAATCCGCGCCACTTCGGTCTTTGCCTCTTCCTTCGTGGCGAGGTGTCGCCCGAGTTCGGTATCAAGACTAAAACGGTACCACCTCCCGCTGCGCGGCTTGAAGTTGAAACACCAGCCATGCGGGCATTTCGTCCACCTCTGCCGGGGACAGCCGCAACGTTTCCGAAGATTTCCGTTCCGGTGGCGGGGCATCGCTAGCGATATCCTATCAAACCTCTCGAAGCCTGGAGCGACGCGGGAGCGCGACGGACGTCATAAAGTTACGGCGATGCTGCCGGGATGATTTCAACGGGCGCGAGTCCATCCAACCCAGGCGTCGACCCATTCGGGTCGGAAGCGCAAGTCTCCACGCGCATTAAGTCCTGGCGCGTTGATCGAGTTGGCGAACAGCGGTCAACGCTGTGCGGCTCGGCGCAGGGGACGCATCAGACCCGTTCCCCTCAGCCCTGATCCGCCCGCACATAGGCACCGCGGCGGGTTTGCTTGAGAAACTTGGCATCAAGCAGTGCCGCGAGGAGCACCTGGGTCGCCACCGAGTCGAGGTTCCAGAGGCGCTGCACCTGTGGCTCCGTCAGATGCAACCCGGGGATCTCGAGATATTCGGCGCGCATCAGATGAAGCCAATCGGCGAGGGCTGTTTCGGTCGACAACATGTTCGCTCTCCTTTTGTCAGTGCGTCCGGGCTTGCCAGGTCCGAATGGCCAACACCAAATCATCGAGATTCCACGCGCTTCGCCTCTTGATGGATCGGCCCGTCGCGACCGTTTCACCTGGTCGAGCCGCACCCGGGCTGCCGCCGAAGTGAGCGGAAGAGAAACGATTCATGACACTCCGACTTTGATCTGGTCGATGTTTTGCAAAGGTTTCATATGGGGCCTCCATTCAGCGCATTCAGAAAGCAAGAGGCGTGCGTAGTCCTGCGCCTGTCGGCATCCGTTCTCTGTTGGGAGACGTCCGCAGGCCGTGGGCGCACGTTGATCGCTCTCAGACAGCGGCCGTGTCGTCGTGTCTGAAAACAGACAGTCGTGTCGGGACGGCTGCGAGGTGGCAGTGTTACGATCGCATTGATATGGCGCGGTCGACGGACCAGTCACCGCTGCGGCGAGCCCTCGCGAGTGACGCGACTCGTATCGGCGGCCTGCTGCTTATCATTGTCGCGCTCTCGCTCCTGCACTCCACGACGAACGAATCAGAGGTGATTTGGCACGGGCTGCTACTGCGGTTCTATTACATTCCGATCCTGATCGGCGCCTACTGGTACGGTGCGTTCGGAGGATTGCTGATTGCCGTGGCTTCCTCGCTGGCGTATGCGCCTCATCTCCGCGAGCAGGGTCCGGCAGTCGAAGCGGGCCGATACGCTGAAATCGTCGTCTTTCACGTCATTGCCCTGACCGTGGGTCTGCTCGCGACCGCGCAACGGCGTGTGACCGAGCGCTACCAGCATGCCGCGGAATCGCTGGAACGGACCAACCTCGAGCTCATGGCATCGGCAGCGCAGCTGCAGCGAGCCGATCGACTGAAGACGCTCGGGGAGGTCGCTGCCGGCCTGGCACACGAGATCCGTCACCCGTTGGCGTCCATCCGCGGGGCACTCGAAATCATCGACGAACGGTCGCGCCCGGACAGCCCCGAAGCCGAGTTCTCTCGCCTCGCGATCGTCGAAGTCCAGCGCCTGGACAATCTCGTCTGGGAATTCCTTCATTACGCGCGGCCACGTGAGCCGGAGCTGCGCCCGGCCTCGCTCCACCACGTGGTGGAGCGAGTGGTCGCCTTGCTTCGAGTCGAATGCGAACGAGGTGGCGTCCTGCTGGACGTTGATCGCGGCGGGACCACGCCGGATCTTTCAATCGACGCGCTGCAGATCGAGCAGGTGCTGCTGAATGTCATTCTCAACGCCATCCAGGCGAGCCCGCCGGGCTCATGCGTGCGTGTGCTTGAACGACTGGATCAGCAGGATGCCATGATCGACGTCCTCGATGAGGGACGCGGTATTCCGGCCGAGTATCTGGGCCACATCTTCAGTCCATTCTTCACGACCAGAGAAAAAGGCACCGGCCTTGGCCTCGCCATCGCCAATCGGATTGTCGTCACCCACAATGGTCACATCGAGGTCGTGGACACATCCGAGCGGGGCACCTGTGTGCGCATCCGGCTGCCCATCGGCGCGTCGACGCAACGAACCGAGAGCCCAACGCGCGCGCAGGTGCACATATGACGGACCCTCGAACGGTGCTGCTCGTGGACGACGACCAGAGTTTTCGCCGAGTCATGGAATTCCAGCTCCAGGAGGACGGGTTTCGAGTGCTGACCGCGGCGAACGCGTCAGCCGCGCTGCAACGATTTCAGGCGGACCGGGTCGACCTGGTACTCACCGATGTCAAGATGCCGGAGAGCGGCGGGATGGAACTCCTCGCTCGGCTGAGAAGACTGCAGCCTGATCTCCCGATCGTCATGTTGACGGCGCACGGGACAATTGAGTCGGCAGTCGAGGCGATGAAGCTGGGCGCCTTCGACTACCTGACGAAGCCGTTCACGCGCGAGCAACTCCGCGTCATCCTGAGCAAGACGTTCGACGTGGCCGCCCTGAAGCAGGAAAACAAGCGCCTGCGCGCGGTGGTCGCCGAGCGATTCTCGTTCACCAACATGATCGCGGGGTCGCGCGCGATGCACGACGTGACGGATCTGGCCTCACGCGTCGCGAACACGGAGACCACCGTCCTCCTGTATGGTGAGAGTGGCACCGGGAAGGAATTGCTGGCGAAAGCGATTCACTTCCACAGCGACCGTTCCCGTCATCCGTTCATCGTCGTCAACTGCGCGGCCATTCCGGAAAGCCTGATTGAGTCCGAGCTGTTCGGTCATCGTCGTGGGTCATTTACCGGCGCCGTCTCCGACAAGCAGGGCAAGTTCGAAGCCGCAAACAAGGGAACCATTTTCCTCGACGAAATTGGTGAGCTGCCTTTGTTGATGCAGGTCAAGATTCTCCGCGTTCTACAGAATCGTGAAATCGACAAAGTGGGTGAAGCGCGACCAATCAAGATAGACGTCCGCATCATCGCGGCCACCAATCGCAACCTGGAGAAGATGGTCTCCGATGGCGGGTTTCGCGATGATCTCTACTATCGGCTCGCCGTCGTGGCGCTCCGCATGCCGCCACTGCGGGAGCGCACCGACGACATCCCCCTGTTGGTGGAGCACTTCGTGGACACCCATACCGCCCGCCTTCGCCGATCCCGACCCACCATCACTCGCGACGTGTATTCCGCGTTCAATCTGTACGCGTGGCCCGGGAACATCCGCGAACTGGAGAACATCGTCGAACGGGCTCTGGTCCTTGACCGCGACGGCGTCTTGAGTCTAGAGGATCTGCCGGATCGCTTGCGAGCGCGCGAGCAGGGCCTCGGACGGCTGCGGATCGAGTTGCCGGATGAGGGATTATCACTCGAGACGCTGGAATGCGATCTGTTGAGGGCGGCACTCGAAAAGCACGACTGGAACCAGACGAAGGCCGCAGCCTATCTCGACATCACGCGAAGTGCTCTCCTCTATCGCATGCAGAAGCTTGGGCTTGAAAAACCCAAGCCCGACTCTGACACCCATGGAACGTCCACCGCCCCCGGATGAGAGTCGCGCGGACGGACGATTCGTCTGACGCTTCGCTACGTCGCGAGGGGGACGGTGGTCGTGGCAACTGCATTCGAGCCGGCGACTTCCGATCCGGTACTGGCTCAGTTTGTCAATGCTGGGCTCAAGGAGCCTTGACGCTCGCGGCGAACATTCGTGGCAGCGATTTGCCGGCAGTCGTCCGGTGTCTTTGGAGACGGCGCAGGCCCACGGTCATGATCTGGTCCGACGCTTCGTGTCGAGTGCGCCGAGAGCACATTCACGCGCGCGACGCAGTCACAGTCCGAGGAAAGATTCCGGAGGCGCATTTTGAAGTCGAGCGTCTGCCCTGGACGCACAACGGCGTCGTTTCCCACGAGCGTGTAGGGGCCGGCGAGTGGCTCGCTGACGCCAGAACCGGCGGCCTCTTTCAGGATCGAGACTTTCACCACAATTCGTGTGAGGTCATCGGTCCCTTGGTTGGAGAGCCCGAAATTCAACACAGTTGATGGCGCCCCATCCATTTTCTCAGCAGTGTTGAAACGGACGTATTGCACATGGAGCGACACGGCATCGTTCACCAGGAGCGGACTCGACGCTTCGACGCCGATACCGCCCATAACGGCAACCAACGTGTCTTTCACGACTCCGCCGATGGTGGCATCTTGAGCGCGGGCACCTGTCGGGACGAGGGCCGACCAGATTACGACGGCCGGTGCCAGTTCTGCGCAACGCATCGCAAGCCCTCCCTGTCCTTACGCCGACGGAGTCCCGGCACTCTCTTGGCGATCTCACTCACTCGGAGATAGGATCGGTCGTTCGGAGAGCTGGCGACGATCAGGACTATGTGCACCGATCAGCTGGGACCCTCTACCTCCGAAAGGCACCGCATCGTACCTGGCGGCACGTGAGCCACGCCATCCTGTCATCGCCGTATTTTGAGTCACGTCATCCTTCGTCTGGTTGGCGGCTTCCGCCTCAGCTCGTGCTCTTTGCTCTCGCCACAGACCTTCGGCCAGGCGGCGCCGACTGGCCTTCAGGACGGTCGTCAGGGAAGTGATGAGCCCTCCCACCAGGAGAAATAGCACGACGCGATCCCATCGTTCGATACCGGGCTCACCGATCGCACTAAGAAAGAAGTGGTTGCCGAGCAACGCACCGACAACGGTCGCGGCCACGGCCGGGCCGACACCGCCGTACCAGGCCACCACCATGACAGCAGGCGTAAACAACAGAAACGGACTGGCGTTCCCGATTGGAGCTTTCAGAGCCAAGCGTACTAAAAAGGCAAGGGTGACGGCGGCGGCGGCCATGGCGTACTGGCCGAACATCGATTCCCGAACACTCACACTTGCGCGCAATGGAGGCCCGGGTGCGTCTGTCACATCAGCAGTCGTATCGAGCACCTCGCGCCAGCTTCGTTGGCAATCGCGGCAGCCGATCCATACATGGCTTCGAGTCCGCGCGAACTCTTCCATCTCGCCGCGGCAAACTTCGCACGATCGTGACATGACCCCCTCCACTTCGTGATCCGGCACCAGGGCACCCCACCGGCGGTGTCAGGTCTTCAGGAACGACTCCGAATCAGCCCATTGACCTAGTTCAAACTGAAACCTCCGGCTCTTATCGATCAGAATGTGTCCATCATCCGACAGAGAGATCGCTGCCCGCTCGAGCGGGCGGGGCGCCGGACCTTCGAAATTGATGCCCGTGAGCCGGTATCCGCTGCCATGGCACGGGCACTTGAATTTCTGTTCGGCCGGCAGGTAGTTCGGCGTGCAACCAAGATGCGTGCACACCGAAATCAGGGCATAGAAGCCGCTGGCCTCCTGGACCAGGTCCTCGGGCGTGCGCACGAGCCAGACACCGAACGTGTCTTTCCAGCGCTCATCGACTCCGATTCCGTACTCGCTGGGAAACCCGGCTTTGAACTGCTGGGACGGCTCATCGAGGACGTTCGGAAACATCATGCGACCCGTTGACGCAAGGGCCACGGACGAGGCGGCGGTGATGGCGCCCCAGGCGAGTTCGATCCACTGCCGCCGCGAGAGCAGCGGCGACTTGTCGTCCGCGTCTTCTTGACCTGTTTCGACCGACGGCGCCGCGCCCGTCGTTGTCCTGTTCACCAACGTCACATCTCCTAGTGCTCACCAAGCGTCGCAGACACGGTCCGGTCGCTGGCGTTGGCGATCGTGCGCGCCTCGTCTCCTGGATAGATCAACTCCTCACCAACCCTGTCGCCCGCATGGAACCAGACATTGATGGCATCGAGCGCACCTGCCGACCGTGCTGCGAATACCAACGCTGGTCGATCGCTTGTGGCCGTGCGCTCGTCAGGAGTCGTCAGACTTGTGATCACGCGACTCTTCTCTTCCTTGAGGCAAGCATCCACGCCGCCGTCGCACTGACCATGACCGAGAAAACGCCGACCCCGAGGTCGTTACCAAACGGGCGAGACATCCTCTGGTAGTGGAAGAGGAACGGTGCCGCGACGAGCCAGACGCCTCCCATGAGCTCGAGCGCGCTCGCGCCCATCCGGCCGACATCAGTCGCCAACATCCACCAGGCGCAACCAATGAGCCACACCCCGAGCACGATGTCATTGCCCAGCTCAATGGTTGAGAAGGAATAACCCATGACGAACGGCGCGACGATCAGCCAGGCACCGAGGACGATATTGATTTGGACGATGTGCTTCAAGCGTTGCATCTGGAGCCTCCATTCAGGTGAATCAGACAGCAAGACCCGTGCGAAGCCCACGCGGTTGTTCGGCTGCTTTCTGCCGGGAAATACCTGCTGGGGTGGCCTAACGCTGATCGCTTTCAGACAGCTCGCAGGTCGACCTGGTCGACAGCAGACAGTCGGGCGAGGAATGGGTTGAGGACCTGGAGATCCTTGCGGCTTTGACGGCCTATCGCAGACGGGCGCCGTACTGATTGGCCAAGTACTCGAGAACTCTCGCGCGCTCGTCGTCTGTCACTCTGGCGCCCCAGTTCACCATCTTCTGGATTTCGCGATCCCACTGGGCGCGACCGAGGCGCTGCTGGCCGATGATGTCTTCGTCGTGACACGCGAGACAGGCATTCCTGAACGTGTCCGGCCGCGTGATGTCTGACCCGCGCGACTCCGTCAGGCCGCGCGCGGCGGCCACTTCCCCACCGACATCGACGCGCACACGCGGGACCACGTTCCAAGAGTATCCAGACGGGTTCCACTCCTGATCGAGCGGCTGGGTGTTGCCGGCCGCGTCGCGCGCGCGTGCGAGAATCGTGTAAAACGCCGGCTCGGGCGGCGTCCAATCGAATTCCCACTGCCGCCAGCCGAACCGGCTCCGCTGGCCCCGACGGAGCTTCGCCGGTCTCCAGCGCCGGCCGCCGTCGACGCTTACATCGACCGCCGTCACTGGCCCTGCGTCGCCGCTCCATGAAACGCCCCAAATCGGCAGCCGCTTGCCCGGCGCGGCCTGCGCGCCATCGACCGGTGCGGCGATCACTGATTTGAGGCGCAGGCTGGTAACAGGCTGCATCCGTTCAAGCGGCACGGCGGCGCCCGGCGCGACCGGCGTCCCCGGATGCCGGTAGGCGCTCTTCATCCAGAAACCGTCATGCTCTTTGTCGAGCACACGAACAGAGGTCAACCACTTCACCCAGGAGTCGCCGGCCCATCCGGGTACAACCGCGCGCAAGGGGAAGCCATGTTTCAGCGGCAGCGTCTCGCCATTCATCTCGTAGGCGAGCAGCGTGTTCGGATCCAGCGCCTTCCTGACCGGGATTGAGCGTTGGAAGTCCGGCATCGCACGGAACGGAACGTCGGCGCCGTCAAACAGGATCTCTCGCGCAGAATCCTTGATACCGGCGTGTTTCAAGATCTCCGCCAACCGCACGCCCCGCCAGCGCCCATTGCCGACGGCGCCGTTTCCCCATTGCACCCCAGGAACCGGCGGTTCGAAGAATCGCCGGCCATTGCCGGCGCACTCAGCGACGCTGACCAACTCGACCGTGGGCAGCTGCTTGACGGCGTCCAGTGTGAGCGTCAACGCCGTCGAGACTTCGCCCTCGACCCTCAGTCGCCAGCGAGACACATCAATCATGGGCACGGTGACGTGCGTGCGGACAAAGAATCGGTCGATGGGGGTGATGTAGTCCTGGAAGCCCTCGACCGGCATCTCCAGATCCTCGGGCCGAGCAGAACGGACCAGCATGTCGATCCGTGGCTTCTCGTCGGCACGGAGGAGCGCGCCGGCGAACAAGAAAAGGAAACCTCTGCGAGGTATGGTCATCCGTCGCCCCCAGGCTTCAACTGCTCGCCTCGATCAGCCCGTTCGAGATCGGTACCGTTCAGATCGCCAGGCCGGATTGAGCGCGCCGAGAACAGTGTATGTTCGGAACACTGTCGCCCGACTCCCGCTCAGGGAAGATCTTCCGTGGCGGCAGACGGGGCCAACCGCGCTTTGGTCAGCCCTCGACAACCAGCGGCGTCTCCCAGTCCTGGCGGCTTGTTGGCGCCGATTGCCAACGCCTGGCGAGCTCCGCTTCCCAGTGCCTGGTGAAGAACTGTTCGGCCTCCGACCTGGACTGCCACAGATAGATCTCGACGACAGATTTGATATCTGCCGTGACGGCGAAGTAGGTGCGGATCAGGCCGGGAACTCCCTTACAGGCCCGCTCCGAGGCCTTGATTTCCTGCAAGATGTCCTGTTTGCTGGTTCCTTCGTTGACGTTGATAGTCCAGAGGACGGTGTGCATCGGATTCGCCTATTCACAAAGCAGACTCGAGAGAGAGGAATACGCCACGTGGATCTCAGGCGCCGATATATTCAATGTTAGGGGCGCGTAGCTGAGCTCACGCGAACGCGGGACTCGCACATCCGGCTTCACGCTCCATAGCCAATCCCCGACGCGATTCGCAAACGCCGCTTCATCAAACACGCGCCCGAGGAGCCAGCAGCGAATGATGATAGCGATTCTAGCGCACACCAAGGTGTATCTGCGGAACCGGCGTTCACGCGCGGCGTCCGCCGGGGCCGACGCACAATCCGCCAGCCAAGTAGATGCCGACTTCCAGATCTTCCTTCGGATGCTTTGAAGTCTGACCTCTTCTCCGACACGGTCTTTCGAATCAAAAAATACTGCCTCCACATGATGGGGTCCTGCGTCGCATAAGGATATCGTTGGCGTGCTTGAAAGATTGTGCGCGCGCCCATCGGTCCCACGGGTCGACACAGCTGACGAACCAGGGAGGTCATCAATGATTCGACGAGGTCATGTTTCGTCTCTTAAATTCGTTACCGGATGGCTGGGCGCCGCGCTCGCCTTGAGCGCGGTATGTGGATCCGCCCTGACCGCCCAGACCCCCACGGCACCGCCAGGCGCACAGGACGCGTCTGACCACCAGAGCCAGACCGCCACCAATGCCCGCGTCTTCGCTTCCGACGCTGGCCTGGTACTCAATTTCGTCAAACCTGACAAAACGGCCGACTTCGAAGCCATCGTCAGCAGGCTGCAACAGGCGCTGCAGAAAAGCGAGAAGGCAGAGCGGAAGCAGCAGGCCGCGAGCTGGAAGGTGTTCAGGGCGCTCGAGCCAGGGGCGAACGGCAGTGTGCTGTACGTTTTTGCCATCGATCCGGCGGTAAAAGGCGCGGACTATACCGTCTCGACGATTCTGGCCGAAGCCTTTCCGACCGAAGTGCAGGCACTCTACAAGCAGTACGCGGAGTCCTACGCGAGCGGACAGAACTTCGTCAACCTCACCCTGGTGTCGGCGCTCAGTCACGTGCCTCCCGACTCGGGACGTGTCGCCCAGCAGATCGAGGGCTCGATTCGGTGACGCGATGGCGGCAACTCCGGATGCCAGGCGTGGCGACTGAACGCACAGTCGTCCCGCCCTCTCGTCATTCCCCGCACGAACCCACGAAGAAGATCGCAACCGGCTTCGTCAGTTATGACCCCGGATGGCCAAGAGCCGGATGGTCAAGAGGGCCTCTGCAGGTGTCGCACAGGCGCGAGCGCCGCAACTCTGTGATCAAGGCGCTGGCTCTCGCTTCCCCTCACGCGGGAGCACATTTCCCTCGTGTTCTGTTCGACGAAGACGCGTGGGAACACGAACTCCGGCAACTGGAGCTCGGCATCAGCCACCCGTTCATTGCGGAGAACGGCGCCGCGGTCTTTCTCCCGCGCGGGTACTTGGAATTCGCCGACCCAAACGCGACCGAGATGGTGGCTGCGAGGCCGTCCTGACACCGAGCGTGACTGTACTGATGTTTGGAGGGTCACGAGCGGGGCGGGAGCAGCCCCGACCTCAGTGAAATTGATGACGAGTTCGCCAGTGGTGTCCGGCCAGCTGTTATCCGATGGACGTCCGTCGTCGCATCGCGCTCATCCGACCGACACCAGGGCGAACCGGCGCTCCTGTACGTGCACGACGGCGACGACACCGGCCGGCACGATACGCTCGCTGGGAATCAGGTTGGCGCCCATTTCCGTGAGGATGGCGTCCACGTCGCCGGCTGGTCCCGCAATGCGAGCCGCCAGCCCACGGCTGGCCGTCCCGCACACCATGAACTGCACGCCGCGCTTGGCGAGAGCCGCGAGCTGCGTCTGTTCACCCGAGTTGTAAGGGTTCCTCGTCGGAGGTGGCATCGCCTTCGGGTCGATCGTCTTGCCGTACTTCGCCCAGATCGTGTCGGTGTAGCCGAAGGGGGTGGCCCCATGACGGAAACAGGCGAGCACGGCCACGTCCGATTCCTCGACGCCCCACCCGTTCCTGTGGCCGGTCAGCAGGTTACCGACGAACCGAATGGCGTCCGGGACGCCAGTTGGCGATGTCACGTCGAGCACGATGCGGTGCTTGCCTCCCATCGCCGACATCCATTCATCCTGGGGGTGCAGCATCGGCGTGAACGAGACTGTCCACACACTCTGGCCATGAGCTCCCAGGATCGTGAACGTCTACGCGCTGGTGCTGGTCGCCGCCGCGGCCGGGTGTTC
>JBDTVS010000198.1:0-4030 GCA_040007095.1 Acidobacteriota bacterium
TGGCTCCTCAGGCTGGATTCGAACCAGCAACCCTCCGGTTAACAGCGTAATGCAGGTCTTCGGACTCGCAGGTTCTTCGTGCCGGTAGCTCGGGTGGGAACCTGATATTGTCTGGTGTTCGGCAAAGAATTGTCCCGAGATTGTTCAGATCCTCGACCGTGGCCCACTCTCGACGCGGATCGACAGGTGGATGCGAGTCTCGGGGCTTCGTGATGGCTACAACTCCCAATCTTCCACTCGCAACGATGAGATTCGACCGAACTCGCGGGTATTGTGCGTCACCAACGTCAGGTTATGTTGAAGCGCAATCGCGGCGACCTGTAGATCATGTGGTCCGATCCGCTCACCCGTTCGTTCAAGTGCTCGTCGAATCTCAGCGCACGTTCGTGCGCAACCGTTGTCGAATGTTAACGACGAGAACGGTGCAAGAAACACGTCGAGCTTTCCGTGTTCCCGCGCCGGATCCGAGCTCGATTCGGCGCCATAACGCAGCTCGTAGACCACAATCGAGCAGAGTGTGATGTTGGTGACCATCACCGAACGCCAGCGTGCGATCAGAGACGGGTGCTTCTGGCGAAGCAGCGAAATGCAGACGTTGGTATCGGGAAGGTAGATCATCCGAGCGGGAGCCGCTCCTCGAATTCCTCTTGCGAACCACGGCGGAGGTCCGGCATCGAACCCGCAACGCGCTCGAAGAATCCGACTGGCCACCCGTTTTCGTCGACAGCGTCGGGCGCCACCGGCGTCACCGTCACGACAACATCAACATCGGCATCGGCGACATCAACGTTGACGGTCAGGTTGAGCTTGCCGTCCTTTGTCGTGTGAGCTCGAGCCTCGATCGTTTTGCTTGCCATAGCCACAATCTATCCGAAGGCCCGTACCCGGTCCAGCGACCTGAATCCACCAAGAGCGGCCGATGGATTTTATGCGCACAGCTGCAAGCTCGGGAGTCTCAAGATCGGGCCGAGGCTTCCGAGGCCGAGCCTCTTCGAGGGCGTCGACACGCCCATTTCCAGGGGATGCGTCCTCGACCGAGTTTCGCACCTCACAGGGTCAAATCCCGGGTGCACGCCGGCCCGATTCCCCGAGAACCGAAGGCCGTCTCACTAGGGACTAGGTCTGACGACGTCACCACACTCGTCGTGGCCCTGGTCGAAGGTCTGGACGGAAGAGTGAGACAATGTTCGCCACGTGGTCGGACGGGTCGAGGACGTCGAGGGGGACAAAGATGACAAGAATGGCAGATGCGTCAATCGTCGCCATCCTGCTCACGGTACCGGGGCTCGTCGAACGCGCCTACGCGCACCACGGCGCCGGCCTCTACGATCCAAGGAAGAACATGGAACTCGAAGGCAAGCTGACGCGGCTTGCCTTCGTCAATCCGCATTCGTATGTCTATTTCGATGTCGTCGGTAATGACGGTAAGGTCATCGCGATGAAATGCGAGATGCGGTCCGCCACGACGCTCCGGCGCTCGGGTTGGTCGCCAGACATGTTCGTCCCCGGCGCGATCATCAAGGTGACGGGCCACCCGCATCGGGAGGATCCCACTGCGTGCACTGTGGAGACGTTGACGCTTGGCAATGCTCCGACGCTCGAGCGCTATCAGCAGTTGAGCGACGCGAAATCCGTCAATCGCACGAAACGACCTCTCCGGCTGCCGAACGGCAAGCCGAACCTCGGCGGGGACTGGGCGCAGGAGCAACACGTCCTGGCAACGCCGCCAGGCGGGCGCGTCGGGCTCGTCCCAATCAGCCAGGCCGCTGAGATCAGGGCCGGCAAACTGCCGATGCCAAAAGGTCCCGCTGGCTGGTTCCCGCCGCCAGTAACGTTGACCGCGGCAGGACGTGCGGCGGCAGACGCCCTGGGCAAGCGGCCGACGTCGGAGAACCCGCGGCTCTCCTGTCAGATCACGAGCATCCTGTTCGACTGGGTGTTCGACGGCGCGGTCAACCGCATCACGCAGAGCGCGACCGCCATCAAGATGGAGTACGGCGCCGGCATCACCCGGACCGTGCATATGAACATGGCCGTGCACCCGGCGAACATCGCGCCGAGCCGCGCCGGTCATTCAATCGGCCGCTGGGACGGCGACACGCTCGTCGTCGACACGGTTGGTTTCGAGCCCGGCAGCCTGGCAGGCAACCTCCCTCACAGCACTAAACTGCACGTCGTCGAGCGCTTCGCGCTGAATCCCATAACCCTCGAGCTCACCCGCGGCATCGTCGCCGAAGATCCCGTGTACTTCGCGGCCAAGTACGTCGATTCCGATAGTGTCCTGCCGGCGGATGCGCCGTTCAGGGTCGAGGCCTGCAGGGAGCTTGCACCGGAGTATCAGCAAACCGGGCCTAAATAGAGTGCCGAGGTATCTCCGCGGACATTCTGCGTGTGGCGTGCGAGTTCTCGCCATTCGAGCCGGCGAACCGCCATCGATGATTGCGGGTCGCTACCAACACAGTGCTGCCTTTCGCTACTCCGGCAGTCGCCGCGACGCGAATCGGATCCCTCAGGATGGTAGTGGAAACGGTCGTTCACTGCCGGGGCTTCACGCAGCTGCGTTGAACGACGGGCACGTCTTGCAGAAAGCCGATCGGTCGGCCTCCACGCGTGCTCGGCGTGCGGCCGCCATTCGCGACGTCAACGCTGCGGGCAGAAACTGACCGCCCTTGCTCGGCGGGCGCTGACCAGCACGACGGTGCGTTGGGTGCACCACAAGCCCACATTTCCTGGCGGGGATGCTCGTGCCAGATGGTCACTGCTCGCTGAGCAGAAGCGCCCCTTCCTGGTTAACACTCCCTGAGCGACAACACGCACTCGTCTTTTATTCGCCTAGCTTTCAAGCTCTACCGTAGGCTGGTGCATCCGGAGCTCATACTCCCTTCGGCAAGCAGAGAGGTTCTCGAATCGGATGGCCGCCCGAATGGGGCGGTCGGCTAGCGTCCCAGCATATCGTTGACGTCGCTGAGCCGGCGGAGATTGACGTAAGTCGAGCTCCTAATCCCCTGGCGGTTCAGGGTCGGGGGGAAGGTCAGGTGAACCACTTCGCCCTCGAGATCGAAGAAGCGGCGCAGCGTGGTCCCGGCCGTCATGCTGCCGCCAAGGATGTTGTGGAAGATCAAACCCTGATGGCGGCCTCCCGGGTAGAGCCCGAGCGCCGCGTAGTAGCCGAGATAGTTGCCGTCCTGGCGGGCCTCGGCGTCAGTGGGTTCGCCGGCGGCGAACCTGGTCCGCGTGCGCGTCGGGAAGTGCACACCGGCGAAACCGGCGGGCGTATAGACGATCACACTGGGATCCCGCATGACCTCGGAGAGCTTCTCGCCATTGTCGGCTCGCTTCTGGCCCTCCACCTCGTGGTGCCAGAAGCCCATGACCGCGCGTGTCTCCTGGGGGAACCCCATCATCGTCGGCACCCGCTGCCAGACGCGGCGGGTGATGCCCAGCGTGTGGAGCTCGCCGGGTTGGGACATCGTGGTGAGAAGATCCTGATCGTCGGGCACCGGGGCCATGGTGAACGTGCGGCTGAACTTGGCGCCCGTCTGGTTCGCGCTGCGGCCGGCGAAGGCCTCGAACGCGATGCGGCCGCGGGCGCGGTCGGCCTCGTAGTGGCCCCATGATCCGCTCACCCGGTAGAAGCGCAGCTGCGCCTCAGAGAGGTCGGTGGCCAGCGCGGCTGGCACCGTCCGATCGACCAGCTCGAAGTAGTGCCCGGCCCCGTCCAGGATGAGCACGCCCCTGGCGCCTTGCGCCGCCGTCGGCCTGTCGCTGTCCGCGTGCATCTGCTCGGAGGTCAGCAGCCACGTCCCGACGAGCGACGGTCCGGCGCCGGACTGCGCACGAGGAGCGGTTCGGCCCCACGCGATCACCAGCAAAACGACGATGGCCCCGAGTGTTGTCGCTCGTTTCATGAGGGGATTGTATCGCGCGTGCCAACGAGCCAGTCCCTTCGGCCTTGGATCGCTTCTGAATCTACGCGGCGCGACTGCTCGTTACGAATCTTCTGACGCCGGATCCAGGAGATTGCTCGCGA